>CAZTDX010000001.1:0-70951 GCA_964612425.1 uncultured Pseudobdellovibrionaceae bacterium
GAGCTTACTCAAACATAATCAATTTAGTTTGGCATCAATATCGCATATTGAAACACTGGCAGTAAAAGGTAACTTAGGGTGATTTTGTGATAATTAATAGGATTCATAAAATGGTGAGTAAATTTTTCGCTAAAATTACCAAAGTAAAGCCTTGCAGCTCACTCCTATTATTTATGTTAAGTTGGTCAAACCCTCTTGCTTTGCAAGCCTCTACATGTCAAAAACTTTTTAAACAATCTTCAAATGTCTTCAAATTCAAAGAAGAAGACTTGTTAGAAAACAAATTTAGTTACGATCAACTGTTGTCTAAGCTAACAGACAACATCACTATTGATTCTGTGAATAAAGAACTCTTAAACTTAGGATCATCTACTAAAATTATCAAAAAGCTCATTCAATTTATAGAATCAATTGAAAAATTAAATAATAAGAATGGAGAATTTGTTTCTCAATTCTACCTAGAGCTGAAAATATTAAATTATATATATGAGAATTTTTGGAATTTAAAAAGTGAAAACGCGAGTGACTTTGTTTTAGAAAGAGCCTCTGAAAGTAATTTCTTACCAAAGGAAACATTAAGAACAATATACTTAAATATCTTAGATCTAAACAAACTAAGCCCCTCTGCGCTAATTGCTTCTAAACTAGAACCTAAAGATTTATTTCTTAAAAATACTCCAGATAAAGTCCGCCGTGTGGATGGCTTAACCATTTCTACGAGGGTAAAAATCCTTAGGTGGCTTGAAGGGAGGTACTCCGAAGTTTCTACAATTCAACAACTTAAATCCATTATTAATCAATATCCAGAACTTAATGCTAAATATGATTCAAAATTTGGATGGAAAACATGCACAATTTACAACCCCTGGGCACAAGAAAAATTGATCAGTGAAGGTCTCTTTTTAGTGAGAGAAATTCTACCTGGGCGTAACGCTTTTCAAACACAACATACATTTTTAAAATTCTACCCCGCAAATGGAAAAGACCCTTTCATTATTGATTTTTCATTTAAGCAATTTATTAATGAACCTGAATTTTCGAATGGTATTTTTATTGGAACTGAGCAAAACCTATTGAATAAATTAACTCAGTACAATACAAAAGAAAGCCTCTTCTACTTTGATACTTCCGAAGGCGATCGACTTTCTTATGATCAAGGTGTCAGTTCAAAATCAATTGCCAAATTAAAAATCGAACTTGAAAATTTGAAAAAACTCAATAAATAGAGTCAGCTCGGAAATGCCGGAAATAGAGTTGCTAAGTTATTTTTTTGATCTGTTGAGGCGCCTACATGAGTCGCAACTGATGAGTTAGTTAAAAATGCTATTTAATGAATTTAAAAATCCAAAAGTTCGGCCGACATCGCTTTTGTTTTCATAGCAGATTCTGGTTTTTTCAGACTCTGTTCTTATCATTGCGTATTCACGACAACTTTCGCTTGAAGATGACCTTCTGTATTGATTTTCCCAAATTATTCTTGTTGCATCACTTTTAATCAGGTCAGCTTGTCGTTGTGATATTTTTTTGGATTTTTGTTTTTTCTTTTCATCCATGAAGGTCATTATAAAATCTGATTTTTTACCAACGGATTTCACAATCAAGTATTTGTGTACTTTTCCATTGCGTTCAAAATTTACATCAAGGACAACAATTTTTGAGGATACGGCCATAGATTCAATTGAAATTGATAGGGAAATGGAGAATATCATAAATATTTTTTTCATTTTACACCCTTTGAGGTTTTATATTCAGACTGATTTGTCCCGCTAAGTGTAGAACTATTTTGGCTATTCGTCTCTTTGGAATCCAAAATTGAGTTCGCCAGTCCGCAGGTTTTAAATTTAGTTGAGTCTTGTTCACAGCCAAGGATTTTTCTAACACTTGGATTGCCTCCGAAAATTCCACTTACACGCAATGTGCTTTCGGGATGGCTCCCTCTGCAAGAAATCGAATGTTGCTGATTGTTGCTATCATCAAATAAGCAGTATGCTTCCATTGAAGACATCATGGCCTGTTTTCTTCTATCTTGCGGAAGTTTTTGAATCTGTCTTGCTAAGATTTCCGAAGAAAAATAGTCAGCCAGCGTTTCGTCAGCCTGATTAGCTTCAAGTTTGATTGATTTATTATCTTTGTAGCAAGCCAAGAGGTCTTTGTATTCCGAAGACAAGTCATAACCGTTAATTTGACTTATCTGCTGTCCAATTTTATGTCCCGCTTCGTGAGAGGCTACCGTCAAGAATGCATATGGATTCTTATCAAGCATTGAAATAAACGAAGGCATCATATTAACCTGCTCATCAACTTTTGTTTTTCCATATGAAAGTCGTGGCATATAAAAAGCATTTAGTGTCGTAAAAAAGGAAAGACTTGGGTCAAAAAACGCAGAACTTGATGGGTCTATTGGATTTTGAGTCATCTTGTTTTCGTCTAAAATCATCAGGCCATCTTTATCCTTAACATAGACGGAATCATCTGGTTTTTTCATCCAAAACAATTTTAATCCATCATACCCGTCCAATATATCGCCACGTTTTTTAGGGTCTTTAACAAATGACCTTGTTAAATCCTGAATATCTGACTTTGCTGTTCTGAAAATCTCATTCGCCATTTTCTCTTTATCTTGGCTATAAATAGACTCAATTACTCCGTCTACTGTAGTTTTTGATTTCGCAATTTTCGTTAGTAAATCACCAACTACTTTTTTTCCGGCGTTTTCAACATTTGAACCAAATCCATAGCAATAACTGATTATTGAACTGTTCATCCCAGAAATTCTATCTCTTAACTTTTCAACTTCTGTTTTTTCTGGTGGCGGTGTTGCTGGAGGCGTCGTCGGCGTATAGGGTGCTGAATAGTATTTTGCTTCTGGAAACATATTTTCTGCTACGAACTGTTCGGCTAACTTATCATATCCTTCAGTTCCTTCAGCTCTAAATAGTTCTATTGCCCGTCTACGAATTTGAGATATGTTCCCACAGTTTTTTACTATTTCTTGATTTTCTTCTGGCTTATAATTCGCTGAATAATATTTGATGGTGGAACATTTTCCACCTATGTGGCTGCTGATGAAGTTCGGAAGGTCTTTTGCATATAATTTAATAGACTGTTCTTTATATTTTGATTGAAAAGACTCATATTTTCCAACCACCTCTTTTAATTGAGCAGCCTCTGTAAGACTGTAGTATTGAACAGCCTGAAGTTCTTTTAACTCTTTGTCGCATTGTTCAGCGGTCGTATATAGTTTTTTTGCTGTATCACTGGAATACGGAGATGATGTCCCCTCTCCGATTAGATTTTTCCACGCCTCTGGGTCTGGATGGTCTTTTAGAATAATTCCGGCGTCTTTAAGTTTTGATTTAACAGCGTCATCAATATCTTTAAAACCCATCGCTTTAGCAGTTTTGTTTCTTGCCTCTCTAACTGGCTTCAAAAGGTCTTCTTGTAATTTTTTAGAACCCCCTTGGTATTTTGGTTTCCCGTCTGAACCAATGCAAGCAGCCCCGAACAAGTCATCACAAGAATCTGTTTGTCCAGACTTGGCGGACTCGTTAGACAGCGGGAATCGGCATACCAAGCAAGACTGAGATTCAGAAAATCCAGTTGATGGAATTGATATAATGAATGCAAAAAAGATGATTGTTTTGATTTTATATTTCATACACTTAAATTATCACTAATGAGTTTGAATTAAACAAGACCCTCAATGAAGATTTGGACTGTAAATCGTCGATAGTACTTTTAATTACCCACAAGTTTGACAAATATTTCAAAATATTTGCATAATTCTAAGATGAATTCATGGATTGAAAAAGAAATAAATAATCGCGCATTTAAAGATTCACGAATAGCCCAAAGGACATCACTGCAACAGCTCGCTTTTCTTGCGTTCCATCAGGATACGAAGACTAATATCTTTAATTTTATGAGGGCGCTTAAAAACTTAGCGCACTTGCTTGATTAATTGCGGCCACTTGCCCCCCCCCTTACAGGCATCTTTAAGGGGATATCATGGATGAAAAATAAGTCGTTCTTATGATGAGTAGGCCATTAAATCACTATAAGGTGATGAAAAAGCCCAAGGCTAGCCTCAATTTAGAAAAAATCTGGAAAGAATTCATTTTTGTTTTTCAAGCCATTTCTCCCAATAGCACTGAATACCTCATGTTTTGTTAAAGTGACCAAAACATGAGGTTTCAATGGCAATTAAGGGATATTTAGCTCCGAGCAAAGTTTATGAAAGGGAATAACTCGACCTATTTTCTCATTGCCAAAATCTCTACTCCCTCCGTGAACTTGAAAAACCAGAGGAATTTTTAAGCGTGAAGCATTTCGAACAAGAGAGCTTGATAGCTCTCTTTCACCACTTTTGCATTCAACAGCAAAAAGCGGTTTTCCTTTTTGTAGTACAATAAAATCTATTTCTTTTTCTGTAACGACATCTTTAAAATATCGTAACTCTGTCTTCAAACCAAAGGCATCTTCTTGAAAATGACAAAATTTTAATAAATGGCTTGCTACAAAATTTTCGAATTTAGCACCTTCATCTTCAACCTCGGACCAATCCCACAAATAAAGTTTCTGAGCCTTTTTGACTGCCTTAATTTTGGGTGGGCCGTAAGGAGAAATTCTATACGCATAATAAACTGACTCTAGGAGTTGTATCCACCGCTCAACTGTATTAGGTGAGACTTGTAAATCTTCTTGTAAACTTTTAATGGACAGAGTGCTACCTACTTTAGATGGTAAGGTATGTGCCAGCAGTTCTAGGAGAGAAATATCTTTGACTTGCTCTAAATCACGTAGATCTTGTTGCACAACTCTATGAACACGCTCTCTTTGCCAACGTTGCAAAAAAATCTGTTGTTGCTTTAAAAGAGGCTCTGGAAATCCTCCAAAATGAATTAAGTTTTTAAAGTCTGAGTTACTCGGCTTAGAGTTAATTTCAGATAGTGTTATAGGATGAAGGCGCCAATAATGATATCTTCCCAATAAACTATCTCCGCCCTTACGAAAATGATCAAGGCGAGCAGATCCTGTAACAATAAAGTTTAACTTGGGACTAAATTTATCATAATAACCCTTAAGTAAGGCTCGCCATTTGCGATATTTATGAATTTCATCTAGTACCATCAACTTTTTAGAAGTATCAATTTGATCTTTCAGGATAAGGGCTCTATCTGAGCTTTTATCCCAATTTAAATACTGCTCTTCCGAAGTAATGAATTGCTTTGCGAGAGTTGTTTTACCAACTTGACGAGGTCCCCCCACAAAAACCATTTTATGGTCAGAAAGATCGGATTTTAAATTTTTAAAAAGATAACGACTAAAATTCAGTCAATAGAATTTTACTCTATACTAAAATTCAGTTATATGAATTTTACTCTGTTAATTTTTAATAGACCTTGTACAGAAAGAGGAAGGGAAAGTTTACTCCACAATCTCAATAGATAATGTTTGATTTCCTAAAATTCCCCCTCGAGAAAAAATAGTATCACCGTGTTTAAGATATTTTTGTGAACTTCTTTCTTCTAAAATGAATTGCTCCTTAAGAGTACGAAATTTTCCTTCTAGTATTGAATTTTTAATGGTTCGGTACATTATTCCGAGTTTTGCTCGAAGTGACGTTGGGGGATTGATTGCAACACCACCGGGAGTGCCAGTAAGAATTAGATCTCCAGATTTAAAGTCACCTTGAGGTAAGGTCATCCTAGACTCTTTAGAGGTGTGAGACCATAATTGTGAACGTCCATTGAGGACTTGCTCTTTTATTTTAAAGATTCCAAGGATCATTGAAGTTGAGTTGTCTTTTTGTTTAATTTTACCATTAACAAATAGCTCTAGCGGAAAATGAGGTCTTCCCTGGCGATCAAGTTTAACAAATGAAATGGGTACAAAGAAAGGTCCCACGGGCAGAAAGGTGTCCTGTTCTTTTCCGCTTCGATATCCCCATTGGGGGTCCAGAATAATTGGAATCCGATCTGAAATATCATTGACGAGGACAAAACCGATGGGGGTGCCATTATCTCCAAGAACAACTCCGATTTCTATTTCCCAGTCGAGAAGCATCTTGGCACTGGCGCAGACTTTACTAACTCCACTGGTGATAGCCACATTTTTTGGAAAAACGAGCGTCTTATGCGAATTCACTTCCTCTCGATGCAATTGATAATTAAGTCCCACTCCTACTATTTGAGTTGGTTGGGGAATGGGAGGAAGAATTCTATTTTCTGCAACCCAGATGGAATCTTTTGATGGCCAAGAATCAAAGGCTTTAGAAAGAATCTCGAAAGTTTCATTCGAATAAAAATCTTTCAAGCTGGACTGAGCTTTATCGCTCAATATGTTGGTGACATCCAGAGTTTTGATTGGAAATTCGACACTAGAAAGATCACAGATTCCCCAGTGTCTTTTTTGATTGAGCTCGTAACTCAGAATTTTGAACATTTCTGCCTCTATAAATTTTTTGGTCTTTTAGAAGTGAATTCAGCAAAATTATGCGGCTCTATACTAATTTGTAAAACTATAAAATGTGGGCAGCGATGTTTTGGCAAATCCATAATGTCAATTGATTATGAATTCATCACTACAGAGCTTTTGATATCCAATAAAGTAGGCAAATTATAATGCGCCGTACACTATTTCTGTTTATAAATTGGACATAATTAAGACCTTTTACCTTAAAATGAAGCAAACTAAGTCAAAAGCATTAGACTCAACATTAATCTGTTTTGTACGATAAGGAATAATAAGTTAAGTAGACTCCCTCTTTAACAAGGCGGTGACATTGCTAAAATTTAGCACAGAATATTTTTCAGGCATTTTTGATCGAACGAAGGATTCACTCTCCTTTGGTCTAAGAGAACCAAGCTTATGTATTGGAGTTACTACTTTGTTATTGAGCTTATCTCTTTGCCTGGTAGCCCAAGCTCCCTATTCTGATGAAGGCGCTACTAACGAGAAGGAGTTAGAAACTCTTACTCACGACTTTCCTTATTCAATTGAAAAAAATGCCACACTCTACTCTGAACTGATGGACCAGGGGTTTACTGGTCAAGATGTGGAAAAAATACTCAAACTTTCAAAACCTTATTTTGATCTATCCCGAGTGCCCACTGGTCTTCGCTACCGTCTTATCTATAAGAACAGTCCTATTTTAAGTTGGGGGGGAATTGAATTTCAAATCAACCCCACACGAACACTCAGCTTTACTCAAAATCAAAATTCTGAATGGCGCGCTCACCAAAAAGAATACAAAGTTGAAACTCACATTGTGAGCTTTGTAGGCACCTTGAAAAACTCGCTTTGGGAATCTGCTCGCCAAGCAAAAATGAACCCACAGTTAATTACTCAGCTCACAGAGATCTTTGGATGGGAATTGGACTTCTCTCGCCAAGTGACCGAGAATGACTCTTGGCGCCTCACTGTAGAGCAGCATCGTGTTCGTGGAAAAGTGGTCGGATGGGGCCGTATCCTCGCCGCTGAATATAAAAATAATAGCACTTCCTATAGCGCTTTTTACTATGAAAAACCGGGACGAATTAGTGGCTATTTTGATGCCAATGGCAACTCGTTATCTAAAAGCTTTCTGAGAGCACCGATAGAATTTGCCCGAATTTCTTCGGGGTTTAGCTTGAGACGCTTTCACCCTAAATTAAAAATATTTAGGCCTCACCTTGGCGTCGATTACGCAGCCCCAACGGGAACCCCTGTGCGCGCGCTCGGTGACGGAAAAGTTCTGGCAGCCGAATACACGGCCGGTGGAGGAAAAACGATCGCTCTTTCTCATGGCGGTAGTTATAAAACTCGCTATTTACACTTAAGTAATTTCGCCTCTAAAATCCGTGCGGGAGTCACGGTAAAGCAAGGTCAAATCATTGGTTATGTTGGAACCACTGGTTTATCGACAGGACCTCACCTCCATTTTGAATTTTATGAAAATAACCACTACACAGATCCGTTAAAAATTGCTCTCCCTGCAAGTGCGAGCGTACCCAAAGATTTAGCGACGGATTTTGCGGGACTAAAGGCTGTAAGAATTAGTCAACTGCCTCCTCTTCCTCAAAATGTGGCACAAAATTAATTTTGTTTATATTTAAGTCTCTTATTTTAAAAGACTCCACGATTACTAAAAGGTAAAGTTATGTTATCAATCGTTGCCACACCTATTGGAAATCCCAAAGATATCACGCTCAGGGCACTAGAAATTTTGCAAGACGCTGATATCGTCATTGGGGAAGAGCGAAAGGAAGCCTCGACTCTTTTAAAGAAACTGCAAATTTCAAATAAACCTCTCTACTTTTTAAACGAACACTCCACCGTTGATGACTTAAAAGAACTCCTCTCTTTTTGTGAAACTCAAAAGGTGGCACTCATTTCAGATTGTGGCACACCTTCGTTTTATGATCCTGGGTTTCAGTTAGTAAAACTCTGCCGTGCCAAAAAAATCCCAGTAGTGAGCGCACCGGGAGCTTCGAGCTTAATGACTTTACTGAGTTTGGTTTCTGAGAAAGTAACTCAATTTTATTTTGCAGGATTTTTACCCGCTGATAATGAAATACGGTTGAAAGAGTTAAAAAAACTCTGCACCTCACCTCAGCCGATCGTGTTGATGGATACGCCCTATCGACTACTTAAACTCCTTAGCGAACTAGAGCCCTTGCTTAAGCAGCGATTGATTCTCCTCGGAGTCAATCTCACTCAAGAAGATGAACTTACGCTAGAGGGAACCACACAAGACGTTATCATAGCCCTCCAAAAAAAGGAGATTAAAAAGGCTGAATTTATTTTGTTGGTCTATCAGAAATAAATCCAGAGATTGAGAAAAGTGGTGGACGAGCCCATGAAAATAAAACTTCCTGTCGATGACGCCATCCCCGAAATTCAAAAAGCTTTAGCGCATCAAAATAATTTGATTGTTATTGCCGAACCTGGCGCCGGGAAAACAACCCGTGTACCTCCGTCACTAATATCACAAACCAATAAAAAAATTCTCATGCTTCAACCTCGACGGATTGCGGCCCGCGCTGCGGCGGAAAGAATCGCCGAAGAGAATGGTTGGACTCTTGGCAAAGAGGTTGGCTATCGCGTTCGTTTTGAAGACTGCACAACTCCACAAACAAGATTGATAGTCCTTACTGAGGCCCTATTAATGCGGGAACTTCTAAATGATCCCGAACTCACAGAATACGGTATTATTATTTTAGATGAATTTCATGAACGAAATTTATTTACTGATGCTGGACTCGCCGCTCTCAAAGAGCTTCAAGATCTACAAAGGCCTGATTTAAAAATACTGATTATGTCTGCAAGCCTCGATCCTATTCCACTATCGAAGTATTTAAATTCATCGCAAACAATTTCTGTGCCTGGGAGAGTATTTCCAGTTGAGGTGATCTATGATCAGCAAGCACAGCTTTTAAATACGGACCGAAATTTTATAGAGCGAGTGAGTGATCGTGTTTTTTCATCGCTCATCAGTGCCGACCCCTCTCGGCATATTTTAGTATTTTTACCAGGGCTCAGCGAAATTCAACGAGTGAGTGAGTCATTAACTAAAAATCAGCGCTGGTCTCAATATCGGAGACAAGTGTTTGGACTTCATGGCAGCTTATCTCTCCGAGAGCAGCACCAAATATTAAATTCTCAGGAATCCAAAGTAATCTTGGCTACCAATGTTGCTGAAACAAGCTTAACCATTGATGGTGTTGACACGGTGATCGACTCAGGGCTGGCGCGTGACTTACAATACGATCAACGACGACTTTTTCCATGGCTAAAAACCATCCGTATCAGCAAGGCCTCTGCAGAACAACGAAAGGGGCGCGCCGGTCGACAGTATCCAGGCCGCTGCTACCGAATGTGGTCAAAGCTTGATGAAACGTCACTACCGCCTTATTCAGCTCCTGATATTATCACTCAGGATCTCAGCGAACTTTTGCTGATGTTGTACCAACTAGGAATCACTGATCCAAATTCTTTTAGCTGGTATGAGAGCCCTCCAAAACAAAGCATTGAGAGAGCAAAACAGTTTTTATTGAGCCTTGGACTCATTGAGAAAATGGATGAGACTCTTTATCGTCTCAATTCAAAAGGACAATGGGCTCAGCAATTACCACTCAGTCCCAGACTTGCCTCTCTTGTTTATGAAGGACTGAAGTTAAATAAACTCTCTTTATCCATAAAACTAGCCTCTTTGCTCAATGAACGTGACCCTTGGAGGAGAGAAAATCTTGATTCTTATCAAAGTGATTCTCAAGATTCTGATCTTATTCCAAGACTTATGGGGCTTGATCAAGACACCCATCGTGGTGGCGAGTTCCAAGTAATCCATCAAACCATTAAGCAAATAACAAAAATTGTGAAGAAACTCACAAGCACTCTCCCCTCCCTTGATCATTTTGAACATGGCTCCCAGCAGATGGCAGCAAGCGAAATATCAAAGCTTCTCTTTTCCAGTTTTTCTGATCGCATTGCCAGACGGCGACGCCCTCAAGAAAAATCAGCACTCAACGTTGGACAAAAAGGTGTAGAGCTTTCTCCTCAAAGCCTTGTTAAAAATTCAGAGTTTTTCTTTTGTCTTCAAGGACATGCTAATGATAGCAACGGTAATGCTATTGTTGATTTAGCACATTCAATCCCTAAAAATTTACTCCTAGAACTTGGCGCTAATGAAATCACCCTATCTGAAGAACATAAGTTTTTTCCAGAAAAAGACACCTGGATGAGCCAAGAGCAAAAAATGTTTCGTGATCTTCCCATTGAAGAGCCAACTTTGAAACCACTCATCATGAATAGTGAGACTCTTCTTGCCTTAGCTAAAGAATCTTTTGCAGATTGGAAGACAAATATTTCGAGTTTACAAAACTGGTTTTTACGTTTGAATTTGGCAAAGAAACTTTGGCCAACAGAAGTTTGGCCAGAGCAAAAGGAGTGGGAATTAAATACCATAGAAATGGCGTGTCTTGGTGAAAAATCACTGCAAGCCGTGAAGGAAAAAGATTGGAATGATTTATTTTTAATCCCACTCAATAAAAATCAAAAGCATCTTTTAACAAAAGAATTGCCTCTTACAATCACTACACCAAAGGGACGGAGCTTCCCATTAATTTATGAGACTTCAGGAATCGTTAATCTAGAACTAAAAATTCAAGATGCGTTCGGATGGAAAGAAACGCCAAAAATAGCTCAAGGAAAAATTAAAATTCGCATGTTCTTACTCGGACCACACATGAGACCACTGCAAACTACTGATGATCTGGCTTCTTTTTGGAAAGGAACTTATCAAGAGTTACGCCCCTCACTCAAAGCAAGATACCCCAAACATTCCTGGCCAGAAGACCCAGGAATTTTTTAGTTTTAAAATTTAACTTTTAATGCCGAGGCAGCTTTTTGTAACTTTTTGTCTAAAGTATACAATTTTGCACCTTCCTCAATAGCAGAACATAAAATGATAGAATCGACTAAACCAATTCCATAGGTCCAAATTTTTTTACTCTGGATAAAACTGTCAATAGCCTCGGTAGATGGATTCTTAACTTGAGGTAGAGAACTTAGAAGAGAGTGTAAGATTTTGTTCTTCAAACTTCCGCCTAAGCTTATTTCCAATAACACAAATGGATGAATTAGCACTTGATCATTTTCTAATAACTCATTTAACGAAATATCTCCATACTTTATAAAATGAACAAAAATAGAAGTATCAACAATGACTTTCATCTATTTCTTCGACCTGCTTTAAACTTTTTATCCGTACCAGAAAGCTTTAGAATTTGTTCTTTTGTCATTTTTTCAATTAATGCCTGCAAACCCAACTTCACAACTTCATTTTTTTTATTTTGATGGCTTAATTCCATTGCTTTTTTTAACAATTTTTCTTCTAAATTTAAAACGGCTTTCATATTAACCCTTTAGTTATTCATAATTAAATTATGATTTATTTAAATTTTAATTTAATTTTTTTTTACAATCAACCAAAATACTCGTCAAGATCAGGGAACGAGAAATATTAAGAATTAATTTTTAAAGGTCTAGCTGGACTCGGGATTAAATAAAAATTATAGCGAGCAGCAGGAGAGAAACCACCATGTTTCGCTGTCCCTAAAACTCGTTACTGTTGGCGATAAATTAAAAGAAAATTACTCGAAACAAAAACCCTCTAAAGTGTTTAAGACCCCTTAATCAAAAACTAAATTAGATAACTCTTATTATGATCGCATTAGACAAATCACTCGCAGAGTCAGTAAAGCAACCTTATTGGTTAAGCACTGTCAAATTCTAAAGCTAGAAAATGACAAACTTACTGTATTTTATTACATAAAATCACAGAACTCTGAAGCTGGTTAGTCGATAGTTTATTAAAAATTTTATTGCGAAATTCAACAATTAGTGGTGATATTTATCACTGTGAAATTACCTACTCAAGGCTCTAATGCAAAAACTGATGATTCTTCTTTCTACCTGCTTCCATTGGAAGACTTGTATCAGAACCTCCAATCTGATCCCAGTCATGGTTTAAATAAAATTGATGTTCAAAATAAACAAAGTCACTACGGCAAAAATCAATTGCCAGAGCCCCCTAAAAAATCATTAATACGGGTCTTTTTTCAGCAATTCTTAAGTCCGCTTATTTACCTACTCATTATTGCTGCGGGGATTTCTATTTTCATTGGAGAGGCCAGAGATGCTTACGTCATATTAGTCGTATTAATTCTTAACGCCCTTATTGGAGCGCTTCAAGAGGATCGCGCGGAAAGATCCATGAGGGCACTCAAAAAACTTTCTGAGTTTCACACCAGAGTCTTGAGATGTGGTAAAGAGGAAATCATCGACTCTCGCGAAGTTGTACCTGGAGATATCTTGATATTAAATGCTGGCGACGCAGTTCCTGCCGATGCAAGATTAATTGAGATTATCTCACTTTCCGCTTCAGAAGCGGCGCTCACGGGAGAGTCCACACCAGTAACTAAAAATTGTTTAAATATTGAAATCGAAGGACCGCTTTCTGAACGGTTCAATATGATTTTTGCGGGTACTTTTATAACTACAGGCAAAGCCAAAGCCATAGTGGTAGCAACTGGACTGCAAAATGAAATTGGGAAGATTGCAAAACTCACTGCAACAACTTTGCCCCCCAAAACAAACCTCGAATTGCAAATTCAGGAGTTTGGAAGGCGACTTCTTTATGCCTCAGGACTCATCTTTGTTTTAGTCATTTTTATAGGCCTGCTGAGAGGTAATTCTTTTGCTGAAATTTTCATGATTGCTATGAGCCAAATTGTTTCACTTGTCCCAGAAGGACTACCTGTGGCCATCACCATCGCCCTAGCCGTTGGTGTGCATCGAATGTCCAAAAGAAAAACCATTGTAAGAAAACTCTCAGCTGTTGAGTCTCTAGGCTCAACAACTTTAATTTGTACGGATAAAACAGGCACACTCACTCGTAATGAAATAGTTGTAACTAATATTTATTTACCATCAAATAACACCCATCTTCTGATCACAGGCGAAGGATACTCTCCTCAGGGAGACATTTTTGAATCTCCCTCCTTAGATTCAAATATTAAAACTCCATTTCAAGCTCATTCGAATAAAAACTTTCAGACACTTATAGAAGCCATCACTCTTTGTAACGACGCTCAATTGATTTCCCCTAAAGCTCCTAGTGATCAATGGAAAATCATAGGTGATCCAACGGAAGGAGCCATGCTCGTCCTGGCAGAAAAGGCTGGGGTTGCTACATCGGAGATGAGAAAAAACTTTCCGCGCAAAGCAGAACTCCCTTTCTCGTCTGAAGCTAAGTTGATGGCAACCCAAAACATTATCCATGGTAAAAACATTGTATTCTTAAAGGGAGCGCCCGAATCCCTCCTTCCTATGTGTTCATCTGAACTTGATCACGACAAACGACTCTCTCAATTAGATGTCGCACATCAAATGGCTTCTAAGGCTCTGCGAGTCTTGGCTGTAGGGTACGTTGAAGATGCTATTATCCAAGAAGATCAAGGATTTTCTTTATTTAAAAATAAAGTGACTTTTCTTGGACTGATTGGCGAGATAGATCCTCCGCGCCAAGAAGTTTCACAAGCCATTCAAGATTGCCAGAGCGCTGGAATTAAAACGGTCATGATAACAGGTGATCATAAAACGACGGGGCTTGCCATCGCCAACACGCTCGGCTTATTAAATAAAAATAGTTTATCTTCGAGCGCCCACCTTCAACATTGCCTTGATGGCCAGGAGTTAGATCGCCTCTCAGAGGAAGAGCTTTTAGAAAGAATTGATTCCATCAACGTATTTGCACGAGTTCACCCCACTCAAAAATTAAGAATAGTACAATCCTTCCAAGCAAAAGGACATACCGTGGCTATGACGGGAGATGGTGTTAATGATGCTCCAGCTCTGGTCAGTGCTAATGTTGGGGTTGCGATGGGAATGACGGGAACTGATGTGGCCAAAGAAGCTGCAAAAATAATTATTACAGATGATAACTTTTCTACTTTAGTCGCTGCGATTGCCGAAGGTAGGCTTGTTTATCAAAACATCAAAAAGCTCATTCTTTTTTTATTTGTCACTTCTATAGACGAAGTGGTTGTTTTACTATTAGCACTAATTTCTGGTTTTCCGCTTCCTCTTACTGCCGTTCAAATTTTATGGATTAACTTAGTTACCGAAGGAACTCTCACGATCAATTTAGTGATGGAAGCCATGGAGGGAGATGAAATGAAGATGCCTCCAGCTTCAAATAGAGCAACCCTCATTGATAAAAGCCTTTTAAAGCGCATGCCCTTGATGGTACTTTCCTCCGTAGCAGCTACCTTTGGCTGGTTTTTGTATTTAAACTTTAATGGAGTTTCAGTTCAGCAAATTCAGACAGAAACCTTTACCATGCTTGCTGTATGCCAGTGGTTTAATTTGTTAAATTGCCGTTCTTCTACACAATCCGTTTTTAAATTAACTTTATTTAAAAATAATCTGTGGTTACTCGGAGGACTCATCTTCGCTAATCTACTTCAAATAGCAGTTATTTACTGGAAACCACTAGCCCAGTTTTTTAACACAGTCCCAATCCCTCTCACTCATGTATTAGTGATTGGTTGTATCGCCAGTATCGTTTTATGGACAGAGGAGTTGAGGAAGAAATTTTTTAAAAAGAAATTGAAAGTAGTTCACTCATAGCAACGGACGGACCTTTCGGGTGGCATTGAGGATGGAGGACCACTCCAAGGCCAAAGCATCCATTGCAGCACCGGCAAATTCTCTAGGCTCAATTCGTAAATCTTCTAAGGAGCAGGTCTTAATGGGAGTTCCAAGATTAGAGACATTGACGGCAAAATGCAACATGGTTGATACCGCGCTCTGTGAAGCAATGCTGATGGATAATTTTCGGTCTCCCCAGTAAAGATCATCACCATCACGAACTATGCTCTGCTCTTCAAGCTCTGGTGATAACTCCACTAATAAATCTTTAACAATAGAAGCAAAAAGTCTTTGAAGCAAAACTCCCGAAGCTAACTCTCTATCAAATACTTCTACAATAAAATGCAGCATATCACTTCCTGCAATCGCGCTCTGTGCGATGAGATCTTCGCCATCAACCATATGTTCAAAGCTCACACTACAAGAACCTCTCCACGCAATAACACTGTCACCAAGAATACCCCAACGCAAATAAGCAAAAAGTGGTTTTAATTGTGTGCCATCGTAATGAAGTGATTCTTCAATCCAAGAAGTTTGCATAGTCTCTCCCAACACTTTCATAATATAACAAACGTCGAGGATTGTAACAATGAGTTTGTCATTGAGAGTCATCATATCCATTGCCTAATGATTCTAATTCTATTCAAAAGTCGAGGCTTTGAACTCTTCATCAAAGATAAGACCTGGCCTTTCCAACCCCTAGGGAATGAAATGATAATAAAAGTGATCAACAAACTAAAAATGATTTTATAAAGCTGTTGATTAAACACTCAAACCCAATGAAAGGATCTAGCATGTCTGCTAATTACGATATCGCGAATCTTTATCAATTTCTCACTCAAACTCCCGAAGGAGGCCTCAGGAAAATGCTCGTTGATGGCAAACCCATGACAGAAATTCATTTTAACCTTATGATGAAGGTTGTTAAGCATGGTGATGAAAAAGAATTTGCAAATTTTTGCGAGTCTGGTAATTTTCCAGCTATTCGACTTTCTCCAAAAGAACAAACTCTGAAAGAGACTTTTTGGAATGACTGCTTGAAAACATTTGGCGCAAGAGGATTATTGCAACCTGGCGGCTCCAAATCAGCAGCCTAGTTTAAAATCTCATTTCGTTATTTTTTGGAACCAAGGATTATCAATGGCTAAAATTTATACACGACATGGCGACCAAGGAATGACTTCACTCGTGGGAGGTACCCGCCTCCCGAAATCTCACCCCCGACTTCATGCCTACGGGACTTTGGACGAGCTTAACGTCTGCATTGGCCTGACTCTCTCTCAACTCACAGACACCATTAATCCCAACAATCAAACAAAAAATATTTTATTACGAATTCAAAATGAATTATTTATTGCCGGTGGCCTACTTGCCTGCGACGACCCAAAGTGGCTGAGCCAACTACCCACTTTAAAAGAAACTATGATCAACCAATTAGAAATTGAAATAGATCAATGGACTCAAACTCTACCGCCACTCAAAAACTTTATTCTTCCCGGTGGACACCCTTCCGCACTTCACGCGCACGTAGCAAGAACGGTTTGTCGGCGCGCCGAGCGCTGGACCTTAACCGTATTAGAAGAGAACCCTTCAGCAGTAAATGAACTTATTTTAAAGTATCTCAATCGACTCAGTGACCATCTCTTTACATTAAGCCGTTGGTTTAATCACACCTTAAATCAAACCGAAACTCCCTGGATCCCAGCGTGAAGTCGAGTCCTGCTAGTCTTTACTTAAATGTTGAGGAATCACCTGATAGACTTTAACCTGTGAAGCTATCATTTAATAAAGCTCAAATTACTCCTTCTTTTTTAGAACGTTGGTACCCGCTGATTGCGTCAACCTTGGTGGGTTTTTGCGTCGCCGATTTACTGATTCTTTATGTGCGACCCATGATGCTACCGACTAAAGCGCCCCCCAGTAAACAAGTCATGCCTATTACAAATCAACTTCAACCTCGAGGAAGCTACAACAATATCACCTCAAAAAATATTTTTAATTGGGATGGGACAATTCCTGATGCCCTCACTCCCAAAGGACAAAAAGATAAAAAAGACGAACAAATTCCTGTTCCAACCCAACTCCCTATTAATCTTATCGGTACGATTGTTCATTCAAATCCTCTGAAGTCTGTGGCCAGTCTGGATTTAAAAAGTAAGAATCAAACAATTTCTGCAAGAGTCAAAGCAGAGATTGAAAATATGATTGAGATTTTAAAAATTGAACGAAACAAAGTCATCTTTCGCAACCTCAATAACAATCAATTAGAGTATGTTGAAATTCAAACAAAAAGTAAAATTTCCTTTCAGGGTTCGACATCTCCGCCCCCCAGTAACGCCGTCGTTCAAGCTACAGCTCCCAACCAATTTAGTTTAAAAAGAACCGATGTTTTAAAATACACAAATAATCTTGCCTCCCTCTTGCAGCAAGCACGTTCTGCTCCTCACCGCGATCCACGCACGGGAGAAATTGATGGATTCACAGTTTTAGATTTTCAACCCGGGAGTATTTTTGAACAACTGGGTCTCAATCGCATGGATGTGATCAAGTCTGTCAATGGTGAACCCGTAGATAGCCCCGCCAAAGCGATGGAGTTGTATAATGCTCTTAAAAGTTCAGACCGTGTTTCCCTCTCCATTGAGCGGGGTGGAAAATCAGAAACGTTAGATTTTAGTATTAAATAGTTTTTATTTGCCATGATGGCATAAAAAGGTGTCTTATGAAAAATATTTTGCTATCTGTTTTATTAATACTCTCCTCTATAAATACCTACGGTCAATTTGAAGACAATGATGTTCCACCGCCGCCGACTCCTGGTGGTGGTGGCGCTTTCGGTGGTGCGCGCCCTGCTCATTCTGAAGATTCTGACGATGCCGGCTCCCACGGTGGGGGTTCTGCAACTAATAAAATTTTAAGTAAAGACAAAAAAGAAAAACTAGCGCAAGCAAGCGTTGATGAAATCACTGATAAAAATTATCCAGAACTCATTGATAGTTTTGATTATAATAATGCTGAACTCACTGACGTCATAAAGGCGATTGGTGAACTAACGGGAAAAAACTTTATTATTGATCCGGGAGTTCGTGGAAAAATCACCATCATAGCACCCACGAAAATCACAGTGGCCGAAGCCTACAAGGCCTTTCTATCAGCTCTTGCTTTTAATGGTTTTACGGTTGTTCCAAGCGGTGGTTTTTATAAAATCAGAAATTCCCGCGCCGCTCAAAGAGATAATATTGATACTTACAATGGTAGTTACTTTCCAAACTCAGATCAAATGATCACGAGAATTATTCATCTCAAGCATATAAGTGCCGAGCAAGTTTACCGAGACCTTCGAATTCTCCAATCCAAGGAAGGGGAAGTCACTCCTTTTACTTCAACCAACTCACTGATTATTTCTGATTACGGCTCCAACATGGAACGTATTGTGAAAATATTAAATCAATTAGATGTCCAAGGGTTTGAGGAAAAGCTTTTTGTTCTTAAGATTAAATACGCCAAAGCCAAAGACATGGGCGAACTCATCAATAAAATTGTGAATAAAGATACAACGCCTCGAGGAAGTAGCGGGGGAAGTTTCTCTGCCGGCGTTCCCCGATTTGGAGGAAGTTCTCCTGCTGGCCGACCAGGGCAAGGTTCCGGTACTGCTTACTTTATGGTGATCCCCGATGATCGCACGAACTCACTCATCATTGTTGGAAACACGGCTGGTATTGAGCGCGTGAAAAAGCTCGTTTCACAATTGGATTTCAGAATCAAAGCTGATGAAAATGGTGGTGTAAACGTTTATTATGTAAAATTCGGAGATGCCGAAAAAATCGCTCAAACTCTTTCTGGTATTGCAAAAGATAGTAAGGCTCCAACAACTGGTGGTAGTGGATTGGGTGGAAGCGGAGCCAATCCATTTGCTCCTCCCATTCCTCAAGTCTCTAGTATTTTTGGCGGCGATGTTAAAGTAACTGCCGACAAAGAAACAAATAGTTTAGTGATTACAGCGAGCAAACAGGATTATGAAGTCGTCCTTAATCTTCTCAATAAAATTGATAGAGCTCGTAACCAAGTCTACGTCGAAGCCGTCATCTTAGAGATGATTATCAACGACAGCGCAACTTGGAATCTTGGTTACTTTAAATTTGATAAAGAGAGTAACGGTGCGGGCCGGATGGGATTTAATGGTAATGTGAGTATGACCGATGTTATTAATCCACTGGCTGGTACGGGTTCTATTATCAGCTGGGGTAAAGATGCTTTTTATCCAACACTTGCTACTGGTAAATCGCAACAGCCCCTTCCTTCACTTGCTGCATTTTTAAATTACCTAAAAGCCAATACCAAAACCAATGTCTTATCAACTCCACAAATTCTTGCCGTAGAAAACGAAGACTCAATGATTGAGGTTGGGGAAGAAGTGGCCGTTGGTATGGCGACCACCTCAAGTGCCGCAGCTGGTGCCACTCAAACAACAGCACCGCAATTTAAAGATGCTACCATCATGTTAAAAATTAAACCGTTTATCTCCCCGGCAACCGATAGTATTCGTATGAAGATAGAACAAAAAATTGCCCAACCAGAACCACAAGCTCAAGGGCAAATTCCTGGAACGGTCACCATCTCGAAGCGCTCCATCAATACCAATATCGTTGTTCCCGATGGAGACACCGCAGTCCTCGGAGGCCTTGTTAAAGACAGTGAACTTGAGACCATCAGTAAAATTCCACTTTTAGGTGATATCCCAATATTAGGTTGGCTGTTTAAATCTCGTAAGATGGAAAAGAAGAAAACAAATCTTATTGTTTTCTTAACACCAAAAATTGTTAGAAATCGAGATGATCACCATAAAATTGTTGATAAAAAACTCGATGAGCGCCTAGAAATGATCAAACAATCCGGAGGACGAGATCCTTACGGAAAAAAGCTAGAGCAGCTTCCTCGCCAGGCTTCGAGCTCTAATTTAGGTGACGACTCACAGAATCAGCAAAAATACAACGAGCCCGAGGCAGAGTCCCTAGAGTCTGCGGAGCCACCCAATAATGATCAAGATCCACTCTTGGATGAAACGGAAAAAGACGCTCCTCCGATCAACCTTAGTCCTGAAGAGAAAGATGGACGAGTGGTTGAATAAATGTTATTTATTGAGCTGGGGATTTAATTTAATATGGCCTTAGATATTGCGTCCGTTATTCAAAAAGCGACAACGTTAAAGGAAGAGCAAGTTCGCTATTTATTAGCTGTGCCTGCCCTTAATTTTAATGGGAGCGTTGGAGAGGCCCTGGATCAGAAGCAATTTACGAACGCCGATGATATCGTCAGTGAACTTTGCCAACAAATGGGCTTAGATTTTATCAAAGAAATCCCCATCAACGATATTTCGCCCGATTTAGTCAATAATATCCCCATCAATTATTCGAAAGTGCAGTCCTGCCTGCCCTTTCGAGATGAGGGAGAGACTTTAAAAGTGCTGACCTCCAACCCTCTGAATACCAAATCACTGGATGATTTAAGAGTGATTTTTAAGAAAAAAATTCGGTTTCTTGTCACCACGCAAGCACGAATTGCCGATGCCATCAATAAAGTTTATGAAAAAAGCACATCGAATCTTGCTGGTCTTGATGCCATTGATAATGAAGAAGCTGTGGACTTAGATGACCAAGTGGTCGACCTTCTTGATTCTGGAGAAGATGACGCCCCCGTCATAAAATTGGTTAACTCTCTTTTGTTTAGAGCCGTTAAAGAAAAAGCTTCTGATATTCACATTGAACCCTACGAAAAAGATATGCTGGTCCGTTACCGTATTGATGGGATTTTGGTAGATATTTTTAAACCTCCTAAAAAATTACAAAACTCAATTACTTCTCGGGTAAAAGTCATGGCGAATTTAAATATCGCCGAGAAACGACTTCCTCAAGATGGTCGAATTCCATTGAAGATCGGTGGAAAAGACATCGATGTTCGGGTGAACACCATGCCCACGGCCTTCGGTGAGCGTGTGGTAATGCGTCTTGCTGACCGATCTAATACTGTACTTGAATTAGAGCAATTAGGATTTTCGGAAGATAGCCTTGCAAAGTTTGATGATATTCTCAATCGAACTTATGGAATTTTACTTGTTACAGGACCTACAGGTTCTGGTAAATCAACCACTCTTTATGCTTCTCTCACTAAAATAAACAAACCCGATATAAACATTGTCACCATTGAAGATCCCGTGGAACAACGAATTCACGGAATTGGACAAATTCCTGTTAATGCTAAAATTGGATTAACCTTCGGCTCCGGACTTCGAGCGATACTTCGTCAAGACCCTGATGTGATTATGGTGGGGGAGATTCGGGATTTAGAAACTGCAGAGATTTCGATTAACGCCTCATTAACAGGTCACTTGGTGCTTTCCACATTACACACAAACGATTCTGCCGGCGCGTTTCCTCGTATGATTGATATGGGTTGCGAACCTTTTTTAATTGCAACATCCCTGCAAGGAGTTATCGCGCAACGTCTGGTTCGTATTCTCTGCCCACACTGTCGTATCCCCTACACTCCTACCGAATTAGAAATTCAAAGTTTGGGCGTCCCCAGATCAAGCATTTTGAACGCCAATATTTGCAAAAAAGGCGGCTGCAATCAATGCAATGGTAAAGGCTACATCGGTCGAACTATCATCGCTGAGTTTATGATGGTCTCTGAAGGTGTTCGCTCTCTCATTATGCAGAGAAAAGATGGTGCCACCATTCGAAAGAAAGCGATCGAAGAGGGTATGCTCACTTTTCGTGAACACGGCGTACAAAAAGTGCTGAGCGGCATTACCACTCTAGAAGAATTATTTAGTAATACCCAAATGGATTTATAGTATTATAATCAAAGTCAAAAGTTGGAAATTCATCTATGGCATTATTTGAATACAAAGGTCATGACCGTTCTGGAAAATCAAAAAAAGGGCTTGTCGATGCCGACAATATTCGTACCGCTCGCCTTAAATTAAAAAAAGACGGCGTCTTTGTCACCGACATTAAAAATAAACAAAAAGCAGGCTCCGGTGGTGGTGGGGTCAAAAAACTTTCTGGTGGTAAAGTTCCCATTCGAGATCTTGCCATGATGGTGCGCCAACTTGCCACTCTCTTAAGAGCAAAAATTCCTTTGGTCGACTCTCTTGCCGCCGTTGCGGATCAAGTTGAAAATCCCATATTGAATGAGGCTCTAACAGACTCTAAAAATTTAGTTAATGAAGGTTCCACATTTCATAAAACCTTAGAGAAATACCCAAAAATTTTTAATAAAATCTTTCTCTCCATGGTCGAAGCAGGCGAGGCCTCTGGAACACTTGATACTATTTTAATTCGTCTCGCTGAATTCACTGAGGCGCAAGATCAGCTCAATAGCAAAGTAAAATCAGCATTGATGTATCCAATCATTATGCTCGTCATCACCGTCGTCTTATTAATGGGTCTATTTGTTTTTGTGATTCCCCAAATGGTGGCCGTATTTGAGTCCGCACCAGAATTACAACTCCCTTGGTATTCCGTGATGATCATCGACATGAGTGGATTTATGGTCAACTACTGGTATATTATTTTGGGATTTCTTTTTGGTGTTTATGTGATTTTTTTGAATTGGAAAAACTCTCCATCAGGCTCAAGACAATGGGATGCCATTTCACTCAAGCTTCCCATGTTTGGCCCGATGACCCGAATGGTTGCGGTCTCTCGATTTACGAGAACACTTGCCACCCTCCTCACGGGCGGCGTCCCCATGCTGCAAGCTTTAGAAATTGTAAAGAATGTGGTTGATAATGCCGTTTTAGCGGATGCCATCGATGATGCTCGCAACAATATTACAGAGGGAGAAAATATCGCCACTCCCCTCAAACGTTCAGGTCAATTCCCCCCTATCGTTATTCATATGGTCAGCATTGGTGAAAAAACAGGTGAACTTGAAAACATGCTTATTCAAGTTTCAGAAGCTTTTGACTTTCAGGTTCGAAATAAAGTCGATGGGCTCACAAACATTATGGGACCAGTGGTCATTGTCGTCATGGGGATTGTCATTGCCATCATCGTATTTGCGATTATGGTTCCCATGTTTGAGATGTCAAATATTGCTGGATAATGAAGCTACTTAATGACATTTTACATTGAAGTTTTTCTTGGTTTTTTATTTATTTTTTGACAGAATCTCAGTCGTACAAAGTTTTTTAAAAACGTGATCACGTAGCTCAGTTGGATAGAGCACTAGTTTCCTAAACTGGGGGTCGCAAGTTCAATCCTTGCCGTGGTCACCAACCTTTCCAATATCCGAACTTAAGACCACCAAGTTAGAAGCATCCCCAGAAGCCTTTTTTATGATTGAAAATTCAGAGTTTTGAACATTGTTTGATCCTAAAACCTTAACTAATTGCATTTGATGATTTGGTATTTCAAAGCCATCTGCCAGTGGCATGAAAATAGTCAGCCCTTCCGGAGTTAAAATCACCTGTTTGAGCAAGGATCGGAGTAGACGTTTTTTCATTCCCTTGGAGGCCTTTGGGAATCCTCTTTTGAATTCATTTAATCGCTCTTCAATGGCGTTAATAGAATCAGTAACCAATTCATTTCCGTCAGGCTGATAATTCAATTGTTGGAGTCTCGATTCTAAGGTTTGTTTATCTTTAGATAAGGCTTCAAATGTATTAAGAATCAACTTTATGGACTCTGTATTATTAGCCTGAGCTTGCATTAGCAAGAGGTTGTCAATTCGAGTTTGAATTCCTTGTAATTGATCCTTGGCTTGCTTTTTATCCCTAGCCACATTAATTGATTTTACATTACGCATTTGTTTTATATTTTGTTCAATTTTGTGTAGATATCCGGCATCTCGAGTAGAATCCCAAATGTAATCAAGAACTCCTTTTTCAACCACATCAGCAATCACCCGATGGATCTTACAGTTGGTTTTAGCATTGGCTTTTGTGTGTCCATAATATCTGTGGATTGATTTTTCGCCATGAGCCGCTTGACCTACTAAAGGAGACCCACATTCACCACATCTAAGAACTCCAGAAAGTATATAAAAACGATCAGCCTTATCATCCAGTCGGGCTCGTTCCAGTTTCTTTGCTTGTTCAAGCAAAATGCCTGCATTCACAAAGTCTGCTTCAGAAATAATAGCGGGCCAGCTTGCTTTCACTATCTTATACTGTTGATGCGATTTAAGCACCGTTTGATCTTTTTCCTTATTTGATTTATTAACTTCATTCATTCCAATGTAGGCTGCTGAAGTGAGTAGGTTTCCAAGTGTTTGGGCACTCCATTTATCGCTAATTTTTAACTTCCCGAGCTTACCAGCAAGTTTGGGTTTTATTCCTTCAAGTTCCAACTCTTTGATTGTTTTAGCGCGAGAACCAGAATTCAAAAATATTCTAAAGATACGATTAACATCAGCCGCTTCTTTTTCATTAACAATAAATGTTCCTGGTTTATTTGGATCTTTATCGAAGCCTAAAATGGGGCGACCACCATTTAAAAGTCCCCGCATTGCTCGCGCATGAACCCCTAAAGAGACCCTCTCTGCAACTTGCTCTCTTTCAAATTGAGCTAAATTAATCATATTATAAATCATCATTTTTCCGGAAGCCGTACTCGAGTCAAACAGCTCTTTGATTGATAAAAATTGCGCACTAATAGACTCAAGACTATTCATTAAATTACAAAAATCAAAAATATTTCTCGAAAGTCTGGATAAGTCTGTTACCAGGATTAAGTTTCCCTTTTTCTTTTTTAAATCCGTCATCATGCGCTGATAGGCTGGGCGACGAGTGTCTTTTGCTGAATACCCATCATCAATGTACCATTCAATAATCTCGCCCCAATTTTTCTCTTGAGTGCATTTTAAGTCAACATAGGCATTAAGTCGATATCTTTGGTTGTCCAATGAGCCATCCACGGCGGCAGCCTGCTCATCCGTACTCACTCGAAGATAAGCTAAAATTTTATGCCGCATTTAAAAGCTCCTCTCCCTCTTTCAAAGGACGCCCACGTTTATGAGCCAATTCAATCATTTGGGAAATAAGGTTACGAACTTCTTGAGTACGAGTTGAGTTCATTTGTGAATCTTCAAT
Source organism: uncultured Pseudobdellovibrionaceae bacterium (assembly GCA_964612425.1). Classification (GTDB taxonomy): domain Bacteria; phylum Bdellovibrionota; class Bdellovibrionia; order Bdellovibrionales; family Bdellovibrionaceae; genus CAUJGP01. The sequence continues at coordinate 25,289 of CAZTDX010000001.1, forward strand.
TATTAATTTTATTTCAGTCATTGCAATATCCGTTAATGTTTTTGACTCACGCTTTAAATTTCTCTGACTCATACCTTGGAGCCTTTACCTTTATGATTACTTTCTAAGGAATGTTTTTTAAAAAGAGCGAGTAACCAATGAGCTTTGGTAATTGATAATGAGTCTAGAACTTTTAATAAAATGAGTAAAGTAGGTCCTGGCTTTCGAAAGCCAGTTTCATATTGGCTTATGCTTAACTTAGCAACACCTAGAGCCTTTGCCAATTCAGCTTGTGTTAGATTTAACTTCGTTCTTAACGCTTTTATTTCGTCTGGACTCAAGCTGCCTCCTCGTCACCATGTATAGCATTGCTATTCTTTGTTTGAGTAGCTTTTTTTAACTTTTTAGAGCCCTGAGTTAAATTCAATGATTTCCAAAGGAACTCACGAATTTCTTTTGGGATAGCCCCACTCTCGCGGATATCACGAGACAACTTATAGAATAAAGCCTGATCAGTAATCATACTTTGGCGAACCGCTTGAATATCCTCATCTGTGAACTCAGACAGAGCTTTATTTACAATATAGACAACGAGGTGTTTTCGCGTGACTCGATTGAAGTCAAAATTCATATTAATCCGCTGAAGTTCTTTTTGAAGTTTTTCATCACAATCCATGGTAATTGTGATTTGAACTTCATCTTTTTCTTTTTTTGTCATGGATGAGCTTTGCGTCTCCACGAGAGACTCTTTATTTTCAATTAAATCAATATTTTTATCTTTATTATTCATTAAGTACCTCCTCTATAAATGATTTTAGTTTTAAATTCAATTCTTCTGTTTCTTATTTTTTTTCTGTCTTTGTATTTCTTTCTTCTTCTTATTCATTCCTTTAAATCCTCCTCCCTGGTTTTATCAGGACCCGCCCAACTCCGGCCCCCGGTTCGTGACCACCCTCAATCAACTCGTTGGGTGGGGGTGGTCACGAAGGCTTTGCCAGGGGGCCGGAGCTTGGGCGGACGGGGTAATATCTTGATCTTTCTTTCAAAATTCATTTTCCTATTCTGTATTATTGGAATTATTTTCCCGGAATGGATTCCGATTTTTTTCCGGCTTTGTAATCCATTGGTTTTGGTCAATCTCAAGGGCTGCCAAAAGCATATTTTTGAGCGATATTTTTTGGTTTAATAGCCAAGCATCCGTTTCAAATTTCATTTTTCTAAAATCATCAGTCAAAAAACTGATGGGTGATTTTTGCTCTTTAAAGAAAGTGACATCAGAAAAAATATTTCTTACAGCTCTTTGAATAGTAAGACTAGAGCAGCAGTAAATTACAAGGTTTATATTTTTCATATTGAGGTAGCTGCTGCCGATTCGACTGTACCTCTCTTTTGACTTCAACGTATTTTCAACCTCTATCGCAATTCTTAAAGTTTTATTATGACCAACTAAATCAACAACTAAGTCAGGTAATTTATCGATTCGGGTTACCCCAAGGATTAAACTTGTTCTGAGTGGATCACGAGCAAGCTCAAATTCAGTCCAAGATTCTTTGACTAACTTTGTGCTTTCTAGCTCTAGTAAAATAGTTGAAACAAGAATATCGTGTGCAAGAAAGTACAAGGATTTATTAGGAGCCACCTGATATTGAGCGAGTTTTTTACCCTTTAAGGTTAAATGTAATAGCCCTTGTTGTCTACTTGAGGAATAAAAATAACCTTTATCTGTTAAGGACTTCCAATGCTCATACTGTTGACTTTTACTATTATGACAAAGGTATTCAAAAAATATTTCTTTTGTCAAAAAACCAAAGCGAGCAGAAAAATTGATCGTATTTTGTGTGAGTTGCTTTGTTTTGCTACTCACTTATAATACCTTTTGAATCTTTGACTGCTTTGGGAATCAATTTAAAATGACCAAGTTCAATTTGGCCATTGTTCAAGGAGGGATCAATCCAAGTTAATTCTAAAAAAGATATTTCAGGTTTTTTTAAAGACTCAGGTATTTTTAACTCTGAGCCGATTTCAACTTGTCTAATACGAACGGCGCAAGTTGCCTTGCCTTCCAGAACAAGTCTAGCACCTTTGGGGTTCCCGCATTTTGGAGTGTGTGCGCAGCTAATAATTAGCGATATAATTGGTATTAATAAAATATATTTAGACATCAAGATACCTCCTTTTCATTTAATTTGGACTGAGAATTTAAAATTCTAGTCATATTATTTAAAGAATTTGATTCAGTTATTTTTTCTAACTCTTCTTCTTTTGTCGGAAGAGGTGGCAAGAGTTTTGGCTCCTGTTTTAAAATATGTGGGAATTTGCACTGATCACTTAGATCTGGTGTTTTGCGAAATTGGATTCTCACGGGTAAGCTACCCTTGGCATGTGGAAGAACCATAATCGCTTCACCCACACCTAATTCTTGTTTAAAGAGGTTGGGATGGTATTTAAATTCTTCTACATCTCTAACGGAGGCTTCTCCTGTTTTACTAGCTCCAAATGTGCCAGACGTTTCGCGTTCCGTTTTCTTCAAACCCTGCATGGTGCCAATGGTCTGTGAAAAATACTCGGCGGACTCTGGCTCATTTGTTCTCATAAATATTTTAAGATTAGAGTTAGATAAAATGGTATTTTTAACCCCATCACCCAGGGCCGCCAAATCCCCTAAGGCTTGATGCGCAAATACGACGCCTATATTAGCACTTCTTGATTTATTAAGAAGACTCACAAAGCTTTCTGTGAGGTACTCTGTAAAGTCATCAAGATAGACGCTAAAAAACTCATTACTTTTAGAGCTTCCTAAATGCCTGGATGCTACTGCACTTTGCAGGCATTGTAAGATGAGTTTCCCCACAGTCTTGCCCAGTGTGGGTATTTTTAACACAGGGAGCTGACAGTAAATGATTGAGCCCTCATTAAGGGCCTTTTCTAAATCAATGCCAGAGGTTTCGGCATTGAAAATAGGAGCAGTCTCTCCGACAGCTAGAGCTTGAAGCTGAGATACGAGACCACTGCTTTGTTGATCTCTTTCGTCATTGGATTTTTTTATAAAACTGCTCGCCCAATCGATGAGCTTGGGATCATTGCTACTTCTTGCTAAATGCAACAAGTTTACGGGGGATCTTAATGCTTCAATGACTTTTATTGGGGTAGGAACAACTTTTGTCTTTTCAAAAATTAAAAGTACATGAAGCAGAGATTCATACTGAAGACTTTTATAGTATTCATTTTCAAAGTTAAAGGCTTTAAAAACCCGTTCGGTTACTTCTAATGCATTTCCGTAGGCCAGAGGGTTGAAGGTATGACTCATTTCTACATCACAAAGTGATAGTATTTTAACTTCCTGATCTCTCCCGTAAAGTTTAGCGTATGAGTATAATTTAGTGAGCATGGATTTATCAGATTTACCATCAATAATGATAAGACCTCTTTTTCTTTTAATGTCATCAATGGCCCAAGGTAAAATTACAGATTCAGTTTTTCCAGCATTAGTAGTCCCGACGACTTGGGTGTGCATTCTTCTAAACGATGGTTTAACATAAACCCTTTTACCTTTATCACTAAAACCTGCAAAAACAGAGGGCTCGTGACTTGATTCGCCTAAGATTTCATTTTCTAGAATTTGAAGTTCGATTTTTCTTAAAAAACTTAACTTTATTTTTTGATAAACTATCAAAATTACAATGGTGATCACTAATGCAATTAAATATCTGTTTTCAAGATAAAGCTTTATGAAAACAGTTTTGTATTTGTACCAAAAGATCCATACAAAAATAGTGATTGTTCCAAAAATAAATAAACTATCTGGAATTTCACTATGCTTACTTTCCTTACTCACTGATCACTTCCAATTTGTTGAAGATTCATGGATTCATTAAGTAGGACGTCGCATTCTGTTCCTTGTGCAACCTCGATCCACTCCCTTTGGGTTTTTAATTTTTCACCAAAAGAGTTAGCTCTTTCCTTTGCTGTTGCAGCTACAGCAGCTTTTAATCCATTTTCAACACCCCCTTTAGATTGACCTAGAACATCGGTTTCTATACTGCCGCTGGCATATCCTGCAACAAAAGTGGTGATGATGGAACCCATCATATTTTTAGGGCCATCACTGGAGATAGATCCAAGAATTCCAACGTGGCCGTCTTTTGCTATTGCAACGCCTCCAATAGTTTTGATTTCTCCACTGGGAAGAGAAATCTGATGAAAATTAATTGAGGCTCTATCACTACCTTTTTGAAAGCTTGCTTCGCCGTAAAATCTGGTTCCAGCTGGTAAATTTAAACCAGAATCAGTGATTGTATCAAAGAGACTCTCACCCAATATTGGGACTGATTCTTGTGACACCATAAATTTATCCAAAATTCGTATAGGAATACGAATCCCAGCATGGAGCTGAGTCTTAGCGTTTCCGTTCTTTGCCCCCACAATCATCGAAGTATTATAGTTGATTGAATTACCTGCGCTACCTCTACCATGATTCATTGAAGTCATAGCATTTGACCCCCAAATTTGTGCCGCTCCCCCAGAATTAGAATCAGCATTTTGAGGTGCTTGGCTCTCTGAATTTTCTTCCGTAGGATGGACAACTTTTTCTGTAAACTCTATTTCTTGCTCATTTGGTAAAAGAAAGATCACCAAAATAAAAATCAAAATGCCACTAATAAATAGAATTTTGAATGATCTAAAATTAAGCTCTCTTTTTTCGCTGACTTCTGATTTTGTTACAAACTTTGATTTAATACGCTTACCAAACAATTTCAGGACGTCAACAAGCCGCTTTAATGGATTTATTGACTTTACTTCCATAAAACATCCGCAGGGATAGAAAGAGTAAGGTTCTGATTTGATTTAAGCTCCAGTATTACTGGTTTCCTTTCTTCTAAGTCAGATAGAGCAAGTGAAACTCCAAAGTCGAGGGGGTAATTTGGTGTTACACTGATATCTGAAAGATAGAGGCCATTAATAGTTTTTGATTGATTGCCTTGATAAATCCAAAACTGTTCTGGTTTAATTGTTCGACTCTCTTTGCTACGAATACGACCTGATAAAAGAATAAAACCCGATTTTGATTTGCCTACCTTTAGTAGTTCAAAAGTGAGACCATTTACTTGAGCTTTCTTTTCAAAGATTCGCCACAAAATATTTGATTCAGGTTTGGCAGTTTGAACATAAACTATAAAATCAGCAATTTCTTGTTTATCTGTATGCAGCCTTAAGTTATACCTTTGCTTTTCTGTTACTAAATACAAATTAGTTTTAGCGCCCCACCTCAGTGGTTTGATGGTGATTGCTTTATCAAGGGCTTCTACCTTAAAACCCGATTGATCACCAATGATAATAGACTGAATAGTCTCTTGCAGCTGAATGATAGTAGCAATTCCTAGAGCAGTGTTTATATTTAGAATTTGATCAGATGTAAGCTGCACAGTACGGATAGGAGCAGCTAAACTTATTTTATAGAGATTTAAAGTAAATATCAGCAATAAATACTTCATTGTGCTGACCCTTCAGTTTCCTTTGTGATAAATATCCCCCAGGGGTTTGTAACGCTCCGTTCACCTACCGTGAACTGCAAAATAAGCCTGAGTTCAGTTGCGGCTTTTAGTGTATCAAATTCATTGATTCGATCAGCGACAATGGTAGCTTTCTTTTCTTTCAGATCAATTTGGATTGATTTAGGATAAACCCTTTGAGTGACCTTTCTCTCACGAACAAACTTCTGCACTTCTTGCATAGATTTTTGAAATGCCGACAGCATTGAAGGGACCACAAAAAACTGTGCTTTTTGAAGCTTCTCGACTATATTTTTATCATTCCAGTTATAGCGAAAGCCTAAATATTCTCTAATTGCTGATTCAATTTGTAGATCCGTGATTTTGGTTTCAACTTTGGCCACCTGACCATTTTCACCAAGAGCAATAATAGTCGGACCATTTTTTATTAGGTACAATAAAATTGCTAATGTAATGGCAACCACTATTATAAGCGCGGTGGTTAGCATTTTTAAGTTAAAATTTTCTTTTGCAAACTCTTCCACCATCTTTGGGTATTTTTTAATTTCTACTTTTTTTATTTCTGTCATTTCGGACCTCCTTTGTTAAAATTGTTATTATTTCTATTAAACATTTGAATTTTTTCTGAAGCGTAAGACCTAGTGGTACTTAAAATATTTTTAGAAATTTCTTGAACTCTGATAATTCGAGCTGGTAGGGCAATAGCAGCACCCACAGCTGTTGCTCCAATTGTCGTAGCAGTAGCTTGAATACCTTCGTTGATTAATGATTTCATCAAAAGCGGCGTAAACAAAAGAGCTAGTGCGATGACAAAATTCATAATAATAAGGGTTAAATAAGAGCCTTCAGTACTATAGATATTTCCGAACGAAAGTGCTGTGAGCATTGCAGATAAAATAGCCCATATGCATTTCCATAAGGCGACTTCAATGAGTCCACGATAAAGATTCGCTGTTATTCCGGCGGTTCTTGGAAAAATATAACATAGAATCATCAAGGGGGAGCAAATTGAAAGCAGGCACCAATAGAAGTAATAAAGGGCAATGGAAATATATCTGGCAATATAAAGTAAGATAAAACTTCCAAAACTAAGAACAGCCATGAAAAGATCATCAAACTTTAGTAATAAAACATTCTTAGCCCCTGCATAGCTTCTTGATTTTTCTTCAGCCATTCTCATAAATGTTTCAAGACCTGAAAGATTATCAATACGCAGAGCAATTCCGTCGCATAGATCTAAAATAGCATTTGAAACCTCAGGAAAAGAGACAAGCAGTAATGCCGCCACTAATGATCTTTTGATGATTTCAGGAAAATCAGGATCTCCAGATTTTAAATAGGTGATCACGACAGATAGCAAAATCATTACAGGCATCATCAGATAAAATAAATTTGAAAGACTATGGTGTAGATCCCGCGCAAGTGATCCTAGCACATCTAAGTTAGGAATCATTTTCTACCTTCAAAACCACTTTGTAACCTTGGTAAAGTCGTAGACTTCGGTAAACTCTTAAATCCTCGAGAAAGATCCTGGTAATTTTCTTGAAAATTCTGAGTGGATAATTTTTCTTTCCGATTATCATAAGCGAGATTCTGCGCCATGATCTTAAGCATTTGACTTTGAATACGGAGTATTTGAGTATTGACTCCAATTAACACACCAAGAGATTGATTTTGAAGCTTACCGGCTCCTTGGGGACTGACCACTTGTGAATGAAATAGGATTCGTTCTCTTTCTCGGTCAACACTGTCGGCATAATCATACATATTCCGATTCATGGAAATGACCTCAGCGACACTTTGATCTTGAGCTGCCATTAAATCCTCATCCATTCCATGAGGCACAGGACCATAGACATCTTGAAGAGCTCGGAGAACAGACTGTGGGTCTTTCAAATCACCATACACCCCAGCGCCGAACCGTGGATTAATGACTCTAATCAAATCAAGCCCTGATCTGACCCCAGAGTTTATATCTCGCAATAAGTCTAATGTGTCTTCACCGTTAGTGAGAATGCTTTTTAATTGTAAGACGGTCTCAATAGCTTGAGCTAAAATTTGCAGGAGCACTACCACATCAGAGCCCCAGAAATCTGCCTTTGCCCGTATTGGAGTAACTATTAATGTTAAACTCAAGACTAGCGCCATCACCCCATTTCGAAGTCGAGTATTAATGATTCTAAAAAGATTACATTTTTTCATATCTCACCACCTTTAAGATGGGCCACACCGAATGGCGCAATGCTAGCGGCTTCTTTAATGGCACTTTGAAGTGACTTGCCATTATCCATAAGCTTTTTTAAATACTGATTGTCTCTGGAATCGCTGGTTGAAATCCAATATTCTAGCGGGGAGGGTTGAATACGAATGACCTGTCTTGCTTCACCCGTAATTAAAAAGCCCTCACTGTATAAACCTTTTCTTTGCTCTAAGGATTGAATCAACCTCAATTCCTGAGAATTCAGCTTTAGTGTTTCAGTTAAAATACGAGTGTCACCTTTTTGCAGCATTACAAGCTTTGTAGCAGTGTTATTTAATATGGCTGGACCTATGCCACTTCCAATAATTTCTTCTACCCCTTGGGTTATAAATGAAATTCCACTACCTGTTTTTCTAAAAGTACGAGCAGCATACTCCATAAAATTAGCTGCGGCAGGACTTTTTAAAAACTGCCAAGCTTCATCCAACAAAACTCGTTTTGGAGTAGATCGTTCTGATTCCACTTGATCCAAAATAAAATTTGTTAATATTAGAATCATGACAGATTGGAGGTCTGGATATTGGGAGAGTCCCTTTAAGTCAAAGGCCACCACGGGACTATCAACTTTTATTGCTCCCTGTTTATCAAGTAATTTTCCGAAAGGAGTATTGCCAACCCAAGGAAATAACAGCTTGCTAATCTTTTTTAAACCTACATCAGAGGATTTTTCACAGTGTGTGGCTAAGTCTGAAATGAGAGGGGATCTGGGGATTTTCTCAGTCCTTGTTTTTTCAAAAATATGAATCAGTGCTTCTTCTATTTGGACCCGCTCTAGTCGACTGAGCTTCTCCCCCTCATCCACAATCATCTGCTCAACAATAGCAAGCATTCCTTTTAAGCGATCCCCATGAGGAGCCTGCGACGGATCGCACAATGTAAAGGGGTTAATGGCATAATTTTCAGAAAGATTAATTTCAAAATATTGGCCGCCTAAGACCTTTGTCATTTTTTCGTAAGAACCACCCACATCAATAATAAAAACTTTGGTTCCTCTGGCTATTTGCTGAAGCATTAAAAAATTGTTCGCAAAGGATTTTCCACTTCCGCTTGATCCCGTTACGAGCATATTGTAATTGGTAAGCTTTGGATCTGTAGGATTAAACGAGTAAAGTCCTCCCAGTCTGGTGTTAAGTAACACGAGAGGAATATCATCACCTCTTGATGGACCATAAACAGGAAGAAAATCTACAAGGTTATTGGTTTTAAGGGGTTTACTTCGAACTAGTGACAGGGGGGCTAGAGGCAAATTAGATTTAAAGATTTTCCAGGCACCAACAGTTTCTTCACAACCTTCTGAGCCACTCAAGGATTTAAATTGCGATAAGATTTCTTTGGTTTTTAAATTAAGATTCTTTTTTCCTTGATGGGTATTTTCTTCTCTTAATACTAAGAGCATTTCGGCATGGAATATTTTTTGGCCTGTCTCAATAATTTCACGCAAAAGATCTGTCGTTTGACTTAAGCGAGATTCGCTTTCTAAATCACTCACTCGATTGCTTTGAGAATGAGCTAGCGAATGAGCCATACGACGATTTCGCTCAAGAGATCTTACTGCTTTAGTTTGATCAGCTACGACAAAGGAAAAAAGAAGTTCGTATTTAAAAGGCAAAGCTAAAAATCCTTTGATCATCCCAGCAAAAGTACCCTCTGGTAGAGTCTTGAGCGTGATGATTTTTGTTCGCATTTGATCAATGATAAAATCCTTTTGATCCAGAACTAGATCACCAAAAACTAATTGGGATCTAGGAGAGTCTCCTTCTACTTGAGTTTCTCTCTTTGAAATCCGAGGTGGAGTAACTTCACTAGCACGAATTGGGTTAAAGTAAGAGTACAGAAGTTCAATCATTAAATTTTTGCTCAAACGCTCAGAATGAAACCCCTGAGAGGAAAGAGATGATTCCATATTGAGTGTTGCTTGATCGAGCAATTGAAGTCTTTCTTCATAGCCTTGAGAGAACTCCCTTGAGAATTTCTTTAGGTTTTTAAATTGACTTTGCTTCACAGGGGTTTCTGATTTTATAAATAAAAATAATCTAGGTCCAAAAATCTGATTATTTGAAATAGAAGATTTAATTTTCTCTCTTCGTTCTTGATCTAAATAGTTTAAAAATTCATCTTTGGAAGAAATAAGATTCTCATGAGCAATCAATTTTTCATTAAAGTTTGAATCTACTTTGACATAGAACTGACAAGTAAATCCTTCCGGTAATGAGTTCGCAAAGGATCTTAATCCTAGAGTCAATTGATTGATTCTAGATTCATCAAAGCATTCAATATCAAGTGGTAAAAGTTCCATTCCCGTGCTCAGTGATCCATCCCAGAGAATGGCATGAGAAAAAGGATGAGATTCAAACTCCCAATAGGGTAGCTCTTCGCAAAGCGCATTTATAGCTTCGTTCATTTAGCACCGTCCTTTAAAAAGGGTTTATAGGTTTGATCGATGGTATTGGCAGAAAGCACTGCTGGAGACATGAGATGTTGCAGTAAATGCTGAAGGTAAAGATCAGGTTTTCCTCTTTTAACAAAAAAAAATAATCCTGCCATAATGAGACTAGTTCCAAAGACCATAGGTACTTTTAGACTGGTGGAACCAAATAAGAGATTCTGAATAGAAAGATTTAAAAGTAATAATAAAACATCTGTTAACTCGAGACCAAGGATTTTACTTTTGGTATCTAGAGCTCTTGGTACTGTTGAAATCAGTAGTGATTCTTCCTTCATTTAACGAATCGCCTGTGAGATAAATTCAACAATTGCCTGCGCACCGAAACCAATGGCACTACCAATAATGGCATACCAAATATGAGTTTTGGCTCGCTCATTCCCTGTCATGAGAGAAAAGGCCGCCCAAGCAATGCCGATCACGGAAAGCGTTGGTAAAATCACTCGTGTCAGTTTCATTTGAATTCCCATGAGGGACGACTCTACGCTGGCCAATGCTAGTGTAGGTACCATAGCTGTCAGAATTAAAATTGAAAAAATTAGTAAATTACTTTTATTCATAAAAATACCCCTTTTATTAATATTAAATAGCAACAAATTCCTCCTTTTCATTTTCAGGAAATAGACATAAATAGATATCATCAGCAAAAAACTGAATATTAAATTTGATGAAATTTCCAATGACTTGACCATTTCCTACTTTATTCCAATTGGATTTTATCTCTCCATTGGAGGATTGATATTCTTCGAGAGCCAGTACTTGATACTGATCTAACTCTGAATTTTCATCTTGAGTTAAAAAATAACGGACATTGGAAAACGCCCAAATTTTTAAGCGAAACATTTTTGACCCTGGTTTTAAAAATGCAAAACCAACAGGATCTTTTTCAATCACTTCGCCGTTTGATGAGATCGATCCTCGTGACATGGGAAAACGATCATATTTTCTAAATTGTATAATGTTATCTTTCATAGGTGTTTGCCTCCTTGGTTAATAATTTTCATGCAGCTACCGGGTCTAGAATAAGATTCATAAAAGCCATCTCGACACCACCACAGTCGTGACAGACCAAATAACCCCCTTCAAACTCGGTATGGTTTCCACAGTAATGGCAAAAGTAGTTGCGTGATTCTGCTGGCCCAAAACGCTTATAGTTTTCATATCTACGTGAAAGATTTTTATCTTTTGAATTAGACTTTGTTTTCAGAAATCCACTGTAGATCGATTTTTTATCTTTAAATGTTTTCGACATTAAATTTGTTCCCATGGATTTCTGATCTGTTTATATGGATTTTTATGAGCTTCAATCCTATAATATTCAGAAAGAGTCATATCTGGTGTGAAAATCCAGTTTGCAGTCTGTGCTTTAAGTTTTTGATAAAATAATTTTATTTTTTCATTAATTGATTTCATGATTAAATTGTTCTCCTTATTTAAATTGATGTTGTGGTGATTGATTCGATTTTCGATAATCATTCTTGTTCTCCTTTGTTATTAGTTTTCGAAAATGGGTAATTCTTCTAAAATTAAATTTAATTCTGATGGGTATTCGTACTGGGATCCAAATTGCTCTCGAGCGGCTCGGCGTAAATCATCCAGTTGACCTTGATCTACTAATAGTTGAAAATTATCCCAGTCACATTCCATACACATTTGATCATGGTCGAGAGTATGAATGTTCTCTGTCTCACATCTTGGACAGCGAGTAAATTTGATAAATTCACGCTTTTTCATCAGTCTCCTCCCTTGTTAGAGATTTTTACTGAAACCGTTTTTCGATTTCTTAATCCCTATTATTTCAAGAATGATTCCAGGAGATCTAATGAGATTTAAATTTGAATTAATCTATTGATTTTATTTATTGATTTACATTTTATAAAATTAAGATGAAAAAATACTATTAGCGGATTTCCGCCAGGGAGATTTTAAAAAGACTAAGAGAATTTATTGAGTTAGAGTATTTTTGTCCGATTGGCGGATACCCGCCAATGTTAGCGGAAGTCCACCAGCCCTATTGAAATTTAAAAAAAGAAAATAATTAAACAACGATGATAGGTAGTTCAGCAATTTCTGATTTGGGAATAAGGTAGATACTGTTCTTTTTACAAGCGTCATGAATCTCGGTCTTGTCGAAGTGACCTGTGACCAAATATCTTCGTGCTTGTTTTGGCAGTAAATTTAAAAGATCTAAACCTGTTTCTGACTCTTTTAGGTCGTAATCAAATAGAAAAGTAGATCTATTTATATCCAATTCGGGGTCAGAAAGAATTACCTTAGCTTCAGTGATATTTGATAATAAATACACGCATGAGCTTAAATCATATTCCGCTAACTTTATTTTCCATAATTGTCTAACAGTGATCTGATCATCAAGAATAAATATTTTTTCATTGGAATTAAATTTTAATCTAGGAACGTACCAAGATTCTCTGTCATCAATGGGGAGCTGAATGGTTAAAATTGTTTTATTGTTTGGTTCAGAGGATGCATTAATTTTTCCTCCCCATTGAGTTATCCAGTTATAGGCATGGTAAAGACCAAGTCCTGAGCCAGTTGTTTTACCACTAGTAAATCCTTGTTCAAAAATATGATTGAGGATATTAGGATTAATTCCAGGACCATTATCTTCAATTTCAAGAATCAAATCGGGGGCAAGATCTTTTGCTCTGAATAAAATTGCTCCAGGGCTTCCTTTTAGGGCATCGATTGAGTTATTCACAATATTACCGATGATGATCTGAAGTTCTACAGGGATATGAGAAACCATGGTCGAGCATAGTGAATCATCAATTTGGGCATTAAAGGTAATATTCGATGGCAGAGCTCTTCTGATTTGATTAATTGACTTATAGAGGGTATTATAAATCGAATCAGACAGATTTTGATCTGTTGTCTTGTTTATTTTTTTATAATCAAGAGCAGCCGTAATTCTCCGAATTTGTTCAATGGAAGTTTTTAATAATTCCTTATCCTGACTCATGGTTTCTGGTAAACGCGCCGGAAGTCTCATAAGCGAAGCTAATGGTGTTCTTAAATTATGTCTCACTTCATCAGAAATACTAGCATGAGCTTTACTTTTTTCAATGACCAGATCTTTTTCAAATTGCTCAATGAGTCTTCTTTTGACTAAGCGTGTTTGTGGTACTGTAACTAGAAGAATAAAAAACCATAGCATAATAGCATAAGGTACCAATGAAAAACGATTATACTCATAAATAATTATTTCTTCATCCTGTTTGGAGAGAGGGTTATTTACTGGAACAATAACTTTATCTTGAAGTAACGTATGCCAGGGGATTTGGTGTTTAATTAAAACTAAAGCTGGAGGCATCGTAAAAGTGCGACCAGGATTTTTAGACTTATAGGTGATAGATTTAAAATTGGTATTTAAGGCTTCTTCTAAGACAAAGGTCACTTCTCGCATTTGGCCCATTTGAATCATTCGAGTGACATATTTTGTGCTTTGTTCAGCCACAGATTGAAGATGGAGATTATTAGCAATAATAGAAGCCCCAATTAAAATAAGTAAGCCTAAAAAAGAGTAAATACTCTGGCGATACTCAAATTGTTTGATGGTTTCATCTAACGTTGACGATACGGAATTCCTATGACGTGTATCAAAGCTCATAACCCTGCCTTTGACGAATTTAAAATTTTGACCCGTACTGGATTGATAGGACAATTTTTAAGCTCTGGAAATAAATCCATATTAAGGGGTTCAATTTCTATTTGCGGAGGCGATAAAGTAAGTTTATTTTCTGGGTACTCTCCAGAGCCAGTAAGTAATGGCAATAAGCAAGCTTTAAAATCATCACTTAAATGCCAGGGTAATGTACTTAAATCGTTAGTCTTAGTTTCATCATTGATGGCGGCGAAACTGTTGGGTATAGCTTCTAGAAAACTTCTCTCTAAGCCTATGGAAAGTTCTGAATTAAAAGAAAATCCAAAGGAATAAAAATTTGTTTTTAGATTTTGAATAGAGCAAATAATACCAAACTTATCTAGGGGTGTGTGCATTTGATAAAAATCGACATTGAGTATTCTAAAGTTACTATTAAGTTTATTTATTAATGTTGAGAGATGATCTGTGGACCAATGAACTAAGCTTACTTGTTTTAATGGCCACTTTAACTCTAAGTGTTTATTTAAATAATACCTCTCTAGTGCTTCATTTTGTGCATGCACTAGTGCTGACTTTTCTCCTGATACGGCAACACCTATTGAAGGAATATTCAACTTAAGACAAATGTACCTTTCTATGGCCTCCGCCGAAGCTTTTTCAACGGCAAGCTCTGGATCAATGGAAGTTCCCCGTCCCTCGCTTTTAATATTTCCAATATTTAAGTGGCAAGAAAAGTCATGTAGTCCTAGGGAATAACGATTAGTCCAGTCGTATTGTTTATACGACAGCTTAAATAGATCCTTATGAGTGATTAACCAATTGGTTATTGCATTTTTATCAACCATAACTGATTATTTGCGTAGAGATCCGATAGGTTAAATTTCCAAGGTTTTCTAATCGTTGCCGAATAAGGGGAGGCCATGAGAGGAGCAATCCAGACTTGAGAGAGCGCATTAAAATGAAGAGTTTTTAGCTTGGTAAGACGGAGAGCTTTATCCTCGGTCGCCATATAATCAGCAAGCCAAGTATCTCGTTCTTTCTTTGAAAGCCCTAAAAGGCCAGCATTTAATGAGTAAGAGATGAGACTAATATCTTCCATAAATCCCGTATCTGTGGAAACAATAAATGCCTCAGGGGTTTCATCAAATGTAAGATTTTTTTTCAAATCAGGGGCATTGTTTTCAAAATAGCATTCTGCTTCCGGTAGATTTTTATTTATAGGATTAGCCCAAGGATCAATGCCTCCTCTTCGAATGAGTCCAAGTTTAAATTTTTTATTTGGTTTTTGTCCCTGTAATTGGTTTAATTTTTCCATTTGAATTAGCTGCTCTTTAGTAAGACCGCCTTCTCCTAAGCTTGGGAAAAACTCTGCTCTGGGTTCAAAGCCTGGGCTTTGACCATAAATTTCTTGAAAGGCACTCCGAACATGATTTGCAATATAGCGCCTTTCTTCTAGAGAGAGGGACTTAAATCCTTTTTCAGTAAAAACCAGTAAATGGCTTCTAATTTTTTGGGTGATATGACTAGTAAACTCCGGTTGTTCATTAACAAATTTAATTTGCTCATCAGCTCTTGCCGTATCCACCGTAGTTAAAAGATCAACCCTACGATCCACTAAAGCCTTTAGACTTTCAGAAGGTATTTTACTAGTAAAAGGAATTAATTGGATCTCCTGTGCAATATCGTCCGTGGCATGGTAGTGAAATTGATTAAGCTTTAGTTTAATATTTCCTTTGCCATCATCTGCTTCCACAAAATAGGGTCCACTTGTCTCTTGGTAATTTTCAATAGCAAGAGTCTCAGAGTTAACACTTTTTTGAGGTATAATGGCAAAGTCAATGGCTGCAAGCATAGGTAACAAGAACGATTTACGATTAGGGGAGCTTAGTATTAAAGTATCTCCAGAGGCTTTAATGCCTGGGCAATCTTGAGTAATTGATTTTAATTCCTCTCCGCTGCAAACAAGATCCTTGAAGTTTCCATGAGTATTGCCAGATAATATAAGTAACCGTTTAAGGGAAAATACAACATCGTCTATGGTAATAGGCATGCCTGAAGCAGTCTTAATGTTAGTTTTGAGTTTAAAATGTAACTCATCATCTTCCCAGAAAATGCGTTCAGCTAGTCCAGGAACAATAGTGCCTTTTGTATCAACTTCTACTAGAGTAGAATAGATATTTTCTAGAAAAATGTATTCGTAATCAATGCTAATATTAGTTGGTTCATAATGCTGAGCTTTGAAATCTGCAGGAAATGCCACACGCAAAATTCTATTTTGTGCTTTTTTAGAATTCATTACAAAATACCCTCCTAAAAGGCTTACCACTACAAGAAAAAAAATAATACTACGTTTGAACAGAAGTATCTTCATAAGCATAACCTAATTTGAGGCACCGATACAAATAGTCTTCATAGGTGTATTTCTTTCAGTAGTAAGAAGGCCTTCGCTTTGCAATTTCTCAATAAGACTTGGTTTAACTTTAGCACAATTCTTTTCACTAGGAATAAGTAAATGGTATTTGTTTAAAATTTCCAGTGCCCAGGCGATTTCCTGTTGCTCTTCCTGGGTGAGATTATTCTCCTGCAGAGAACACTCGCCGTGACTTGAATTCACGATCAATGTGATCGCTAAAGCTATAATTATTTTATTCATAGACTATCTCCTCATTAAATTGTTCTTGTTCTTTTGATAGAATAATTCCATATTTTTTAATCTTATCTCTCAACGTGCTTCGCTTCATATCCAAAGATCGAGCTGCGGCAGAAAGACTTTGCGATGTTTTTAGCGCTTGTTCGATCATTTGTTTTTCAGCATTTAAATTTTTATATTTAAATGATAAATAATCTGTTGGCTTCCTAAATACAGACTTCTGCTCAACGCATTCAGAAGACAAATGAGATAAATCTAAGTATGCTCCATCTGATGAGTTCACAAGCCGTCTGATTTCATTTTGAAGCTGACGAACATTTCCTGGCCACTTGAGTTTAACTAAATGTTCAAGCGAAGATTCAAGAAGTTTAAAATCTTTTCCTGCACGTTGATTTGCTTCCTCCAAAAAGTGTGCCGCTAAGTAGGGAATGTCTTCAGCTCGATCTCTCAACGGCGCCAATTTAATGGGAAGAACATTAAGTCGATAATATAAATCCTCTCTAAATTTTTTCTGAGAAATAAGTTCTTCCAAGTTTGCATTGGTTGCTGCAATAATTCTGACATCCACTTTTTTTGAATGGTTTGCTCCCACTGGAGTTATTTCTCTTTCCTGGATAACTCTCAGTAATTTAACTTGTAAACTCATTGGCATATCGCCAATCTCATCAAAAAATATTGTGCCTCCATTTGCAGCCTGAAATTTACCAATTTTTGGCTGATTTGCCCCTGTGAATGCACCCCGCTCATGACCAAAGAGCTCGCTTTCAATTAAACTCTCTGCAATAGCTGTGCTATTGATAGCAATAAAATTCTGAAGCCTGCGATCTGAGTTTTGATGAATCGCCTTTGCGATAACTTCTTTGCCAGTTCCATTTTCTCCTCTGATTAATACTGTTTCATCAGTTGGAGCATACTTTTTAACAAGGCGTCCGATTTCTCCATTTTATCTGAAGCGCCAATAATTCCAAGTTCTTTCAAGAAATGAAAGTTTTCAGATGGATTTGAAATAACGAGTGGTTTAACTTTTCTTTCAACTTCCTTACAGATGCGGTGGACGATACCAAGAAGTTTGGCATCAGCTGTTTCTTTAGAAATAAAAAAAATAGCGCCTGAGTCTAGAGATTCATTGTGGACTTGAATGGAATCATCCCCAGAGAATGACAAAATGGTAAGATCTTTATTGTATTTTCGTATTTCTTTTATCACTTCGGTACCATTCATTTGGGGCATGTGATAATCAATTAAGGCTAGAGAAAAAGGAATCGTTTTTTGCCGAACCAGCGCTGCCCCTTCAGAGCCATTTTGCACAGCTTTAACAAAAAAGCCTTCGTCACTTAAAAAATCACTCATTGATTTTAAAATAGCCAGATCGTCATCAATAAGTAATATGTTGTGCTTCATGATCTATTTTCCCCTCAAATAAAATTTTTGAAAGATATGAAATTTTTAAATTACTATCAAAGGCTCCTCCTGCAACCTTCAATAATTATTATTTATCATGCGTTGTTGGTTGCAGCAATTTCTGTAAAGATTACATGTAATTAATATAGGTACAAAAGAAGCACTAGGAATAGAAAACAGAAATACGAAAAGAAACAGTATCTTAGATCTTAAAAAGGGTGGCGGAAATCCGTCACTATTTATTTTTAAAGAGTTTAAGGTTGGTTAAATAATCTTATCTGTGCAAATTTACTATGCAGTTTAACTTTTGAAGCTCTTTCAAGTTATATAGTATTTTTATAGATGTAAGCTGAACTCCCTGAAATGAACAGTAACCAATAATAAAAGGAATTTCACGCGAGTTTTAATGGTGAGCCCACGCGCGAAGTTTTTCCAGAGCGTCCTTTTCAGGATAAGTCATATCCTTCCAAGATCGCCCGGTGAGTTGTTGATAGGATTCCATCACCGACTCTACCAGGCGTTGTTTAAGACGTGAATTCGCCTTTAATGAGCTCATCAAAGTTTCAAGTTGAGTCAAATTAAGGGCCTCTTTGAGGCCTGGAAGCTGACTTACATCGCCTTTGGTCGTTTGCACTTGAGAAAGGGCGCGATCTATTTGGGATGGATCTCCCTTTTGTCTTGGATCCACACTGATATTTTCTATGAGTCGATTGATTTCAGAAATCATAGTGCCTGAAATTCTTTGTGTGGTGGCAAAAGCTTGAGAATTGTATTCCGCCGTCACCTCTCCGACCGCTTCCATCATTTGTGTATCCATTTTTCTAAAGGTGGGTTTACCGGAAGCAAGCTTATCATTTTGAGCCAGGGCCTTGAGCGTTTCGTTGACTTGATCACCGATATTAACAAAATTCATATTAATCTGAACTTCTTTGGGAATAGATCGTCGTTTCACTTCTAACTGCTCCATGTTGATTGTGGAGCCTCCGTCAGTAAAGAGAACCATATTAGCTTTTTGGAAAAGCTTCTCACGACCTTGAGTGGATTTATTTTTGTAGCTTGTGCCAATAATATCATAAAAGTTTTCCACCGCTTTTTGGATATCCGTGCCACCCGAAGTTTCAGTGCGCATACTCATGCGTCGTGATAGAAAGTTTTGAGCATCTTCGCGGGAGGCAATATGTACTCCTTGGAGAAGATTATCATTGAAGGGGATCAGATAAATTTCGTGCGTGGGTCTACCGATCGCATCTGTTTCACTCAGTGCCTTATCCACAAAGGCCATAAGCAGGGCATCTTGGCTCTCGATGGGACGGCCCTTCATTGATCCTGAAATATCGTAATAAATAACCGAAACTTTTCTCTCTAAAGGATTCTTAGGATTGCTCACGCGTCTAGTTTCAAGACTTCCAATCGCAAACTGTCTCCCCTGCAAGGTGGGAGCAAACATATGCTCCCCCGGACGTAGGGTCCAAAGCATTTTGGCAAAATCAAGCGGGCTTCTCGTGATGATCAAATCTTGGCGAGGTTTCGGCACGAGACTTCTGTTTAAAGTGGGCTCATCTTTCCACTGTGGCTCTGGAGTGGAATTCAAAGTCATATCAACAAAATCACTCACCGCTCCCATTTGCAGAAGGGGTTTAAGTTTGCCATTTACCATATCTTGAGCCAGTCTGATGTTTGCATCACTTCCCAGTTGGTCATAGTCTTTACCGTACTGCTTCGATAACCAGTTTTTTGAAATATTTCCCGGTAAGCTCTGGAGTAACTCTTGAACAGAATCGTACTCCTTTGAATTCTCATGTTTAATTTGATCTAAATTCCGAATAATGCCTTCTATGGACTGAAGAGCTTCGGTTTCTTTTTTTGTTAAGCTTCGGTATTCACTCAGTGCTAAGAGGAGTCTTTGCACCATCATCAGTTTTTGTTTAGCTTCTCTTAAGTTGTTTTGACTAAATTCAACACGAATATCAGAAAGAAATTTTTGTAATCCACTGAATTTAGAAAATTTTGCGTCATTAATAAGAGTGGATATTTTTCCTCTTGATCTTTCAACTACATTTTTCCAATTGGAATTTTCATTTAAGGTCTCTAACACTGAGTTAGATTCGTTTTGAAAAGGGGTCTTGTGACCCTCATGGATCATATGCTCAAGGAGCATCAGCTCATTTCGTTTCAGCACGCGGTCAATGAGACCCAGGTTTTGCTCACCCTTACGTCTTTGAGTTGATTTAGCATTAATAAGATCCTCAATTTTCTTCGATCCCGGTGCGCCTTCATTATCTTGTTCGCCTTCTTTTTTATTCTTTCCCTCATCGCTAGCTTTAGCTTCGCTCTCTTTGTCTTTTGAGTCTTTGTCCTTTTCACTGTCTTTGACTCCATCTTTATCAGAATCTTTTTTCTCCGCTCCTTTACCCTCACCTTTTGAGGGCTGAGTTTTGTCTTTAGGGGGTTGTTTTTGACCTGGTTGTGTCGGTTTAGACTCTTCACGCTCCACATCAGTGGGAGAAGACTGACTCTCAGGAGTGTTATTTTTGGGAGTCATATCAAAGGGAATCCAGCGCTTTCCGTCAAAGACTTCGATCCAAGCATGAGCGGGATCAGCCGATTTGACGACGTGAAGCTTTTCTTGATTAACCGTTTTGATTCCGGCTGAAGTTCTTCCTCCCGCAATCCTCACTGGTAAATTTAAAACATCTCTTAGTAATAAGCCACCAATCCATGCGGCACCATCACAGTTAAAAGCCCCAACATGGGCCATAGCCATGGGCTTTGGCATTGTCGTTAAAAGTTGATTAAACTTTTGATCTATCTTCGTGAGTTCTCCCTCGCTGATTTTATCTCCCTTGGAATAATACAAAAATCCGCCTTCTTCAGAAAGATACTTCTCTAACCGAGAAGCCGCTTCCAGTGGCGGAAGTCCCTTGAGGCTTTGAGTAAAGAGAAGTAAATGCTGGGGCCAGAGGCCAAGCTCTTGAGCGCTTACAGCTCTAGGTGGTGCTGGCAATGCCGATTCACTTTGAATCTTTACCAGTCCCAAGGAGACTGGATTTTTTGAGGAGACTTGAACTTGAAACTCACCAGGACCTACTTCAACAATGCGGTGATCCGCGTATTTTCCAGGAATAAGGGTGTAGCCATAGGGGACTGGCACATCAACACTGGTTTCACCGAGAGGATTGATGATGAGTTTTTTAGTCACTTGTGTTTCAGATTGAAGTGACTCTCGCCCTACCGGAGTCGAGGACCAATCCTTCAGATTAAACTGATCATAAATTTTTTGGCGCAATAGGCGTTTAAAGACATTAACGTCAGTAAGAACTAGATCAACATTTTTTTTCTTACCTTTGCCATCATTTGCCAGATCCTTATTCTCAGGATTATATTTATCTTGAGTTTTGTTCCACTCAGGATCCTCTTCTTTTTCGTCTTGTTCTTGGTCCTTCTTTTTCTCTTTTTCCTTTTCTTCCTCTTTCTTTTTCTGCTCTTCTTTTTGAATCTCTTCTTTGGTTTTCGGAAACTCCACCCTGGTTTCTATCGTGGATATCAGACGAAGAGCCTCAAGGGCTGCAAAAACTTGAAGATCGGAGTTTGGTTTTTTACTAATAGGAATTAATTGATTTACGACGGCTCTCTTGATTCGAATAAATTCAGCATGGCTTAAGATGCGTCCTTGATCCATAGTTCCAAGCAACTGGAGAAGGTCTTTTAAAACAGGAAGCTCATAAGACATCCGTTTATAAACAGCACCAATCTTATCTGGATTTTGCCCTGCTGATTCAAGGGGATGCTCTAAATGTGAGACATTTTTTTGTAATGCCTGTTTAATCTTTAGCCATAATTGTGGACGCGGAGAGAGGTCTGATTTTTTATAAAGTTCGGTCCATTGTTGCTCTTGAACTTGGGAACGAATGACTAAATTTAAGAAAATTTCCGAACACTTATTAGTATTCGCCCCTGCTATATCAGAGATCAACCAAAAGAAAAGAGTCAATAAGAATGGTATAAGAGAAAGACGTTTTTTGTTCATATCAAAAGTAACAGAGCAAGAGCTGTACCACCATAAATAATCTATTCACGAGACGATGGCACGTTTCGTGAATGTCTTAAACTTGGATAATTATATAAAATTGAGGGACCCTATGAAAAAAATAAAAAGACTAACCCGTCTATTAGTTGGAGTAGCGGGAGCTACGAGCTCCTTACTTATTTTTCAAACACCAGCGGCTTTGGCTTCTAATCCTATAATTTCGAGACAGTGCTCAGTGATTTTCTCTCGAGGTAACAACGTTGCAGCTTTAACTCCCTCTCCCTCAAGCTTAAATACCCCAAAAAACCCTCGTGAGGCATGGTCCGAATCAGTTAGTGCCCTCAACCAAATTAATCAAAAGGTGTATGGAAGAAGTGAGGTCATTGAGGCTCTTACGACCGCTATCTTAGCTAAAGAGTTTGTGTGGATCAACGGAGAGCCCGGAGGAGCTAAGACCTTTTTATCCAGGCTTTTATTTCAATCGGTTTTAAATTCCATTCCCGCAACGGATAAAAAAGTATTTGTGTTGCAGTTTCATAAACTCATCTCGGAGGGAAAGATTTCGGGATTTCAAAAATTCTCCTCAATGATGAAAGAAGGAAAATACGAGATTGAAACGGAGTCCTCTTTAGTGGGAGACAAATTTTTATTTCTCATTGCAGACGAAGCGGAAAAATCCAATCCCGCCGTGTTAAATGCTCTTCTTTCTGTGCTTAATGAAAGAAAAGCCTTTTTAGGTGCCAAAGTGGTAGATGCCGTTCTATCCAGCGGTGTTTTCACCTCTAACAAAACCACGGGAGAGTTTATTCAAGGTTTTTTAAATGATCGCCCCTCGGGTGAAGCCCTTCTGGATCGGATGGCGATTAAAATTCATATTCCCAATCAGCAGATGAGCGCTAAAGAAACCGTTGCGATGTATGATTTAGTTAAAAACCCCAATCAATTGAAAATCAGTCTTCCACTACGTGATCTCGAAGCGCTCGTAGCAAAAGTCAAAATCCCCGATGAAATGATGGCCGAGATCGTCTCGATAGCCCGTGAGTTTGATCGTTATGTTACCAGTAAGGCCGATCAATCTCGCGCTGCCGTTAGATACGGTGAAAGCGAATCGGAATATTTTCCCGCTAACCAGTTTTCAAACCGCTCTGTCCGTCGTCTAGTTCAGATTTTTAAATCAGCTCTGATCGCAAAACAACTTATGGATGGAGTGCCTTTTGATCAAATGAGACTCACGCCGAAGCGGCAGGATTTAAGTCTTCTGTCTCGGAGTGCCCTTTATGCCGGCCCTGCGGGCTTAAAATTAAAAACTTATACTTTAACTGAAGCTCAAGATGGGATTCACATTAGTTCTCCCTATGGCACAGTATCAAAGATGGCTGCTCGCTACAGTCCCTTTGATGGAAAACTTTTACTCCAAGACGGCAGTGGTAAAACCCACTTTGTATTAGCTCAAGAAAATAATGGTTGGGTGCTAAAATCGAAATCAGCAGACTTCGCAGATTGGTCCATCAATAACACTACCTTTGAAGCCCTGACGACTAAAATAAAAACTCTCATAGAGAACAATAAAATTGATCTTGCAAAACCTCAGTTTGAAGTGGACCCAGGAATTGATCAATTATTAGCTAAGGGAACCATTAAAGAAAGAACCAGAGCTGAATTGGAATCTATTAAAAAAGATCTAGAGCAATTTGCAAACGTACTTAATCAGCATTTTGATAGAGATCAGGTGACCGGGAAGCTGTCTCAAGAAAAACTACTTCCCTCTCGCAGTGAGAAAGAAAAAAGACAATTTAGACGCGAAATGCTCAATGCTAAAATGGAAGAGCGAGTGTCCAAGTACTACGATTGGATGAGCTATGAGGTGCGAGCCTTAAAGCAGCGCTTTATCGAGCTTGAGCATTCTATTGAAGCCCATCTTACAGGAATTCTTTCGGAGAATCATCTGTATGTTTTTGGGCCTCCTGGCGGGGCCAAAACAGCGCTTGCCGAAGTGATTTTAAAATCCGAACTCAAAAAACTAAACGCGGATCAAGTCGATGCTTTTGTCAGAACTACGCTAGAAAGAGTCGGTCAGGACAAAACATTCTTACGCGCGCTCTTAAAGCGTATTCGCACAGAAAGACCAAAAGAGTTTGACCGATTCCTCTTACAGTTTCATAAACTTTTGCCAGAAGGTGTACTAATTGGATTTCCGAAAGTAGAAAAACAACTCAATGAGGGAAAAGAAGAAATTGAAGTTTCCACAAGTCTGGCTAACCAAAAATTTGTATTCTCCATATTGGATGAAGTTGATAAGGCTAACCCGCAAACGATTACGGCTCTTCTGTCAATATTAAATGAGCGAGAGGTCTTTGCGGGAAATCAAGTGATTAAAACGGCTTTGAGAACGGCGATCTTAACTTCTAATAAAATGCCGAGCGAGTTTTTAGATTCCTATCATGAAGACCAATCTACGGGTGATGCGGTGATGGACCGAACTGTGAATAAGGTCTATGTCTCCAATAAAATCTCTAGTGAAGAAGCACTCACGCAATTTTTAATCAATTTAGAAAAAGGCATCTCTCCCAGTTGGAAAGGACTTTTAGCGATCCATGAGCTAGAGCCCTTGGTGAAACAGGTGGAATTTGAAAATCCAGCACTAAAAGAAATGCTCGCTCAAGTTCATGAGAAGTTCTTGAGCCTCAGAATTAAGAAAGAAGAGGAAACTCGTAAGGCTCATAAAATGGATCCACGAGAATTCCCCGATTACTATGTCTCAGCCAGTGGAAGTGCTTCAGATAGAACCGTTATCAAGCTTTTTGACCAGTTGAAATCCAGATTTATTGTCCATCAACTAATGAGTGGTGTGTCTTTTAAAGACCTTCGCACCACTATTGAAATGAAAGATCTGGGGCTTTTCTTTGAAGGGCTTGGTTATTGGGCTCCTCAAAAAATTGAACATTCGTACAACCAAGAGGGGATTTTGCAGTTTGAGTCAAAGTCCGAAGTGATGGAAAGATTAATAGGATCTGGTGTTGTTGATGCCAGAGTTAAATTCCATCTAGAAATGATGGTGGAAGAAGCCAAAGAGTTTACTCAAGTCTTGAACTCTTCCATTGGTGAGTTTATGAAAGAGTATAAAAAAGAGATCACCAAATATCCTGATCTTTTCCCCAGTCTTTTTGTTCAAGAACGAGCTCCTCATCAAGTTGCAAGTTTCTCTGCTCCCAAAAAGGAAAACTTAACTTCAGAAATTCAAAAATCCATCAACCAATCCATCCATGATCTTTCAGGATTGAGATTAAGTCTTGATATCGCTAAATCAAAAGGCACAAGCTCCATTGAGCTGACGGCCTTGACTACAGATTATAAAAAGAAAGAACAAGTGCTCGTCGATTATCTTGAAAAACATAAAATTATGACTCGGATCGAGCTGGTTGAAAAAATGAAGCAAGAAATTTTAATCCTTCAAAGTCAGAAGCAGAAGGAAAAAAAGCAAGATGATCGGCTAAAAGAAGAAGAGGCTCGCAAACGACGGGAACAAGAAAGACAAATGAAAGAATCAGTGATCGATGGCAATCGAGCGATCTTGCATCGAATAGAGCCAGGCTCCTTTAAAATGGGTGAAGTGGGAAGCCAAATCGATGTCACTCTCACTAAATCTTTTGATATGATGGCCACACCAATGACTCAAGTGATATGGAAAAAAATTGCAGAGCTTGCCAATAGCAAGCTAGGTGGTAAGTACAAAATCGACGCTGATCCCTCGAATTTTAAAGGTGATACACGACCCGTAGAACAAGTTTCTTACGATGATATTCAGACCTGGATCAAGGGACTTAACGAGCTTTCCCAACTTGGCAAGCCCGCATTGATAAAGCTAATCCCTGGCCACAAAAAAGGCGATATCTATCGCCTACCGACAGAGGCTGAATGGGAATTCGTCGTTCGTGGGCGTGGCCAGTTTAACGACATCTATCATTTTGGAAACCAGGAATCTCAGCTGGGCGATTACGCCTGGTTCGGCGGAAATGCTGGAAACCAGACTCATCCTGTCGGACAAAAGAAGCCTCTCGTGATTGGTGGTAAGGAATTCTATGATATGCATGGAAACGTCTGGGAATGGGTTCAGGACTGGTATCAAAGCTCACTACCTGGTGGAACAAATCCTCAAGGCCCTGCACAAGGCTCCGACCGCGTTTTGCGTGGCGGTGGTTGGGGCAGCGGTGCGTCCCTCCTGCGCTCTGGTCTTCGTAGCGGCTTGAGGCCCGGCAATCACTTCATCGTTGTGGGTTTCCGCCTTGTGAGGACAGCCCAGTAGCTCTTAGCTCTTTTATTTTTTGTCCCTTGATTCCCGTGCGTAGCCGAAATGTAATTGGAGGAAAGCGTAGGCGCCGCATATAGCGGCGCCAATTAAAGCTGCCCCTTTTCGAAATAAATCTAAGGGGTCTCCAACCAATAAATTGTACTTTTGAACGTAGTAGATTTTAGTTTAAAACAAATGATAGTCATGCTAAACCTTTTAATCACATCTTGTGGTTCTAGTTCTTGAGTCAGCTTAATTAGAAAAAGATGAAAGTTTATTTCAAACTACCAAAAAAGCCATTAGCAAAAATAGCTGACATATCCGTTCATAAAATTGAAGACACCAAGTGCCCTATTAAAAAATATAGGAATCACATAAAAGGTCTTGCGTGGGAGCTGCTAAATTTTAAAAGAAGTAATACCGGGCTTCCACTTCTCTTAAATAAATATTATTTATTATTGAAAAATAAATATTTGAATTACCCCAAGCTGAAGCCAGTGATTCATAAAGTAATTTTGTTTGAGCCTTAAAAATCAAATAAGTGACTTTTTCTAAATTTCCTGTAAGGGCAAAATCTATTACGATCACAATGATCCATTCAAAAAGTTTATCTAAATTCATACTGTCCTCCCTTTAATAAAATAATTTTCTTATCTTTAAATCGTTGAACTATATTTTGAACTGCTGCCCATCTCCATTTCTTACCTGAGCGTGAAAGAATTTTTTCTCGATTCAAATCCGTAGTGATTTCATGAATAGTTCGATCTTGCTCAAATCTACGATAAATGAGTTTTAATATTGGAAACTCTCGTGGATCTTTGATGATTTGACCTTCGAAATAGCAGAATCCAAAGTCAGGCTTAGCCCCAGATTTACCTGTACTCGAATCCCTTTTGTTAGTGGATTGAGCAACATTCTCCCGCAAAGTGATTCCAGCTCTTAAAAGAGTTGATCTGATTCCATTTTTAAAAACGCCAATTTCTTTGGCTATATCTCTTAATGACCAGCCAAGTTCGTATTTTTCCTTGATCTCAGGGAAAATTGAGTTAAATACTTTTACCATAAAGTATTTAAAATCAACAGGCTGCAACGTTCGGATATTGGCAAGCTTGGTTCACCAATTAATCCACCCACTTAATTGAGTTCTCTGCCCATAACTGGTTCTCCCTCAAAAAAACTTAAATATTATCGTTTTCATTAAACCTACATTTGATGGATCAGAGCCTAAACAAAAATTCTTTCACCAAGGATACTATGACAAGGAGCTTCAGCGTAAACCAAGAAAATTCTCATCCGAATAAAAAGAGATACATTCCGCTTTCAGCTAAACAAGCATTATTTAATCGCTCAAACGGATGTTGTGAATTTATTGGCAAAGATGGAGTTCGATGTCAGAGGTCGATAAAATCGTGATGTACATCATGAACGGACAGCAAGACTAAAATCTAGCTATTTTAAAGGCGCTGAGGATTTGTAATGATACACCACATAGAGTCGAATTTGTAATGCCAAATTAAAAATTGCTGTATATGGTGTTAAAATTAAATTTAATAAAACTCCAACGAGTGTCATTATAAAAAAGGAAACTTCAAAATGAGTGCAACAATTGAAAATGTCATTATCATTGGTTCTGGTCCTGCGGGATTAACTGCAGCGGTGTATACAGCGCGAGCACGACTCAACCCCTTAATGATTGAGGGTGAAGAGGCCGGAGGACAACTGATGTTGACGACAGAGGTTGAAAATTATCCAGGATTTGAGCATGGAATTACGGGTTCTGAATTGATCGATACTATGAAAAAACAGGCCACACGATTTGGAACTCGATTTATCACTAAAAATGTAACTAAAGTTGATTTACTTCAAAAACCATTTAAGGTTTGGGTGGGAAAGGATGAATTTCTCACTAAGTCCATTATCATTTCAACAGGTGCTAGTGCTAAATATTTAGGCCTCCCCTCCGAAAAAGTCTATATGAACAAAGGGGTTTCAGCCTGCGCGACATGCGACGGTGCTTTTTTTAGAAATGTGGAAGTCGCGGTCGTCGGCGGAGGCGATACGGCTATGGAAGAAGCTCAATTTTTAACACGATTTGCTTCTAAAGTTTATATTATTCACCGTCGTGACAGCTTCCGTGCCTCCAAAATTATGAGCGAGAGAGTTCTTAAAAATCCAAAAATTCAAGTTATTTGGAATTCAGAAGTGATTGAAGTTCTTGGCGATGGCAAATCGGTTGACCGATTAAAACTTCGAAACCTCAACACAAACTCTGAGACGGAACTATCGGTGCAAGGACTTTTTCTTGCGATTGGTCATAAACCAAACACAGACCTGTTCAAAGAGTTTATTCACCTGCATGATAATGGATATATGAAGACCATTCCAGGGACTTCGAATACGAATATTCCTGGGGTGTTCGCGGCTGGAGATGTTCAAGATCATCATTACCGTCAAGCCATTACGGCTGCTGGCACTGGCTGTATGGCCGCCATTGACTGTGAACGATGGCTAGAATCTCAAGGCCATTGATTTAGGATTGGATGGATTTGGAATTTGATGGACTTGTGCTTTTTGGCTTTGTATATTTTTAAATGCCGTTTTTGCAAAAATGGATTTTCTGTAAACGCGGCGGCAGTAAATAAAGATTATGTAACGTTTAAATAAAACTCGCTTTCCCAACGGAGGGGATCATGAGAAAAATGAATACCAAGGATTTGGTGGATAAAATAGAGCGAATCACACGAGCCAAGATGGTGCATCAAGAAGTAGTCCCTCTTGGCTCCTTCAGAGAATTAAAAAAGAAAACAGACCCCAAAGTGATCTTAGTGGTAGAAGACGATGAGACCATGCGAGTTGCTTTACAGCGGATGCTAGAGCAAAATACGGCTTATTTAGTCAAAGTCGCCTCCGATGCGACAGAATTAGCCCGAGTCCTGGACGACAAGGCCATCGACTTATTGCTTTTAGATATTGGTCTTCCTTGGATCGATGGGTTTGAATTAGGACAAATTTTAAAAGAACATAAAGATCTTCGATTTATTCCTCTGGTCTACATCTCGGGTCACGTCACTGAAGGTGATTTAAAGAGAGCCTTTGAAATTGGTGCCAATGAGTTTTTTCAAAAGCCTTTTGAGCCAGAGAAATTACTTAAAACCATACAACATCTATTGAGCTTACCGCAGGGGCCGCACTTCACGACAGTTTAGGTTTTGAAGCTACTGATTTTCGCAATTGTTGATTTCGCTCAAGAGTTCTTCTTCTTGGGCGTACAATCTGTTTCGCTTCTCTTCCATATCGCGAATTTTATCACGAAGTTTTTGCTCTTCCAGAGCCACCATTTGACCTTTTTCATCATAGCCAAATTTATCCGCCTCAATTTGCCCTAACTCATCATCCTTTAAAACCATTTGACGGGCCACTTTGGGTTTTTGTTTATGAGCCGACAAACACTCTTCATACCTTCCAACGACCCCGCGCGTATTAAAACGACGGCTCCCATAGAGTTCATCTTGCTTTCTCTTTACTTGGTATGAGGTGTTTTTCAGATATTCAACTAAATTTGTTTTCTTTTGTACGACTACATCTTCAGACTTATTAACGCCAATACTTTCTTTTTCATTAAGCATCTCGGTTTTTTCAATTTTATTAGCTTCCATGCTTTGAGCTTTAATATCGGCATCCTTTTTTGTTTTTGAGGAACAACCATTAACTAAAATAAAAAGCACGATAAGGACTAAGGGATTAATTATTAATTTTTTCACGACTGACTCCATTCACAGATTAAAGCTCATTGGCCTGATGTAAGATTTCTTTTAAACTCTACTCATTAAATTTAGGGAACGGCTTAGCAGCAGATGGTGCTTGATCGGGATTTTTTAATTTAAGATTACAATTTTTAATTTCAGTTTCAAACCAATCTTCCTGGGACTCATAGGTTTGCTTGTAGTTTTCAAACCTCTTGATTCGGCTTGTAATATCTTCTTCTGAAAGCATTATGAGCTGCTTTTTTTCGTCGATTCCAGCTTTCATTTTGGGGCCACCTAGGCGAGTCAGTAAAACTTTTTCAGGCAACTCCACCATTCCCCACTTTCCAGTGTTCTTTTTTTGAAGCTCCGTCAGGCAATTTTCTAGCGATCCGTATTTGCCGATATTTCCATAGGCTCGATTGCCGTAAATGGTTTCTTCACTTGTATAGACTTCGCGCTCCAACTCTACTAAGTAATCCACCAATTTTACTTTTTCTTGAATGACAGTGTCACCAGCTTGATTCTTTCCGACAGAGGTAGAGGCATTAATCTTGTTTTCATCTTCCATTTTTGTATTTACAGTTTCTATTTTCTTTTTGGAAGCACAGGAAACAAACACAACAGTAAATGTTACAAATAAACATAGTTTAATTAATTCATTTAGTTTTCTAATATTTTGGCGATTCATGTGACCTCACTTATTTTTATATATAATAATTTAAAACCTAAAGGACCTCTTATCTATAATTCCATCAAAGGTGGTAAACTTTTTACCTCAAAGGCTTTTTCGCGAGCTTTTTTTAGTGCGATTAAAAACGCTTCTGCCGCATCACTTTCAGTTAAACACGGAATACTGTAATCAATGCAAGCGCGTCTGATATTAAAACTTGCCTCAATCGATCTTCGACCCGATGTCGTGTTGACAACAATGTGTACTCCTCCAGAGCGTATTTTATCCACACAGTGTGGACGTCCCTCGTGAACTTTTTTGTACTCAAAACAATTCAACCCGTGAGATTTAAAATACTGAGCCGTACCCTTCGTCGCAGAAAGTGTGTAGCCCATGGCCACTAAATCTTGCGCCATCACAAGCATGTCTTCTTTATCTTTTTCACGGAGTGAAAAGAACACTTCCCCTTTTTCAGGAAATCGCATGTGAGAAGAGAGCATTCCCTTCAACAAGGCTTCTCCGTAGGTGCTTCCGCGCCCCATACTCTCTCCGGTTGATTTCATTTCAGGTCCAAGAATGGAATCAGCTTCAGGAAATTTTTTAAACGGAAACACAACGCCTTTCACTGAAACTCCGGGTCGCGCTCGCCAAATATAGCGAGACGGTTTTACTTGCGCCTCCGCTTCACCAAGCATAGCCGCCACTCCTAAATCAACGAGTGGAATCCCCGTGGCTTTCACCACAAAAGGCACGGAACGCGAACTTCGAGGATTAGCCTCCAACATATAGATTTGATCTTTTTTGATCGCTAACTGTAAATTTAAATGCCCTACCACGCCAATTCGATCGGCTAGTTCCTTACTCATGATCTCTACTTTATCGCAAACTTCTTGACGAAGGCGCTGCGGTGGAATCACCCCTTGGCTATCACCGGAGTGCACTCCAGCGGCTTCAATGTGCTCGACTACACCACCCACGACCACCCAATTTTTTCCACGCACCAAATCCACATCCACTTCAAGGGCTCCTGCTAAAAACTGATCGATCAAACACGGGCGATCCGCACTTATCGCCACTTGATGGCGCTCGAAGTAGCTCACAAGCTCTTCTGCATTTTCAACGACCTCCATACGACGACCACCAAGCACATAGCTCGGTCGACAAATCAGTGGATAACCTATGCGATCCACAATGTGTTCGGCCTCACGAAGATTTTGAGCCATTCCTGACTCTGGAATTTTAAAGTTTAATTCACGACAAATTTGATTAAAGCGCCCACGATCTTCCGCCAAATCAATGGTCTCTAAATCAGAGCCAAGTATTTTAAACCCACGCTTAACCAAACCAGGGGCGCAATGAATTGGCGTCTGTCCGCCGAGCTGTACCACCACGGAGTCCACTTGCGCTGCCTTTAAAACTTCAGACACATGCTCCTCGGTGAGAGGTTCAAAAAATAAAAAGTCTGCGGTATCATAATCAGTTGAAACCGTTTCGGGGTTGGAATTGATCATACAAACTTGCCATGATTTTTTTTGAAAAGCTTTCACTCCTCTCACACAACTATAATCAAACTCTATCCCTTGTCCAATGCGATTCGGGCCACTTCCTAAAATGGCTACTCGCTTATCAAACTTTGGTAATAAAACCGGTTTAGACCAGTACGTCGAATAATAATAAGGTGTCGAAGAAGGAAATTCGCCGGCACAGGTATCCACTTGTTGAAAGCTTGGAAGAATTTTTTCTCGGTGGCGCCACGATCGTACTTCATCTTCGGAATGACGAGAGAGTCTGGCAATAAGAGCATCTGAAAACCCGCGTTTTTTAGCTTGATAAATTAATTCTGTTGATAAATGAGAACTCTTTAATACATTTTCAAAATCAACCAACGCTTTAACTTGCTCTAAAAACCAAGGTGTAATTTGCGTGAGTTCAAACAACGTTTCCATGGTCCAACCATCACGGAAGGCTTGATAAATATGAAAAAGTCTTTGGCTGTTGGGATAGGAAATTTTATCTTCTTCGACTTTTATTTCAGGGAAACCCTCTTTGTGGCGCTCCAGTGAAAGCACGGCCTTCATTAAAGACTCTTGCAAGGTGCGCCCAATACCCATCACCTCACCCACACTCTTCATTTGAGTGGAGAGAAGATCTTTGGCTCCAGCAAATTTTTCAAAGGCAAATCGTGGAATTTTAGTAACCACGTAATCCAGTGCGGGCTCATAGCAAGAAGGTGTGGTTTTTGTAATATCGTTTTGAATTTCTTCTAAGTGATAACCAATGGCAAGGAGGGCCGCAATTTTAGCAATTGGGAAACCTGTCGCCTTAGACGCCAGTGCCGAAGAGCGACTCACTCGTGGGTTCATTTCAATGACCACACGTTCTCCCGTTTTAGGATGAACGGCAAATTGAATGTTAGCTCCCCCCGTTTGTAAACCAACTTCGTTTATAATCTTCCCGGCCTCATCTCGCATGGCCTGATACTCACGATCTGAAAGCGTTTGCTGAGGAGCGATCGTAATACTATCTCCCGTATGCACCCCACACGGATCAAAATTTTCAATAGAGCAAATAATCACGAAAGTACCAGCGGCATCTCTCATGACTTCAAGTTCATACTCTTTCCAACCCAGAATACTTTCTTCGACTAAAACTTCGCTCGTGGGACTTTCATGGAGCGCCTGTATCAGCATGTTTTGATAATCTTCAGGAGAGAAGGCAATCCCACCGCCGCCACCACCCAATGTGTAGTTCGGGCGTAAGATGAGTGGGTAACCGAGTTCATCACCCACTTTCATTCCATCTTCAAAAGTTCTCACCAGGTGACTCTTGGGGTATTTGGCACCCACTTTATCTAAAATATCTCGAAACAACTCTCGATCTTCCGCCGCTTGAATGACCTTTGGATCAGCACCCAAAAGCTGGACTTGATATTTATTAAGGATCCCTTGCTTATGCAGCTCCAGAGCTAAATTCAGGGCTGTTTGTCCGCCGAGAGTTGGAATCACGGCCTGAGGGCGCTCGGTTTCAATTATTTTTTCAATAAAAGGGACTTGCAACGGTTCTATATAAACTCGAGTGGCAATTTCTGGGTCTGTCATGATCGTAGCAGGATTGCTATTGACCAAAATAACTTCAAGCCCTTCTTTCATCAGAGCTTTGCAGGCTTGGGTTCCAGAGTAATCAAACTCACAGGCTTGCCCAATGACGATGGGACCACTTCCTAGAATCAAAACTTTTTTTAGATCTTTTCGTCGTGGCAAGGACTCCCCCTTTTAAACTAAAATTTATTTAGCGTGACTATTTAGCAGGACTATTTAACATGGCAGTAAATTTGGTCAATAGTCACATGCTTGTATTGTTCGTACTTATAACGCATTTTCGTTAGTCGCAACAACAGCTCCTCCACATTGAGGTCTGGATTTTTTCGAAAACGCTTAGCTTCTTGATAAATATATTTTTTGGCCTCTGGAGGATGAAAACAAAAACCACGTGTAAAAATATAAGTATCACCAATTGGAATCACGCGAACTTGAAAAATTTCAACAGAAGCAAAACCAGAAACAAATGGAGATTCTTTTACAGTTAATTTTTTATCAGCAATTAAATCTTTTAAAATTAAATTGTCATCTTTGGTTTTCACATACTCAAACAAACCATTGCGATGGCGTTTCATGATTTGAATCATTTCAATCTCATTGGGCGTGTACTTTAACTCCCGAGGCAATAAAGCACCATGAAGGGGCGTGCACTCATAGCCACGAAGCTTGCGTGTAAAAAAGTACCAGTCAAAAAACTGGGCCATTCGAAGTTCAAAGTGCGTTGAACCTTCATCAAACACACTAGAGCTATCAAAGAAATCTCTTTTAGCTAAACGAATTTCATCCTGAAACTGCTCTCCTGCAAAAAATTGCAGAATTTTATCCATGAGCTTATTATATTCCATCATCATAGTTGCTCCACAAAATAC
Organism: uncultured Pseudobdellovibrionaceae bacterium; assembly: GCA_964612425.1. Lineage (GTDB taxonomy): Bacteria > Bdellovibrionota > Bdellovibrionia > Bdellovibrionales > Bdellovibrionaceae > CAUJGP01. The sequence goes on from CAZTDX010000001.1 coordinate 59,852, forward strand.
CGAAATAAGGCCTGCGCTTCGTGCGGGCCTGGGTGACTCTCGGGGTGATATTGAATTCCCATATAACGCTTTTCTTGACTCATAATTCCTGAAACTGTTTGATCGTTTAAATTCACGTGAGTGACTTTAACATTGGAGGGCAACGTTGAAGGATCAACAGCATAGCCATGATTTTGGCTTGTTACATAAATTTTATTGAGTAATTCATCTCGAATTGGATGATTGCTGCCTCGATGGCCAAATTTTAATTTATACGTTTTAGCTCCCAATGCTAAACTTAAAATTTGGTGTCCCATACAAATCCCCATCAAAGGTTTCCAACCTATCATCTGACGAACCGTCTCAACGGCAACTTGAACATCCGCAGGATCGCCAGGCCCATTCGACAACATGACACGATCAGGATTCCAAGCCTTAATCTTTTCAAATGAAGTTCGACTGGGGAACACACCCACTTCAGATGAATATGGTAAAAGCTCTCGAATAATATTTTCTTTACAGCCAAAATCAAGAAGAGCTACGCGAGGCCCTTTAGCATTTGTGCCTGTGCGTTCTTGAAAGGATTTTGTCGACGTGGCATAAACCCAATCTTTATCTTTATTTTTTTCTGCCTGAATCAGTGGTTTTGCTATTTCATAGGCTTCGGCTTCACCACTGGCCTGAACAAGGGCTCCCCAGGGTGTCCCTCCCTCTCGTAAACGCATAACTAGAGCTCGCGTGTCCAATTCAGAAATGACTGGTATTTTAAACTCGCGAAGTCGTTCTAACCAAGCTTGATCTCGAGATCCCGCTTGCATTTGAACGCAAACAAATCCCTGCAACCATAAGCGATTGGACTCCCAACATTCACGATCCACACCATAATTTCCCATCATCGGTGCGGTCATCACAACAATTTGAGTAAAGTAACTAGGGTCAGTGGCAATTTCTTCATAACCAGAGTGAGAGGTATTAAACACCACCTCTCCTGCACGAGGCTCTCCTCCTTGCCATTGGCCAGAAAAAACTTCGCCCGTCTCTAACACACAGAAGCCTTGCTTCATGCTCCCTCCAAAACCCTCTTTAAGAGAGCCATTCTAACGTAAAATCCGCAATTAACTTGATTAAAAATCCGACAGCGAGAATCTAAAAACACTTCATCCGCTAACTCAACGCCGCGATTGACAGGCCCAGGATGCATAATGAGTGCCTCTGATGAAAGTGCAGATAAACTTTTTTTATTTAAACCATAACTGAGATGATAATCAACAGGGTCTAATTGCACGCCGCTCGGATGGCGTTCTGTCTGAAGTCGCAAGGCCATCACCGCATCACACCACTTTAAACCTTCCTCTAAGGAATCAAACCATGTTAAACCTGTGATGGGCTCTTGCGGTTTAAAGATCGAAGGGCCACAAGCGGCTACCTTCACTCCCATGGTATTAAAAACTTCAAAGTGTGACGAGGCCACGCGACTATGGAGAATATCTCCCACGATCAATAATTTAAGGTCTTTAAGCTCTCGCTCTTTCCACAACGTGTAGAGGTCAAGTAGTGCTTGAGAAGGATGCGATCTTGCTCCCCATCCGGCATTTACAATCGGAGGCTTAATTTCTTGGCTCATTTTTTCTAAATCGAGCAGACTCCCACAGCGAACAATCACCACTTCGGGGTCCATCGCTGCCACATTGTAAATTGTGTCTTCGGGAGTTTCTCCCTTAGAAAGACTGGAGCCAGAATTAATATCCAGCAAAACAGGCCCCAAACCCAATTGCCAGCACGCAGACTCAAAACTCATTCGAGTTCGCGTGGAGCTTTCAAAAAAAAGCAAAGCCGCCGTCCCACGAAAGGGGCGCTCTTTCACCTTTTTTTGGCGAAGCTCTTCCGCCATTTGAAAAAGAGAAATAATGTCTTTTTGTTGATAATGACGAAAATCGAGAAAACTTTCTTTTTTGGAATTCATCAAGAGTTAAAGCTACGTAGGCTTTGAATTGAAGTCAATGAAGAAAGGAAGGTTTATTTAGAGTTTTATAGTGATTCAACCTTTTCATAAAATGTTTAAAATTTAAACTTTAACGCAATTCATACAAGGCTTTTTAAAACAGTGTCTTCATCGCAATTTCTCCTTTAGAATTTTAATTTTAGTTTATAGAGAGCCCATAATTTATGGAAACAATCAAAATCGGATTTGTTGTCATTGGTGATGAACTCCTCAGCGGGCACACTCGCGATGCCAATGGTCAGATTTTAGCAAAAACTCTTCTCAAAGAAGGCTTAGCTTTAACTCAAATGATTTTTGTTTCAGATCAAGAAACAGAAATCCACAGAGGACTGCAATTTATTTCAAATCAATGCGACATCATTATTACAAGTGGAGGACTTGGTCCCACTTTGGATGATAAAACCAAATTATCTCTAGCCAATTACTTTGGACAACAACTCAAACCCAGAGAAAACATCCAAGACCTTGTGCAAAAAAACTATTCTCGCTTCAAGCGTGATTGGACCCCTTCCCATAATTATTATCATCACTTTCCTGAGAATTTTTTTGGCATTAATAACCCTAAAGGACTGGCTCCAGGTTTAGGTTATTGCAACCATCGAAGCCCTCCCCTCGCACAGCAATTGCTCCTCTCAGCCCCTGGTGTTCCGAGAGAGTTTGAGGCTATGCTGACGGAAGAGATGATTCCACTTATTAAGACTTATTTTCCCAATATCACAGTGCCTCGCAAAGAAGTCGTGATTCGAACCAAAGGAATCCCTGAAGAAAAAATATTTAACGAACTCTGCCCCAACCTTTGGTCATCACTCAGTCAGTTTGGAAAAGTCAGCTCGCTCCCTGGCAGTTCAGGAATAGACATTGTTATTACAGTAACGAGCGATCAGGGCGCTCGCACCCAAGACGCCCCAGAAGAATCCATTATTGAGCATATAAAATCCACAGCACTTTTCCCTTATGTTTGGCAATTCGGCAACCTAACACTGCCGCAATTAGTTTTAAACCACGCCAAGGAAAAACGCGTGACCTTTGGCTTTGCAGAATCTTGCACCGGAGGACTTCTCTCCTCTAAAATCACCGATCTCTCTGGCGCCAGCACCTCCTTCATGGGAAGTGTTATTAGCTATGATAATACAATCAAAGAAAAAGTCTTGTCAGTCCCCAATGAAAGCCTCAAAAATTTCGGAGCCGTCAGCGTAGAGGTCGCCGAAGCCATGGCCATTGGAGCTTTGAATGTACTAAATACCGACTATGCAATTTCATTAACTGGAATTGCTGGCCCCACGGGAGGAAGTGTTGAAATAGCAGTGGGAACGCTGGCCGTTGGCTTTTCAATTAAAATCCGACAGACAGCACAATTCACCTCCGGTGCTAAAAAGTTTCATTTTGTGGGCGATCGCCTGAGGCTGAAAGAACGCTTTGCGGAAGAGGGGCTATACACGCTTCTGGAACTTCTCCGATAAAGAAGTAGCGCTTTATCAGCAGAAGCTAGTTGAGAAGTCACTATTGAAAATATCCTTTCCACATGCTATATACTTCGCAACAAGGATCTCGATAGCAAAAATCTCAAATGAGGAGTTTTTAAGTGAGTCATTCAAAAATTATTATTTACTCAGCCAATAACTGCCCCTACTGCCGAAAAGCTAAAAACTATCTCGAACAAAATGGTTTTCAATACCAAGAAATTGATCTCTCCCACGATTACGATAAAATTGATGAGCTCAAGAAAAGCACTGGCCACCGAACCATTCCACTGATTTTTGTAAACGATGTTTTTGTTGGTGGCTATACCGATATGATTGAAAAAATAAACTCAGGAGATTTAGTCTTAACTAAATAATTATTCTTAACAACATCAACGTATACTTACAGATCCATGTGAGGTCACACTTTAAAGCTTCAAGTATTCAATACGGTTATAATGATGTGAAACAATCCGGAAACTTGGTTAACTGTCCGCCTCTCGTCACCAGAAATACACTCTATTTGGAGAAGGGATTGGAACTCTATTTGCTATAGCAACTTGTGCTGCCGAGCCTGAGAGGAGTATAAAAGAAGAAAACCCCCATTTTAAGAATGGAGGTCTCTATGAGAGAAACTAATACAAAGCGTTGTGTTAGCTATCGTCATTGGCTGAAGTTTACTCAAGAACTTTTAAGTCTAATTTTTTTAGTCTTGAAAATTTACGAGTTACTTCATAACCTGCATTTGATTTAAAGTGGCACGTTACTGGATTTTTGGCACGTCTATAGGTGAATTTTGTTACTAAAAATAAAATCAATCGAGGATGTCCCTCTCTGGTCTAACGGATAGGACTTAAAATCTAAAGGGTTTAATTCATGGATAATAAGATTTCAGGATCGGCAGCACTTGTTGTCTAAAACACAATTCTGTTTTTAGAAGCTGTTTGGAAAGTCTCATTCTAGAGGAGCCTTTCCACTTTCTTCAGATATTACATTTAAAAATTGGACCTTAAAAGGACCAGTCACCACTTGATTTCACAACGGATATTCTTAGAATAAACTATCTTATTTAAGTTAATAAACAAGGAGCGTTTATGAAATTGTTACCCATTAAATTTTTTGGAATGATGGCTACTACACTGGCAATAGCGTCGATTGCTCAAGCTGAAAATGACAGTAAGACCATAGTAAATAAACCCACCGAAAATAAACCTATAGTCCAGCATCCTGTCCAAACAAACGATCAACAAAAACTGCAAGAGCTCATAAAAGAGACCAAAGACCCCAATAAACTTCAGAGATTACTCACCGAGTATTTTAAAAATAAAAATACTAATGCAAACAAAAATGCTAATAACTCCAACACCAAGACAGAATCCTTAGATTTATCCAGTCAAGCACCAATCCCCCCCACGCCATCGACAACGACTGTGGCCCCCACTACAGCGGCAAGTCCTGTTACTACGACATCGGCACCAGCGCCAGCGCCAGCATCAACAACTCCAACTGCTGCAACGGCCCCTGCCGCAACACCAACCCTTGCACCAACTCCAGCTCCAGCAGCGGTAACCACCGCAGCTCCTGCGACAACTCAAACCGAATCTTCCACAACAACGGCAACGACCGCAAGTTCATCAACCTCCACTACGCCAACAACTGCTAATGCACCAACGACAAGTGCTCCGACCTCTAGTGCACCGACTGCGGCACCAGCCCCTACCACCGCAGCACCAGTGGCCACTCCTCCTACTTCCAGCGTGACAGAAAAAATTGTACCTACCCTTGTGCCTGGAGATAAACCAAAGACGGAGCTTTCCTACAAAGGTCATTATCAATTTCGAACAGAAAGCGCAAAAAACGCCAACGGAATAAAATACACTGACATCAACGACAGCACATCATCGAGATTGAGAGCTTACTTCACTTTTGCACCTAATAAAAATTTAAAACTTAATCTCACACCACAGGCCACTAAAGGATTTGGCGCTAACGATTGGTTTATTAAATCTGACGGAACAACAGAAAAAAAAGAAACCAGCGGCGGAACCACTCACACCGATCTTTCTTTTTATGAAGCCAATATTGATTATAACATTGTAGATAATTTTTCGATGAAATTAGGCCGCCAGGAAATGTCTTATGGCGAACATTTGGTTATCGGCGCTTTACCATGGGTTAATACCGCTCGTAGCTTTGACGCGGCCAAATTCAAATTTAAATATGATCTTGGCTGGACGGATTTATTTCGTTCTAGAATTGGTGACAATTACACGGCTACTAATACGACCGATGACACAAATTTTGATGGTATCTACAGCTCCTTTAACTTTAATGACTATGTAAAACCACTTGATTTATATTTGTTGCAAAAAAGAAATCGCCTCGTTGACACAACAGTAAATATGTTTGGTTTTAGAATCTTAGGAAGTGTCGATCAGTTTTTCTATCGAACTGAAAATGGCTTTCAAAATGCGGCTGATTCTAACCAATTTAATTTGGAAACTGGCTATAAGTTCGGAGGCAATTTTTCAGCGTCACTAGAATATGCGACAGCTGGCTCAGGTTATGATCAACTCTACCCTACGGCTCATAAATTTTTAGGTTATGCGGACGTCCTTAAACGAAATAATATTAATCAACTAGCGTTGTATTTAAATGGAAAGTTTACAAACTGGCTTTCTGGCACATTAGATATACACTCCTTTAAACGAAACAAAGATGATAAGCCCGTTTCAAACTTAACAACGTCACTCGGTTCAACCGGAGATTCTAAAGATGTTGGAAATGAAGTTGATCTGTTACTAACAGCAAGCTCCAGCGACGGCGTGAAAGTTCAATTGGGTCACTGTGTTTTTCAACCGGGCGAATACATGAAAGACAATGGTAAAGATAAGACGACTACATTTTCTTACTTGCAGCTCAATGCAGAGTTTTAAAATTTTTGTTATGGCACTACTCACACTAGCATAAGTATCCAGCGTAACCGCTTTCCGAAGCTCAAATGAGTAAGCTGCTATCTTCCAAAGAGCTATCTCACATTACCACACGAGTAAATTCATATAGACCTGAATTTACTCGTGTGGTAAGCTAGGCTGTACAAGGAGATCCAAATGAGTTACGAACGATATCTCACCCCTTATATTAAAGCCGACGTGATTGAAAAAGTGGTGCTCATTGGTGGGCCGAGGCAGGTCGGCAAGACGACTTTAGCCTTACAATTTTTAACTCCTCCTCAAAAATCCCATGAGAACTATTTAAACTGGGACTCCTTATCTGATCGTGAAAAAATGCGCCAACTTCAGTTTGGTCCTGGTTCTATGATTATTTTTGATGAGATTCATAAGTTTAAAGGTTGGCGTAATTTAGTTAAAGCTTTTTATGATAAACTGTACCCAGAAAAAAATCTTCTCGTGACCGGCTCAGCAAAACTTGATTTTTATAAAAGAGGGGGCGACTCTATGCTTGGCCGTTATTTCTACTATCGACTTCACCCTATTACTTTCCATGAATATGGAAACTCCAAATCGGATCTTGACACCTTATTACTCTTTGGAGGCTTTCCCGAACCTCTTTATAAAGCTAACAATCGATTTCTGAAAAGATGGCAAAACGAAATTATCGAGAAAATTGTTCGCGAAGATGTTAATGATCTAGAAAATATTAAAGATTTATCAGCGATGGAAATTTTAAGTGGAGCACTCCCAAGTCGAGTTGGTAGCCCTTTATCCATCAACAGCCTTAGAGAGGATTTGAATGTTTCTTTTGATACTGTAGAAAGATGGATACAAATCCTCGAAAGATTATTTCTTGTTTATCGCATCATGCCCTTTGATCCACCTAGAATTAGAGCAGTAAAAAAAGAAAAAAAACTTTATTTCTGGAATTGGTCTTTCGTTGAAGATGAAGGTGCTCGATGGGAAAATATGGTCGCCAGTCATCTTCTAAAATACTGTGACTTCATGAAAGACGTGAATGGAGAAAAAATGGAGCTGCGATTTCTGAGGGATATCGATGGCCGAGAAATTGATTTCGTTATCCTTCATAATGGAAAACCCAAAATGGCCGTTGAATGTAAGACAGGAGAAAAAAAACCATGCCGTTGGGCTGAGTACTTTCGCACACGAACAAAAATTCCACTTTTTTACCAAGTTCATCGAGGAAGCCGTGATTATGGACAAGCTGATAAGAATATCAGAGTCATGCCACTAACGAAATTTTGCTCTGAAATCCTAACTCTGAAGCAGCAAGATTAGTCTTTTTTAAGAATTAACTCCACCTCTGAGGAAGAGGAGATACCTGACTTCGAATCAGCATCCATCAGCTGATCTCGATCCACTTTCACCATTTGTTTTTCCTTTGGATTGGCCTTGAAGAAAAGAGCCGGTATTTTTTCAATTTTAACTTCATCAGTCCAAGGGAAATCATGAGTAGGATCGTATTTTGTAGCCTCTTCCATAAAGCTCAACCAAGCTGGCAGCGAACCGCTGGCACCCGTTAACCCACTGGGAGTGTTATCATCAAACCCTGTCCAAACAATTGTTAATTTTTCTGGTGTAAATCCCACAAACCAAGAGTCTTTATAGTCATTGGTCGTTCCTGTTTTTCCTGCGGTTACTTTATTAAATCCCGACAGGGAAACTCTTTTTGCTGTGCCACTCAATATAGTTTGTTTAAGCATTCCAATTAATTGCTGAGTGGCAATACTTGAAATTTTTTGATCAACCTCTCTCGTCCGAGCTTCCCACAGAATAACACCATCACCATTTTCTAAATAGTCAATAAAGGTGTAATCGATATGCTTTCCCAAGCGGGCGATGGTTAAATACGCCTGTAACAATTCAAGGGGACTTAATTCAAAAGCCCCTAAACACAACGAAGGAACGGGCCTTAACTCCGACTGAACTCCCAGCGCACGAGCCGTTTCAATAATGGACTCTAACCCAACATCTAAAGCTAGTTGTGCTGTTGCTAAGTTTAAACTTTCTTTCAAAGCGAAATACATGGGGATCGGCCCAAAATATTTTCGATCATAATTTTCTGGAGCCCACTTTTGTTTATCAAATCGATAAATAAAGGGTTCATCCCTCAACTCATAAATCGGTGAATAGTTTTTATTTCCAGACACGAGCGCCTTGTTGAGCGCGGTTAAGTAAACCATAGGCTTAAACGTCGAGCCCACTTGCCTTTTTGAAGAGAGAATACGGTTAAATTGCGTCTTACGAAAGGATTTTCCTCCCACCACCGCACGCACGCTCCCCGTGCCAATGTCGACTGAAACTAAAGAACTTTCCAACTCAATATTTTTTTTAGCCTTAGCTTTTTTAATAGTATTATTTTCGGTTTCTAATTTATTTACATTGGTGGCAATTGAAGTCTGAGCCGCTTCCTGAAGCCTCATATCCATGGTCGTATAAATTTTCATACCCATTAAGTCTTCAAAACCTAATTTTTTTGCTTGAGCCGTGACAGCTTGTAAAAAATAAGGAAGCGTCGAATACAAATCGGGATTTTCATTTTTAGGCAAAGGTTCCTGGGCTGCTGCCACCTTTTCTTCTTCGGTGATAAAATTTTGATCCCGCATTTTTTCTAAAACGAGTGAGCGTCTTGCTTTGGACTTCTCCATTTGAGTAAACGGATTGTATTGACCAGGACTATTTACAATCGCCGCCAATAAACTGCACTGACCTAAAGATAATTCTGAAACTTCTTTTTGAAAATAATAGCGAGAAGCCGCACCATAACCTCTGACTTGATAAGGTCCTTGCTGTCCCATATAAATAATATTGAGATAAGTCTCAAGGATAAGATCCTTATCAAAATGAGCCTCAACTAATAACGCCATGACAAACTCTAACGCTTTTCGCTTGAGAGTTTTCTCGGGCGTGAGTAAATAATTTTTAATGAGTTGCTGAGTTAATGTACTGCCACCTTGAGCTTTTCTTCCCGAAACTAAATTCACAGCGCTCGCTCGTAGAATTCCAACCCAACTCACCCCCTTGTGCTCCAAAAACTTTGCATCTTCGATGGCGATGATGGCATTAAGACAAGCTACAGGAAACTCACGTAAGGATTTTTGCTCTCTCAGTATAGGATCTTCGCCCCAGTATTGGGCAATAATTTGGGGTTTCATGATAAATTCTGTGAGAGATTCGAGATGGTCTTTATCCTCTCCCTTATAAACACCTTTAATTTGTAAACTAGAATTGAGCAAAACAGTGACAACCCATGGATCTTTAAAACTGTGATGCTCAGACTTATCCCAATAAATACGCAAACACTGGTCATCTGCCTGTAATTCAGGATTATTAATTACTGACGCCGTAGGAGATTGCTCTTCGAGCGGCGTTGTGGTTGTTGGCGCAAGAACAAAACTTGCACATTCCACTCCCTTTAATAATATAAAATCTCCTGGAAAGAGTCGTTGATCTTTTTGTCGAGGGCGGAATTGCTGATTCAATGAGGAAATCACATCTGTTAATGGCAGAATAGAACCCAATGCCCACGTCGGTGCTTGAGCGTAAAAAACGGTGGGTTGAACTAATTTTTTTTGCTCCATTTTGGAGAGCATCTCTCGATCTAATTTAAAAACCCAAGCGCTTCCCCCAATGATGATAAGCGTCAGCACGAGGGCAAAAGTCACCGTCAATCGTAAAAGCCATTTCTTCTTTGCAAAGTTAAATTTCATATTGTTAAATTTCACTTTAGTTAAAAGGTACTTATTAAAAAACTTTTAGAAATTATAAATGATTTCATAATAATTTGACAATAGAGATAGAACGTCATTGAGTCAAAGGTACAATAACTTGAAAAATTTGAAATAAGTTAGGTTTTAATAACGATTCAAAAATAGGGGCAAGGCCATGAAGTTAACGACAAGCCAATTGCAGTCCATTGTAGAGAGAGTTTTCAAGCATTGGAAACAAAAAAATATTGCAACCTTCAAGGAAGATGAAAAAAAAGTCCTCCAAAGAGGAATTGAAATCCTCGCAGAAGAAGTCCAAAAAGAGGTCACTCTCGATAAAGAGGTCAATCAAAAACTCGATGAACTAGAACGAACCAATCCTGGCGAATTCCAACGTCACAAAATGTTTCAATTGATGAAAGCAAAGCTCGCCAAAGAACGAAAGGTCATTTTATGATTTTATCAGAAGAACGACAACTGCATTTTGCCCGCATTCTCACCGACGAACTTTGGAACGACGATCTCGTTGACTACACCGATGATGATATGGCACTTAGAATAGCTCGCCAAGCTATCGTTGAGTTTGTCAAAGTCGATCTTGAAATAGATCAAAAGGCGCGTGAAAAAGTCACCAGCCTCAAACGAAACGTTATCGAAGGCAGTCCTGAATGGGAAATTTTATATAAAAAATACTACGAAGAGGAGAGAAATCGTCGTGGCAACAGCTAAAAGTAAAGTAAAGAATAAAGTAGCCAGCAAGGTAAAAAGTAAATCAAAACTGCCTGCAAATAAAAAATCAATAAAAGCGAAAAGTTCAAAACCAGTAAAAGTAAAAGTCGCTTCAGCAAAAGCTTCTACTACAAAAAGTAAAGCCGTAACAAAAAAAGCGTCTTCGCCAAAAGTATCTTCAACAAAATCAAAAACGTCCAAAACAAAAGCTGTAAAAACAACAGCACCTACAAAGACAACAAAGACAA
>CAZTDX010000001.1:70961-90118 GCA_964612425.1 uncultured Pseudobdellovibrionaceae bacterium
TTTATTTTTATTTTTGAAAATATATTTATTTTACATTGAAAAGCATCTAAAAAAAAATCAAAAACGCCCAAAAAAACAGCTTAAAAAACAACCCCACCTACAAACACAAAAACCACAAAAACGACGACGGCAAAAACAACGACGACGACTAAAGCAAACCTTCAAAAATCTTCCAAAGCTGATTCAATAAAGGCCACCACAAGCAAAAAGGGTATGGCCTGGCTTCACCCTCTTGATGATCGCCTCCTTATTGAACTTGTAGAAGAACCTCAAGTTTCTCCTGGCGGCATTATTTTGATCGACTCTTCTCAGCAGCCAGAAAATTTACAGGGCGTTGTGCTTGCCGTGGGTCGTGGTCATCAAAATAAAAAAGGTCGCCTCAGACCTATTGAAACAAAAGCTGGTGATAAAGTTATTTTTTCCAAATTCTCTGGTGACAAGATCACTCAAAATGGTGTCAACTTTGTTATCATTCGTGAATCTGAAATTTTAGGTTACGCTGATAAAACAACCAACTAATGATATTCAAGAAGCTTTAACAATTTTAATGAGGTAAAAAATGATAAGGATTCAGGCTTCACTACTTAGAAAACTTTCAGTTCTCTTTCTAATTCTACCATCCCTATACTTAACCAATGCCCATGCCATGGAGTTGGACTGGGGTGGTCATTATCGCTTTGAATATGTTGAAATTGACAAAACTGAAATGACCTCAGGTAGCCGCAAAGGATACTTACTCAATAACCTCGTGCTGATGCCGCATATTATTCCTAGTGATGATTTTGAAGTGATCAGTAAAATTCATTTAGCTGAAGATACCAACTCCCCTTACTCTAATTCCCAGGCTGGGATGCTCTGGGGGAACTCACACCACACTACAGGAACTTCAACTTACAGTGATGACTCCAATGCCTTCTCACACAATAGACCAAAAACAGGATTGGCTGTCAGTCAACTTTATTTGAAAGTTCAACAAGAGTGGGGCTCCTTAGTTGTTGGACGCGCGCCTTTTCATTTTGGATTAGGAATCACTCACAATGCTGGCAATGATCCCTTTAATCACTGGTATGACACGCGCGATATCGTCGCTTATAAAATGCATGTAGGAAATCTTTCTCTAAGCCCCTCTATTAGTAAGCAGTATGCAGGCGACTTCCAACTTGGGAATGAAATCACCAATCAAACATTTCAATTCGAGTATAAAAATAAAGAGTCCGGCGATTGGCTCGGCTTGATTTATGAAACCAGCAAGGGAAATTCCAACACCAACGACGCACCCATTGCTCCTTTAAATGGAACTGCGGTTAATTCATCGTTTTCTATAAACTCCTATAATATCGTCTTAGGAAAAGATTTTTCTGATTTTAATTTTAGAATTGAAGGTGGTTTTCAGTCGGGCACAACGGGCATTGTAGATTCTTTAAATCGAGACATTCGTCTTAATACTTATGCTGTCGTTGCTGAATTTAATATTTACGCACAAGATAGTAAAAATTCTTGGAACATTAAAACCGGTACTGTCAGTGGTGACAACCCCGATACAGAAGATTTTGAAGGCTACTTACTAAACAAAAATTATGATATTGCCTTTATTTTATTTAATCACCCTGTTGGACAAAGCGGTGCTGATATATTTAAATCAAGCATTGGAAAAAATCCCACACTTACTAGCAATCGTGATCGACTTGATGATGAGTCTATCAGCAACGTATTGTTCATTGCGCCACAATGGATACGAGAGCTTGCCGATCGCTGGAAAATGAGAAACACTTTAACTGTAGCACGACTCAATAACTCTCGCATGCGTGTGGGAAGTTCTACTGAGAGTGTGAACAGTAATGTTGGTTTCGAATGGGATCTTGGCTTTAGTTACAAAGCCAATGAAAACATGGAGTGGAGATTTGATTCTGGATTTCTATTCCCTGGTAAAGCCTTTGAAATGGGTTCTGCCGGCTTAAAAACTACCAGCACTGTCATGGGAATTGGTACTTCGGCCGCCATCACATTTTAAGAACAACTTGAATTCATAATTTATTTACAGCTAAGAAATTCAACAAGAATTGCATTTTATTTGGCGGCCGATTTTTTATCCTTAATGATAAATTTGTCGGTCGCTTTTTTCTTAATTTTGATGCTATTTTTTCTATTGAGGTTTTATTGCTAAATCACCTCCGCTAGCACTAACTTCTTCTGTCGTAGTCCCAGCGCTACCTCCGTCAACTTCTGTTCTTTTACCCTTTTCACCCTTGTCTTTACCATTATTATTCTTATGATTGCCTTCAATAGCTCCACCAGAGTTACCCCCCTGCCCCTCGTTCGACTCATGGGGTTCACTTAACTGTTCTAAATCTTTACTAAAATTTGTGAAAGCATCTAAAAAAGCATACCAATCTCGTAGAAGTTTAAACCCAAAACGATCATCTTCTTTTTTTAGAGTAGGAGGTTTTTCTGGCTTATCTGTTTTTGGCTTATCTTTTTTCTCATCCTTTAATTTAATTTCAAGTCCAGCAACAGTTTTAGCTACCTCCTCCGCTAGATCCTCAAAAGTATAGTCTGTCACAACAACAAAACTTGTTGATGAGGCAATGGCAATCACAATACCACGTATAATATAATCAAGTGGTGATAATTTTTGAAAAGGAGAAAGCGATTTATTTTTTTTGTGTGCAACTATTTCAGCAGCAACTATTTTATTAAAAAATACAACTCGATGATCAGCCTCATAATACCTAGAATCACCATATTTAGTTTTTGCTTCATTAGCTTTCTCAAAAGCAAGCTCCTTGATTTTCAACCAAATAGGAAAATAAACAGTCATTCGCGCATATGTTTCTAAGAAGTTGTCCATATGATTAGTCTCTGATGCAATTTTAAAAAAGCTTTCATATATAAAATCTTTTCTAGATTGGCCTTCTGGCAATGATTCAAATAATTTATTATATGGAAGCATGAAAGGAATGTTTTTCTTTACTGATAATTGATCATAGTTACTAAATAATAATGTGGAAAATATAAAACGCGAATATCGATTTTGACGCTTCAAAAGCCAAGTTTGTAAATCTTTTGATGCTAAAAAAGTTCGAACCCCAACATAAATTGCATGCTTGAATTGATCTTTGGCCATAAGAGCCACTTTATTTTCTCGAATTTCAGGATCTCGATATGCAATGTTTTTAATTTTATTTTTGGAAGGCGCCCCTCCTATTGATGTTAAATCTTTTCTATTAAACAAACTTGCAGCACCCAAATTTTTTAAAACTTCTTCTGCGGCTTCAGCTTTACCTTTCTCTACCTCAGTTGCAACGTCCTTATTAATTTTAATTAGATTATTTAGAATTTCTTTCATTTCTAAGTAAAATTCAAACTCTCTAGCGTAATCCATTTTGAATTTACTCAATTCAGTATCGGTAAGAATTTCTTTTTTATTTCCAGTATTATTGCTGATATTAAAATAATGCTTAACTATTTTATAATATGACATTTCAAATCGTTCAAAACGATCTTTAAGTATTCCAATGGCTTTATCTCTTAAATTTAGAGTTAAATAGATTTTTAATTGCTCTGCCTCGATGTCTCTTTCAAATTTTATATTCGAGTGAGATTCACCAATTATTTTTTGGTAAATATCAGCTCGAAAACTATAAGGTCTTAAAACTTCTGCCCACGGCATAAGCCGCTCCATAGCCCTGACTTGGCTTTCTTTAAAAGCATCTTGAATATATTTTTCTAGTTCAGAAGGGTTATATTCGTCTTCTTTCTGTTTTTTTTCAATCTCTTTAACGGGTTCTTCGTTTTTTTGAGAAGCGACTAAACTTCCTCTAGTAAATAGAGCTCCACACTTATTCTCAGCAAAAGCAAATGTGATTTGATTAAAAGTAAATACAAATGAAATCAATAAATTAAAAATATTTATATTATATTTATTCCACATTACGACAATCCTCCGAATAGAAACTCTCAGTTGGAACATGAATTCAAGCCGGGAGCTTACTTATGCAAAAGTAGTTCCACTCTTAAGAAGAATTTAACTCCACTTAACATTCTCATCGCTGTAGAAGGATTTTACAGGCTGTCATTATTGAGCCTTTTAAAGGCGTTTTATGAGTAAAATAAAAGTCTTTTTTCTATTTACCCCTATTTTAGTGATGAATTTGATTGAAAACAGGGGTAATTTTATGCTAAAATTGTACCAAACCTATCCTAATTGGTAAAATTTCAGCCAAAGGGAAGAGAGTCATGAAAAGAAAAGCGCTAGAGTTCCTTAAAAGTTGGTACTTTCGTGAGAACAAAAAGCCTCTTTTAATTCGAGGGGCTCGTCAGGTTGGGAAAACAACTTTAGTAGAGTTATTTTGTTTAGAAACCAAATTAGAGCTCATTAAGGTCAACCTGGAGAGAAAGCCACTCCATTCAGTAGAAGAAGGCTATAATGTCGATAGTTTCTTAAAAGAAATTTCAGCGTTAACTAATAAACAAATCCCCCCACAGGAGAAAAACTCTTCCCGTCAAGTTCTTATTTTTTTAGATGAAATTCAAGCAAGTCCAAAATCTTTAGTTATGCTTAGATATCTTCACGAAGAGAGGCCTGACCTTGCAGTTATTGCTGCTGGCTCTCTTTTAGAGTTTTTATTAAATGATTTTCCTTACTCGATGCCTGTGGGTAGAATTGAATATTTTCACTTAGGTCCGATGACCTTCTCTGAGTATCTCATGGCCTGTGGAGAAAATATTTTAACCAATAGAATTGGAAGTTTCCCCATCGATCAAACGACCTTTGACCTCTTAGAGAAAAAATACCGTGAATACCTATTTGTAGGGGGTATGCCCGCTGCCGTGAAAGAGTATACAACGAACGGAACTCCAGATACTGTGAGAAAAATTCACCAAGATATTCTTTATACTTATAAGGAAGATATTAACAAATATACAAAAGGAACGTCTACTCTTAAAACCAGTAAAGTCTTTGATCGCATTAGCGGTTTTATTGGTCGTAAATTTAAATACAGTGAATTTCTAGCTGAATATCCTGCTCGTGACATAAGAAAGTCTTTAGACTTATTGAGTTCAGCTAGAATCATCCATTTTTGTTTTCATACAAATGCCTCTGGTTTGCCTCTTAAATCTCAAATGGATGAGTCTGTTTTTAAAATTTATTTTTTAGATGTAGGACTTTACAATACTGAAATGGGTACGTCGTGGGAATCACTTCTTTTTGATTCAGCAGACGAGCTTATCAATAAAGGTGTTATCGGGGAGCAATTTGTAGCTCAGCATATATCCTACCTTGGTGAGGGCTCAGAAATGCCAACTTTATTTTATTGGCTTAAAGATAAAAAAGCCGATAAAGCAGAGGTTGATTTTGTGGTAACTCAAAAAGGAAAAATCTATCCTATTGAAGTTAAAGCGGGAGCAACAGGTCATTTAAAATCACTTTCTTTTTTTATGTTAGAAAAAAAATATAAAAAAGCTCTTCGCTTGGACTTACGATTTCGAAGCAAAGATTATCAAACAAAAGTTCAATTGCCTTTAGCTATCAGTGAAGCAAGACATACAGTTCAATATCAACTTGAAAATTGGCCTATATTTTTTATCGAAGCTATGAAAAATTTTAAATAATCAGCAATATTATAATCGCGATAATTAATGCTTAACTTCATGTTAACCCAATTGTAGACCTTATTCAGCAGAATCTATTTATAAACAATTTCTATTATACTTAGTGTTTCCTCACCCTTAGGCTTATGAACAACGACGTCATCGCCAACGGCTTTACCCAAAAGGGCTTTGGCTATGGGAGAGCGCCAAGAGACTTTGCCATGATCAATATCGATTTCATCCTCACCAACAATTTGAATACTCTGCTCAACACCATCTTCATTTTCAACAGTTACGCGAGCTCCAAAAAGAATTTTTTCGCTCTTAACTTGAGAGGGGTCAACAACTTCAGCTTTTTCCAACCTTCCCGTTAAAAATCGCAAACGACTGTCAATTTCTCGTAAACGCCTTTTACCATAAATGTAATCGGCATTTTCAGAGCGATCTCCATTACTAGCGGCCCAAGCCACTGTTTCCACAATTTTAGGCCGTTCAACATTGATCAAGTTTTGATACTCTAGTCGAAGCTTCTCTAAGCCTTGGGGAGTAATGTAATTTTTATTTTCCATATCAACTCTTCAAATTATTCTAAATAATATTTATTTTTATATACTACAGAGCACTTGCTTGTTTCCAAGTTAACTCTTGATTTTCTACACCTGAAAGCTCATTCATTAACTCTTTAACGCTCATCAGTTTTGACACGCGATAAGCATTGTGCCCCACCGTATAGAGTTCCTTTTCATTTTTGTTACAGTTTGTCGCAGCAAGAAGACCATTACAAATACAAAAAGTTTTTTCATTTTCTTCTTTTGAGGGACAAAATCCTTTATTTAGCAAGTAACCCTTATCACACTTTGGTGGTCTTACGTGGTGGAGTGCATCTTGATAAAACGGTGATTTCTTTAAAACCCGAAAAAGCATTCCACAAGGAGAGCCTGGTCGATCAGCAAGCTCAATATCCTCTTCCTTAGAATCAATAACCAATTTTTTATACTCTTCATTAGCACCACTCTCATAGGTTGCTAAAAATCGTGTTCCCATTTGCACACCGGCACAACCCATCTTGATATAACGAAGAATATCTTCATGGGAATACACACCGCCCGCCGCAAACACCGGAATCGATAAATTCCATTTATTGAGTGTCTCAAGAACTTCAGTTATTAAAACATCCAATTGATTTTTTGGTTCAATAGCTTCTTCTTTTGTTTTCCAAGCAATATGGCCTCCGGCCAATGGCCCCTCGACCACTATGCCATCAGGAACACGACCTGATCTCGACCAACGTTTTAATACAATATCAACAGCTCTCCCAGAAGATAAAATAGGAACGAGAGCCACTTCATTTTGTCTTGGATGAGACTTTACAATCTCAGGAAGTGCGAGAGGCAGCCCAGCACCACTGATGATAACATCAACTCCACCATCCATAGCTCCTAACACTGAGTCTTCATATTGGTTTATTACAGCAACCATCACATTCATGCCAATGGCCCCACGCCCTTCGGAAAGCGCACGAGCATCTTGCACGTCTTGAGCTGCGGCCTCACGTGCTTGAAACTTTCTTCCATGCCGCTGGCTCACGATGCGATCCAGTGCTGCACTAGAAAGAACTCCCAGTCCTCCTTCTCGCGCCACACTTCCCGCTAACCGAAAATTGGAAATACCAATTCCCATTCCTCCCTGAATAATTGGGACTTCTAATAATGTATTTTTAATTTTTATTTTAGGCAGCATCCGTACCTCCAAGAGTGAGCTCTCTCCGCTCTTAAATTTAGCCGACTTTACACTTAAAATCTAGACTTTAATTTTAGTGTCACAAACCCGATAGCACTTTCGGAAATGAGTTTAAAAATGAGTGAGGAATGCGCTAATGAAAGAACTAATTAATTTACTTTTAATTGATGATAATCAGGAATTCTTAGAAAGTTTGGATGATCTTTTTCGAGATCACAAGTATTCTATACGGTCTGTGCCATCAATTTCAGAAGCAGAAAAAATTTTACAGAAAAGCGACGTTGATGCCATCATTAGTGATTACAATCTTGTTGACTCTACTGGAATAGAGTTGCTTGCGAGAGTAAGAAAAGACGGATTAAGCACACCTTTTATTTTGATCTCTGGAAATGTTACAACAGAACTGGTCTTTTCTGGACTTAGACTTGGAGCTTTTGAAATACTCGATAAGCCTTTGGACTTTGATCTTCTTGAACAAACGGTACTACACGCTATTAACTGTGGAATTCAGTTTCGTAACTTACAAGAGCGAATACGCACTAAAACCTCACCTGAAGAAGCGCGTATTATGCTTCATCTTCTAAAGACGACATCGATGTTGCGATATGCTAACTACGATCGTATTCGATTAAATAAAGATTCGCTTCCTGATGTTGGTTAAGCTTTAAAACGGGATCGTCACTAAAATATCATCGCCCCTGGCTCCTTGGGCGATGAGATCTTTTACATCTTTATATTCTGGCTTTTCATTGGCTCCAACAGACCAAACATAAAGTGTTGAATTTTTAACCCCATCACCTTTAACCTGAAAATAAAACGGCTGTCCCCAAGCATCTCGCCCGACTTCACCGTTTAAATTCTTCTTTACGATAAATAAATTTTCTTTTGAAGCCAGGCCCCGTGATTCTGCTGGTTTAGCTTCACTTTCTGGTAAATATACTTTTTGTTCAAAATGAGATTCAATTAATTGTCTTCCCACCAACAAAGCGCGCTGTTCTGTTCGCTCCTCAGCAGTTAATTCTCGATTTTTTTGATAGTACGTCACGACAAAGGCCATGAATGCTGTAACAACAATCATTCCGTAAAAAATTCCAATTTTACTTACTTTTGATTCCATGAACTAATCCCCTTTTCCTTACGGACAACATTGATAATTAATATTAATGGTTGTTCCCGCTGGTAGCGCAGGAGTAAACGTGACCCTACGTCCATCTAAACTATAATTATAGCCCGTAGGAATGCTCACCGTTGGTATTCCTGTTGGTTCACACTCTAATTCCACGCTACTGACAGTAGATACGATGGCATCCTTAAAGTATTTTAAGTTAGCCGAATAATCAGCATCACAAATACTTCCAATGCTCCCTCCCGTTAGTGTGGAAAGCTCCATATATTTTGTGCCTATAAAACCAGGGCTTCCCTGTGCATCTTGAATTTGCTTACAAGTATTGTCCTTCACCACAATGCTGTTTACTACCATCCGCACATCCATGCCGAGAACTGCTTTTGCGGTATTAATAAATGTTGCTGGTTGGTTCTGTACAGTCAAAGGTTGATATTGTTGAGAACTAATTGAATTATTTCCCCCAATAGATCGCTCATCTTCATCCGATAAAATGATCGAGGCATAAGCAGCACCTGGCCTGTAGCAAGGATACGCTGGGTTATTTAGTAATGAGAGCACTGATGCCTTAATACCTTGTTCATCATTACTATAACCTGATCCTATATCTGTAATCGTTTGTTGAAAGACTGTTCCAATATTAGGAGTGTTTTTATTTATCACTCTGGAACCAATCCCTGACCACTTAATAGGTCTTCCTTCATAATAAGTCACATCGGTGGTTGTAATACACATTTGCCAATCAAGATTACTATTCATAAGGTCTGCACCAAAAGCTAAAAGCTTTTGTGCTAGCTTTTGGTTATCGACACTCATAGATGAAGAGTCATCGACAACAATAAGAATATCCACCTTGTTGCCAGTGCCAGAAACGGTTTGCGAAAAAGTTTTATTTTCAGGTGTGCAAGTACAAGGTGTGTTACATGATTGCGTTGTAGCTGGTTTAGCCTCTATACAAGAGGTATCTGGTTTCACGCCAGAAGAATCACGGCACTCAACTGTTCTTGTTTGATTCCCAGGGCCACATGCTGGCACACAAGCACCAAAAGAACCACTCACCCAATGTGGTAAGCCATCCGTTGGGCAGGTTTGAGTATTACAAGAATCTCCAAGTTCACTGGGTCTTATTTCTTTACAGTTTTCATCAGGAACAAGAATATTATCTTGGTTGACACATGTGATAGTCATTCGAAAATTTCCGCCACCACAAGTTTTATTGCACTCTCCTTTAGTTCTTTTCCATACGAAGGGTCCACTTCCAGGTTCAACACATGAGGGATCAGAACAAGGCCCAACACCACCTCCTCCACCTCCACCAGGATCAGTACTGGATTTTGATTTGAATTTCACTGGAGAGCATGAGAGAAGTTCCATAAGCAACGATGCACTAATTAAAAGTAAATAAATAAACTTTAGTTTCATACAACATCCTTGATGTTTGTTAAGCTATAACTTAGCTGAAGGCTAGTGATCCGAACACTAACTCCAGAATATCTGCAATAAGTCCAATATAGGAAGAATAAAATCGCAGAGACTCGACCTTAGTTGGATTCTACTGAAAAAGAGCCTATTTAGAAGGTACGTTTTAAATATGGACCCGTCACACTCTGTGGAGTTCGCATCACCACTTCAGGAGTGCCTTCGGCAACGATCATGCCTCCACGACGACCCGCCTCTGGACCTAAATCAACAAGGTGATCAGCAATTTTTATAATTTCAAGGTTATGTTCAATCACAAGGACCGTATTGCCTTGGTCAACCAATTCGTGCAAAAGTTCTGCAAGCCTTCGAACATCATCAAAATGTAAGCCTGTTGTCGGCTCATCTAAAATATAAATCGTATCCCCAGTTCCTCGCTTTGATAACTCGCGACTGAGTTTAATTCGCTGAGCTTCACCACCACTCAACGTTGTTGAGCTTTGTCCCAGAGTCATATAATCAAGCCCAACTCGGTGAAGGGTTTCAATTTTTCTATGAATTGCGTTGTGATTTTGAAAAAACTCGAGAGCTTCTTCTACGGAAAAATTTAAAACATCCGCAATGGATTTGCCACGATGACGAATCGATAAAATTTCTTTATTATAGCGACGACCATCACACTCTTCACAGGGCACAAAAACATCACTTAAAAAGTGCATCTCAAGCTTAATTTGACCTTGCCCCTGACAGGTTTCGCAGCGACCACCTTTTAAATTAAAACTAAACTGACCTGGTTTATAACCACGAATTTTTGACTCCGGCAACTGAGCAAATAAATCACGAATCAGTGGGAATAACCCAACATACGTTGCAGGTGTCGAACGCGGTGTTCGCCCAATCGGTTTTTGATTAATATCAATCACTTTATTTAAAAAATTTAAACCTTTTACTTCTTGATAAGGCGCAGGAGTCAACTTCGCACCATTTAATTCTTTCGCTAAGATTTTATAAAGCGTATCCATAATGAGTGTGGATTTACCACTTCCACTCACACCCGTTACTACAGTCAATGTTCCAAGAGGTATTTTTAAATTCACTCGCTTTAGATTATTACCCGTAGCGCCCTTGATTTCTAAAAAGCGACCATGTCCTTGCCTTCGCTCAGCAGGAACTGGGATTCGTAATTCACGTCGTAAGTACCGACCGGTTAAACTCTCCGGATGAGCTTTCACCTGAGCCAGTGTTCCTTCCACCATCAAGTGCCCGCCCAGCTTCCCAGCGCGTGGACCGAGGTCAATGATGTGATCCGCATAGCTGATGGTTTCTTCATCGTGCTCAACTAAAATAATGGTATTCCCACGATCTCGAAGCTCACCAATAATCTCAAGGAGTCGATGATGATCCTTTGGATGCAAGCCAATACTCGGCTCATCCAGCACATACAAAACACCTATTAGGGAGGAACCCACTTGACTTGCTAAGCGCAGTCGTTGTGATTCTCCACCCGATAACGTCTGCACAGAACGATCTAAACTCAAATAGCCCGTTCCAACTCGATGCAAATAGGTGAGTTTTTCTTTGAGGGGTTTCAGAATTTTTTCACCCAATATTTTTTGTTTATCAGAAAATTTTCTCGTATTCAGCCATTCTAATAAATCTTCAATCGCCAGTGATGAAAGTTCTGCAATGGTTTTTTTGTCTACTTTTACACTTAAAGCTTCTGGCTTTAACCGAGCTCCACCACAACGAGAGCATGGTTTTAACACCACTTCTCGCTCTTCTTCCTCATCCTCTTCTTGCATCTTTGAACCATCACGCAATCGATAATTTACTTTTTTTAACTGACGTAAACCATCCTCAGAAACTCCAAACTCTGTTTCTTCCACAACATCCATAGTCCCTAAACCATGGCAATCCTCACAAGCTCCTTTAGGATGATTAAAACTAAAAAGCCTAGGTTCTAATTCAGGAAAGCTAAAACCGCACTCCGAACAAACGGATTTGAGGGAAAATAAGGTTCTCTCGCCATTGAGTTTTTCAATAATCAAACGTCCTTGCGCTAAACTCAAGGCCGCATTAACCGCCCGCCTTAATCGTTCTTCCAACTCTGGTTTTATAATAAGCTGATCTACGACAAGATCGATGGTGTGCGCTTTGGTTTTTGCCAGTTTCTTCGGGGCGGATAAATCCATAAAAACACCATCCACGCGCGCTTTGATAAATCCTTTTTGGGCCCATTTTTGAAACTCTTTTAAAAACTCTCCCTTTTTATTTTCCGCCATCGGTGCAAGAAGTAAAAACTTGGTGCCGGCAGGCCAGGCTAAAAGAGTTGAGACAATTTGATTGGGAGTCTGACTGATCAAAGGACGATGGTGTTTGGGACACTCTGGAATTCCGATTTTAGAAAATAACAATCGCAAGTAATCATACACTTCTGTTACCGTTCCAACCGTCGATCGCGGATTGGTAGATACTGATTTTTGATCAATCGCCACAGCCGGAGACAAACCAGTCATTGAATCAACTTCTGGTTTTTTCATTTGATCTAAAAACTGACGGGCATAATGTGAGAGGCTTTCAATATAACGGCGATGACCTTCAGCATAAATCGTTTCAAAGGCCAACGATGATTTTCCACTGCCACTAAGTCCTGTGATAACTGTTATTTTATTACGAGGGACTTTTATTGAAACATCTTTTAGGTTATGCTCTCGCGCACCCTTAACGACAATGCCGTCAAACAATTCTTCTTGCAAAACAAAACCTCTTTATATTTTGGGCGAATAATTATTCATTTCACTCATCTACCAGTAACTTTTGACAATCCGAACAGCGTCCGTAAAGTTCCAAGATATGACCTGTAAGAACAAAACCTAAATCTGACGCGACCTTTTCTTGCAAATGTTCGATGGCATAGTTTTCGAATTCAACTATTTTTCCGCACTCAATACAACTCATATGATCATGATGCTGCGTTGGAGCTAACTCATATCGAGCCGGCAATCCGCCCATACGAACCTCTGAAACAAAATGATGTTCAGCAAGTTTGCGCAAAAATCGATAAACTGTTGCAAACCCAATTTCTGGAAAACGTTTATGCACAAGTTCAAAAACCTCTTGCGCCGTAAAATGCTGCCGTCCAATAGAAAGAACTTCTAAAATGGCCTGACGCTGATGCGTGACCTTCAAATGCATTTCACGTATCATTTTTTTTATTTCAGCATCAGTTAAACGCTGAGCTTTCCCCGCTTTACTGATGTGAGTTTGAGATCTTGGTAATCGAATTGATTTTGATGAATCTGGCATAGGAGCAGAAACCTATACTATCTACAGAGACTTGTCGAGCTATTTGAGAATGATTCTCATTACAGGCTTTGTCATTTAGTATATTTGAAAACTAAATGAAAAAATCACAAAACTTATTCAGATAGATTTTACTTTATAAAAAACTTCATGATTTTGCTCAATGGACCTTTGAATATCCAGCGGCAAATCAACTAAATTGCAGAGATCCACCTTAAACGGCAGATCTGAAGAAGAAAATTGCTCTTTAATATTTTCAATTTCCAAACTTGAAAGCGAGACCGCGCCTACAAATGCCAAATCCACATCAGAAAATTTTTTCACAAGCTTTGAGTTTAAACGAGAGCCAAAAAGCCAAACTTCGCCTCTCCTTAAATGACTACTTAGAATACGATAAATTGTTTTAGCTTCCTCTCCACTCAATTGGATCAAGGACTACCTCTTTTAGACTTTAAAAAAGTCAGTAAATTTTGAGAAGATTGGTACAAATCGCCAGCTCGTTGATAGACTTCTTCTGCCTTAGAGCGTGAATACGCATGCGAAGATGTATTTCTTAACTTTCTAAAATCAAACCAGTCGTTGGGATTATCTATTATTCCCCTCACAGCAGCTTCACGAATAAGGTCTTTAAAATCCCAATCATCTACAAGGGATGGGTTATCTGATGTTAGTTCTAAAAACCGACGTATTGACTTAATGCTTAACTCATAGGTGTATTCAAAACATTGAACGGTTGAATTTCGAAATTGCTCAAAAATTTTAATGTCTGATTGAGCTAAATTTGATTTTGCATAATCCAATGCTGTTTTTAACTGTGCTGAGGCATCTTCTAATGATGATAAATCAAGAAACTGAGTGCTCAACCAAATCCCCTTTATTACAAATCAAGCTTTCTTTTCTGTTGATGACTTTTTAATTATGCATAAAAGCCCTTAGGGCTTCAAGCCATTTGGCAGTCCTTTTGTGACAATACTCACGGCGTTGTGCGGATGAAGACTTTCAAGATGACTCACTTTAATTCGATAATCTGAAAGAAAGCTCATTTCTTGAAGGGCATTTTTTATTTTTCGTGCAGCATCTTCACAAAACATTAAATTTTGACCGTTTAAGAGCGCAAATTCTTGCTCATCTTCTCTTTTTACTGCGGCTTGAACGGGAGTTCCCAGTTTTTGTTCAATCACGTCAATAACCTTAATCCAGTCCTGTGATTCCTCTAGTTTGTGCGGTTCCGAAAATCGTAACTGCACTTCGGCCAAAGAGCGCTGAGAGTGTGGTGTGGCAAGAATTCCATCAGTCGTTCCAAGCCAATGGCGAACATCCTCTCGACTTATTTTTTCTTCTTTAAAGTCTTCTAAAAAATGATCTTGAATCAACTTTCTTGCAAGTGCGGCAGAACAGGGGCACGTGCTTGAATAGGTAATCGTCAAATGGAGATCAAAACTAATTTTTCCCTTTTCTAAAACTGCGGCCAAAGTAATGGGATAACTTCTCCAGCCTTTGTTGGCACTAACAAGTGCTGGTCGCTCTACCATATAATCAAACTGAACATCGACAGCACTGGAATCACTGAGTCCTTGATGAGACTCAATAAATTTTATTAATAACTCACCCAACAGTGAAAAACTCAAAGGCGCTCGCGTTAACCCTTCTTGCAGCTGCAAGAACAAACGAGACATGTGGATCCCTTTAGCTTGAGGATCATTTAAATTCACGAAAGCATTTGCTTTTGCTGGAATCAAAAATGGAATTCCTTGATCATTTAAAAATTTTACGGGTACTTCGATAGAGGACATTCCAACGCGGTCCAGAGTCCCCGTTAAATCCATTCGAGTTTCGCGCGCGATGTCTGGTAATGTTAATCCAAGTCCTTTATTATCTTTTTCTAAATTTTTATCCATTTTCATAGTCTTAAATCCAATTCCATTTTTCAATTTCCAACTATCATTTTACTGATTTGTTTCTGATTTTTTTGCACTTTTAGTTCATTATAAATCTGGGCAGCGAAGCCCCCCTATGGGAGTTTCGCGTGCGGTACCATAAGCTTTTTTTAGTGAAATTTGTACCGGAAAGTGCAGGGACTTCATTCGTTTGCCTTATTTTTTCCTTAATTTTGCCAATACTATGCAACTTTTTCATACCGCAAAGACCTTTTTAATGGGGCATGAATGATAATTGAACAAAATAGAGACAGCTTTCCTACCATTAGTAGCATTGAGGAGACGTAAATTGGCCTAAACTTAAAACGTTTTCAGAGGGGATTGTAATTACATAAAAAGAGGTTATACCCAATACCTGATCATAAACTCTCTCAGGAGACCTTCAATGCTTAAACAAACTAAGTTTATTAATAAACATTTATTAGTTATTGCACTAACTACATCATCGCTTTTTTTAAACATTTCTTGCAATAACAATAGCACAAAAAAAGGTTCTCCCCCTGAAAAAGAACAAATTCCTAAGACTTTACAATACAACCATCGATCTAAAATGTCCTCTTATAAGCCGGCCACATCAGAATTAAAGAAAGAGCTTAAAATCTTTTTAAAATCTGCCTCTTTAATTCCAACACCTGAACTTATCTTTAACCAGTATCGCTTTCAGAGTAAAACAATCGACAACACAGCCAGCCCCTATTTGCAACTCATCAGTAAAAGCTGCAAAATTGATCCAGGCATGCCGACTATCAACGGTACTTTGTTAGAAGGGCAAACTCAAAGCAGTGAATCAAAATACTTTATCGCAGGCGACACATGCCCCATTAGTATTAGCGGAACTAGCTACATCACGAACAGCTTAACTTACGTTTCGCAAAAAAACTCAATTTACTCTGGAATAATTAACGGCAACGAAGTTAATAAAACCATCATCAAAGATAGCTCCATGGTAAACAAAAGTTACATTCGTGAGATTGAAACTAAAAGACTGTTTAAAGTCCTCAGCGAAAAAGTTGATTACAGTCCACAACATCAAATAATCGCGGGAGAACAGTACTCTAACGGACTAACATCTATACAATTTCAATTGGTTGATGGGACTTCTGTAAGCGTTAATACAGAGTCAGAGAGTAAAAGTAATAATACGACTCGTGTGAGTCAAACAATGACCCAGTATAAACTTCCTCATGGTGAAATTATTGTCTCAGTATTTCAAACAGGGGATCAAATAGAATACTTTGTTAATGGAGAAGTATCCACTAAAGAGCGGATTAATGAAGAGCTTGGACTCAATCTTGCTTTACAATAATTAGTCGCAGTCGCGAAATTGAAAAGAGTTTCTCGAATGCCACTAATTAGATTCTTTGCTGAAAAGACCTTTCTCATTTTCAGCAGAATCTAACTATCAAATAGTAAAATAATTTTTTGATTTCTTAAACAAAGGCCAAATCAATGTCTACTGCTGAAGAATCAGGCGGCAATAATGGGGCTATGTCGCCCACACCATAACTCATTAATTTCAGTTTTAATCGATAGGCGGGCCCTTTGATCTTCATCACAGGGTAGCCTTTACCTAATCCTGATTCATTAAAGTTTACAATATGACAACCCATTTTATAAGCTTCAAAAACAATGAACTCTTCAAAATCATGGGCTACTTGTGATTCGACAAGCATTGAGACCTCCGCTGATCTCAATGGCTTTCCAAGACCTGGAAATCGATGCGAACCAGTAAAGAAACTTATAGTATTCCAAAGCAAACTAATCATTTTGATAGAATATGGTAATTGTATAAATTTATTTTGTTTAATATTCATTTGATTCCATAAAGCAAAAGAAATCCCCGGTTGATCCTTTCGCTTATAAAATTGGATTTCTGGATATTTTTGAAAAAGCTTTTGAATATCAGATCCAGAAACTGCAGGACCTAAAAAGCGCTGTCTAAGCTTTTTTGCTAAATCATCAAAATCAATTTTACTGGGTTCAAATTGACTATAGGAAAACTCTTTTTTATCATTTCGAGGCTTGTTAAGTAAAAGTCTGGATGCCACGGTGTATTCTAGAGCGGGTTGAGCATTTTTTGAAATTTGCTGGAAAAATTGCATCATTTTATAATTTCCGGAAACGACAACACTCCATCCATATTCCACCTTATGATCAATAAAATATTGAATAATGGCACTTCGTAACTTTGCAGCTATACCAAGACGACGATAGGACTTATCGACACGGAAATCTCCTAAATAAACAAAGTCTACTTCAACCCACTCTCCGTTTTTCAATGCCATTTTTTTCTCTTGACGGCCATGGAGATATCCCACAACTCGATTCTCTACTTTAGCCACTAAATCAATCGTCGTACCGCTAAAAAAAGGATAAGACATTTCAAAATCTTTTGGGCGAGCAGCAACCAGAGGGAGCGAGGAACTCATCGGGGTGGTATCCAATAATGACTGCACCTGTTGCCAATCTTGCACCGGGTTAAACTTTTGAATCGCAATAACCGAGCTTGATTTAGTCACTTCTTCTGCTGAAGAATGATTTTCTAACTTTAGAATTTCCATTGGCCACCCTTTCTTTGAGATAGAACCCTAAACAAGAATACACTTTTTTTATTTAAATCCTATTAAAAAATCCTCGCCCCATAACTTCTATGACGGCAAGATTCGAGAAGCTATTTTTTTTCAAAAATCAATTCAGGTTATTTAGAGTTATAGATATCAAAAGACATTAAAATTCCCCTCTTTTTTACTTCTGGACCTTCGTCTCGTTATTTAAAGTCCAGACAAATCCGACAGGATAAAAGTTGGGGGTATTATGAATGAGTTTAATTTTTTTTCAAAAGATAATTTAATCACTCGGTTATCGATCACTATTTTTAATTTCTTCCTTTTTTTGAACATTAGTCTTAAGGCCAACGCTGAAGGGGTTATTCCTAACCCCTTCAATTCAACCCCAATAATCAATGCCAATTTAGCCACCGGTCTAGAAACGGGCCATCAATACATTGCGATTAGAGACCATTTCAATAATAATGGACCAGAAAATTTTGTTAAAGCATTGGTGAGTGCACTGCCGAAGGGTTCCGAAAAACGACATCTTGTTTTCGCTTGGGAACTTCATCCCATGCAAATGTTCGATGCTAGCATTCGACGCCACATTCGAGAATGTTTTAGAGTAGCTGCTAAATATGATATTCCTTTTTTATTGCATGTGAATCATGAGTGGCTTTTACCGTATATGGAGATCAATGGCGATGACTACGCACGAACCGATATGGTGGAGTGGGTTGATTGGGATAAAACTCCGTTAATAGATTGGTGGTCTAATTGGAGTGTTAGCTTTACAGGGCAGCCCACACGGTTCCCCCCTCGCCTCACATTTAACCAGCCAGGCCTTATGAATTTACTCAAAAGTAAAGCTGATGTTATACTTTCTGAAATTTCAAACCAAGTAAATATCTATGGAAATAAATACTTTATTGGTATCGATACTGGTTGGGAAACCGGTTTGATAGAAGATCACAAGGGGCAGCTTCCTGTCTATCATGCTTTGAGCTTGGAAGGCTATAGCAAGGATAAGCCACCAGCAAATCGCGATAACGCTTTAATTGAAATTGCAAAAAAATTTGTTGATTATGAGGTGAGTCTCTATAGTAATTATTTATCTTCAAACCAGTTGTTTTCTCATATTTTAGTCACGAGTGGTGGAGTAGCTCCTTCACAACCAATAACTGCGGCGCTCAATGCGTCGATCACTCCTGGATTTAGTGTTACTATTAATAATGTGAATATGCAGCAAATAAAAAACGTCATTGGTCTACGACCCTGGGTGATTACGGAATCATGGAATGAACGAGAGGTGTCGCTGAAATCATTAGACGGTGTAGGAATATTACCTGGCCAAGTTCCTCCTTCGATGCTCATTCTCTATACTTGGAATTTAGATATTTATAATAACACATCCCTATTATCTCAAATCACGGAGACTTTAAATCGCAATCCACCGACTCAACCAGCAGGTGAGGTTCTTGGATATTTAGATTC
>CAZTDX010000001.1:90218-129511 GCA_964612425.1 uncultured Pseudobdellovibrionaceae bacterium
ACTCTTAGGTAATTCTGGAAATTTAGTATTACCACCAGTCGCTAATCCAATACCAGCGCCAACGCCATTACCAGATCCTAATAATGCCGGTAATGTTATTGGATTTATCGATTCGATTACCAGAGTGAATAACAAGCTGTTTACCTCTGGCTGGGTATGTGCTCAAAATTATGATCAGCCCCTAGAAATCCATTTATGGGCTGGGAATCATCCCACTGGTAAACATTTTTTAACAGCCAAATCGAGCGAACTTGCAGAACCCAATGTGCGCAAACGCTGCAAAGTCAATTCTGACAAAACACCACTCCGCTTTATAGTTGAAATCCCAGAGCAAGACATTAAAGATTTAATAGGAAAACCTTTTGTTGTTTATGGAATTCATCCCTCAGGTGATCCAACAAAAAATCGCCCGCTGAATAATTCGGGACGCTGGGTAATTCCCTAATTGGGAATGAGGTGTGGAAATTTCCACACCTCATTTTTTACATTGCAACGGTTTGATTTTACTAAAAATTCATTCCACTCATTGACCAACCAACTTTTCAAATTGCTGTTAGTAAAGAATTAATCTATAAATTAAAAATTAGTGCAAAAATTTTTAAAATAATTTATATCGGAAATGGAATTATGAAAAATCTTATCTTAGCAAGCACTTCCCCATATCGTCGTATGTTGCTGGATCAACATGGAATCCCTTATCAAGCGGTTGCACCCCTATGCGACGAGGAAAGCATCAAAGATCCAACACTCAACGCTCAAGATTTGACTTTGAAATTAGCTAAAGCAAAGGCCGAGAGTTTGAAAAGTCAATT
Source organism: uncultured Pseudobdellovibrionaceae bacterium (assembly GCA_964612425.1). Taxonomy (GTDB): domain Bacteria; phylum Bdellovibrionota; class Bdellovibrionia; order Bdellovibrionales; family Bdellovibrionaceae; genus CAUJGP01. The sequence continues at coordinate 91,031 of CAZTDX010000001.1, forward strand.
TCCCCATGATTATATCATTGGCTCGGACCAGGTTCTTTCTTTTAAAAACTTCATCTTTGGAAAACCAAAAACCAAAGAAAAAGCACTAGAACAATTAATGCAACTCCAAGGCGAAACCCATCAGCTCGTCACGTCTTTGTTTGTGCAAGCACCTCATAAATCTTGGTCCCATATAGAAATTGTGAGTCTCACCATGCATTCGTGGACCGAACAAGAATTAACAAAATACATTGAATCGGATCTCCCACTCGATTGCGCTGGTAGTTATAAATTAGAAAAAAAGGGATTACTCTTATTTAAAAAAATTATAGCTGAAGACTACGAAAGCATCATTGGACTGCCATTACTTAAATTGATTCATTTTCTCAAAGACGATGGCTATCAGTTTCTGACGTAAGTTTAATTACCCCCTAGAAATCGCACATCAAAAGTTTCTGGTAACATCTCTGCCAATGTTTTAGATTTAAGTACTGAAGCTCCATCAGTCCAATGAATGAGCGTTTGAGGACTTGCAAACTCACTCATCACTTGGCGGCACATGCCACAGGGGGGCCATGGCGTGGCACTTGGACTTACCACCACAATTTCTTTGATGGTACGATTTTTATTTTCTGATATCCCCTTCCATATAGCAACTCGCTCAGCGCACACGGTTGCACCGTAAGACGCATTTTCAATATTGCAACCACTTGTTATAGAGCCATCACTCCATAACACACTCGATCCAATAAATTTTGTGGAGTAAGGGGCGTGAGCTTGCTTTTGAGCTTCAATAGCTTCAGAAATTAATTTTTGGATTACAGGATTAGTAGTCAGCATATTTCCTCTTTATATTAAATAAATACAGTTTATTTTACACTAATTGATGCGTCTTCAGCATGAATACTTACGCTCCCCTTGAGAGCCCCCGATAACTTACCTCGTGCAATTCGAAATTTACCTTCTCGTCCCGCTTTTAATGGACTTGGTACCGACAAATCACCAGTTATTGTTTTTAGGTTGAGAGAGGCACCACTTCCTGACGGCAAAGACACATTTACTTTTCCTCTCCCTGCCTGCAAGTCAACAATGGATTCAGGTTTTAATTGTAGTTGAAGCTGTCCTTCAGTGCTCGCACCTTCCAATCTCCCAGAAAAATCACTCAGGCTTAGGGAACCTCGCCCCCACTGCAGAGATACTACGCCTTGCTGTTCTTTGATTCGGGCCACTGAAGATTGGCTTTCTAATTGAATTCGTCCTTGATTTTTTTCGATGGTTAAATCTCCGCTAAACAATTGAACTTTAAGATTCCCCTGCCCATCTTTTACTAAAATTTTACCACCGTAACTTTCAATTTCTAAACTTCCTTTATGTTGAAAACTTTGAATATCGCCTTTTTGCAAATTATAATGAATACCTTCACCGGTATTATTACCAATAATTTGCCCTTTAAGAGCACTCACTTGCACCTGCGAAACAGATTGAAGCTCAGCACGAACTTCTTCAAAAACTAATTTTGTACTTAAAATCTCTTTTGGCAATTCTATCGTTAAAAAACTATCTCCAACAACAAGACTGTCTTCAGGCCCTGTGATATACAGAGTTTTTATAGTCACGCCGTCAATGGCCTTCAACTCTTGACTCCAAGACATTTCTTTTGGACCTACTATTGATACTCGAACTGAAGCTCCCACTGCTTGTTTAACTAAAATTTTAGCAGCTTTAGCTCGAACTTGAATTTCTTGAATTCCGGCAGAAGGAAACTCCCACTGCGCCGCCGACAATAAAGAGGTCATCCCAGTTGAAAGTAACAATTGAAATAGAATCATAAACTTATAGCGATAAACTCTTTGATATATTTTACTTAAAGACATCTTTCCTCCTGAACGAAATACTCTATGTAGTAATGCTCTTTGTAATAGTGCCTTATTTTACTTTGAAGATCATGCAAAAATTTAAAAGGGGCCGAACCTGAGTAAGCTGTTCCTTGAATTAACCCTTTAGATTTTAAGTCCTATCCGTTAGACCAGAGAGGGACATCCTCGATTTATTTTATTTTTAATAACAAAATTCATCCACAGACGTGCCGTAAATCCAGTAACGTGCCACTTTAAAACAAATGCAGGTTCTGAGCCAGCTCATAAATTTTAAGACTAATAAAATTAGACTTAAAATTACTTCAGCTGACTTCAGCCAATGACGATAATTAACACAGGTGTTAGCTGTATTAGTTTCATTCATAGAGACCTCCATTCTAAAAAAATGGGGGTTTCTTCTTTGCACTTCCTCAGGCTCGGCAGCACCTTATTCTAGCAAGTGCGGCACCTACCTGAACTCCAATTAAGTGAATTTTAAGCAGTAGAATTCGAACTGGAGACTTAAATTCGGACATGAAATCAACCCAAGTCTAAAAACTCATCGAGTGGAGCTTAAATACTTTTTGATACGCTTAAAGGGACGCATCTTTCGATTTAAACTTTTCCGCCTCGAATTAGGCTCTTTTTCGAGCTGAATCTAAGTAGTTGTTGTTGGCGCGAAACTCCTCACCAAAATTATACAACTGTCGCGAGACGCTCTCAAAATCAGCTTCCTAACACCCCCTACATTGCTTTCTTGACAAAGTGCTTGAAATTATAGTGCACTCTCAAAGCTAAGTTGTTAATTAATGCAACAAGCCGAGAGAGGTTCATTTTATTGAGACCCAGCACATCGGAAAATGAGTTCGGAGCGCAGCTATGAGAGCCACTCACATTAATTTTGCCACGAGAGTCACTTCTCTCATGGCGAGCACCGCTTGTCTGAAATTTTACGGTGTGCTGGGCCTCAATAAAATGAACTTCGCTTCGGCGGAGTCACGATTTTCACAGAATTAGAAGTAAAATTAAAAGAAGGAGATCATCAATGGAAAATGTTTATATTACAAGCGCAGTTAGAACCCCCATCGGATCTTTTCAGGGCACATTAAGTAGCCTTACTGCTCCACAATTGGGCGCAGCAGTTATTAAAGAAGCTATCACTCGCAGCAACATCAAACCTGATGATTTACATGAATGCATAATGGGAGAAGTTCTCACTGCAGGAGTGGGCCAAGCACCTGCACGTCAGGCCGCGGTTTTTGCTGGACTCCCTACCTCCGTTGCTTGTTTAACTATCAATAAAGTTTGTGGATCTGGATTAAAAGCAGCAATGCTTGGCGCAGACTCCATTCGTCTTAATCCAGAAATGCTTGTTGTTGCTGGTGGTCAAGAATGTATGTCCCAAGCTCCTCACCTCATGGAGAATTCTCGACTTGGTTATCGCATGGGTTCTGTTCCTTTGATCGACTCTATGATTAAGGACGGCTTGTGGGACCCTTTTAATAATTGGCACATGGGGAATGCGGGCGAGCTTTGCGCTAAAGAACATTCGTTTACTCGTGAAGCTCAAGATGCCTTTGCCATTGAAAGTTACAAGAAAGCACAAAACGCTCAAGCGCAATCACTTTTTAAAAATGAAATTATTCCAGTCAGTGTCGCTGGCCGAAAAGAATCTGTGTTAATTGAAAAAGATGAAGAGCCTGCCAATGCTAAGTTTGATAAAATGGCAGCGTTGAAGCCCGCCTTTGATAAACAAGGAACGATTACCGCGGCAAATGCCAGCAAACTTAATGATGGCGCGAGTGCGGTGATTTTGATGTCCGAATCTCAATGGAAAAAAAGATCCATCAAGCCACTCGCAAAAATTGTTTCTTATGCTACTTTTGCTCAAGATCCAAAGTGGTTTACAACCGCACCTGTGGGTGCCATTAAGAAGGCTTTGCAAATGGCCAATCTTAATATGAAAGACATTGATTTTTGGGAAATCAATGAGGCGTTCAGTGTTGTTGCAATGGTTGCGATGAAAGAGCTTCAAATTCCAGCTGAAAAAGTCAACCCCCATGGTGGAGCCGTGGCTCTCGGTCACCCTCTTGGAGCTAGCGGCGCAAGACTTTTAACAACGTTGACTCACGCACTTCATACGCACAATAAAAAATATGGACTTGCTACACTTTGCATTGGAGGCGGTGAAGCCGTTGCTATGATTATTGAAAAAATGGGGCATTAATAAAATGAACTCAATAAATAAAGTTTATCCCAATGCCAAAGAGGCGCTCAAAGGCATTGGCAACAACATGACGGTTCTGGTCGGTGGTTTTGGCCTCTGCGGAATTCCTGAAAATCTTATCCTTGCTCTTCGTGATTCGGGAGTTATGGGCCTCACTTGTGTTTCTAATAATGCAGGTGTGGATGATTGGGGCTTAGGGCTTCTTCTTAAAACAAAACAAATTCGCAAAATGATTTCAAGCTATGTTGGTGAAAACGCAACTTTTGAAAAACAATTCATGAGTGGAGAGCTGGAAGTGGAACTCACGCCCCAAGGAACTTTGGCCGAGCGCTTGCGTGCTGGCGGTGCGGGAATTCCTGCTTTTTACACTCCCACCGGCGTTGGAACTCTGGTGGCTGAAGGTAAAGAGACTCGAGAATTTCAAGGCCGAAATTATATTTTAGAAGAAGGCATCAAAGGTGATTTTGCCTTAGTAAAAGCTTGGAAGGGCGATAAGTTTGGAAATCTCATTTACCGAAAAACGGCGCGCAACTTTAATCCGATGGTTGCCACCGCAGGGAAAATTACTGTTGCCGAAGTCGAAGAGCTTGTGGAAGTGGGCGCACTTGATCCTGATCAAGTGCACACTCCCGGAGTTTTTATCCAAAGAATTATTCTTGGAACAAACTACCAAAAACGTATAGAACAAAAAACCATTCGAACTAACTAAAAGGTATTTACTATGCCATTAACTCGTGAACAACTCGCAAAACGTCTAGCTCAAGAAGTTCAACCAGGAAGCGTGGTCAACTTAGGAATTGGCATTCCAACGTTAGTCGCCAATTTTTTACCACCCGATTCTGGTGTGTTTCTACAAAGTGAAAATGGATTATTGGGCATTGGCCCCTTTCCTCGCGAAACTGAAGTCGATCCTGATTTAATTAATGCTGGAAAGCAAACCATCACGGCTATCCCCGGCTCAAGCTATTTTTCCTCTGCCGACAGCTTTGCCATGATACGCGGCGGTCACATTGACCTCACCATTTTGGGAGCAATGCAAGTCGATCAAGAAGGAAATATTGCCAACTGGATGATCCCTGGAAAAATGGTCAAGGGTATGGGGGGCGCGATGGACTTAGTGGCTGGTGCCAAACGGGTTCTTGTGGCCATGCAACAAACAGATAAAGATGGAAACTCTAAACTTCTCAAAAAATGTGATCTGCCGCTTACGGGTCAATCTTGTATTGACCAAGTATTTACGGATTTTGGAGTTTTTAAAATCGAAAAGGGCGAGTTTGTTTTACTTGAGCACGCTCCAGACCTTAGCATAAGAGAAGTCCTCGCCTCTACCGATGGTCAGTGTCGAGTTTCTCCCGATGTTCGTCCCATTCCCGTTTAAGGAGTTTGACCCACAGTGCAGCTCCTGTTGAAATAAATATATATTATTTATTTACTAATTTTAACAGGAGCTTTCGTTGTCAGCAGGTTCTAAAAAAATTCCAGCTGGTCATTATTTGTTTCGAGACGGAGATCCGTCCGACTCGATGTATGTTATTAAGGGTGGAAAATTTGCGGTCACAAAATCCAAAAATACTTCTGAGATAGTACTGGCAGAACTAGGGCCTGGTGCGATGGTTGGTGAAATGGCTTTTTTTGACGGAAGACCACGCAGCGCCTCTGTCAAAGCCATCAAAGATTCCGAAGTCATTTGCCTGCCATTTAAAGCACTCCATGCTCAATTTCAAAGCTTTCCTGAATGGTGTAAGGCCGTCATGCGCACCGTTAATGATCATTTACGTGAAGCGAATTTACGAATTAAGACTCTCGAAAAACCACCTGGAGAAGAAGATCTCTTTCCTCCCCACACCATTAATAAATTAATTTCCATTTTAAATTTTGTTGGGCTTCGTTACGGAAAATCATCCGAAGAGGGACTGCAAATTCCGCAATACACTCTCAGAAATTACACCATCCAAATATTTCAAGAAGCCACGCACAAAATGGATAAGCTATTACAAGGACTCCATGAAATTAATTTAATTAAAATGGAAAACTTAGGCGAAGGCCGCTTGAAAATTGTCATTCCTAATCCAGAGCCCTTATTTGAATTTGTGGAATGGCATAATGAATGGCTCTTTAAGCAAGAAAAAGATCGCGTTTTCATCAAGGAAGAAGAAGTTAAGTTTCTCAAAGCCATCATTCATTTTGGACAAAAACAAACAGTCAATGACAAAGGTGTTGTGAAATTATCTTTAAAGCATATGCAAGATGAGTCCATGCGCGAATTAGAGTACCTGGTCAGACCTGAGGATTTAAACTCATTGATTGAGAAAAAATTAGTCTCTGATAAAATTATGGAAGAAACAGGTGTGTTTGTTTCTTTTGTGTTAAGTGATATAGAAAAGATCACTCCTAAGTGGGATATCATCTATAAACTTAAAAAAATCACTCGCTAAATATTCATTTGCAATATCAATAACTTTTATTATCAATTTGACTTCCCAAGTAGGCCCTAATTAAAATCTAGTTGCCTGGCCAAAAGTTATACTTGTTATGTAAAATAAAATCTGCCGAGCACTATGTCATAGGAAGGGCTCAGATAAATGAAGTCTATTGAGTTAAAGTTCTTACTCTTTTTTATTATCATTTTTTCTGTTTCTATCCATCGTTTACTAGCACAGGAGTCAACATCAACTTTGCCAGTAACAACTCCAGCTTCAACGTCATCCCCCAGCCTCAATTCCATTTCTTTTGATATAAACCAATTAACTTTTATCCCTGACCTAAATAATTTCAAAATTAAAACTCCTGAAGTAACCTATTCCGTAGATCAAAACTCTGATCAAGAAGGGGAAATCACTATTTCAGATGCAATTTTTAATGAAAATACTTTTAAAATACTTTCAGGACCATTTCTCTCACTCAAAACTTTTTTGGACCAAAAAAATGTATCAAAAAATAATTTTAAATTGGATGATCAAACACCCATTCTTTTTATCACCTCGCCTCGATTTTTAATTCCAAAAGGATCGATCGAAGTTTTAAGTGAAGACGGAAGTACTCTCTTCAACAAAGTTATTGAAGAAGAAAATATTTCTTTAGGAAATCGCTTTGCCGAACAATTAAAGCCAACTTTTTGGGGTACTGTCTCTAACCCAACTCAATTACAAACTCATATTTTATTCTACTCCAATGAATTCAATTTGCTATTTTTAAACCCGAATAAAAAAAGTGGTGTTCGAATTTGTTGGATAAGAAATGAGTCGCCTTATTATTCACGATATTGCACTCCATACTATCGATTTTCGAAAAAAGAAAACCAACTAGTCTTACAAACGCAAACGGCAAGCACTAAAGTTCTTATCAACCAAAAAGAAGTCTCTCTCACTGGGGCTTTTAAAATAACTACAAATAAGGACATCCGCTTTTTAGCAATAAGTTCCCGTGGATATTCAATTGAATTTTTTAGTCGAGCGCCAGAGTTAAATCTGGTTGATTTTTATGCTGAGAATGAAAATAGTGAATGGTTTTTCTTATTTGGACACACCGATTTTCCGGTGGGTCGCCCCGTAAAGCATTTTCCCTTTGTTAAACCAAATAGCTTTACTTCTTATTTTAGATGGGAGGCGACCATTGGACCCACTTATGACTATTGGGTAACTCCAATTAACCGCAGTGAAAAAAATCTCACTGTTTCAGGGCAAGGTGGGGGACTTTTTTTATTTCCGATTGAATTTAATAAAGTTCCAACCCAAGCAATGAAATTAAAACTGGTGGAGCCTCTCACCTCAACTTATTCTAAAGCACCCATCATCAAAGGGTTAAATCCTAAAGCGTTTGAGTTGCAATCTCAAACGCCCGAAAAAATTAAAATGTCAAAAAGTGGGAAAGCCTTTCTGTGGGAGCTTCAAGCACCCGAAGTTCCTTCAATAAATAAAAATGATTTAGTCGTAGTTGATAAAATATCCGACTCGCAAAATCCTCAAGACTTCACCGCGTCTTACTCAATTTTTCGCGGGTATAGCGGCGAGTTTAGCTTGAGAGTGGCCGGGGCACTCACCCCTGACGGAAAAATTAATTTTTTAGGAGAAGCTGCTTACAATCAATGGTTTGAGAGTCTTTTAGGTTGGAACAACGATTTATTCAGTCGCCAAAGATGGGGAATCTCTCTGAGACATTTTAAACCCTTCAACATCAAAAACTCACCGGTTCCAATACAACTCACTACTTTAGATATCAAGTATCGACTATCAAAAGGACTCTGGGAACGGGATGAAACTTGGGGACTTATTTTTGGAATGGAAGATGTTTACATCAGTAACGTTCATGGTGCCTTTTCTGGCATTGGTTTTTTCTGGGCGCGTTCGATGCCAAAAATATTTGATGATATTGCTAATTGGTTTCCCTTTATGGAGTATCCAAAATGGGTTGATATGGAAATGATTTATTATCCCGCTCCAATGCTTGCGACTATTCAGGTCGGAACTTCACCAACCTACTCCATTAATTTTCATGGTAAAGTTTTATGGTCAAAAAATATTTTTGGCGAAGCAGGGTTTGGCGTTAAAGGTTACTCTTACATCACAAATTTAGAAGATAAACATAATCAAGATTCTGTTGAGATTAACGCATTTTATGGCACAGCCGGATTGGGGATCAATTTTTAATGGAAAATCAAACTATAAATCCACCCAAAGAATTTGTAAATAAAAGTCATATCAATCAAAAACAATACCAGGATCTTTACCAAAAATCGATTCAAGACCCCGATTCTTTTTGGAATGAACAGGCGGAGCGTCTTCATTGGTTTCAACGATGGAATCAAACAAAAAATGTTTCCTTTCACTCCCCCGTTAAAATTGAGTGGTATTTAGGTGGCAAACTGAATGTCTGTTACAATTGTTTAGATCGGCACCTTCCTCTTCACTCGCAAAAAACAGCATTTATTTTTGAACCCGATTCTCCACACGAAGCTCACCGCACGATTACTTATCAAGAAGTTTTTAACGAAGTAAATCTTATGGCCAATGCTTTAAAAAAGCTTGGTGTCCAGAAGGGCGATCGTGTCACTATTTACATGCCGATGATTCCTGAGGCGGTCTATGCTATGTTGGCTTGCGCACGTATTGGGGCTGTTCATTCTGCTGTTTTTGGTGGTTTCTCGCCAGACTCCATCATGGATCGCATTCATGATGGTCAATCCCGATTTGTTATTACCGCAGACGAGGGATTGCGGGGTGGTAAATCTATTCCTATAAAAAAAAATGTGGATGAAGCTCTTAGTAAGTGCCCAGACGTCACTCATGTTTTAGTGATTAAACGAACAGGCGCTCAAATACCTTTTAAAGCTGGTCGTGATATCTGGTGGCACGAAATTAAAAAAGAAGTCGAAGCCTTCTGCCCTCCTCAAGAAATGGATGCCGAAGATCCATTATTTATTCTCTATACTTCAGGCTCAACGAATAAACCTAAGGGAGTTTTGCATACAACCGGGGGATATTTAGTTTATGTCTCTTTCACTCATCAAATAGTTTTTGATTACCAACCAAAAGATATTTATTGGTGTACGGCTGATGTTGGTTGGGTGACGGGACATTCTTATATTGTTTATGGACCTCTCTCCAATGCCGCAACTTCAGTCTTATTTGAAGGGGTCCCACACTATCCTACTCCTTCACGCTTTTGGGAAATTATTGATAAACATCAAGTTTCTATCTTTTACACTGCTCCCACGGCTTTACGCGCGCTCATGCGAGAAGGAGAGGACTTTGTCAAATCAACATCACGAAATTCATTACGCCTGTTAGGAAGTGTGGGAGAACCCATCAACCCCGAAGCATGGCTTTGGTATCATCGCGTAGTGGGTGAAAATCGCTGCCCCATTGTCGATACATGGTGGCAAACAGAAACTGGTGGAATTTTAATTTCCCCTCTCCCTGGAGCAACACCACTGAAGCCCGGCTCTGCAACTGTACCTTTTTTTGGAATCAAGCCTCAAGTGCTCACTCCAGAAGGACAGCGACTTCCAGAGCAGGGAGCTTGCGAAGGTGTCTTGTGCCTTGAAACTTCTTGGCCCGGTCAAATGAGAACTGTTTATGGCGATCACGCGCGTTTTGAACAAACTTATTTTTCACAATATAAAGGATTTTACTTTACCGGCGATGGCTGCAGGCGGGATAAAGATGGCTATTACTGGATTACCGGAAGAGTCGATGATGTTTTGAATGTCTCAGGGCATCGACTAGGAACCGCTGAAATTGAAAGTGCCCTTGTCAGCCATGGAGCTGTGGCAGAAGCGGCTGTTGTTGGCTATCCTCATGACATCAAGGGACAGGGAATTTATTGTTTTGTAACATTAAAATCAAAAACCCAACCCACAGAAGAGCTTCGAAAAGAACTCATTCAGTGGGTTCGTAAAGAAATCAGTCCCATTGCCACGCCTGATCTCATTCAGTGGGCTCCTGGACTTCCTAAAACAAGATCTGGTAAAATCATGAGACGCATTTTAAGAAAAATTGCTGAGAATCAAATTGATTCTTTAGGTGATACCACTACACTTGCTGATCCTTCCGTGGTGAGTGATCTCATTAATAATCGCCTTAACCATTAAGGATATGAAGGGCTGAGATAGGATGAAATCGAATAAAATAATTATTGATATTGTAAAAAAATATCATTCCGATCCTTACCAATTACTTTCGATCTTACGTGAGGTTCAATCTCGCTTTCGCTTTATTTCATCTACTTCAATTTATACCATCGCATCCGAATTAGATATTCCCCCTTTGCAAGTAGAAGGAACAGCGAGTTTTTATCACTTTCTTTCCTCTGCAAATCGTGGGCAGTACACCATCTATATGAATACCAGTGCTACGGCCGAAATGTTTGGCGCCCAAGAAATTATGAAAACCTTTGAGCAGGAAGTGGGAATTCCCTTTGGCTCTACCAGTTCAGACAATTTGATTGGACTCTACACCACGTCTTGCATTGGGATGAGTGATCAAGAACCTTCAGCACTAATAAATTATCGTTTGGATCACCTTGAAGATATTGATCACGATTTGATTTTAACTCAATTAACACCGGAAAAAGTTAAAGCCATAGTCCAGGCCATTAAAAATAAAAAAGATTTAAAAACTTGTTTTACACACAAAGGCGAAGGACAAAATTCCAACTCCCAGATACAGGCAGAAGTTCAAAATCATATTCGCCAAGCAGGTCCTATTTTTTTCACACCTTATTCAGTAGGAAGCGCTCTTCAAAAAGCCTTGGGTATTGATTCCCTCGAGGTGATTGAATTAATCAATAAATCTGGTTTAAGAGGACGAGGTGGTGCAGGTTTTCCAACGGGCACGAAATGGGGTTACGCACGATCCACATCCGCACAAGAGCGCTACGTTATTTGCAATGCCGATGAAGGTGAGCCTGGCACCTTTAAAGATCGCGTTCTTCTCACAGAATTACCACAAGTTATTTTTGAAGGAATGACTCTTGCGGGCTACGCCATTGATGCTAAAAAAGGAATCCTCTACCTCAGAGGAGAATACGCTTATTTAAAAAAATACTTAGAAGAAACTCTTAAAAAAATGCGCAAAGAAAAACTCCTCGGGCGCCGCATTCTCAACAGTCGTTTTAGTTTTGATATTCAAATCAAAGTGGGAGCAGGCGCCTATATTTGCGGAGAAGAATCCGCGCTCATTGAGTCAGCAGAAGGAAAACGAGGTCAACCACGAAACCGCCCACCCTTTCCCGTAGTTTCCGGTTACAAGCATCAACCCACCGTCGTAAACAATCCAGAAACTTTAATCTGTGCGACTAAAATTATCTTCAATGGTCCGGAAAATTTTAAAAAAATGGGAACGAAAAATTCTTCGGGCGTTAAACTCCTCAGCGTGGCTGGTGACTGCGATCGCCCTGGTATTTATGAAGTTGAATGGGGATTGTCAGTCCATGAACTCTTGCAACTCTGTGGAGCAAAAAATACTTTAGCCGTGCAAGTGGGTGGTCCCTCAGGAGTTTGCCTTTCTGAAAATCAATTTCATCGAAAACTTTGTTATGAAGATCTCAGCACTGGTGGCGCAATCACTATCTTTAATCAATCAAGAGATTTATTTTCAATTCTTCATAATTATACCGAGTTTTTCACTCAAGAGAGCTGTGGTTTTTGCGTTCCTTGCAGAGCAGGAAATACTCTTCTCCTCCAACAGTTAGAAAAATTAATTCAGGGGCACGGCACGCATCACGACGTCGAGCAAATGAAGAAATTAGGCGCACTCGTTAAAACCACTTCTCGCTGTGGCTTAGGTCAAACTTCGCCCAATCCCATACTCACCAGCATTGAGAATTTTCAAAATTACTTTGCTTCAAAAATTAAAACTGACACTGATTTTGATTCCTTATTTAATTTAGAACATGCAACGCGTGAGTCTTGCGCTCTTGCCAAACGACGCCCTTTTTTGAAAGAATAACATTCATGGAACAAAACACCGTTCAAATAACAGTCGACAATCATACTTTTCAATCTAAAGAAGGACAAAGTATCGTCCAAGCTCTTCGCGAGAATAAATTATTTATTCCCACACTCTGCGATTTTAAAAGTCTACCACCCGCAGGCACTTGTAGACTCTGCACCGTGAAAGTGTCGGGGCGATTTGTTCCTGCTTGCACCACTCAAGTCTCTCATGGAATGTCCATCGAAAATGATACTCCTGAGATTAATGAATTACGCAAAGCCCTCATTGAAATGCTTTTTGTCGAGGGCAACCACATGTGTCCTAGCTGTGAAAAATCTGGAAACTGTGAACTACAAGCACTGGCCTATCACTATCGAATGACGGCTCCTCGGTTTCCTTTTTCATTCACACAAAGAAAAATAGACGCCACTCTTCCCTATTTAGTTTTAGAACACAATCGATGCATTCAGTGTCTCCGGTGCGTTCGTGGCGTTAAAGCCAAAGATGGACATGAGCTTTTTGGTTTTGTCGATCGCGGTGGGAATATTCAAATCAGTGTTGATCCCACCGATCCTGAAATTTTATCCGAAACAGTAGCAAAAAAAGCGATGGATATTTGTCCTGTTGGAGCACTCATTAAAAAAGGAGACGCCTACAAAACTCCTATCGGAGAAAGACGATTTGATCTTAACGAAATCGGTTCTAGTGAGGATAAAAAATCATGACTCAACAAAAATTAGTTGTCGCAACGACTTCGCTTGCTGGCTGTTTTGGATGTCATATGTCTTTTTTGGATTTAGACGAAAAAATTTTAGATGTCGTTGAGTTGATTGAATTTCATAAATCTCCCTTTGATGATATTAAGGAGTTTACGCAATCTTGTGATATTGGTTTTGTAGAAGGCGGTTGTTGCAATACAGACAATGTACGCATCCTCAGAGACTTCAGGGCTCAATGCCGTGTACTAATTTCTGTTGGTCAATGTGCCATTACAGGGGGACTTCCAGCAATGCGCAATGGAATTCCTCTCAGTGAACTTTTTAAAGAATCCTACCTCAGTGGTCCTACCACTCATAATCAACTCATTCCCAATGATGAAGAAATCCCAGCAATACTGGATCGTGTTTACCCGTGCCATGAAATTGTTAAAGTAGATGCTTTTTTACCTGGCTGCCCTCCTCACCCGGAACTATTTTTGGAGGCCATTCTTGCTGTTCGAGAGGGCCGTCCACTCGATCAATTTAACTATCAACATTTTAAATATGATTAAGAGAATAATATGAAAAGAAAAATTACCATCGAACCCGTAACTCGTGTGGAAGGTCATGGCAAAGTGACGATCCACTTAAATGAAAAAAATGAAGTAGAAGAAGCACGCCTTCATATTGTTGAGTTTCGAGGTTTTGAACGTTTTGTGCAGGGCCGTCCTTATTGGGAAGCGGCAGTTTTAGTGCAAAGACTCTGCGGTATTTGCCCTGTCAGCCACCATCTTTGCGCCGCCAAGGCCATGGATTATATCGTAGGGACTCCCTCGCCTGAACTCACACCGACGGCCGATAAAATGCGACGATTGATGCACTATGGGCAATTTTTTCAATCCCATGTACTCCATTTTTTTTATTTAGCTGCACCTGACTTACTCTTTGGCTTTGATGCCGACCCCTTAAAAAGAAATATTGTGGGAATCATTGACGAGTTTTCAGAATTAGCAAAAAAAGCGATCCTCATGCGAAAATTTGGACAAGAAATTATTAAATCAACAGCCGGAAAAAAAATACATGGCACGGGCGCCATTCCTGGTGGAATTAATCGTCATTTGACTGAAGATGAAAAACTCTATTTTTTACAAGGAAAACCACGGCCTTCCAGCCCAGTTACAACGATAACCACAACTGAAGCCATAGTCACCGCCGATACAATGATTGAGTGGGCCCAAGAAGGCATCGAATTATTTAAAACCTATTATCAAAAAAATAAAACGCTTATTGACGACTTTGCTCATTTTTCTTCAAACTATTTAAGTTTAGTGCGAGCTGATGGCGCCCTTGACTTATATCACGGCGGACTTCGCGCCGTAGATGCTGAGAGAAATATTATTTTCGATCATGTCGATTATCAAAATTATCATCATTATCTTTCCGAAGAAGTTCGCTCTTGGACTTATATGAAATTTCCTTTTATTAAATCTCTAGGACCGGAAAAGGGTTGGTACCGGGTGGGCCCTCTGGCTCGCCTCAATACCTGTGATTTTATCCCAACTCCAAAAGCGCAGAAGGAATTTGAAATCTACAAATCCATCACCTCACAAAAAACCAATGGTCGCACCATGCATATGCATTGGGCACGACTGATAGAAACTCTTCATGCAGCAGAAATGATTCGAGAACTTCTCCATGATCCAGATATCTACTCGGGCGAGCTTACCAAGCCAAAACTTAAAACCAATGGTGAGCGAGAGGGCGTTGGCGTTATCGAAGCGCCGAGAGGAACGCTCTTTCACCACTACAAGGTAAACAACAACGATTTAATTACGATGTGTAATCTTATTGTTTCGACCACGAGTAACAACGAAGCCATGAATCGTGCGGTCCGCTGGGTCGCAAAAAATAAAATAAGTGGTCGAGCTGAAATTCCAGAGTCCTTGCTCAATCAAGTTGAAGTGGCAATTCGCGCCTATGATCCTTGCCTCAGTTGCGCGACTCATGCTGTTGGGCAAATGCCACTAATAATCGAACTACTCGACTCACAACAAAATTTGTTGGATAAAAAAATTAAAAATTCATCTCTAGAAACCACAACACCCTAAACACAATTAAGTATATCCCTATGAGTTTACAACTTCCTCCTCTCCAAACTGACAAGCGCTACTTAGTCTATGGTATCGGTAACATCGGTAGACGGGATGACGGCCTAGGAATACAGTTTATTACCACTCTAGAAAAGCAAATTGAAATAGGAACACTCAATGTGACTCCATTTTTAAGTCTTAGATCCAACTATCAACTCAACATTGAAGATGCCCATGAAATTTCACTCTACAATGTCGTCATTTTTATCGACGCTCTGAAACAAGATAATGATCCAATGGAGCTTAATCAATTACAACCACCTGATTTTCAACTTACAAAAATTCAGAGCCAAAACACTATAAACTTTACCACCCACGCCCTCAGCTTTGAAGCTGTCTTATCTCTCTGCCATGAGCTCTATCATACGACTCCAGAAGTTTATCTTCTGTCTATTCGTGGTTATCAATGGGATATTCAGGACCAACTCACAGAAAATGCCCAAAGTAATTTAAATATCGCCCTCAATTACTTTACAAGTTGGCTCAATCGCTAAGCGTTCTAAAAAACTTTTCCACTTATAAACGTGGCTCATAAGTTGCAAAATCATAAAACATGAATGGAAATAGGTCCTAAATTACTGCGTTAATTTAGATTAATGAAGTTAGTAAATGTTAGAATTCTATAAAGTGTAAAACAATTTTACAGAAGTAATCAGGGTGACTTGCTTTTGTTAAATATACTCCCTTTAGAAATACTAAATAATAAACCATTGGAGTTTATGTTAATATGAAAAAACTAGAAATAAGCCAATCAAAATTAAATGCAGCAAAATTCATATTATTTTTTAGTTTATTGGGATCACTTTCTATCTCCGTTGCCGGTGATCGCAGGTATGCACCTGAAAATGATTGGTCAAAATATGGACCAGTGGATTTTTGTCCTCAATCCAATCGATTAGATTTTAGAAATGCTTATTGGCTTGGCGCTATGTCCACTTATTCCTACTGGCATTTGGACGTGCTTGAAAAAATTATGAAGCCAACTGCTGGCAAAGACATTCAACTTGAATTCACTCTTGATTCCAACGGACAGCCCCTTCCAAATAAAACATATATTACAAAGGGTCTTGGATTTGGTGAAATATCAACACAATATTTTTCAAGTAGAATACCAAAACCTGAGGATACAGTAACTAAAGATTACGATAGAGAACTTCTAACAATCAATCATCTTCCACCGCTTCCGCGCGAAGCTTGTATCATCCCAGGAATGAGCCATTGCTTTGACAAAATAAGCAGCAATCAAATGCAAGTGGATAATTCTAATGGATGTGGCTTTTACAAAGAAAATGTTTTCTTTTCAACAACGAGATTAGCAAAAATCAGAAAACACATATTAGAGAAACGCGGTGTACCTGTTGAAGGTCTTCAGCTTACACAAGAGGAACGATATCAAGCAGAAGAAGATCAAAAGCATATTCAATCAAGTGTTGAAGATTATGAAAAGAAAATTCAAACATCTGTCCATCTTGATTGGACTCTTCCTGAAGCTATAAATCGATGTAAGTCCTATATTGATAAAGAAATCAATTTAAAACCTGACACTCAAGGATCTATCTTTGAAAGTAAAGATGCTGTATTTATTATTTTCAGAGGCACAGAAGGCAATATTGAAAATGATGTCAAAACAGATGCCTTCGCATTAAATAAGTTTGATTTTAGCGGCAAACATCATAATCTAGATCCTAATACTCCTATCGCAAGCTCCGTAGTTGAGTGGGATGAAACAGCTCAAGCTCACATTATGAGGCAAGTTAATCCTGAAAAGAACTCAGAAACTAAAAACATATTAGCACAATGGCCAAATAGTTCAGGACAGGTGCATTATGGATTTTTTCTTGGAATAGAAGAGATCAAGCCGTGGGTGCTTAGGAAGTTGAACTCCATTCAACAAAAGTGGAAAGTAAATCAAATACCACCTAAACCTATTTTTATCACTGGTCATAGCTTAGGTGGGGCTTTAGCAAATTTAATGACCTATAATTTACTTGGTATCAATAAAAAAGCAAAAGACAAAAAGAAAACTCCTCCCTACAATATCAAAGCCATGTATACGTTCGGAGCACCACGAGTGGGTGATGAAGAATGGGCTCAAAGTATGAAAACACTCGCTGATGAATTTAATATTGGGTTGTATCGCTTTATCAATCGTAATGATGTCGTTCCCCATATCCCTTGTGTTGGATATTACCATGTTGGAACTAATATTTATGTCGAGTCAGCTGATAATAATCCAAATACAATTACACAAATACTATTTAACTCCATAGGTATTAATACAAAGAGTATGCTTTATAACGATCTTAATTCCTGTGCTTACGGAACGATATTAGACAAAGTCGTAAATTTTTCATTGGATAAAGTAAAAGGCGCTGTTAACGATCATTTTATGACTTCCTACTTTGGTCCATTAAAAAACTTAAGAGAACAAGTAAATCAATCCATTGGTATTAAGCTCAGTGATTCTCAAGAAACTGTTACATCTGCCAATAGATGCTCTTTAGATTCTAATCCAATGAATAAATCTGCAGAGAAGGACATGATGCTTAAAACTGCAATTGATGTTAACTTCTCCCTACCTGAAAATAAAGTTGAAACAGACAGCACCAGTATGCTTAAAAATTTCTTCAATAAATTTAATCCTATTAAATAATAATTTTTCAAGACGACTCTTTGAACATCCAGAGGATAGCATTCGCGAAGAACTGAGGAAATATCGAAGGTCGAGAAAAAACATTTTGGGTAATAGGAACTAAGTTTGATAACAATAACCAAGCCGTGATCATGGATAAGCTTTCATCGCTCGGCAAGGGAATAGGGCTCTGGCTTTCACTATGTAAAAAAAATTATGGATTCCCACAAGGGCTCCATTGAAGTTGATCCTGATCAATATAATACTACTTTTATCCTTAAATTCTTAAAATAAAGTAAAAATTAACTTCCTAATTTCTGCTATATATTTAATCGATTTTATTAAAAGTTTTTATCAACTTAATCTGAACTTATTGACAACCATTGATTTGAATCATCTCTTGGTTTGAATAATTTTTTTCTGTGAATCTGTCCTAGAAAACTTTACAAAAATCTTTTATTTTATACATGAGAGGAATAAAAAATAATGTCGTTTTTTAAATGGGACAGCAACATTTATAGCTTGGAAATCTCACAGATGGATGAGGAACATCAAAAGCTTATTGAAATTATGAATAATCTTCACCATAAAAATGAGCTAAGAAGAGGAAAATCAGAATTATCAAAAATTATCCAAGAGCTTTATGATTATGTAGTATTCCACTTTCAAAGCGAAGAGACTTATTTATTAAGTATTCAGTATCCAAATCTAGAAGCACATAAAAAAATTCACGTTAAACTTCTTTTAGAATTAAAGCATTTTCAACTAGAATATGACTTACAAAATTCATCTACACTGAACGCACGTTTTTTTGAGTTTTTAGAAATGTGGCTTTCCTCTCACATTCAACATTTTGATAAAGACTATAGTTTATTTTTAAAAAGTTTACCAAATCCGCATCAAACTTAGATTAAAAATCAAACCCCATTTCTCAAATCCTTCGGCAAATTGTGTGGGAAAAATTGAACCTAATTCTCCACTCATCAACCAGTGTTCCGCCACAGGAAGACGTAAACCAATACCAGCCTCTACTCCTACCAAACTCAATCGAGAGGCGTGCTGGTCATATTTCCCTGTAAAATAATCAACACCAAGAAAGTAAAATGGTTTTATATTTTCTATCTGTATTAACATCTCTCTCTGAGCATCTAAACGAAAAGACTTGAGTCTTCCATTGCTGCGATTATGAAAAAGAACTTGATCCGAATAATCTATTTGTACTATCCACGGATCGGAGAATTTGGAAGGATCGGAAAATTCGGACGGTTCAGAGTGTTCATCAAACACAGGTGTGAATTGCATTCGCAACGAGACTAATCCAGGTGAACCAAATGATAGACCAAAAGCTTTAGTATATGAAAATTGGTCTTGTGAAAAACAAGGCAAAGTAAAGAATAATATCCATTGGAGAATAAAAAAAGAGGCCAAAACAATTAGGCCTCTCTTTTTAATTAAATTATTCATATCTTGAGCGATTCTACTCTTCATCCTCTTCATCACCCATCGTTCCTAGCCCGTATTTTTCAACTCGATATCTCATAGAACGAAAAGAAATATTAAGAAGTTTTGCCGCTTTCTTTTTTGTCCCATTGGCAACGTGGATGGCCTTAATGAGTAATTCTTTTTCGATCTGACCAACAATTTTATCTAAATCTATTCCTTCTTGCCCGATTTCAATTTCGTGACTAGAAGCCATTTTACGACCAGAAGGAGTATTCACAAACGGAGGTAAACTCTCTGGTAATATGGTGGAGCCAGCTTCTAATGCTACCGTTCGCTCAATAATATTTTCTAACTCTCTGACGTTTCCTGGATAATCATACTTTCGTAAAATATCCATGGCCTCCTGACTGATGCCACCTATATTTTTATTGAGTCGTTCATTGTATTTTTTCAAGAAGTGATTCGCCAATAAATTAATATCGTCGCGTCTTTCTCTCAGAGACGGAGTTTTAATTAAAATCACATTCAATCGATAAAACAAATCTTGCCTAAAAGTACCTTCGTTAACCATTTTTTCTAAATCACGGTTAGTTGCGGCAATAATTCTAACTTCGATTTTTATGTCGTCGGTTGCTCCAACACGACGAATGATTCGCTCTTGGATTGCGCGAAGAAGTTTCACCTGAATTGAAAGTGGCAATTCACCGACTTCATCTAAAAAGAGAGTTCCCCCATCCGCAACTTCAAATAAACCTGATTTATCAGTAACAGCTCCCGTGAAAGACCCTTTTTTATGTCCAAACATTTCAGATTCCATTAAATTTTCAGGAATCGCACCGCAGTTAATTGTAACAAATGGTTTATCTTTCAGGGGACCATTATAATGAATCGCTTTAGCAACAACTTCTTTACCCGTTCCCGACTCTCCCGTAATTAACACATTTGTCGGAGCTTGTGAAACTCGTCTCACTAATTCAAAAATTCGATGCATTGGCTCTGTGTTACCAATAATATTCTGAAACGAATTTTCTTTACCGAGTTCTTTTTTGAGTGTGCGGTTTTCAACTTCTAAAACTTTACTCTTTAGAGCATTACCGATGACAATTCTAACTTCATCGATTTTAAAAGGCTTTGTGATATAATCATAAGCCCCCATTTTCATAGCTTCTACAGCAGTCTCAGTAGTTCCAAACGCCGTAATCATCATAAAGAGAGTGTCAGGAAATCCGTCTTTAACATGCTTTAATAATTCCATCCCTGTTACTTGAGGCATTTGAAGATCTGAAATAATGAGTTCAAAAGATTTTTTCTTTAGTAAATCAATAGCTTTGGCACCATCCTCTGCCAGAGTGACTTCGTAGCCCTCTTTTCTAAGCATTATATCTAAAAATTCGCGTATAGATTCTTCATCATCAACAACTAGAATTCGAGGTTTCATTTCCAATTCTCCTTAAACAATAACAGTTTATGCCATTAGTTTCAGACTATCAGCTTCTTTAATTTTAATCACGAACTCTGTTCCTTTTCCTACTTCACTCTCGACTATGATAGAGGCGCCATGTGCTTCGAAAATTTTATGAGTCACGGCTAGACCAAGTCCAGTGCCTTTACTTTTGGTTGTATAAAAAGGCTCAAAGATTCTGTTTTTAGTTTCTTCACTCATTCCTGAGCCAGAATCACGAATCCGCAATGAGATAACACCTTGATCAACGCTGATCGAAATTTGAAGCTCTGGATTTTCGACTTTTTCCATTGCCTGGTAAGCATTAATGACAATATTCAATAAGGCTTGTTTAAGCTTATCTTTATACCCAAAAATATAATAATCCCTCGACCAGAGTCGAGTTTGCTTAATATCAGAACGAATTTTATTGTTAAAAGTAATCAGCTCGAGCACTTCCTTCATTAAGGACGAAAGATTCACTTTATCTGTGGGGGGCGGAAGCGGTTTAGCATAATCTAAAAATTCACTGATCAATAAATTCAGACGGTCAGTTTCACGAATAACGATATTAAACAACCGTTTATCTTCTTCGGTTCCTGCTTGCATTGATAATAATTGAACACTTCCACTGATGCTCGCAAGAGGGTTTCGAATTTCGTGAGCAATGCCAGCAGCTAATTTTCCTACCGCCGCCAGTTTTTCATGATTTCGTAATGTTTCCTCTAATTCTCTAATTTCTGAAACATCTTCTAAAACTAAAATCTCTCCCCTTAATTCCGATTCCTCTGGAGTTCCTTTAAAATCTTCATTTTCACTAACAATCATATCGGCATGTTGGCAGCGAATCGTTCGCCGTGATTCTCGATCTTTTCCAATAAAAAACTCAATAGCACCTTTTTGATTCTTTTGAGCTTCTTTGATATTTTTATATAATTTTGCCCATTGTTTTTCATCATTATAATTTGCCGGTCCTATGATTTCTTCCGCCCGACTATTCCCCTGAACAATATGGCCCTCATAATCGATTGTAATAACCCCCGATGGTATTTGACTTAATATGAGTTCATGGAGGTTTTTGATCTTCTTCATATCTCGATGAGCAAGATCGAGTCGAATTCCTAAAGAATCTAAATAAAAACTCAATTGACCTGACAAGACTGAAATCATTACTAAAGACATATTATTTACTGAAATATTAAATAAATGGGCAATAAGTCTAGTTTCATTTGAAATCAGTAATGACAGATTATAGCCAATTAAACTTAATAGCCCAATTAAATAACTACCTCGAGATTTTAAAGTTAATCCAGCTCCTACAATATTAATCATATGAAGCAAAAGAAACATCGATTGATTCCAGTGAACTGAAATCATCAAGGCAGAAATAAGCATACTGTTGAATATATATAAAAGCCACCAATACATTGAAGCTTTTTTAAGTTCATCATAAAAAAGAATTCCCATAGAAAAGGCAAAGGAACTCAATGCACTGATCAGTTGAAATGGAATAATAAACTCGGTATTGAAAAATTCTTTCTGAAAAAAACTTGAGATATGAACAATAAAATTGCAAACTCCCCAAAAGCCAACCACCAACGTGAGCGCCCCCCACGTCCAACTATTTTCACTTTTTATGGTTACGTCCTTTAGAGACTTCATTCAGGTCCTTTTTATTTTAATTCAGTTAAACAATTTTTAGTGACCATTAGTAACAGCATCAGCCATTCCAAAAATAGGTAAGTACATTGCAAGCACCAGAACGGCAATAACACTACCAATAACTACTAGCAATATGGGCTCGATTAAAGTCATTAACCCTTTAACAGCATTATCTACTTCATCTTCATAAAAATCGGCGATTTTACCAAGCATGGCATCGAGCGCACCCGTTTGCTCTCCAATCTCAATCATTTGAGCCACCATTTTAGGAATAATAGATATCTTCGCAACAGGCCCTGCGAATCCCTTTCCCACAGCGACTAAATCTCGACACTTTAATATTTCATCTTCGATGACCGCATTGCCTACAGTTCTTGCCCCAACTTCAATAGCTTCTAAGAGTGGAACGCCTGATGAGAGCAACGTCGACATCGTTCTTGAAAATCTAGCCACCCCTGATTTTATATAAACATCACCAAAAAGCGGAATTTGCATCAAAATTGCATCTATAGTTTTTTTCCCATCATCAGTATTATAGTAATTTTTAATCGTTATTGGTATCCCAATTGCAAATATCAAAGCCATCCACCAGCTCTCACGTAGCCAATGACTCATGCCAATGACTTGTTGAGTGAGCCAAGGCAAGTCCCCACCGGATGTTTTGTACATTTCTTGAAACTTTGGAATAATAAATACCAGAATCAATGCAATTACTAGTCCCGCCAATCCTAAAATCATTGTTGGATACATCATTGCTGACTTAATTTGGCTTTTAAGTTTTTCTGTTTTTTCTAAATACGACGACATTCTTGAAAGAATGGTATCTAAAGCTCCCGAAGCTTCCCCTGCTCTCACCATATTACAATAAAAATTATCAAAACACGCAGGATGCATCGACATCGATTCTGCAAGAGGCTTTCCACCTTCTAAAGAACTTTTAGTTTTAGCTAAAACCTCTTTAAGTACAGGCGTCGTACTCCCTTGAATGAGCACACCTAACGACTCAACAACGGGAATCCCGGCATTAATGAGGGTGGTAAATTGTCGTGTAAAAATTTGCAATTCTTTGGACTTTACTTTAGGAGCTAATAATTGATCCAAAAAACTTTTCTTCACAACTCTTTTAGCCACTCGAGTGCGATCACCCACTAAAATAATTTTTAATGGCACTAAATTCTTAGCTCTAATTTTTGCTTTAGCATCATTCGAATCAATGGCTTCCAATTCACCATTAATCGCTTTTCCATTTAAAGTTTGCGCAGAATATTTAAAGACAGGCAATTTATCCTCCTAACTGCGACAAATATCGGTCTAACTCATCTAAATTAGGAGAAGCTAAAAAAGCTTCTTTTAAATTTATTTTTTTTCTTAGAAAGAGCTGAAGTAGAGAGCGATTCATTGATTTCATTCCTTGTTTTTCACCCTGAGAATTTACATAATTCATGATTTCAATGACCTCACCTGCTCGAAGTAAGTCTCGAAGAGATTCATTAAAAAGTATAATTTCCTGAGCTAGAACATACTGATCCTGTAGCGACGATAGCAATCTTTGATTTACAAATAAGCTCATGCTTTGTGCGAGTCTTTCAAAAAAGAACTCCCGTTTTTCTTCAAGGACTAAATGATTGATACGATTTTGAAACGAAGATAAACTATCCACACCTACAGTAAGAAGAACAACCTTTCCGGCTTCCACCAGATTTAATGATCGATTAATATTCTCAATACTAAAGGGAGTATCAATCGCTACAACATCAGCTGATTCTAAACTTTGCCAAATGGATTCAGAAATAGAGTTAAACCCTACTTCAAAACTTGTTATCACCGATTTATTCATTTGAAACATTCGATCGACAACAGTCTCAACAATAGCAACGTGAGCAGAACGAGTTTGATTTACAACTTCAAGCAATTTTCCCATCAGTGTGGACTTACCACTCCATGTGGGTCCAGCAATCAGAATAAGTCCCTTCCCTTTCAAGACTTGATCTGTAATGACTGTAGGAATCGTGGCCTTAATATCGTCACTTTTCTCAACTAAAATTGTTTTTAAATTACCTGAGTATCCGAGCTTATGCCGATAAATATGAAAATTAATATTAAACCCGCGATTGAGACTCACACTGCCCGTAACTACACCCTCATTTTGTAAAGTTTCTTTTTGTCTCTCAGATAAAATGGAAAACAAAGTTTCACGAACCTCCTCGCTATCGAGGCGCTGATTGGTCACTGGTATCCATCCGTCCTGAGTTCTTATGCGAGGCTCAGAAAAAGGGGACATCAAAATTTCAGAGGAAGAATTCTTTTTCGTTTTCTCAAAAATCTCAATCACTTTTTCCATTTATGTATCCTTCACTGAAGCGCTGAGGACTTCTTCAACTGTAGTCTGCCCACGCTTTAATTTCAAAAGTGCTGAACGTCTTAAGGTTCTCATTCCTTCTAGTTTCGCTAATCGACGAAGATCATTCGAGGTCGCGCCACTCATTACCGCTTCTTTTACTTTTTCACTCATGGGCATGAGTTCATAAATAGCGATCCGTCCTTTAACTCCTGAGTTGTTACAGGAATTACAACCACGCCCCTTCATGGCTTGATATTGACTGACTTCTGAAGGATCAACGCCAAGATTAATGAGTGTTTGTTCGCTCACATCTGCTGGTGCCTTACATCCTTCGCAGATTCTACCTACAAGCCGCTGCGCTACGACTAAATTGACTGTTGATGTGATAAGATAATTCGGAATGCCCATTTCAGTTAAGCGCACGATCGTGCTTGGGGCATCGTTGGTGTGAAGAGTACTCACAACCAAGTGCCCCGTGGCCGCTGCTTTAAAGGCGATTTCTGCCGTTTCTAAATCTCGAATCTCCCCCACCATGATGATATCAGGATCTTGCCGAAGAAAGGCTTTCAGCGCCACCGAAAAATTGAGATCAATATCGGGGTTCGTTTGGACTTGATTAATTCCTTCAAAATTAAATTCGATGGGATCTTCTGCCGTGCTGATATTAACATCAGGCGTATTTAATTCTTGAAGAGCTGAGTAAATAGTAGTTGTTTTACCGCTTCCAGTAGGTCCCGTAATTAAAACCAGACCTTGAGGTAAATGAATACAATCTCGAAATAATTTTAAATCATCAGGTTCAAATCCTAGTAGCCCCATATCACGATTTAAATTAGATTTATCTAAGAGACGCAAACACACTTTTTCTCCCCACATGGTGGGAATCGTATTGACTCGAAAATCAATTTCTTTTCCTTTGGAAGATCGCGCCTTAATACGTCCGTCCTGTGGCTTACGCTTTTCTGCAATATCCATTTTTGACATAATCTTAAGACGACTCACAATGGCACTCGTGGAACCTTGTGGTGGGTCCATGGCATCAACGAGTGAGCCATCGATACGAAAACGAATCCTAAAGCGCTTTTCATAGGGCTCAAAATGAATATCAGAAGCTCTTTTTTTTAGCGCGTCAGCTAATACCATATTTACAAACTTAACAATAGGTGCATCATCGTTTGAGCTACCCATAGGACCATCAGTAGTGATAAATTCTAGTCCTGCACCAGCTCCTTCCAGGGCAAATTCCTCTTCTCCTTTATCGCTCATTTTTGTTTGAAGCGAAACTGCTGCAATTTTTTCTCCGAAATATTTATTAATTGATGCAAAGATAGAGGCTTCGGGTGCAACGACAACTTGAATTTTGCTTCTTGTTAGAAAACTTAAATCATCACGAAGAAAAATATTGCTTGGGTCGGCGAATGCCGTCACCAGCACATTTCCTTGTTTCATTACAGGGATAACACAATTTTTTTCACAAAAGTCACGATTTAAAATTTTTACCACCGCTGGGTCAATTTCAAAGCGAGATAAATCCACTGCTGGAATTTGATATAACTTCTCCATAGCTCGCGCAATTTGATCTTCTTTAACAATACCTTGTTCAACCAATACAATACCAAAACGTTGACCAGTCTTTTTTTGAATCTCTATCGCTTTTTCTAGTTGGGCGGCTTTAATTATACCTTCTTTTACGAGAAACTCGCCAATCCGATGGCCAGCCATTATCACTCCTTGTTAATGAGAAGAATTTGCTTTCAAGTAGCATTTCACTCTAAAAGCTTAACTCGGATCTAAGTCATATTTAACTGACCCTAGGACTGGTTTTCGCAACGACTAAGGTACTGTGCAAAGTCGATTCTGCTGAAAAATGCCTGAACTTCTTCTTTTATTTTCTAAATTAATCTGATTTAATCAGAGAGATGGAAACACTCACTTGCTACTATATTTTTGAATTTAACACACCACAAGAACAGAAATACGATCTTCATTTTGATCAAAAAACAATGAGCTTGCTCGATCGAAGTTTTGCGACTCAGACTGAAATGAACTTAGATTGGGCACTTCTTGAAAATAATCAATGCAGCCATTGCCCACTATCAAAGGATAGTCATAAATACTGTCCAGCAGCTCTTTCCCTAGCCAAAGTAGCGCAAAAATTTTCCGATATGAAGTCCTACACAGAAACCAAAGTAGCCGTCATTACTAATGAGCGTACTTACTTAAAGCAAACCTCCACACAAGAAGCTCTTCAAAGTATCTTTGGTCTTATTATGGCAACCTCTGGATGCCCACATCTCAATTTTCTAAAACCAATGGCACGTTTCCATCTACCCTTTTCAAATCTCCATGAAACTATGGTAAGAAGTTTATCCTTTTATTTTCTTAAAAGTTTTTTTAATAAAGTGGAATCAAAAGAGGCGGCCACCACTTTTGATTTAAAGAAATTAACAGAAGCTTACGAAAGACTCAATATTGTCAACTACCATTTAGTTGAACGTCTCAGAACTCTTGGCAAAGGAGATGCGGACCTTAATGCCGTCATTATTCTTGATAGTTTTGCATCACTGATGTCGATGCAGATTTCAGATAATTTTTCTGAAATTCAACCCTACTTTATTGATTAAGTTTTTTTTATTGACAATCCAGTGTTTGACTCGTGATCAACTCATTCTCACGATAGGTTTTAAAATAGGCTTCATCTCCGTCATTTGTAAAATGCACGCTGATTTGTTTTTTTGAAATGGAACTATAAGAAATAAAATATTGATTTTTATTTTTGTCGGTATACAAGCTCCCACTTAATGACAGGGAGTTGATTAACTGAGCGTTACGCATTTTTCTTAGCTTAATATATTTCGTGTTAGTGTTAGTGTTTTCACATAAAACTAATTCTTCAGTAGTATCTGTGTCTTGATTAAATGTTTGACATGCTTTCAATGGTTTTTGATGATCGTGACACGATAAGTCCACTCCATCAACCGATGCGAATAAAAGTTCGGTTGTAAATGTCATAAATATAAAAGGAATTATTACTGTGTTCTTCAAAATCATTCTTCACCTATTTTGTTTTTGAGAAACTATAAACTATAATAGTTTATATGTAAATACTTTTACAAAATAAAATCAATTTATCCTCTATAATAGACCTACATTTAAATAATTATTATTTAATGCCAAATCGTCCACAAAAGACAAAATTTGTCACTTCGACTAAAACTCTACAGGCTGAATTTTTAGGATAGAGCTAAACAAATGTTGCTTGATTGGATTAACGCAGAGCCCCTGAATTTGTTGCAAACAATCCAGGCAGCGAAACAGGACCTCAGCAGCCAGGACAACCCAATCCCAAACCTGACCCCAATCAACCTGGTAGTCCTCCTGCGCCAAATCCCAATCCTTGCGAGCATGAACATGAAGACGATCATGGAAATCTTGAAATATCTAGACACGGTGGCGATGACGATTGTAAAACTAGCAACCTACCACTTTCAATAAATTAAGAGGAGAACCAATGATGAAACATTTTTTAATTTTTAACCTAATCACTTTATTTCTTACGACACTTTCTCTGGCCAATACTTTAAAATCCGCAGGAGGTGAAGTAAAGTTCACGGCCATTGGAAAACCAGGCTTTTTAAAAATCAATGGCGAATCCAACGGAAACTATCCTATAGGTGTTGCAAACTTCAACAAGGGACAAGCTGATGGAGAATTTGAATTCACCCTGAAGGAACTCAATACTGGGATTAGCTTACGCGATGAACATATGAAAAATAAATATCTAGAGATCGAAAAATTCCCAACAGCGAAACTCGCATTTAAAGACATCTCTATTAAGGATTCAAACAGTGATTACGATGGAAATTTTAGTGGTAATCTAACTCTCCATGGAGTAACAAAACCGGTTTCAGGGAAAGTCAAATATACTGGCAAAGATAAAAAAATCGTTGCCAATTTTAGTGTTAAAGTATCGGATTTTCAGATTCCTGTACCAAAATATTTAGGTGTGACAGTCAGCGAAAGCGTTGATATTGAGTCAACGATCAATCTTAATTAGTTGAAACTATCAAAAACACCATGGAGCCCAAAATGAGATTATTATCAATAGTGTTTTCGTTTTTTATTTTTTCTTCTCTTACTTTAATAAATAAAATTTTCGCATTTCCAGATACAATCCGACATGGGTACACAAACTGTACCACCTGTCATGTTTCACCGTCTGGAGGTGGCCTTTTAACAAGTTACGGACGAAGTCTCTCCCGTGAACTTATTAGCACGTGGGGATATGAGGATGAAGAGCAACCACTCCATGGTTTAATGAAAATTCCTGAATCACTTGCGGAAACTGTTTTTGTTGGTGGAGACATTCGCTCTCTCTCTTTAAATGAAACAAAAAAAGTGACAAAAGACGGAGAAACAAAAACTGAAAATGAATCAGAATATTTTTTGATGCAAACCCAACTCCGCTTAGGGCTTGGTATTGATCAATTTAAATTTATTGGATCACTTGGAAAAATTGAAGACCCTATGGACGAGCGCAAAGTTCGCCTAGTGAGCACAGAGTACTATGCCCTTTGGTCTCCTAAAGAGGAATTTTTTGCTCGTGTCGGACGATTTGAACCAATCTTTGGTTTAAGAATGTCTGACCACAATATCTGGATTAAATCCGAAACAAATTTTGTGCCTTGGGCAGAACGAGACACTGCAGAAATTATATTTGAAGGAGAGAAGCAATTTTTGAGTGTTTCAGGTTTTCAATCCACATCACTCAATCCCACCCCACAAACAACGGGTTACAGTCTCTCCTTTTATCAAATCCTTGGTGATAAGCAGCGCATTGGATTTAGTGGCATGAATCAAGAAGGACAAGGCTTCCGATCTCGCGACGCTAGTCTCCACGGCGTATTTTCCTTTTCTGAAAGTTTTTACTTACTCACTGAAAACACACGTCACACGGTGCTTGATAAAGTTCAAGATATTTACTTCTTACGCTTAGGATACGATCTCTTTAAGGGATTTACAGGCACGCTTCAAGCTCAGGCAATTCAAGATAAAGATAGTAGCGATCAAAATAAAACAAAAAATGGGGTTGGCATCACTTGGTATCCAAGACCTCATTTTGAACTAGTCACCAACTTCGACATAGAAAAAACAAAAACAGAAACCGAAAACAGCACAACTTTTCTTTTTCACTATTATTTATAATCGAAATTTATTTACTCCCTTTTGGCCCACCAGAACCTAAGGGAGTAGTAACCTTACTAACGAGCTGATTAATTAACTGCAACGGCGGACCGGCGACTTCGAACAACTCTTCTATAATCGGCTTTTTCTTTTGAACACAACCAACTTGTTCTTCCAAATAGGGAAACAGCTGAATAAAAAGATTGTGCTATGCCAGCACAACGTAAATCCCAGGGGCGATCATAGCGACATATTTTTAACATATTTTTAAGAAACTGACTATCACAATCAATTTTAGACATTCCATTAGAAGCAGGCTCGTGATGATAACACAAATCATGTCTTACGCAGGCATTAATAAAAACATCACCATAACCATCAATACTTCCAGAACACCCATCAAAGTACATGGGTACATTATGCTCATCAATCAACTGACAAGAATCTTGTGTCCTCACAACACCGCTATGGGAGCACGTCCAACGATTAACAATGTGACCATTGAGTTCATAACATTTTTCAAACAGCAATAAACTCGGTGCCGCTTCAGTTATTGGTCCCAATAACAAGCAGCTACAAAAATAAAGAATCCCTCTTTTTATCATAAATAAATCCCCTTTTATTATTTATGAGAGCGGAAGTAGATTAAATAATCATGCAATCCCACCTGCTCCACTATCCCCAAATAACTCCCATTTTTTTTAGGTGCAAACTTTCTTTTCCAAAACATCGCCTTTTTTCTTATCATGCACCCCAAAGGACTTTGCCCTGTGTAGTCAGCTCCATCGGCAGCACAAGGGATTCGGTTAACTTCTGGAGACTCCGTATTATCTGACAACGGCACCAATGATAAGGAAAGAATTCGCGATTCGTTGGGGTTCGATTTTAATCTTTGAGCGGGGTTATCTTTTATGAGCTGTGATGAGTATATGTTGGGCACAATTACAGCCACTCTTTTATTTTTGTAACTTTCACTGAACCAAGTGGTTTTGAAGTGAGACTCAAACTCTTTTACATCGATGATATTTTCTCCGAGACCTAAAGGTTTTGGTAATATAAGGCCCTTCTCAACAAAAATTTCATCTATTTTCCACCCAGGCTCTTGATCCATCATTAATAATTCCCTCCACACCTCCAAGTGCAAGGGCTCTTCAGGGTCTACCCCTAAGAATAATATAGAGTGATCCTTTATTTCTTGCCTTAGCCGCATCAAAATGGACTGACTTAACTCTTTTGTTGATTGAAACTCACTGAGTTTAATTTTAACAACGGGCTTACCTTCTAAGCTTAGCTGTATAACCCATACGAGAGCCACTAAGCTTAAAATTCCGATAATTATGGCGTATATTTTTTTCATACTTTCTCCCCGTAGCTTTAAACTAGAATCGCTTTAAACCAAAATCCCCATCACCAGATAATGATCACTTTCTCGATCAAAAAAAAGAATGTAGGAAGCGCGAAGGTATTTGTAAAGAAATTGCTCGACTTTTCAAGACCAAATTATTACTTTAGTGCAAAAATAAAGGACTTGATCCCATGAGACAGGTACCACAACCAACAAATCAAGAATCTTCCTATCATTATTTAATTATAGGGAATGGACGTGCGGCAAAACACATCACTTTTTATTTAAGTGAACTGGGTCATACAATAACTTCCTGGCACTACAAACAAACCCCACTAGCCGCTTCAGCAGAAGGTTCTCTTCAATCTCTATTTAATAACTCAGATCGATGCCTCCTCTTAATAAAAGATTCCGCCATAGAAGAGTTTCTGAACTCACACCCCTATTTGCGTACTCACAAAACAGTTCATTGCTCTGGAAGCTTAGAAGTGCAAGGTATCTTAAATGCCCATCCTTTGATTAGCTTTGGCCCTCATTTATTTAAATCCGACTTTTACCCACAAATTCCCTGGGCACAGTTCATAGACAGCACTACCACACTACAGGATATTCTCCCTGGTGTTCCAAACCCCAGTTTTTTTATCCCTGCTGCACAAAAACCATTTTATCATGGGCTCTGCGTGGTCAGTGGAAACTTTACCATCCTTCTCTGGCAAATGGTGCTTGAGCTTTTCAAAAATGAACTTCATCAATCAACCCAAATCTTAGGACCTTATTTAGAGAGTATTTATAATAATATGCGTTCGGACTGGAGTGCAGATCTTAAAAACTCTCTCACTGGGCCTCTGGCAAGAAGAGATGAAAATACTCTTCTGAAAAATTATCAGTCACTAAATAAAACTTATTTAAAGTCCATCTTTGAAGCTCATGTTCAAACCTCGTGGCCTGAGTTTGCAAGTAAACACTTTTTAAACCATGACAATTTCAATGAAAAAAAAGGAAATTCACCCAATGAAACCAATTAAAATCCAAAGCGTTACTGATTTTTTACTTAAAAAACAAGCCGGACAAAAAATAAGTATGCTGACTTGTTATGATGCCTGGTCTGCTAAACTATTAGATCAAAGTTCAATTGATGCACTTTTGATTGGAGATAGTTTGGCCATGGTTCAACTGGGTCATAAAACAACACTTCCCGCAACGACGGCCATCATGGCTCTTCACTGCCAATCAGTGGCGCGCAGTGCTCCTCACCAATTTTTGGTCGGCGATTTACCCTTTATGAGTTATCGCAAATCATTTCACTCCAATGTTAAGGCTGCCGAAACTCTCATGCGAACCGGCATTCATTCCGTAAAACTCGAAGGAGTCGATGGTAATCTTGAACTCATCAAACATCTAGTTCGTTCAGGCATTCCCGTGATGGGTCACATTGGATTAACCCCTCAATCCGTTTACCAAATGGGTGGGTTTAAAGTTCAGGGAAAAAGTCCAGAAGCCGCTGAACTCCTCAAAACACAAGCTCTCCAACTTGAAGATGCAGGATGTTTTTCGATTGTGCTCGAATGTGTTCCGGCAAAATTAGCGCAAGAAATATCAGAGCGCTTAAAAATACCCACCATTGGGATAGGGGCTGGGGCCGGTACGGATGGACAAATCTTGGTGCTGCATGATTTCTTAGGTCTGAATCTCGATTTTCGTCCAAAATTTGTTCGAACTTATCTCAATGGTGCGGAACTTATTAATAAGGCCGTAGAAGCCTTTGTTCAGGATGTTGAAGAACGAAGGTTTCCTACCGATAAAGAGTCCTACTTATGATAAAAATTATTAAAACAGTTTCAGAATTAAAAGCTTATCGATCACAGCTGAGTCACAATACTACAGTTGGATTCGTTCCTACCATGGGAGCCTTGCACCAAGGTCATGCTTCACTTCTAAAAAAAGCACGCTCTCAATGCGACCACGTCATTTTGAGTATTTTTGTAAACCCCACACAATTCAATGATCCAAAGGATTTAGAAAAATACCCTCGCACATTTGATGCCGATTTAGAGTTAGCAAAAGCGGAAAAGGTTGATGCCATTTTTTATCCAGAGGTCAATGAACTCTATCCTGATAATTATCTCTATGAAGTTCAGGAAAAAAAATGGAGCCTTCAATTTTGTGGAGCCCATCGTGCGGGTCATTTTGCAGGAGTCTTAACCATCGTACTAAAGTTATTTAATCTAGTTGATGCCGACTTTGCTTTTTTTGGAGAAAAAGACTTTCAACAATTAAAACTCATTGAAGGAATGGCTTCCGCTTTTTTTCTCAAAACGAAAATTATCCCTGTTGAAACCATGAGAGAAGCCGATGGCCTCGCCATGAGTTCACGCAATATCCGCTTGACCCGTGATGAGAGAAAACAAGCACCGCTTTTTTATGAAATATTGAATTCAGCCAAATCAGCAGTGGAAGCTCGTTCTCAGTTAGAGGCCCGAGGCTTTAAAGTGGACTATGTTGAAGATTGGGGCGATCGCCGTTTAGGAGCCATACATATTGGCTCAGTGAGGTTAATTGACAATGTTAAATTTGACAATGTTAAAAAAGATGTCTGAAAATAAAAACATTCTCATTCTCTTAAGTGGATCGATTGCTGCCTACAAAACTTGTTTTGTCATTTCTCAGTTGGTGCAAAAAGGTCATCAGGTCCGTGTTGCCACCACTCCTCAGACTCTCCAATTTATTGGCGCTGCCACCTTAGAAGGTTTATCGGGGCATCCCGTACTCAGTGATACGTTTACGCCCCATCATGCCATGGACCATATTCACCTCGCCCGATGGGCTGATTTAATTTTGCTTTGTCCTGCCACGGCCAATATTATTAATAAAATGGCCCATGGTATTGCTGATGATATAGTAACTAATTTATATTTAGCTTTTGATTTTAAAAAACCTTTTTTAATCGCACCTGCCATGAACACCTCAATGTATCAACATCCCACGACGCAGGCGTCACTTTCACAGTTGCGACAGCAGGGTTTAATTCTTTTAGAAACAGGTACAGGAAATTTAGCCTGCGGCGAAGTCGGAGCAGGTCGCCTTCTAGAACCCGATCAAATTCTGGAAAAAATAAATCAATTTCTTTCGAATTCAAATTTAAATTCTAAAGCAAAGCCTAAACTTCATACTGCACAATCTCGTCCAAAGATCCTTATTACCAGTGGGGGCACTCAAGAGCCCATCGATACGATGAGAGTTCTTACCAATTTAAGCACAGGAAGCACGGGGGCTTTACTCGCTGATTCTTTTATTGAGCATGGATTTGAAGTCCATTTTCTAAGTGCTAAAACTGGGGCCTTACCAAAAAACTCTTGCCCAGTTTATTCTTATTCAACATTTCAAGACCTCCACTCTCAAGTCAAAAAACTGCTAAAAGAAAACTCTTATCATGCAGTCATTCACGCAGCGGCAGTTAGTGATTTTCATATTTCAAAAATTAATAATAACGCGGCAAAAAATCTAA
Organism: uncultured Pseudobdellovibrionaceae bacterium; assembly: GCA_964612425.1. Taxonomy (GTDB): domain Bacteria; phylum Bdellovibrionota; class Bdellovibrionia; order Bdellovibrionales; family Bdellovibrionaceae; genus CAUJGP01. The sequence continues at coordinate 125,926 of CAZTDX010000001.1, forward strand.
AACCTTCAAAGAAATTATCTTCTAACCATAAATTAACTCTTGAGCTTGAGCCTAATTTTAAAATTTTACCGCTCATAAAATCCTATGCTTCTTCACCGAAACCCCTCGTCATAGGTTTTAAATTCACGTCTACAATAGACCCGAAAGAACAAGTCGCTTCAGTTAAAAAACTCTTTCAAGATAATACTGTCGACTATGTGGTACACAATGATAGCGCTAATATTGACCTAACAAAAAACATCCATTCCTTCACATTATATAAAAATAATTTAAGTTCAAAAAAATCAAAACCTTTGATCATTCCTGACAAGAAAACTCTTGCGAAAGAATTGATCTCTGTTATTTCTTCCAGCGTTCAAAAAAAGGAGAAAATTCGATGATCTTAGCTTTAGATGTAGGTAACAGCCAGATTTTCGGCGGCGTTGTTGATAAATCAAAAATTGTTCTCCGTTTTCGAAAAACTTCTAAAACCGGTGCCTCATCTGATGAGTATGGTTTATTTTTAAGATCGGTTTTAAAAGAAAATTCCGTTGATCCAGATCAAATAACTGAAATTGTTGTTTGTTCTGTTGTACCGGATGTTGTTTACTCGCTTCGAGGGGCCTGTCGCAAATATTTTGATATTAATCCCTTTTTCCTTCAACCGGGAGTTAAGACTGGATTAAAAATTAAGTATGCAAACCCCATAGAAGTCGGTGCTGATCGTATTGCAAACTCAATTGCTGCTGTTCATCTTTATCCTGATCGTCCAATTATTATCGTCGATCTCGGAACAGCCACAACCTTTTGCGCCATCAATAAAAATAAAGATTATTTAGGGGGAGTTATTATAGCAGGTTTACGCTTATGTATGGAGGCACTCGAAGCCAAAACTGCCAAACTCCCTTCTGTTGAAATCATCCCCATGGTGGAAACTCTTGGTCGCTCTACCATTGAATCCCTTCAATCCGGCCTTTATTTTGGTCATGTAGGTCAAATTAAAGAGATTACTCAAAGAATTGTAAATGAATGTTTTCCTGGGGAAACGCCATTCATCATTGGAACCGGTGGCTTTGCTGGTCTCTTTGAAAAAGAAAAAGTTTTTGACGTAGTACATCCTGACTTGGTTTTAACTGGACTCATCCAAGCTCTAAAATTAAACCCGCAAGTAAAAGAGAAAAGGACTCATCATGCCAACTAAAAATATGCAAGTTGAAATGTTAAAATGCAAAATTCACCGAGCCACTGTGACAGATGCGGATCTAAATTACGAAGGCTCCATTTCTATTTGTCCCAAACTCATCAAAGCCGCTGGGCTTTTTCTCAATGAAAAAGTGGATATTTATAATTGCAATAATGGGGCTCGGTTTTCAACCTATGTTATTCAAGGAAAGCCAGGAGAGATTTGTCTTAACGGAGCTGCCGCTCGCCATGTCCATAAAGGCGATATTGTGATTGTTGTCAGTTACTGCCATATTTCTGCTAAAGAGGCTTCTGCCCACGAGCCCACTCTTGTCTTTGTTGATAACAAAAACAAAGTAAAAATTAAAAAAAAACATCAATGAATTTATCCGACTTTTTTGGGAGTTCGTATAAATTCGCTGATATTTTGAATTAGTAATTTAGGAGCAAAAGGCTTTTTTATTATTCCTGCCGCTCCTAATCCACGTAAACTAAAAACTTTTGTTTCATCATCCGTTGCAGTTAAAAATAAAACAAGGGAATCATTTATCAATTTTTTTTGAGACAGTTGTTTTAAAAGTGCATCTCCCATAATGTGAGGCATTTGAACATCCATTAAAATAATATTTGGATTATTTTTCTTAATATATTCTTCTGCCAACCGCGAATCATTACAGTATGAAAGACTAATATTAGGATAGTTTCTTAAGGATAACTGCACCAATCGGTGAATATCCTCAGAGTCGTCAATTAATAAAAGAGAAAGTGGTATTGAGAGTGATTCCTCAACTTTAACAACTTTCTGTGGTAAAAATTCTGTGACCACGGCTTTAAGTTCTTTTTCTAAATTTGCATTTTTTTCTAAAATAACTAAATTCTCTCTTTTTATACGATCGGCATGAGATTTTGAAGATGTTAACAATATGGTTTTTATATCGGAGTTGGAGTTTGGAGTTAGTTCTAAAATTTTTAATAACGTGGCAGAATCTATAAGTGGTAGATGTAATGAGCAGAGTAATAAATCAAATTTTTCTTTAAGAAGCCTCCCAAAAACTTCATATCCATCTCGTGCAATCGAGATTTCAACTTCAAAGTGAGATAGCGATTTTAGAATTGTGCTGCTAATAAATTTTGAATTTTCACCAATGAGTGCTCGATATTTTTTATCCTGTGGAAATTCTACTGGCATTGCATTTTTATTTTTAGCATCAAAAGCATTTACCGACGACTGATTTTTCTTTTGATATATTCCGTACTGCTCATGATACGTTTGAATGGCTTGCGTATCACCGTTTTTGTAGGCATGGCAAATAGAATTTAGAATATCATTTAGTCCTAATAAGTTATCAACGACCTTTTGTATTTCTTTGTATTCTAGGGTCAGAAGCAAGTCTTCAACCCTATGACAAACGATTGATAATAAGTCAAAGCCGAAGGACCCCGCCGTACCCTTCAAAGAATGTACGATTCTTTGAATCTGATGATTGCAGTCTTTAAAATTTTTTTCATTGATCATCTTTAAGACTAATGTTTCAATTTGATCTAAACTTTGTTTAAACTCATCTAAATAAGAAATAGCTTCAGTTTCAAAACTCATTTTATCCATTGATCGAATCCCTTGTTTAATATACCAAAACGCTCACCTATTATGAGGCCAGCGTATAAGTTATCTCTAAATTCTCTAAATAATTTTCTAACTCCAATATTTTTATTTTTATCTGTACTAGGTCCCTCATCATAGCCACTCTCTCTAACGATCCACCGATGAGTCCTAAATCAATTAACCCAAAACCTCCGGCGTTACCTTTTATACGATGCCCTATTGATTCAATCAAAGCAAAATCAGATTTGTTAAAGGCCTCCCAAAGGAGAAATATTTCAGCTTTTTTTTTATCTATGTACTGAGGGAGTAAATCTTGAATTTCTGGATCTACGTTTACAATTATTTTATCACTCTTCATAAAATACCTAATTAAAATGGAGATGCATACATTTTATCGGTATTAAAAAATTCAACTTGATAATAGTTTTCAATCAACACCTAGATCCAGATTCCGCTGGAAAAAGAGCCTAATTCGAGGCGGAAAAGTTTAAATCGAACGAGGTGTAGTTCCCCTCTAACCCTATATCACATTTTTACTCAAAAAGTCTGTGCTTGAATCGGGTGCTTCTCGATCAACAAATTTTATTTGTGTAAGGTATTTTCTTCGCCTTTGCTCATAAAGTAGCGATTAGTACTTATTTGCTAGGAGGTCATTATGGAGTGGGATCTGCCAGATCATCGATTGGAGGCGCGGGCACAACTGTGCGTGGATCGGATTCGAAGCAATCCAGACCTAAGCTTCCCTGATATTTTTACTGACCCAAGCAAACTTCTCGGCTCAATCTCTAGAGATTGTAAACTCCAAGCGTAGTAAAGATCTCA
>CAZTDX010000002.1:0-122748 GCA_964612425.1 uncultured Pseudobdellovibrionaceae bacterium
GAAATCCTAAAAATTAGGATTCAAATTTGTGTCCACTGAAATGGGGGAACTTCAGGTTGGAAACTTATTGAGTGGAGTAGAGGGAAGGCAACTAATAAAAGACCTATCACTCCATTACTTAAATATTTTGAAGAAGCATAATCGAGAAAAATTCTTAAATCTAAACATTAATGAATTAATAGGCGAAATTAATGAATTACAGTTTGCCTGGGTCGAAGGCTTGGAAGTCTCCCAGACAAAGAATGATGTCAGAAACAGTGGTGCATGTTTATATGATGAGAAAGGATTTTTACTCAGTATTAATGAGTTTTTAAATTCCAATGGTCATATTGAAAAACTATATGGATTGATTCTCCATGAGTCATTGTGTTCAATTTCAGTAGAAGAAGAAGCTAGAAAGTTTCTAATTTTTAAAGAAAAAGTAAAGGTGAGAAAATATGATGATTCTAACTACCAAATTAGCGCGTTATTAATTTTTTATTCAAGCCTTTTAGAGGAGGGCAATCAAGAAAAAATTCGGTATTTTGAATCACTTTGGTTAAATGATAAAACAAATCAGTCACTAATCCTAGCTGATGGGGGAACATACTCTGGTGGACCAGGAGGAGGAAATCTTCACGGGATCTCAATAAAGATCCATTTGATAAGAGATCTTTTTTATCATCAGTTAATTTGTCGCAACAATGAAGAGCAAAGAAGGGATGATTTAAAAATTAGGTGGGCTGCTCTTGATATTCCTTGCTCTTTGATTCTTAATCATTGGCTAACGATAGCTTTTGCTCAAATGCGGATTGAGGGAAAGGTATTTAGGCCAAAAAAGGATCAACCTTGGAGCAGCAATTTTTCTGTGACATTTCCTGTAATTGAGCGTGAAGAATCAAATAATATTCAAGAAATATTTATTGAATTTGATTATTTGTATGCGTATTACAGTAAATATGAAGATAAAGAAGAGCGAGAAAAAATTGTAAATTCAATTTTAGCCCATTTTTTAATGAGTGGCAATAAGACGTGATGTAGTCTATTTTTCCAGACTTTGTTCGCAAAGCACCTTCTTGAATTTCTTCAATCACTGTGTCCTCTAGGCATATTAACACTCTCATCACCTTTGAAAGTTCCTGGCTCAATAATTTCTACGTTGTTTTGAATCTCAATACAAGATTTCTCCAAATTTTACCCAAAGGGTCTGGAGCTGGATGCGAGGATTTTGGAGAAAGAACAACCAGGATGGGCGTTAGGAAATAATTTATAGAGTTTGTTTACTTAAATGGTTAAAGTCCCTTTTTCAATTTCTTGAATTTTCTTTAAAATAGAGTGATGCCTCTCAGGGTTTAATTCCATATCTAAATCTGCTTGGCGATCACTGCAATTCATTAGCGAGCAGCGTTCGCAGGTTTCACCAACTATGACGTTGGGAATGTTTTCACTTTTTGTAAAATTGATTTTTTGTTCTAATTTTTTATTCATCAATAACCCTAGACAAACCGATTGAATTTTGTCGGGCTTATTGGGAGTTTGATAAGAGGCCGCTAAAACCAAATACTCATTGGGAGTCCCCACATAGGCCGAGCGCTGAATTCCAAATTTTGAATTCACGTCATCGCTCAACTTCTGTGTCTGAGAGGCATGTTTCAGTGTCAGCTGATGGATGAGCCATCGCTTACAATAATGCTCTGAACCCTTGACCCGGTGAGGAGAATGAAGAGATGACAAATGCAATTCTTTAGAAATTTGATATTTATTAGATTTGGTATCAAACTCATATCGCAAATAGAAAAGTTGTCCTAAATCGAAGTGCTTTGGCAATATTTGAGTCAATCGGTGAAAAAAAGTTTCCACAGTACAAGAGTAAGGTTGTGTTATTTGAATAAAATCTTGTTCATTCCATTGGGCTTGCTGAAAAAAATCGGCAAGAGACTTTTTTAGAGAGTCCTCAGGGATTAATAAACTGCTGGCAAAATAGCTCACCGAAAAATGGTTGAACAGAGAGTCGAAGGAATCAAACTGTTGAGTGAGTGATGTGAGGGAGCGATTTTTTACTTTAAGTTCGTGATAACCTAGCTCTCGACATAATATAAATATTTTTTCAAATAAATTAAGTTTATTTGATAGATAAACTTTAAGTCCCTTATCAATAACAAAATACTCTAAGCTCACAGGCTGTTGAAACAGCTCATTAAAATCAATATCTAAATAAACTTTTACGCGGCACTGCTCTAAAAGGACTTTTTCTAAATGGATTAATAATTTTTCAGGGGGTTGAGTCCAATCTATTTGGTATTTATTACGGGCGTTCCGTGCTCGCTCCTCTAAGGAGGGAAAGTAATTTTTATGCATATCAAGGTATGAACGTAAAAAAGCAAACAATAAATCATCCACTTCAATATGATGGGAGCGGGCTATCTCAATAAGAGTCCCCACTAAGGCTTGCATTTTTTTGGGATGCTCTGCAAGCAATTGAAACACCGTTTGCGCGGGAATCCCAAAAATATCAAAAGGCATTCCCGTTAAAAATTTTTTATCTATCAGTTGTTGAACCAACTGAAACTCTTTTTTTAACTCCAAAGAAATTAAATCTTCAATTTTTTCATTCAAGGCTTGAGCCAGGAGTAGAATTTTCTCTGTCTTAGGATACTTCTTCCCCTTTTCAATCTCATTTAAATAAGATGGAGACAGACCGGTCTTCTTAGACAAATCTTTTAAGGAGAGCCCTCGATCCGTGCGAAGACCCTTTAGTTTTAGCCCAAAAACTAAGCGAAGCGTTTCTTGATTGAGTAACATATTCCATGATGATGAGCATAAAAACTTTGTAATAGCAATAAAATATTCACTTCTAGCGAATATTCGCTTGATTTATATTTTTCTTTTGGAGACGCTTAAATGCATCTGATCTTTTAAAACCAAACTCAAAATCGGCAAAGGGAAATTCAAAAGATGGAATCACATCAAAATTTACATCACTCACATGCACCCAAAACTCTGTATCCAGAATTTCTAGAAAAACTGTCAGTAAAAATTGTGCCCTACCAAGAGTTTTTACCAAATAAACAAGATTTGTTTCCTGAAACTCTGATTGAGCTGCTCGTAGAACTTCACCAGAACTTCAACTCAGAAAGAATGCAGCTCTTGAAAGCTCGTCAAGAAAAACAAAAATTATTTGACCAAGGACAACTCCCTCACTTTGAAACGGGAGCTACCACAAAGACTCACCCGGCTCAAACAACCGAGTGGAAGGTCGCGCCCATCCCTCTCGATTTACTGGATCGCCGTGTGGAAATCACCGGACCTATTTCAAATACTAAAATGGTCATCAATATGCTGAATCCCAATCAAGACGGCGAGATCGCTTGCACAGCGATGCTTGATTTTGAAGACTCCATGGCCCCAACCTGGGATAATGTAGTGACGGGATTTTATAACATTATGGGAGTTGCTCGGAATGATTTAAGCTTCGAACAAATCTCCGATAAAGAAGTTAAAACCTATCGTCTCCATTCACACAAACGGGCTCACCCCATGGTACGAATCCGAGGTCTGCACTTATTAGAATCTCATTTTACAATTAAAAATGAAGCTATTTCGGCAGGAATGTTTGACTTAGCTACTACTGTTTTTCATACCACAAAAATATTTATGAATGCCGGAATGACGCCTAAGTTTTACGTTCCTAAGTGCGAGCATTACTTAGAAGCCCGATGGTGGAATAAAGTATTTTCATTTATAGAAGAGAAACTCCAACTTCCCATCGGCACACTTCGCGTGACTTTTCTCATTGAAACTCTTCCTGCTGCTTTCCAAATGGAAGAAATTCTCTTTGAGATCCGCGAGCGTGCTTGCGGGCTTAACGGAGGACGCTGGGATAAAATATTTTCTGACATCAAAACATTAAAAATGCACAAAGACCGAATCATGGCTAATCGCTCCTCCATCGATATGACTAAGCCCTGGATGGATCAATACGCAAAACTTCTCATTAAAACTTGTCACAAACATGGAGCCTTTGCCATGGGTGGCATGTCGGCCTTTACTCCGGGTCAGGATGCCGAAACTCGAAAGCTACAAACTGAAAAAGTCATCGCCGATAAAAAACGCGAAGCCACGATTGGTCACGATGGCTGCTGGGTTTCACATCCCTATTTTATCACGCTAGCCAAAGCTCAATTTACAAAAACTAATCAGCTCGATGTTTTATTAAACGATTTTCCTAATGAACCTGATTTAATCCCACAAGCCTCTGGACCTAAAACCCTTGAGTGCTTGCGCCAAAATATTCGCGTAGGAATTGCCTATCAACAAGGTTGGGATCAAGGACTTGGCTGTATTGCTTTTGAAAATTTAATGGAAGATCTCGCCACTCTTGAAATTAGTCGCGCTCAAGTATGGCAATGGCTTCATCATAAAGTTATCCTTGATGATGGAACTCCTGTCACCCGCGATCTCATCATGCAACTCTGCCAAGAGGAACTCGCGACCATTTTAAAAAATAACGCTATCACCTCGGAGACAGAAAGAAAAACCTACGAAATAGCTAAAAATAAAATTCAAAAAATATTTTTATCTTCTGAATTACTCAACTTTTTTTCTGAATATCAATAATTAAATAATAACTATTTAACAAAGGAGCAAAACATGATGTCAGCAACTGAACTACAAAAGGAATGGACCACCAACCCTCGCTGGAGTGGAATCAAACGTGATTACACAGCTCAAGAAGTGATGAAATTAGCCGGAAGTTTAGAAATAAAATACACTCTTGCGGAAAGAGGGGCTAAAAAATTATGGGAAATGCTTCAACACCCCGAGGCCACACGTGCTCTTGGAGCGCTCACTGGCAATCAGGCCATGCAACAAGTAAAAGCGGGCTTGAAAGCCATTTATCTTTCTGGTTGGCAAGTGGCCGCCGATGCTAATCTCTCGGGTCAAATGTATCCCGATCAAAGTTTATATCCAGTTAATTCCGTCCCTGCCGTAGTAAAAAGAATTAATCAAACGTTTCAGCGAGCCGATCAAATCGCCCACGCCGAAGGAGTCGCAGATGTCGATTATTTTGCGCCAATTGTTGCCGACGCTGAAGCGGGTTTTGGTGGGGTATTAAATGCCTTTGAACTTATGAAAGCAATGATTGAAGCCGGAGCTGCTGGCGTTCACTTTGAAGATCAATTGGCTTCAGAAAAAAAATGCGGTCACTTAGGTGGAAAAGTTTTAGTGCCACGAAATCAATTCGTACGCACACTCAATGCTGCACGATTAGCCGCCGACGTCATGAATGTTCCTACACTTATCGTCGCAAGAACTGATGCCGATGCCGCTCGTCTTATTACCAGTGATGTTGATAGCTATGACACTCCTTTTATTAAATCAACCAAAAGAACTCCTGAGGGATTTTATCAAATCACTGGTGGAGTTGAGATGGCCATTGCGCGTGGAGTGGCTTACGCACCCTATGCTGATTTAGTTTGGTGTGAGACTTCAACGCCAGATCTTCATGAAGCTAAAATTTTTGCTGATGGAGTTAGAAAATACTTCCCCAATAAAATGCTTGCCTATAATTGTTCGCCCTCTTTTAACTGGAGCAAAAAATTAGATGCTCATACGATTGCAAAATTTCAAACAGAACTCAATGCCATGGGTTACAAATTTCAATTTGTCACCTTGGCAGGATTTCACTCTCTCAACTTCTCCATGTTTGAGCTTGCTCAAGCCTATAATAAAATGGGGATGAGTGCTTATTCGATTTTACAAGACAAAGAGTTTGCTGCTGAAACCATGGGTTATACAGCCACGAAACATCAACGTGAAGTGGGGACAGGATATTTTGATATGGTTAATACCGTTGTCACTCGTGGAGAATCATCAACGTTAGCCATGAAAGGATCAACAGAAGAAGCACAGTTTACTTCTGGTGCTCACTAAATTTTATTTATTTATTTTTGATGATTAGGCAGAACGCCTGAGGAGTTGTCCTTTTTCAGAATATTTGACGGCTTGAAGCGTCCAAAGTTCATTTTCTTGAATGCGACGAATGACTTTGCCACTAGGTTCTCGAATAATGACAATTCTTTTACCTTCAGAAATAAATTCGACCACTTCAAGATGATTCTCTTTTACCACTTGCAAATTTCGCAAATGTTCAAGAGCCATCTGGAATTCTTCTTCACTCATGGGAGGGCGTTGTTCTCCCTCACCGTTCATCGCAGCCTGACCGTTACCCTCTCGGTCGTTTGATTTTTCTGAGCTGATGGACCGCTCGACCCTCTCCCGGTTAATCACCGGAAGAGGGCCAATTGGTTTGCCAATGCCTTTAAGATCCATGGGTTATTTATCGGATCTATGGGTAAAAACTTGATTCAATTAATTAGAAATTGTTTATAAAATAGCTATTTATCCTATGAGTTTTAGCGCCATTTGTGGAGACGAGTTGGCCTGGGCCAAAGTACTCACTGATGCATTTAATAAAATATTATTTCGCATCAACTCAGCAGATGAGCTTGCCACATCCGTATCTCTGATACGCGAATTAGCGGCAACGATGTTTTCATAGCTCACTGATAAATTATCTACGGTTGATGATAATCGGTTTTGAAGTGCACCGAGGTCTGAGCGAAAGCCATTCGTTCTTACTTGTGCTTCGTCAATGACCGTTAATGCTTCTTGTGCCCCTTCTTTAGTTGTAAAATCAATACCGCCAATTCCCAAGCTATCCACAGTAGCATTGGTTTTTTCTGCATTATAACTAATTCGATCGAGCTCTGCATTGTTAAATATACCTACCTGGAAATCAAACTTAACTCCAGTTCCATCGATGAGATTAACCCCGCCAAAACGCGTGGTTTTTGAAATTCGATCGGCTTCACTCACGAGTTGTGTAACTTCGTTATTGATAAAGCCTCGTTCTTTTTCTCCTACTGTATCAGAAGCTGCTTGGATTCCTAACTCTCTTAATCGAGTCATGATATTTGAAATCTCATTGAGTCCACCCTCTGCCACTTGAACCATAGAAATACCATCATTACTGTTACGAATGGCTTGCTGAATGCTTCGAGAGTTAGATTTTAATCCTTCACTTATACTCAAACCAGCAGCATCATCTGCCGCTTTGGTTATCCGGCTTCCACTAGATAATTGTGCAAAACTTTTCTGAATATCTCTCTGCGCGAAAGCCATACTTCGTTGTGCGTTGATTGAAGCGACGTTTGTTGAAATTCTCATACCCATGGTGACCTCCCTATTGGTCTATTTTATTTATTTAAGGCTAGGCCAGTACCCCACTGACTTTCGCCTCTTTTGGCATTTGCTGAGCCCATCTCAGCTTGGCTGAACTATCAATCGGCGAGGTCCAATTTGGCTTTAGTCTGATTTTCAATTTCTAGACCAAACTCCTATAAAATCTCGACTAAAGCAGTAAGGTTCTAGCTCTTGGATGGGCTTTACTTGTCACAATTTCAGAACTAACGTCTGGGAAAATAAAACAAAGATCGAGAGACTTTGTTCTGTAAACAAAAGTCAGAACGAGGTCAAGGCAGACTCGATCAGACTTAGAATGTGTCTTTAATAAAAATGAGCCCATCGTCGGTAACAGACTCGGCTCGATAAAGAACCCTATGACTTAAGCATTAACCCGCGCATTGCTCATTGTCGTCACTAAATAAGATTTATATACTATGAGGTATCAATTCAATGAGGAGGAGTTCTCAATGCCAGCAATTAAAATGCTAGGAATGGCTTCAGGGTTACCTCCTAATATCGTTGAAACCATCATGGAAGCAGAAAAAATTCCTGTTAAAAACCAAGAAGCTAATCGCGAAAAAATTCAAGCACGCCTCAAGCTTGTTCAAGACTTAGAAGGAAAAGTCACTGAAGTCGATAAATCCGTTGCCGAACTCGTTGGAACTAAAGGATTTATGAATAATAAACTGATAAGTGGTGATCCTAATGTGGTTACAGGAAGCGCAGACCCCGAAGCCCCTGTCACTGGCTCATGGAATGTAGAAGTTATGCAACTTCCACAAAAAGCCTCGGCTGTTACGAATGGTTTTCCAGATCGCGATAGCACAGAAGTTGGCGTTGGTTATTTGAAATTTGACACTCCAGAGGGCACAAAAGAAGTTTATATCAGTGGAAAAAATACGACACTAGATGGTGTTGCGAGTGCCATTAATGCCGCTGGCGTTGGCCTTCGTGCTTCAGTGATCACTGATCGAAGCGATAAAGAAACTCCCTTTAAGTTACTGATCTCAGGATTAGCGACCGGCGATGAAAAAAAAGTGATATTCCCAACTGTTTATTTACTCGATGGCGATCAAGATTTCTTTTTTGAAAAAACAAAGGATGCTCAAAATGGAAAAATAAAAGTTGATGGTTTTGATTTTGAAGTGGCTGAAAATACAGTGAGAGATATTATTCCTGGAGTGACCTTGGAACTAAGGCAAGCCGCACCAGGAAGAGAAATTACCATTAATGTGAAAGAAGATGCTGAAGTTATCGTTGGCAAAATAGATGAATTTGTAAAAGCCACTAATGGTGTGTTAAATTTTATTCAACAACAAAATGCTTTGAATGAAAAATCAGATACTTCCAAAACTTTGGGCGGAGATAGTTTACTTCGCTCCATTGAATCACGCTTAAGAAATTTAGTTCAAACTCCACTCTATGGCATTAACGGTTCCATTAAAAGACTCAGCGATATGGGAGTTAGCTTCCAACGAAACGGTGCTTTGCAGTTTGATAAAAAAAAGTTAGATTCAGTTTTAGCAAAAAATGCAAAAGATGTTGGGGCCTTCTTAGCTGGGGATGGTTATGGCGTTGGATTTATTCCTACCTTAAAAAGGGAACTCTCCAACTTCACCAATCAGTCCTTTGGCCCGCTCGCTAATCGCAAACGCGGACTTCAGGATAAAATTAATAATATCAACAAATCAATTGAAAATAAAGAACGCCAACTCACACGAAAAGAAGAAGCTCTTCGTCGGCAATTTTCAAATTTAGAAGAAAAAATGTCTAAACTCCAACAACAGGGAGCTGCCGTAGCCGCCATGGGCGGTGGTGGTGGAATGCCAAAGCTTGGAGGATAATCCTAAACCGTTTGCGTAGGACCTTGCTTAAAGTCCTGTTCTTTAATTGTACTCTCCTTCTAACGTATTAAATTAAAGTAACAAATATAAATAATCTTGCTTTAGAATTTTTGAGATTTGATAATTTAGATAAAGGTTAATGAAATTTTAATTGAGCTTTTTGAGTTTGATGTTGAGGAGTTTAGAATCGAATGAAAAATGGTTATCAAAAATACAAAAATACGGCTGTCACAAGTGCAAGTAAAGAAAAGATTCTTTTAATGTTGTACGAAGGTGCGATAAAATTCACTAAACGTGCTATCAAAGCTTGTGAAGAAAAAAATATTGCTGAGCGGGGGCTTAATATTGGGAGAGCCTGCGATATCGTCATGGAACTCAATAATACTCTTGATCATAAAATTGGCGGAGAGATCAGCTCCAACTTAGAGCGGCTTTATATTTTTATTACCGATCAACTCACCAAAGCCAACATAACGGGAGACCCTATGTATCTTCATGATTCACTCAAAATTATGGAAACTCTCAACGAAGGCTGGGTCCAAGCTATTGAAAAAATAAAAAAAGGAGAAGAACTTGAGTCTACTCCTAAAACTGGCACAGAAAAGTAGGTTTTCATTTGCTCAGAGATTTTTATTATCAAAAAAAGCATTTTCTGGAAGAATTTTTAAAAATTACTAATGATGGAATTGCGCACTTTTCTCTGGGAAATATTGATAGTATTGATGACTTTTATTTAAATAGAGAATCCATAATAGAAATACTTCAGCGACTTGATGATAAAATTTCTCAATCTGAGAGAAATTTTGATGAAAACAGATCACTCTCCTCTATAACAGAAATCAAACAACTTCAAATTGATATTCAAGAGATTACCCAGAACATCTTATCCAAAGATTTGATCGCCCTAGATCTTATAACTCAGGCTAAAGCTGAAATCACAACTCACCTTCAAAGTCTTAAAAAGAATAAAAAAGTTGTTTCCTCTTACAAGACAAAAGTAGAACACCATCAACTAGACGAAGAAGTCTAACATCAATTTGCGTTTGAAAGCTAACTCAACCAATGGGCAGAATTACCCTTCATCGTCAAATCACTGACTAAGACTATATTCATTTGTTGAGAAAAAATAATTCTAAAGACCGGTGATTCCATACAATTTTAACAATTAACTTTAGTGCATTAGGATTAAAGGCCCGATGGCATCTCTATTGCTATCTATATTTATAAGATAACAAAGGATTGATCTACCAAGGAAAGAGAAACAAAGATGCTTGATATTGAAACTGCAAATTCCCTTTTAGAAAACAACCAGGAATTATTTTTAGCCAACGCCCTTATCGCCCGTGAGGTGCAAAAAAATAATTATGATTATAATTTGGTTTTTAAGCTCGGTAAAGGGTATCTAAAAAATCAAAACTTTGAAGCTGCTAAAACGTGCTTTTTAATTCTTAAAAATGCTGACACGAACCATTTTGAATATCATTTTTATTTGGCTCAATCTTGTGAAGCCCTCGGCGAGCTAACTGAGGCACGTGAAATCTATCTTGATGCGCTTTTAATCTCTACTATGGATTTAAATCTCTTATTTGAAGCTTATAAAAATATTGGAAATATTTATCTCAAAGAAAAAAATATTGAAACCGCAGAAGATTTTTATCACAAAGCCTATTCGCTCAATCCCGAGTCGCCGCAACTATTAGTCAATTTAGGAACATTAGAAATGCAAAAAGAAGACGCCTCACGTTCCATTGAGCGATTTAGAAGTGCTCTCCAGATAAATCCTCAATTTGCTCCAGCGTGGGTTGGCTTAGCGCTTTCCTATCAAAACTTTGGAGAGCAAAGTCTAGCCTGGGCCAGCATTTTAAAAGCCATTGAGTGTGATCATAAAAATGCTACGGCTCTTCTTTTGCTTTCCCAGTGGAGTGTAAAAAACAATAATGTCGAACTCGCAGTTAAGCATTTAATGAATTACTTTGATTGTGGAGAGTTTGATGATCAACTCAGCCAATGTTTTATTGAATTGTGCGTTCAAATAAATAATTTTAATTTAGCACGAATTGAAATCGAACGCGCCCTTTTATGGAATCCAAAAAACGTGGAGTTACTCAAATTTGACAGGATCTTATCACAATATGGATTTTAACAATCAATCTCAAAAAGATGCCAAGGCCTGGATTAAATTCATTACCCCGAAACTGTTAAGCACATTTAAATTAAATACTGAGGTCATCATTTTAGGCTTGGGCACGGGAGAGCATGTTGAATTGTTTCAAAAAGAATTTCCTGAATTTCAGATTACGGTCGTTGATCCTCGTCGAGAGAATTTTATAAACTTTCAATCCAAATTCCAACAAAACATTAAATACATCAGTACGCTCGAAGGGGTTCGAATTCTTAAAAAGTCAATGATTCATTCAACACTGCCCGTTCCCATCCTCGAATTCCGCCCTGCTTGGTATCCAGAAAAAATTTTCTTTCAATGGGCCCATAGAACACTTATGGGTTTTGATGAGTGGAATGATTGGACTGAAACCAGAGCCCTATTCATTTTAGAGAGCCTGGTTCTATGAACTCTATCTCTTTAGCTATTTCACTTCTTCGACTAGGTGATCTTTTAATGCACGGTCATGTTTTAAAAGCTTTATCAAAAGAAAAAAATTCTCAAATCAGTCTCCTCACACATCCCTTTTATGATTCCATTTCCTTTTTATTCCCATTTATAGATAAAGTTTATTTACTGGAACGGGAGTCCTGTCAACACTCTCTCGGCGAGCCGAACCTTAATAAAATTTGGCCCCTCCATCATATAGAAGCCCTTTTAGAAAAAATAAACAGTGTTTCATACCAGACAGCCATCGACCTCACGCACACGGAGCATAGCTTTCGTTGGCTTACATTTATTGATGCAAAAGAAAAAGTAGGGGTCTGTTATGATAAACTCCTCAAGCATAAAAGCCTCATAGCTCCAAATCCTTATTTAACTTACTTGCACTCCACGCCTCAATCTCAATATCATTTTATTGATCTTTTTAAACAAGCACTTAAGCTGCCACTGGAGCCATTACCAAAGGCCACATTAAGATCGCCGCACAAACCAAAAATTATTTTGCAAACGCTGACCAGTGACCCCAAAAAAAATTGGCCGATGACGAATTGGAAAAAACTCATTCCGCTCATTCTTGATTTCGTACCAAATTCTGAAATTCAAATACTGACCAGCAAAGCAGAACACCCGAAGGTAGACGCTGCGTTTGGTGATCTCTCGTGGTCGGGACTCTGTGACATATTGTGCACCACACTTCAAGAAACATACACACTTCTTAAAAGTGCTAGCGTGCTTATTAGTCTTGATACCGCAATAAAACATTTAGCGACTTGGTCAGAAACACCGATCATTGAATTAGCCATAGGAAGTAGTAACCCCTTTGAAACCGGCGCCTATCAAGAAGATGCCATCATACTTTGCCCTCAAGTATCCTGCGCCCCCTGTCGCCACTCTTCAGCTTGCTCACAAAAAGAATTTCTGTGTCATTCAGAAATAACTCCGGAGCTTGTTTTAAAATCGCTACTCAATTTATTGCTTGCTCATAACCCTAAATGCAGCAACAGTAAAATGTTTTATCCCACGGATCAATTTCATCAAGAACACTTAGAGTCGCTCAACGCAAACGTCAATATTTATAAAGTTAAACAAAACAAATCAGGCTGGTTTATGCTTACTAAACCTAACCTTTCACCCATTGAGGATCAAAACAATGCAAGAAGAGATCAGAAACCATTTGAAGCTTGTTACTAAAAGAATCGAAAAACTCTCTCAAGAATGCCAAATTAAAAATGGTTATAATGTTAGAACGGCTCGACTTCGTTTATTAACAGAATTAGTTCGAGAACAAATTGATTTAAAAATACAAGTTCAAAAACAAGAAATTTCAATACTCTAAACTCGCTTAAATTGCAGCAAAACAAGGCATGTTTATCACTGTCGCGAACTCTTAAGAGTCAATTTTTTATCAATCAGTGCTTGTCAGCGCCGATGATTAATCCTATGATTTTCAAAAAAACTACAAAATGCTGGAACCATTTACATTAAAAAGCTGTGGTTCCGCTATAAGGATTGAAAATTATGAGTTTAATTCTTCAACAGATTTTTAAATTTTTTAAATTACTGAACTCTGAAACGGGTCATAATCAAATTGCGGCAGGAGTGGCTCTCGGCTTTGTCTTAGGCTTATCACCCACTCTTTCACTACAAACATTTCTTGTTTTCTTATTGATCTTGTTTTTCAGAGTTCAAGCGGGAGCAGCCTTTTTATCGGCCTTTTTCTTTAAATTTATTGGATTTCTTTTAGACCCAGTAGCAGATCCTATAGGTCGCTTCGTATTAGAGCAGGGCTCACTAAGACCACTCTATATTCAGCTCTACAATATGCCTTTAATTCCTCTCACGCGCTTTAATAACTCTATCGTGATGGGATCTGGATTGTTGGCATTCCTGCTTTTCCCATTTATTTTTGTTTTAACTCGAACACTTATTTTAAAATACCGCGAACTCATTGTCCAACGGCTGAAAGGAACCAAACTATGGAAAGCTTTTGCCGCCACTGGATTTTACAAATGGTATTGCACTTACGAATCTCTCTACCGATAAGAAGGATTAATTATGACCACTGAATCTTCTCAAGGACAAAAAGCCGAATCCGTAAAGAAAAAAGGGATTATTCGCTGGGAGGCCATTCTCCCCATTTCAATTATTATTGCACTTATTGTATCTTATTTTGTTTTATTTTTTGATTCAAATCTTAAGAAGGCTCTTGAATTTATCGGCTATAGTGCCTTGGGGGCTGAAGTAAATGTCGAAAGCATCCATTCCAGTTTTTCCAATGCTTCTATTTCAATAAAAGGAATTCAACTCACTAATAGCGATAAACCAAGCCATAACTTACTCAGCATTGGCGAAATTAAATTTGGGATGAGCTGGGATGCTCTTTTGAGAGGAAAAATCCTTATTGAGATTGCGTCTATTGAACAAATTCAAATTGATTCTGCTCGTAAAACTCCGGGACGTGTAAAACCACCTGAACCCGTCAGTAATGAGCCTTCTGTCATTGAAAAAGAAGGAAAAAAATTAACCAAACAAGCTCTCGATGCCACAAAAGAAGAATATAACGAAAACATTCTTGGAGATATTGCTGCCCTCCTTTCAGGTGGTAGCTCCCAAGAACAATTGAAGGCCCTTGAGGGTCAGTTACAATCTAAAGAAAAACTAGCCCAAGTACAAAAGGAATTAACCACTAAACAAACAGAGTGGAATGCTAAGTTTAAAAATCTTCCTCAACAAAAAGAGTTTAATGATTGGAATGATCGTTTTAAAAAAATAAAAACAAAAGATTTTAAAACTCCGCAAGAGTTACAAGACTCTCTCGCTCAATTTCAAAAACTGATTCAAGAAATTAATACCAAAGCTAAAGATGTCGATAAATCAGGCCAAGAGCTTAATGCTGATCTTAAGTATTTTGACACCCAAGCTAAAGAATTAGAAAAATTGGTTCAATCAGACATGAAGTCTTTAGAAGCCCATTTTAAAGTTCCAAAACTAGATGCTCAGGCCATGACAAAAGCTCTTTTTCAAAAATACGCAGGCCCCTACTTGGCTCAATTTAGCAAATATCAAAAACTCGCCCATCAATATCTTCCCCCGGGATTATTGCAAAAAAAATCCGAACAGAAAAAAGAAGATGAAAACATCCAAATCCAACCAAGAGCCAGAGATCGTGGCATTAGTTATGAATTTGGTAAACCAAACTCCTACCCGTTCTTTTGGCTTAAAAAAGCACTCATAAGCTCAAAAGCAACGCCGAGCATTCCTGGTCTTGGTAACTTAACGGGCGAAGCTCTGAATGTAACTTCAAATCAAACTTTAATTGGGCAACCGACACAATTAAATTTCCGTGGAGACTTCCCTGCTCTTGAAATTAATGGAGTGGATGCTCAGCTTACATTAAATCACACAAAACATCCCTATAAAGAATCCTTCAGTGCAAAAGTGGCATCTTACCCAGTGGATAAAAAAATGCTCGTTGCAAGCAAAGATATTGAGCTTGGCTTTTCTAAAGCTGTGGGCTCTACTCTTATTAAGGCGAATTACTCTGATAGTCTTTTGGATTTTTCCATTTCTAATGCCTATAAACAATTAGACTATATTGTCTCTGCCTCCAATAAAGAAGTGGATAATATTCTTAAATCCATTATGTCTAAAATACCGATGTGGACCATTGACGCCAGTGGCTCAGGAATCCTCCCAGATCTTCCAGTTGAATTAAAGTCCAATTTGGGAAAAGAAATTTCCAGTGGTTTTGAGCGAGTTTTGCAGCAAAAAATTGATGAAGCCAAAGCCAAGATCAAAAAAATTATTGATGAAGCCATCGGAAAAGAAAAATCAAAATTCGAATATGAGCTAAATAAAGCTAAATCTCAAGCTGAAGCAGAAATTAAAAAAATTAAAGACACTCTCGATAAACAAAAATCTGAAATGGAAAACAAAGCAGATGCTGCAAAAAAAGAAGAGGGAAATAAAGCCCAAAAGCAATTAGAATCAGAGGTTAAAAAACGTTTGGGCCCCGATGCTCAAAAGAAATTAGACGATTTAAAAAAGAAAATTAAGTTTTAAATCTAAAATATCCGAGAAGCAAAATAACCGTGCCGAGAATGATTCGATAAATTCCAAACCAACGAAAAACTCCATTTTGTCGACTGAGGAGCGCCACAAATCCTCGAATCGCTACAATGGCAAAGGCGAATGAAAGTGCCAATCCCATTAAGAGGGAAATAACCTGATCGCTTTCGATGGTGGGGTAAATTTTTATTGTTTTAAGTAAAGTGGCACCTGCCAATGTTGGCAATGCTAGAAAAAATGAAAATTCAGTCGCGTGTCTCTTATCTAATCCCACTAAAAGTCCACCGATGATTGTTGCTGCAGAGCGCGAAACTCCAGGGATAAATGCGAAACACTGAAAGAATCCTATCACAAGTGCTTGTGTTAAAGTCATTTTATTGATGTGAGTTTTTAAATCATGAGACGAATCATCAGTGATGTGCTCTGAATCTTTCACCAACTTTCTATCTACAAATATAAGGACAATGCCTCCAATTAATAAGGACCAAGCAACAATGCTCACACTCGTTAAAATCGAATCGATGCGATTTTTAACAGCAAGTCCAATAATGGCTGCCGGAAGAAATCCCACAATGATTTTTAAATAAAATTGTTTATTTATTGGAAAAAACTTTTTCCAATAAATCAGTAGCACTGCGAGTATGGCGCCAAATTGAATGATCACATTGAATTGCGTTATAAACGAACTTGTTAGTCCCATAAACTGTGATGCTACAATCAAATGACCTGTGGATGAAACAGGGAGATACTCAGTAATCCCTTCAATAAATGACAAAATGAAAACTTCCAAAAAACTCACTGAAAAATCTCCTCTAAAATTTTAATTTTTGAGAGTCGTATAACTGCCTCTCACTTCTTACTATAAAAATAATTTATAGATGAACGATAATGACTTATGCCAGCAAAATTAAGCAGTTTAAAAAAAAACTTTGTCAAATTAAATTTATTAAATGATGCTTCAAAAAACAAGGAGGGGTTCTATGTTAAAATATGTTTCTAAACAAATGTTATGGATTACGATGACGCTTTCAATGACGGTCGTCTCGTCAAATCTTTTTGCGGTTGAGTATCTCGTGAAATTTAAACCTACTGGCTATTCACAAGTTCTATCAATGAGCGGATTCACACTTAAGGATGTCAACCAGGATGCCGATTTAATGAAAATCGATGTCCCCAAAGAAGATGTCATTCAAGTGATTTCACAATTGTATCAACAAGGAGGAGTTGAATACGTTGTGCCAAATGCGCGTGTTCATGCGTTTGAAGCGCCTGTTGAAAAGCAAACTCTAAAAGAACAATGGCATATTGCTAAAATCAAAGCGGAACAAGCTTGGGCCAAAGCAGGAAACCGTGGATCAAGAAAAGTAGTCGTTGCCGTGATTGACACAGGGGTTGATTACAATCATCCTTCACTTAAAGATAATATGATTCAAGGTTATGATTTCGCAAAAAATGATCAAGATCCTATGGATCAAACAAGCGATCAAAACCCAGGTCACGGAACTCATTGCGCCGGTATCATCGGGGCCACTGGTGTTGTTGAAGGTGGAACGATTGGAATGAGTCCTGAAGTTTCTATTATGCCTATTCGCTTTTTAGACGAACGTGGAGGCGGCGATTTAAACAATGGTATTAAAGCTATTGATTACGCTATCTCTAAAAAAGTGGACGTGATCTCTGCTAGCTGGGGAGCTGCAATTTCTCGATCACAAGCAAAACCACTTATTGAAGCTGTTGAAAGAGCGACAAAAGCAGGAATTCTTTTCGTTGCAGCTGCGGCTAACGACGGAAAAAATAACGATAACTACGAAGTTTATCCTGCAAACTCAAATCTTCCAAACTTTATGTCTATTGCCGCTTCTGGCCCCAATGATGAAAAACCATCTTGGTCAAACTATGGAACAAAAATGGTTACGATTGCTTCTCCAGGTTTAAATATCGTAAGCACATTACCTAGTGGAAAATACGATAAATTGTCTGGAACTTCAATGGCGACTCCTTTAGTTGCCGGTCTTGCAGCGTTTATAAAAGCGCAAGATAGCACACTAACTGCGGCGCAAATCATTTCTATTTTACAATCTTCTGGTGCTAATGTTCAAATTCCCACTCAGTGTGATTGTCGTATTGATGCTCTTGCTGCTACTGAAATGGTTATGGATAAGAAAATGTATATGGTCCCTGCTGCTGGCACGTTAGCAACAAACCAAACATTAAAAATGGAAACTTTTAATAACCAAGGAAATGTTCAGTATCAAAGCTCTAACGAAGCTGTCATGAAAGTGGCTGCTGACGGAACTGTCACTGTCGGTCAAAAAGGAGACGCTGTGATTACAGCAGTGGATTCTTCTGGAGCAAAGGCTGTGTCACGAACTTTCCACGTTGGTACGAAGTCATCGGACCCAGGTACTCCTGACAACCCACCTAGTGACCCAGGAACTCCCGGAACACCTCCTGGCATGCCCACTGATTGCCCCTTCAAGACGCCTCTTGAATGTCAAGCAAGCTGCGCTGTTATGCCAGAATTACCTTGGTGTAAAAAGTAAACTGCTCCAAAAATAAACTGTTATAGTTTAACAAGTTTATAAACTATTCTTAAGAAAAATAAAAAACCCAACATAGGACTTGTTGGGTTTTTTATTTTTCTTCAGGCAATCATGCCTGCACGTTAGCAGGTTATCTTGTTTCGCGTTTCACGGTTCTAGGATCAGACTCTAGAATCGGTTTCAAGATCAGATTCTGGAGACTCCAGAGGCAGACTCAGAATCTCTTGCTTCTGAGCTCAGGATCTCCTGAGCTCTTGAACTCCAGGAGTCAGATCTAAGATTCTACTTCTTAGCTAAATAATCTCTATTAGCTTTGAGATTTTTTATTCTTTGTTTTGATTCACTTAAACGTTGTTGAAGCACTTTATTAAATTTTTTGTATTTTTCATTTCGAGTTTTCAACGTATGAATCTCAGAAATTAATGTTCGTTCCTTTTTATAAGATAAATTTAAATCTTCCTTTGCCTTTTGAATGCGTTCGGACAACATTTTATTTTTAGCTTGAAGCTGTTCTTTTTCACGTTCTTTCCTTGCTAAGCTGGATTTCGCTTTTTGAGCAGCAGATTCAGATTTAATTTTTTGCTGATTCAATTGGGCTTTTTGCAAGTTTAGAGAGGCAATCACTTTCTCTGTTTTTTGACGATTCTTCACCGCCAACTTTTCATCCTGATTGGCTTGAGCTATGGCTGATTTTGCCTTTGCGATAATTGGAGCAGAATTTAATTTTTCTTCCTCCATCTCTTTTTGAGCATCAATGGATTCTTGTTTTGCAGCCTCTGACTTTGCAAGAGCCTCTTCAGACTCTAAAATAGGAATATCAGCTTCAATATCTGAAGCATTGGCTTTTTCAATAACTCCATTTGGAGTCAATAGAGTTGTTAATATAAAAACAATACTTATTAAAATTTCTTTTAATAGGCTTGAAATTAAAACCCTCGATGAGTTTTGATTGGTTTCAATGGTACTACCACTCTGTTTACTTTTTTGAACTAGCACAAATACCTCCTTCGCGCTATTGCTAAGTGGATTTGCCTCAGTATTCTTTGCATCTTCAAAATTAACTTGGGGCTCATCTCTTAGTTCTCTGACTCTAAAAAAAAATTAGAATCAATGTAAGACAGGTCGTAGTAGATTATTGGTGCAAGTGCAAGACTGCAAAAAACGTCTTTTGACGCCTGAATTGTCACACAAAAACTAAGGTATTAATATTAGTTATAAATTAAAATTATTTTTATAAAAAAATCATTATTGTAATTTTTGTAACGACAAAATTTGTTACTGACTATGATCTATAAACAAAAATATACGAAGTCCGTGATGGCACGTACCTTGCTCTTAGATAAAAGTACCCCCCTTTGAAGCGGCCTGGTACCCCCCCCCATCCAGGTCGCTTTATTTTTTCTCTACTTAAGCTCTAAAAATAGAATCTGGCCTAGCTCTCAATAGAATTTCCATTCAATTTTAAACTATGCACTCAAACAACATCACCTTATTTCAAACCAGTCAAAACCTGCGTTACTTTTTAGTCCGACTCCTTTTTATTATTAGCATACAACTCTCCTATGGATTTGGGTTTTGCTTTACTATCGTGATTGATCCAGGCCATGGTGGTGAAGATAAAGGCGCCACCCAAGGGTCTCTTTTTGAGTCACAAATTGCTTTAAAAGTCGCTTTAAAATTAGCGACACAGCTAGAAAAGGCTCCTAACACAAGAGTCATCTTAACACGAAGCGGGGATCAAAGTATTTCTTTAAAAAATCGCGTTTTAGCATCGGAGACTAATAAAGCAGATTTATTTATAAGTTTGCATGGCAACTCTTCACTCGACAAGAGGGCAAAAGGGGCTGAATTTTACATTGCCAACTCCATCCACGAGTTAGAACCTCAGGATCAAAAGCAAACCGTAAATACCATTGTTAATGATTTAACACAAAAAGGTCGACTCTACCAAAGTCAGTACTTAGCAACAGAAACTTTTTCTATTTGGAAAGAGGAAAGTAAAAATTCCGGAATGGTACGACCAAGGTCAATTAAACAAGCGCCCTTCTTTGTGATTAATAAAAATAACATCCCCTCGATGCTCGTTGAGTTTGGATTTATCACAAACCACCAAGAGTCACTCGAACTTGTGAAAGAAGAAAAACAAGATCAAATTGCAAATAATTTATTTGCTGCCGTTCAGGAGTACCGAAAGAGTCTTAAAGAAAACTAACTCCAACATCACCATCTAGAATTCACAGTCAATTGTTTCAAATAGATTTTACTGAGCGTAATATCTTAATGATATTATTTATTTCTTTTGAAAAATAAGAAGGAACAAGATGCCAAGTAGAACTTCCGCAATTATTCATCACAAAAGTATTAATACCTATTAAGAAGTCTTCTCCGTTGACTTTGGTGACTAAAGGACCTCCGGAATCTCCAAAGCACATTGATTTTTTTTCGGGAGAATAAGTTTGAATTCCCTTTGTATATTCATTCGGTTTTGTATAATGGCCAATCAAATAGGCCTTTGCTGTACGCAACTCCGAATTACTTTTACGAATCTCTATATTATTCGTGCCATAACCTAAATAGAAAAGTTCTTCTTTAAATTGATACGAACCTTCATAAAATCGAATCGGTTTGTATCCTTTAGGTAACTTAGAAATTTTAATTAAGGCAAAATCGTTGAACATTTTATTAAAATCCATTTTTTCCACCCATGGTATTCCAAAATAATTTAACAAAGCGACTCGCTGAGAAACTTCCTTAAAAAACAAATTTTGCGATTCTAGATTAATATTCAAATGACCATTCACAATTTTCTGATTAGGAGAATTTATCTTTCCAACGTATCCATGATTATCATTGAGAGCATAGAATATTTTTGAGTTTTCAATAAATTCGTACTTCGCTTTCCCACCAACTCCAAATTTAACAGCAACATTAACATTATTTGCATGAAAACAGTGTCCAGCTGTTAATACAATGTCTTGGGCAATAACGACTCCACTGCAATTAGACTCACTTTTAGACCAATTGTCAGAATAAACTTCAATTTTTACAGTATATTGATTAAAACTACTATCACCTTTAACAAGGTCACCATCTAAAACTGTCGGATAAAGATTTAAGTCTTCAATTTCCGTTCGCGGAAAAACGATATAATTGTCATTTGCATGGCTAATTCCAGCAACAAAAAGCATAAAAAATAAAATCTTCATGTAACCCTCATTTTCAAATGAGTAAATGAAAAGTAAACCAGCTCTAATTCGACTAATATACAATTTTAAAGTA
Organism: uncultured Pseudobdellovibrionaceae bacterium; assembly: GCA_964612425.1. Lineage (GTDB taxonomy): Bacteria > Bdellovibrionota > Bdellovibrionia > Bdellovibrionales > Bdellovibrionaceae > CAUJGP01. The sequence goes on from CAZTDX010000002.1 coordinate 21,567, forward strand.
AATATTACATGTTTATCTCAGAGTTTTGTAAATTTTAGATTGAGGTTGCAATTTTGGTCACCATTCTTGCTCTAATTACATAACTTTTGCTTACTATCCTTTATCTATCTGTATTTGTTAATTAATTACTAACTTATATTTTTATTGAAAAATAGCAATTTAATGTGTATAGTTATAAACTTCTTTTATTTATTACTATTTGAATAAAGGGTTTGAAAATTGAACTTAATTCAACATATTATAATTGCATTCACTTTTCTTTTACCCATAAAATTTATTCAAGCCTCTGACTATATCGACTTCGAAACGGTGTTCAACACACCTGGGTTTAACGGACAAAGCACAACCACAATAGAAGATAAAATAGCTAAAATGATTCAGGATTCTGCACCTCACTCTCTCATTCGAGTATCCTTGTATACAGTAAGCAGAGAGCAAATTGTCAACGAGTTGGTTTACGCATCTCAACGTGGAGTGAATGTTAAAATTATTTTAGATGGTAAGAATAGAAAACTATCAATAAAAGAAAATAATATCATTCATTTTCTAAAAAAGAATCTCATTTGTAACGATATAACAAATGATTGTCTTACCATTTGTAAAGGCCCCCTAGGAATTGGCTACGGATGCCGTGGAATTGCAATTAATCATAATAAATTTTTTCTTTTTTCAAAACTTAATGATGGAAGTGAAAACATAGTAGCTTCTACTTCTGCTAATATGAACCCTGGTCAATTAAAAATGTATAATGATTTACTTATTGTCAAAAATGATAAAAGTTTTTTTGACCGATTCATGAAGTATTGGTCGATGTTACAACAAGATGATTCAACAGTATTCGAAAATCCATTAGTGTTAAAATCTACAAATTCTAAGATCAAGGCTTATGTTTTTCCAAGGGTCATCACTGAAGATCCTGTCATAGCTCTTTTGAATAGGATCAGTTGTCAGTTACCAAATAGCATTATTCGCCTTGCTCAATCAATATTTACAAGAAAAGCTGTTGCAGATAAGTTAAGTGCTCTAGAATCTCAAGGCTGCAAGGTTGAAGCAATTGTTCGTTCAGATTCTGGGCATGAATCTCCCAGCGAATATGTAAAATATATTTTAAAAAATTCTTTAACAATCTTACCCTTTAGAGGCCTGTTACCAGAAAAACAGACTGAAAATTCAATTCATTCAAAAATAATATTAATAAATGCTTCATTAGATGGTTCAATAAATAAAGTACCATTAGTCTTGGCTGGTTCTCATAATTTAAACGCCTCTTCACTTTATTTTAATGATGAAATTTTAATTGAATTAAGTAACCAAGCTGTATTTGATAACTACAACAATTTTTTTAATACGATTTTAAATGACGCAAAATCCGCAGGAATTAGTTTTTTATAATTCATTTCTACTATTCTCTACGTCCATATTAAACTTTTAACACCTGAAAAGTATTTCAACACTTTTTGTGCCTTAATAAGCGATAACTGAATTCTCAGATTGGCACACTATTGGCATTAATAAAATTTGGATTATTTTATTAAATAAATATTATGTAAAGGGCTCTTTATGAAAATGTCATTGTTTATGATTGCATTGTTATTTCAATTTCAAGCAATATTATTTACTTCGCTACCCGCTTTTTCAATAGATATTTCAAAAACTATCCCCCACAAGTCTTGGGAAATTAAAAATAAACGAGGTATTACAGTACTCCCTGATATGTTTTACTCTGATGCTGAACAAAACTTTCAAATTATGCCTGTGACTTTGGGTAATAGCACAAGGCCTCAAATTGATCACATCATTTATCCAACCCTTGGTAACCCCAGCCTCTTTGTACAATGTAGAGATAATAGTAAATGCACCAGCGCATCTAAAAATGATGAGTTTATGATTGTATTAAGACTTGAAAAAGAAATTTCGGATCGTGTTTTTGTTGAAGACACAAAAGCTAATATTCTTTTGATCGACCCTAAATATACAAAAGTAAATGTAAAGAATACGTCAAGTGAAAACATTCTCTTTGAACTCAACAATAGACACTTATCAAACAGTAACCCCATCTCGATCCAACCCTCCTCGGTATTAAAATTAAAGGACTCCTACATTCCCAATGAGCTAAAGAAGCGAGATACATTAATTTTTTACTTTAATCAAAAAGCACTCTCCTCTGTGTCAATGGGGCTATATGACATTTCAATGAAATCGACTCATCTGAATCCAAAGAAAAAAAAGCCAGTAGTAAAAAAGGAAACTCAGTATAATGCCCTTAAAATATTTCATGACGAACCTAATGAAAATTACCAAATTATCAATGTCACCGACACTCAAGTTTCACTTGGTACAGACTTAAATTTTGATTTAAAAACTAGAGACCGACTTCATGATTTTGTTAATAAAGTAAACGCACTCAGTGATGAAGCTATTGCAAAAAAAATTGACCCAGCCGCCTTTATTACATTTAATGGTGATCTCCATAATGGTGGTTCTCCTATGGCGCTATCTCCAGAGCAAGTGGCATTTACTTATCAGAAAGAGGCCACAGAAATTTTTAAAATACTGATCGAATTAAAAACCCCCATTTTTTTAACACCTGGAAATCATGATGGTTATAGCTCAACGGGAGTAGCACCATCATTAATTAATGGAGTTACCTCGGATGAGTCTAAAATCACAGGGATTGTAAAAGATCTCTTCGATAAAAATAAACTCAGTAACAAACAAATGCAAAGTTACTTAACCTATTTATCAAAGATGGAAAGTACTCCAGGTGGGATTCATCGAGATATTTTTAATGGGATCTACGTTCGAGGTGATGGCCCCAGCAACGGACAGTCTATCAAAGATTGGTACCTCGTCCCGGAAGATCAAAGAAATATTATGCTTTATGATGGTTTCAACCAATGGAGAAAAACCTACGGGCCACTCTACATGGCTTGGAGCTTTAATAATAATTATTTTGTTAACATCAATAGCTATGATTTACGTCAGCATCGTCGAACAGGATGGGGAATGTATACCGTAAATTATGGCGGTGGGATTTCTCCCTTTCAAATGCTTTGGATAAAAAGTGAATTTAATAATGCCAAGACGAGACATCATAATAAAGATCTTATTCTTCTATCCCATCACGACCCAAGAGGAGGTCATCGCGGCAAAGATTTTCCTTATATGTATAAACTCGTTGATTATATGGGAATGTCCGACAGTTTATTTAACTTCGTCGATGGTGAAGGTATAAAACCCATCCTTTGCCAAAGAATTCCTGATAGCTTAAAAAGAAATCCCCTTTATTTAAATTGCCTGCACGACGGACTACAAGAGTGGATGCGTGCTGATGCAGAATTTGATTGTGACGAAAATTTTAAATTTAAGAATATGAAAAACTGGGAAAAAACCTGTAATATTGAGCTCTTTAAAAAGGATATCAGTGAAGGTGTTAAGCTTCACCCTCGATACTCTGGTTATGAACTCATTCACCATATTGCCGAAGCTAACCAACTAGAAACTATTTTACTAGGCCATACTCATTATCATAGTTTTGAGCAATACAATGCAGGTGAAGCTCTTGTAAATAACAACGTTCTTCTGGATAAAGACTCTTTAAAAAATCACTTTAGTGATGCTTTAAAAGGAGAAGCTGCTAATCCTATACGATTTATCGATAAAGATACAGTGATTGAAAATGACGGTGATGTCTCTAAGGCTGTAAAAGCTATGGAGTCTCAATTATCTAAGGATAATGACTTTCTAGTACTCAATTTACGAAAAGCAGGACATACTTTTAAATCAGTACTTAAAGAGGACAAAAGACAAAATAGAAGTTTAGTAATTATGAGAATGACTTGCGAGTCTGATTTATCCGACCAAAAAGTTAATGGCAAGCCGATGATGGGTTTTTCAGTCTTCGAGGTTGGTCCAAATAATAAAAATTATAAAATGCAGATTAACAAAGTCACATATTATAGAAATGGCAATGCCCATTCGAACTTAGGCTTTGAAGAAACTGATACAAATATCGACCCAAGCAATCTTGGTTATGAAAAACTCAAAGAGCTTATCATCGATCGAAATTCCACTGAAGAAGTAAGAGAGAAAAACAAGAAAAACTTTAGTGCAATTATAAATCCTGAAGTTATTGAACCCACAAACTAAAACACCGAGAAGGAGAACCCAACCGAATAGGAGGAGTCTAATCCACCGGAAAATTGAGTTCGGAGCGCAGCCATGAGAGCCACGGACGTTTAAACAAATTCCCCTAGGAATTCTCTCATGGCGAGCACCGTTTGTTTGAAATTTAACGATGGATTAGGGTCCTCCCATTCGGTTGGGTCCTCTCCTCGTGGGTGGACTTAAACCTTTCGATTCCAGCACTGATCTACGTCATTTGCAAAATTTGCTTAATTCCTCAACTAAATCGGCATACTATTAACGCAATCAATCAAGAAGCAGCGCTCAGTGATAATTTCTCCATTGCATTTCTCTCAAAGCAATTTAAAAACAAGTGTTGTACTTCATTATCCAATAGCAAAAACTAAAACCCTTTCAAATCATGAGACCTATTAAAATAGGGATCTCATTAGAAATAAGGAATCCGTATGAGAAAACATGTCGTTCGCGTTTATCCCTCGAAAGAAAAAATTGAAAAAAAAGATCAACTTGCTTGGAAAATGGCCGAGGTAGCCACGGACCCAACGCCCATTAAAGCTGATGTTGTCGACATGGTTATCAACCGAATTATTGATAATGCCTCAGTGGCTATTGCTGCGGCCAATCGTCGTCCTGTTGCGAGTGCTCGCGCACAAGCCCTCACTCATCCACGGGAAGGTGGAGCCACTGTGTTTGGAATGCCGAACACCCAAAAATTTTCTCCAGAGTGGGCGGCGTGGGCTAATGGTACCGCGGTTCGAGAGCTGGATTTCCATGATACGTTCTTAGCAGCCGATTACAGCCACCCTGGCGACAATATTCCGCCCATATTGGCTGTAGCTCAACAAAAAGGAAAAAACGGACAAGACCTCTTAAAGGGAATTGTTACGGGCTACGAACTTCATGTGAATTTAGTGAAGGGAATTTGTTTACATAAACATAAAAAAGATCATATTGCCCACCTCTGCCCTGCACAAGCTGCAGGAATTGGAACGCTTCTGGGCTTATCAACAGATGTTATTTACCAAGCCATTCAACAAGCGGTTCACGTCTCTTTCACCACACGACAATCACGTAAAGGTGAAATCTCTAGCTGGAAAGCCTATGCTCCTGCTCACGCAGGAAAGCTTGCCATCGAAGCCGTCGACCGATGCATGCGCGGCGAAGGGGCGCCTTCTCCGATTTATGAAGGCGAAGACTCAGTAATTGCCTACATGCTTGATGGAAAAGATGGAAAATACGAAGTTCCCCTCCCAGAAAAAGGAGAAGAAAAACGCGCGATCCTTGAAACTTACACCAAAGAGCACTCTGCTGAGTATCAGTCACAAGCGCTCATTGATCTTGCTCGCAAGATGAAGACAAAAATTTCTAATTTTGATGATATTAAAGAAATTATTATTCACACCTCTCACCACACGCACTATGTGATTGGTACAGGCGCTGGCGATCCACAAAAAATGGACCCCAAAGCTTCTCGCGAAACTCTTGATCACTCCATTATGTATATTTTTGCTGTCGCTCTTCAAGATGGCACTTGGCACCATGTTGACTCCTATGCTCCAGAGCGTGCTCAGCGCGCTGATACCGTTAAGCTGTGGCATAAAATTCGAACTCTCGAAGATCCTAAGTGGACCGAGGCTTACCATGCCGTGGACCCAAATAAAAAATGTTTTGGCGGACGAGTAGAAATTTTATTTAATAACGGAGAAAAACTCGTTGATGAACTTGGTGTTGCTGATGCTCACCCCGCAGGAGCACGTCCTTTTAAGCGCGCTGACTACATTCGAAAATTTGAAACTCTAACAAAAGGAATTATCACTCAAGAGGAGAGCAAGCGTTTTCTTGATCTTGTGCAACGACTTCAAGAACTCACAGCGAGCGAAGTACAACAGCTCAATGTTCAGATTCCGATTGAGAATCTCACTCAATCTAAACGAGATGAAAAAGGAATTTTTTAAATGTTATTTCAAAAATCCACTCCGCAAGAAAAGCGTGCGTCCTTTCGAGCAGCCCTCAAATCTGGAAAGCTATTGCGCTTTCCAGGGGCGTTTTCTCCTCTTGTCTCACTCCTGATTGAAGAACTGGGTTTTGAAGGAGTTTATATTTCAGGAGCCGTGCTTGCTAATGACTTAGGGTATCCTGATATTGGCTTAACGACGTTATCTGAAGTGGCAGGTCGCGGGAGACAAATTTCTCGCGTAACGAAACTCCCTTCGATCATTGATATAGATACCGGTTTTGGTGAGCCAATGAATGCCGCACGCACCATTCAAGAACTTACGGAGATGGGACTTGCAGGTTGCCACATCGAGGATCAACAAAATCCCAAGCGCTGCGGCCACCTTGATGGAAAAGCTTTAATTGAAACCACTGAAATGCTTAAAAAAATCAAAGCGGCTTCCAATGCTAAAACTGATTCTCAATTTTTAATTATTGCTCGCACCGATGCCCGCGCCACAGAGGGATTAGATAAGGCCATTGATCGCGCCAAAGCCTATGTGGACGCAGGGGCCGAGATGATTTTTCCTGAAGCGCTTCAAAATGAAAAAGAATTTGAAACCTTTAGAAAATCCATTTCTGTACCACTTCTTGCCAATATGACTGAGTTTGGTAAATCACAATTGTTGACGACCACTCAACTTTCGAATCTTGGTTTTAATGTGGTGATTTACCCCGTGACAAGTTTGAGAATTGCCATGGGAGCAGTGGAGTCTGGCTTTAAAGAAATTGCAAAACAAGGTACCCAAGAGGGACTACTCCCTGTGATGCAACATCGTCAGCGCCTTTATGAACTCGTGAAGTATTCAGAATACAATCAATTTGATCAAAATATTTTTAACTTTAAACTCCCTACAGAAAGGTCTTAAAAGATGACAAACTCTAATTACGTAAATCCTGATTATGTTCCAGAACCAGAGAAAATGAATGTGAAGAAGGGCTTAGAGGGAGCAGTTATTGATACGTCGTCGGTTTCAAAAGTAAATCCCGACACGAACTCGCTCATCTATCGTGGCTACCCGGTTCAAGAGCTTGCAGAAAATTGTCGTTTTGAAGAAGTTGCCTATTTACTATATAAGGGAGAACTTCCGAATGAACAGCAACTCAAAGAAATGGAAACGTTAGAGCGTGGCTACCGCGTTTTAAGTGAAAATAATTTAAACGTTATTAAACTATTACCAAAGTCGTGTCACCCCATGGACTCCATTCGAACAGGCGTGAGCTTTCTTGGCTGCGAGGACACGCGTACTTGGGCCAACGACCCTGCCACTAATTATGATAAGGCAGTCCGCTTGCTTGCCAAAATTCCGTTGATGGTCGCCGCCGACTATCGTTTTAAAAAAGGTCTTGATTATATCCAACCTCGAAAAGATCTATCGCTTTCAGAAAACTTTTTTCACATGTGCTTTGGAAAAATTCCTGACGCTAAGATTGTTCGTGCGTTTGATGTTTCTTTAATTCTTTACGCAGAACATAGCTTTAATGCTTCCACTTTCACAAGCCGAGTGGTGACCTCGACCGAATCTGACATCTACAGTGCGACCGTTGCAGGTATTGGAGCCCTTAAAGGACCTCTTCATGGTGGCGCTAATGAGCAAGTCATGCACATGATGAAAGAAATCGACGATCCTTCAACTGCCAAGGATTGGATGCTCAACGCTCTTGCTCAAAAGAAAAAAGTTATGGGCTTTGGTCATAGAGTTTATAAGAGTGGGGACTCGCGCGTTCCTACCATGAAAAAGTATGCACAAGTGATGGCCGATATTACGGGTCAGCAAAAGTGGATGCAGATTTACAATGCTTTAGAGCAAACAATGATTGAAAAGAAAAAGATTTATCCCAATCTGGACTTCCCTGCTGGGCCTGCCTATTACATGATGGGATTTGAAATTGATTTCTTTACTCCTATTTTTGTAATGGCGCGCACGACTGGCTGGTCAGCTCACATCATGGAGCAAGCTGCCAACAACCGAATTATTCGCCCTCTAAGTGAGTACATCGGTGCGGCTCAAAGAACAGTAGTGCCTTTATTACAAAGAAAATAAAAAGAAGGGAATTCGTTTTTTATTATGAATTCAAAACGTCGAAAGCTGGCAATTACTGGTGGCCCCTCTGGAGGCAAAACAACTCTTATTGATACTCTTCAACGCGATCTTGGCCACAAGATCGCTGTTGCTCCGGAGGCCGCATCGATCCTTTATAAGGGTGGGTTTCCAAGGCGCAAAGGCAATGTTCGACAAAAGCATGTTCAGCGTGCCATCTACTACACACAGTATGAATTAGAAGCCCTTGTTCAGGATGAACACGATAATAAATTGATCATCTGTGATCGAGGAAGCCTCGACAGTATGGCTTATTGGCCGAATGATGGGAGTCAGTTTTTAGATTCTTTAAACACTAATCTCGAAGCAGAAATTGCTCGCTACGATTGGGTTTTACATCTTGATACCGCTCCCGAAGCTCATTACGATACAGAAAATCCTATTCGAACTGAATCCTATTCAGAAGCACAACAACTCAATGATAAAATACTTGAAGCCTGGTCTGTACATCCGAAACGATGGATTGTGCATCATCAAACGGACTTTTTTTCTAAAATGAGTTTGTGTATGAACGTCATAAAAATGATTTTAGATAATAAATCCTATGACGAAATTAAACATAAACTCTTTAGCACTTAGTTGATTTTTCACTTTGAAAACTCTATGCGAAGAATTTATGGCAAAATCTAAAAACTGGTGCTTTTGGATTTTCGTCATTGGGTTAAGTATTGTTGCGGCATTTATCGTATCTCCGCATTTTTTTTCTCTGACAGACATAAGTTGGTTGCTCGAAGGTGATTTATCACAAACTCTCGTCGGATGGGAATTTTACCGCGTATCTCCACCCCTAGAGATAATTACTCAAATAGCGAATATGTATCCCGACTCAGGGTTTTATATTCTTCAATCAGATACCATGCCGTGGGTTTCCATTCTTACAAAATTAATTGCCAATGCCATTCCTATCAGTAAACCTTTTCACTTTATTGGAATTTGGTTAATCTTTTGTTGGGTTTTTCAAGGAATTTATGCCGGTCTCATTGGTAGACTCTTAAATTTAAAAACAAGTTCACTTTGGTTGCTGATTTTTCTTTTTGTTTTTTCTCCTGTCTTACTTTTTAGATTCGGTCACTTTTCCTTAATGGCTCACTGGATACTTTTAGCCGTTCTCTATGAAGCCCTTCGCTTGAATTTGAAAATGAAGCTATCAATCCCAAGATCTATTGGGCTCCTAACGCTCGTCGCGTTTTCTTTTGGCATTCATCCGTATTTATTTGCCCTCACAGCCCCGATTCTTATGTTCATCATCATCTTTAACTCCACGACCACAATCAGAAAGCTTTTAGAGTTTTTTTTGTTGGCCCTACTTGTTTACGCCTCTCTCAAAATTTTAGGAGTGAGCGCGGTAAAAAATCCTCGAGGTTCCGACTTCGGAGCCTGTAATACTGATTTACTGGGCCTCTTTAATTCTTTCGGGTCCTCACTTTTTGTTCCGAGCCTGCGCTACTTTTGGTGCCAGCCTGAAGGCTTTACTTATTTTGGCTTAGGTTTTTTAAGTTTGCTTTTTATCTTGAGAAAACAAATCAAAGTGCTGTGGCTAAAAGTGTGGAAGTCTAAGCCTTCTCGCTATTTTTTATTACTTCTTTTAAGCTATATAATTTACTCTTTAGCATCCCCCATTCGCTTTGGAGGTAATCCCATTATTTATATTCCTCTGTATCAATTTTTAGAACCACTGCCGTCTATTTTTCGCTCTTCGGGTCGATGGATTTGGCCATTTTATTACCTGGTTCTTATTGCCGGTGTTGTGGCCTTTGATCGATCAGAATATCGTTTTAAAAAGGAAGGCCTCCTGCTACTGATTTTAATTCATTTCATAGAATTTAAACCCCTCTTGAAAATATTTAATCCACCTCCCAAAGAAGTTGATTCGGAGTTAGAAAAAGTAATCACAACACTGCCACACCCAACACCTTTAAAGAAAAAAATGTCTCTATACCCGAGAGTTGTCTCTGTGGGATGTGGCCTAGAGAATTCTCAATGGGACTATCGAACTTATTCCCTGGTTATGATTGCGCTGGCTAGAACAGGTTGGCAGATTGACTCTGGTCTTGGAGGACGATTCGATAGCGCGCTTGTTGAGGCTTGCAAACTAGATAATCAAAAAGGTCCCACAATGCAACGCCCGCTGATTACAAAATCTCCTCCCAAAGATAACCAACCCTTCAAAGAATTACTTCCTGGTGTATATTTGATGAATGAATAATTTTTTATGAGTTGAAGAAATCAAATTTATGATTAAAATAAATTCTGTGCAGGTGATAAACTTCCATTATGGAGAATTTCAACTCAACCGCCTCGGATCTCAGGAGCTTCTATGAAATTGATTTCAATTGTTATTCCTGTTTTTAATGAAGAACATGGAATTAAATCCAATTTAGAAACTATCCTGAGCAATCTCCCCCACTTAGACCAATTTCAATTTGAGCTTATTATTATCAATGACGGCTCTACAGATCAAACAGAGCAAAGAGCCCTTGAGATGGTACGCCATGACTCCAGAGTTAAATATAAATCATTTACTCGAAATTTTGGCAAAGAAGCTGCCATTTCAGCAGGACTTTCCACTGCTAGCGGTGATGCCATCATCGTCATGGATTCTGACTTACAACATCCACCAGAATTATTAAGCCCCATGATCTCCAGTTGGCAAAAGGGCTTTTTAGTCGTTGAAGGCATCAAGGAAGATCGCGGACAAGAAAGTTTTTTTAATAAATTATGCGCCAAAGGTTTTTATTTTTTTATGAAAAAACTTTCCGGATTTTCTCTATCTGGTCATTCGGATTTTAAACTCCTCGATAGAGAAGTTGTTAATGCCTATCTCACACTTCCTGAAAAACAACGATTTTTTAGGGGACTTGTTTCGTGGTTTGGCTACCCAAGCGTAAGAATCCCCTTCTCTGTTGGTGAAAGAAAGGGAGGAGCAACAACTCGTTGGTCACAAATCAAACTCGTTCGCTACGCTCTTAAAAATATATCTATTTTTTCAAGTTTACCGTTGAGCTTTGTCAGTGGATTGGGACTACTGACATTGATTTTTGGCTTTATTTTTGGCGCCATCAGTTTATGGCAAAAATTGGAGGGGCAAGCGCTCACTGGGTTTACTACCGTAAACTTACTCATCGTTATTATTGGTGGATCTATTTTATTTTGTCTGGGGATCGTTGGTCACTACCTCGCTTTAATCTACGATGAAGTCAAAGATCGCCCAGAATATGTTTTAAAGAAATTAAAATGATAAATACACACTGAACAAAAGAGATGAAGTCCTACTTACTCATTTACAAATTAGGGAGAGCTACATCCTACTTTTTGACTTTGTATATTCATAGACGATGAATCAAGAAACTCATTAACCTCTCTGAGGACACAGTCTGGATTCTCCCATAAAGATTCATGTCCTATATTATTCATTCTAAGATATTTAACTTTCTTTTTATTTTGCGACAATATTTCATAATCACGATCTTGTACAACAATTGGTACTAAAGGATCATAATCCCCTCCGACAATCATTACTGGTGCAGAAATATTTGAAACTTTATCTTTATAATCGAAACCTCTATCTTTATCTCGAAAGATTGCATTTTGACAAATAATAAATATTTAGTTGGTCTGCTAGACAGGAAATACTGCATTAATAAAAATAAATTTTAAAATATTTTACAGGGGTGGTGCGTTTCCATACTTGGTCTTTACTCTATTGAATTGGATTATTTACATCGAAAACTTAAATGTCATCGCATTCATTATACCTTGAGAATGTGGTGACGTTTTACCATTGATTTAGAATAAAGATCGTCTCCTTCAAAATAGAGAGTTTTAAATCCATGTTATACACTTCTCAGAATAAACGGAACCATCCCATGGAATTTATGACAGTCGACCAAATCAATGAAAAATTAATTTTCCTTACTAGAAACGAAAGAAAACTTACTCATGAAATTCTCAATCATATTATTCTGTTTCAAAAAGTGGGAGCACTATTTAAACGTTCCAGAGGATGTTGTGAATTTATAGGAAAAGATAACGTTCGCTGTCAGAGTCGGTATAAACTTCAAATTGATCACTTTGAAATTCATTTCAGTCAAGGCGGAGCGAACAGTATTGAAAACTGTAAACTACTTTGCTCCAACCACAATTTACATGGAGCAAGTCTTGCTGGGATTGGGTTTGAAATGACTTTAAAATTTCCGTCATCATCCTCAGAGCACTCTCCGCGAGGTTAATTGAGAGGGGCTGCCTGCATAAACCTTTGCACCAGATTATGGGAGTTCACCTAAAATTAAACATAAATTATTGATAAGAAATAGGATTTTGACAAATAGCATTAAGTGACAAAATCCGTCCCCACAAAAGTAGAATCTATAATTTCCATCCCAAAAATTCACTCCTACCGCTTGTAGTTTTCATTTCAAGGTTGGCACCAACTTTGCGGTAAAGCCTCCAACAGAGAGGACCTCCCGGCCTCATTTCAACGTTTAAAGAAATGATGATTAAGGAGTTCTTGCTCGAGTTACTTTAGAGTTAATCGATAAACAAAAGTTAATTAAGGAGAGAATACTATGTTAACGACTTTACAAAAATTAGGAGAAGGATTTCTTGCCGGTGGTATCTGGATGTGGGCCATACTCCTCTGCCAAATCTTTTCATTTGCTATCATCGCAGAGCGTGTTTTTTCACTTTATATTAAGCGACAAACGAATCAATTCAAAAAGGCTCAACCCATGGAGAACACCATCAAATCTGGCAATTTACAAAATTTGGTAAGCCAAATTAAAGATTCCCGGTCTAAAGAACCAATTGGTCAAGTAGCATTAGTCGGAGCACAATCGGCTTTGAACTTTGGCGGTAAAGAAGAAATTCAATTAAAGATGGATGAAGTCCTCGTCGAAGCCAATCAACGACTAGAAAAAAACACTGGATTTCTTGGAACCATTGCTAACGTCAGCACTCTCTTAGGATTACTTGGAACTATTATCGGTATGATTGAAGCTTTTAGTTCATTGAGTGCGGCCTCTGCTGCAGAACGAAGTACACTTCTGGCAAAAGGGATTTCCATGGCCATGTACACTACGGCCTATGGATTGATTGTGGCAATTCCATCACTTGTTGCTTTCTCAATATTACAAAGTCGAAGTCAAAAACTGAGCGAAGACCTCAATAAGGCTGCTATGAAGCTTTATCTATGGCTTACCTACTCTTTTGAATCAGTGCCCAGTATTGCCAAAGCTAAGAACAACCAAAAAATGTAATATCCAATGAACTGACTTTTTGGTGAAAACGAGAGCGAACTACTTAGTAAATAAAAGGAATTTATATGCAAACAAAATCTAAAGACCTTGACTTCGAATTAAATCTTCTACCGATCCTTTCGGTTCTTTCGATTTGCATTTGCTTTTTGCTGACAACGGCTGTTTGGAATCGTCTAGGAACTATTGATATTAACCAAGCCATTGGCGATGTCATACCAAAATCTATCATCGATTCTGGGAAAATTCCGGATTCTGTCTTTTTAAAAGTAAAAGCGTCAGGAGATTTTGTTCTCCAATGGAAAAAGGGTGAAGACTCTTCTCTAAAAGAAGAAAAAATAATTCATATGGATAAGTCGAATGCAAAAAATGTCACCCTCTTTTGGACAAAGCTAAAAGTTGAAATAACAAATATGGTTAAACACTCTAAAGTAACCTCCGTGATAGTCATGCCAGAGATTGGCACTAATTACGGTGAAACGATAAAGCTTCTAGATCAACTAAAATCACTTTCTCTCAATATTGGATTAGCGCCTGCTATCAAAGGAGTTCACTAATGAGTCAAAGTATTTTAAATTCTATGAGCACCAAACCTTCGTTTCTTCTTGATCAGTCACAATTAAAACCACGAGGAGTTAACGTAAAGAAAAAGGCCGTACCCCTGATCATCACTTCACTGGTTGATGCCTTTTCAATACTAGTTATCTATCTACTCTTTGGACCCTCTGTCTCTGGTGAGAATATTGATCCTCAATTAGGTGTGAGCTTACCTATGGCTTATCATAGTGAACTGGCACAAGACGAAACCACACTCATGATTAAAAATGATGGGTATTATATTAAAAATAAAAGAATCGAACTGGCTCAACTCACTCAAGAGTTAAAAAAGGTCTCGCAAACATTATCCAATGACAAAGATAAATCAAAATCACTCGTTATTGTTGCGGATCAAAAGAATGATATTGAAAAAATTAACCCCGTCTTAATTGCCGCTTCTGAGGCAGGAATGAATCAATTGAGACTGGCTGTGGAACATCAAGGAGAATAATAAATGTTTTATTGGTTGAGGACTAACCTTAGTTTATTGAGCTCACTCCGTATGGTGGTGTTGATGATTACTTCAACCATCATTGGAAGTTATTCTGCAGCTGAGAAAATGGATCTTGAAGCTCATAATCTCGTGATCGAAAAACTTGAAACCAGTTTAAAGAAAATTGACCCTAAAGATAAAAGCATTAACTTGATGAGCTTAAAGATTCAACTGGCCAATCTTTACTCTGAAAAGGCGCGCCTTCTTTTTATTGAAGAAGGGAATAAATCTTGCCATAATTGTCTTCAATCTCAAAGTTTTAAAAAGAAAGCCATTACACTCTATTCAGAAATCCAACCTCAATTAAAAAATGCTGATGGTGGCGAAGTTTCATTACAGTTAGCCTATTTACTTGAAGAAAACCAAATTGAAAAATCGATTAAAATTTATCAAAGTCTTATCGAACAAAAAAACTTGAGCGACGATGTTCGCTCCAAAGCTCTCAACAAGAGAGCCTCTTATTATTTTAAACAGGGTTTATTTGATAAAGCACTGAGTGATTATGAAAGCATTTTACGCTTAAACACTAAAGAATCCTTTGGACCTATTTACCATAAAATAGCTTGGGCCAAATACAACAAAGGTGATGTTGATGATGCAATAAGAGATTTAAAACTCATTCTCAATAATCAAGACATGATGAGCTTAAACTCCTCTTCTGGAAAAGAATTTAGTGATTCTTTTCATCGTGAAGTGGCACGAGACTTAGCTCTTTTTATGGCCAAGGCTGATTTAAATCAAAGTTCTCTTCAGCAACTGATCAAACTCACTCCTGAAGACGATATCGCTAACAATCTGCTCTTTTTGGGTGAAGAGTCAGAACGCATTGGTCACTCACAAAATGCTTCGTTTGCTTGGGAATGGGTGCTTGCAAACCAAAAATTAACTGATGAGAAAAAAGCAGAACTTCTGTTGAGCCTAGCCAAACATCATCTCAACCATAACCACTTTGAAAAAGCTTATCAAAGCTTCAATGAATCATTAAGTCTGTTAAAAATTAGCAAAAACAATGAGACGCCAGCTTCATCAAATTATAAACAATTTCTCGTGACGTGGGAAAAACTCGGGCAAAAACTCACAAGTTCCAGTGAGCTAAAAAATTCTCAAAATTTACTAATCAAATCCTATGAATCTTATTTAAAAGTCATCGATACCGATTTTGAAGTATATCTGTGGCTCGCACAACTTGCTACAAAAGTATCACAAAACAATGCCGCACTCATTGCCTACGGAAAAGCGGCGGATATTATCGCAAAAAAATTAGCTGAGACAACCGCCAACGAATCCTCCAACCGTACAACAGCAAAGAGTGATGAACAAATTCGGCTTCAAAAAATACTCAACGGTACGCTTCATACGGAGATCAGTCTCACAGAATTAACTTCTAATGCTGATTTAAAACTGAAGGCTTATGAACACTACCTTAAACTCAATCCCCAAGGATCAGAAGCAGCGTATGTTCAGTATCAAAAAGCTAAGCTCTTCTATGATACAAACCAGTACCAAAAATCTTTTGAATTATTTAATGCTATCGCCAGTGATTCTCGCTTTAGCGATCAAGATTTAAAACTCAAATCCGCTCATTTAGCGCTTGATAGCTTGGTTTTTTTAAATGAAACAGCAAAAGTCGAAACCACTGCCTTAACGTACTCTCAAACTTTCCCTAAGCAAACGACCGATTTCAGAAAAATTTCTTATAATGCTGGAATGAAACAGGTTCAAACATTAGCCTTTAAAAACGCTAGCACTTCCAACAACAAAACAAAAACTATTGATGTTCGAGAACAAATAGCCGCTAGCTCCCAGGCCTTAGCTAAATTAAAGAATCTTCCTGAGCCACCCAAGGACTCCAAAGAGTATAAAACTCATCTTCGAGCTAAAATTGATCTGGCTATTCAATCTCAAGACTGGGGTACAGCTCTTGAGTCCATCAAAGACTACACTCGTATTAAAAATCTCAAAGCTTCTGAGGTTGAATGGTCGCTCAATAAGAAGCTTTCTATTTCAGAATTGTTGTTGGATTTTAAAACGGCCTTTGCAACGGTTCATGAACTTCAGTTTGAAAAATCAAAAGATCCCAACCAATTACTCAAGGCCGCTCTCCTGGCAGAACTCACATCAATGCCCGTGAAGCCTTGGCTTGAACGCGTTATTCGTTCTCCAAAATCAAGTTCGATGCAAAAAACTCTGGCTCGAGTGCAAATGGTCCGACTCTCTGAACGACCATGGAAAACATTCCACCAAGTAGCTGCTGGAATACAAAATCATCCGGATATTTTTGCCAACCTTGCACTTGAATGTTTTAATTCAGAGCCATTAATGCAAGAGGCACAGTGGGCCCTTCGATTCCCTGGAGTTCGCTCCACATGGGAAGGAAAATCCATTCAACGCTACCTAGATCTTGGTAAATTAAAATCCAAACTCAAAGTGGTTTCGCAAACTGAACTCAACACTCGCTCCACAGCTCTTTTGGCTTCTGGTTTAAAATTTCGAGTAAAAAATCTTATGGAAATCCAAGCCCTATTTAAAGCGGCACAAAAATCGCAAGATTGGACTCTTCAAGTCGTTGCCGCACAAGGACTGCAAGCTGAAAATAGTCGTCTTGCTTTTGAAATTGAAAAACTTCCTACTCCTAAGGGTTTAAAGGAAAAAGAAAAGAAGCAGTATCTTAAAGAATTAGCCAATGAGGCCAAACCCTTTCATCAAGCAGCACAAGAACTTAATGCTTTTTTAGAAAAAACATGGATGCATAAAGACTACATTAGCTTTCTTATTAAGAGGATCGAAAACAGTGTTCGCACTCGTGGAATTTTAATGAATGAACTCCGAGCCATTGCCTCTTCTGCACCAAAATCTTTAACCAATGATATTCAAAGCCAACTGAATGAGTTGAAAGACTTACCATCAAACAGTGAAATTTCCAACCTACAACTCGAGCTTCGAAAAGATCCCTTTGATTTAAATTTACAAAAGCAATTAATGACAATGGAAAAAAAACGAGGAAACCAGAGCATGGTTGTATTTTTAGAAGCTAGAAATCAAAGTTTAAAAGAAGGTCACTTATGAAAATAAATTCTATTTTGTCTCAAAACTTCTCAAGAATGTTCGATTTTATAAAAAGTCGAACGGCACGCCAAGTCGGGCACCCTTTAATGGAGTCCTTGAGTATGAGCTTTCTTTATTTAAGTCTCGCTTTTATTTTAACTTTTATCTATGGAATGGTTGGCCATACCTCGGTCAAAACTAAAAAAGCCCCAGTGGAAAAAAAATTAGTATTTAGCGATAGACTCGTTAAAGGAAAACATCAAGTCCCCGGAGAAGGGCTTGTCACTGTTGAAAATGAAAAACCAATTTTAAATTTACTCACACTTCGTACTGATTTTAAAGATCGTAGAGAAAAAGAAAAACTCAGGGATTAATATTTTATAGAGTTATGATTTATTTAGTAAAGGAAATACCGTTATGAGTGCAAAAAAAGAAATGAATTTAATGGTTTTTAAAAATAATGCCGGAGTCCCTATCCGTTTTTTTCAAGTTAAAAATGGATCGTATTTTATTGCACAAAATAAAATAACTAAAAGAGTTGAACTTTTAAATACACTAGAAAGTGATTCACTCAAAGCTCCTTCAGAGGAGCCCCGCACTACTAATACCTCCTCCATCCATAAAACACACACCCTTCTACAAAAAATCACTATTGAAAATTCTGATTTCTCTCATCGTTTAAAGTCTAACAACAAATCATATTTAATAAAAGGACTAGGCGTTTTAGCTTTTCATACTGAACAGGATCAGATCTCAAATGATACTCCCCTACGAGAAATGGAAGAAACACCATTTCCATTTTATGTCAAATGGAGTGGAACAGCCCACGGATTTGTATTAGGGTTACTCGTTTTGCTTGCTTTTTTAATGCCAAAATCGAACAAAGAAATAGCTCCAATTTCAACAAATTCTATTGTGACAATTAATCTTAAAGAAGAACAAAAAATAACTGAGCCTACACAATCTATTAAGCAGCCTCGGTCAACAGTGCCAGTAGAAAAAACAGTAAGTATCAACAAAAACACAAAAATCCCCAAAAATGTCAAAGTCGTTCCTCGAACAGACAAGCGAAAGTCCTTGTTGGTAAAAAATAATTTACATGGAAAATATGCTTCAAACTCCACTCGCCCACCCTCTCGCTTTCTTCGCATGGGTACAATGGGTGAGTCATTAAACTCCATCAACAATGCTCTTAAAGGTTCAAAGAATGGAATGGGATCAGGGCTTCGAGTTCAAGGAGCCACTGGATTTGGTGGAAGCGGACGTGGCGCTGGTATTGGAAAAGGAAATGGAACCATGGGACATGGAAATGATTCTGGCGGAGGATACGAACAAGCTTTATATGGCAAAGGTCTTATTGCAGGACAAGTCGGTAATGGCCAAGGTGGATTTGGTAGCGGCTGGGGTGAAGGCCGCAGAGGTTCTGGAAGTTATGGCAATAGTAATTTAGGAACTAAAGGAAAAGCAGGCGGTCATGAAGGTTATGGAAATTCAAAATTGGGTGGATCAGGACCCAGTGTTTTTGCTTACCCTGTGCATGAAGAAACTGTGGTTGAAGGCGGTCTCGATCGTGATGCCGTTGACCTCGTTGTGATGAAAAATTTAGGTCAAATCACTTATTGTTATGAAATTGGTTTACAGAAAAAATCTAGCCTTCGCGGGCGTGTACTGGTGGACTTTTCCATTAATGCCCAAGGATCTGTGAGTTCTCTTTCAATTTCTTCTAGTAGCTTGCACGCACCCAACGTTGAAAGTTGTATGCTTGGTAAAATTAAAAATTGGAAATTCCCTCGACCCGTCGGTGGTGTCACGGTCGATGTCAACTACCCCTTTGCGTTGCAAAGAGTCTCTCAAAATTAGAAAGGACGTCTTATGTTTAAAATGAATTTACAAAATAAAAACTATTTATCTCTGAAAAAATATTTCCTGGTTGCTTCCAGCTTAATCCTCCTTGGTGGCTGTGCTAATCAATCTTCTAGCTCCAAAGGGACTCTAAAAAAATACAGCGACCTAAAGAAAACTTTAGGACCTGTTCACAATAACCCTGAGCCTACAGATCAAAAATACGCCCCTTCAGACTTATACAAACTCTACGTTGTCAATGCCTCCGGATCAGCAGATACTAATTTTGTTACTTTGGTTGCAGGTCAAAGAAATACGATTACAATTCACGCTGAACTTTCTCTACCTGGAGTGAGTTATCGATTAATTTCTCGCGATCTCCCCGCGGAGAGTGAACCCTTGAAAGATTTAGGGAATGGCAATTGGGAATTTTCCTGGAATCCTAGCAAAGATTTAGCGCGAGCCTTAAAAGATCAACCGCCACAAATTTTTCATGTCTCCATTGAAATTCTTGAAGTCACCGATATTCGTTCAAAAACACTGGCCGAACAACTCAGAGCAGAGTTGACTCTTAATTACCGAATTATTAATTCTTCGGAAGCTCCAGAGATTATTGAAGTTCGAAACTTAGATCCTAATGCTACAATCACAAAAATTAATGAAGGTGAAACCAGAGAATTAGAAATCATCATAAAAGATACTACGTCCTCTCTCTCACAACCACCCGTGCTGGATTACACTCCGTTTACTGACCGAATCACCCGAGAATCTACCGACATCGATGCTGGTCGACGCTTTATGATTTGGGGCCCAGTTGAACCGCTCAAAGATAAAGTCTCTGGTAAAATTTTAGAGGGATTGTGGAAAGCAACCATCTCTTTCAATACAACACTTCTCGAGCATGTGCCCGTATTTCCTATACCTGGTGTTAATACACTACCCGCAGCAATTAACTCTCATCTTTTATTATTTTCTAAGAGCAGCGCCACAGGCATTGCTTCTCCGATCATAAAAATCAGCTTTCAAATCACCTACCGACGCGAACTTCTCCGACCTGTTATTGAAGGTTTAAACGAAGAGCTCACTATCACAAAACAAAAAGAAACTCTCAAGTTTTCTTTTAAAACCTACCTTCCATCCTCCGTGGGCCTTATTACCACGTTCTTATCCGATGAAGCCGTAAAACTCGAAGGGTCTCCAAAGTTAACTTGCAATAAATCATCCAGTGGAAGTGGAAGAACATCTCAAAAACAAGATTGTACTTTTACTTGGAAAATCCCCTGCTCGATGAACCCTGGAGATTTATCCATTAAAATCTTGGCTGCTGGCGAATACGAAGGACAAAGAACTTCTACTGAGATTACTAAAAAAATATCCATTACAGAGATTAAAGAATGTAAACCGAAAACACCACCCACTTCTCCTGAGGGAGGAAAGTAAGATGATGATGAAATCAAACATAACTAAAAGAAGTTTATTTTTAACGTACTTTCTTATTTATTCATCCACTTTATTTCTCAACTTTTATTCCTTTTCAGCCCAAGCCTCGGATTGGGATTCGCTGGGTTCCAGTGAAGCGCTCTTAAAAAAGGCCAAGGCCCTTGATGCTAAAAATAAAGTGCGTGTCGTTCAAAAGCGCAGTGTTGAACGAGACATGAGATTTGAAATCAGTGGTCACTATGGTTTTATCAACGGTGGTGACTCTTATGTAAAAACGCAATCCGGCGGGTTGCAATTGGAGTTTCACGTTAATCCCAAATTTTCACTTGGTCTTCGCTACGATACCTATTTTAATGGCCTGACCTCAGAGGGCGAACGTGTTTATAATGACGCAGAAACTCGCATCGCTAACGGAAATCAAGCTCAACTTCCTGAAATTGATTACCCCATAAGTTCGCAACTTGCGACAGTGAGCTGGTATCCAATTTATGGAAAACTCAACTTTTTTGATGAAGCCATAACTCAATTTGATTTATATCTCATGGCTGGAGTGGGAACCGTAAAATTAGAGACTGCCAAAAGCGCTACTCTCTACTCCGCAGGAACTGGTGTTGGTCTGTGGTTTTCCCAACACATTATGGCTCGCGGAGAGCTTCGTTATCAGGGTTATAAAGACTCTGCCTATACAAAAGAACCGCAAGTCAACACGATGGCCCTCCATTTTAGTTTAGGATTACTCCTATGAAAAAGATAATAACGAGATTACTCCCAGGATTAATAACTTCATTTTTGATTTCTTCTCCACTCATGGCCGTCAATATGAGCGAGAAATCCACCATGGAAAGTGCTCGCATTGCCTTTGAAAAAGGGCAACTGGACCAGGCTATAAACTTTTATGAGAAAATCCCACAATCTTCGGATTATTGGATGGAAGCACTTGAAGAAAGGGCTTGGACCGCCGTAAGAAAAGGAGATCATAACAAAGCCCTTGCACTTGTTACAACACTAACAAGTGATTTACTGGCTCCCCAAATTGGACCAGAACCTTATTTTCTAAAAGCATTATTGAACTACAAGCTTTGTCATATTGTGGGAGTCATGGAGGATTTTCAACTTTTTAAAACAAGGTATCAGAGTCGCGAAGTGGAGCTTGAAAAGTTAGTGTCTCAAGACTCTTCCTCTCCAGTGACGAGCAAAGCTCTCAACGTTTTAAAACAAAAGAAATCTCAAATCACCGATATTAAAGCCGATGATTTTGGTGCTGATATTAAAAATCTTCCACGATATTTTTACCGAGATACAAAAATTATTTCTGCTGTGGAATCCGGTAATGAGAGCGATTTTAAGAAACGATTGTCTGGTTTAGCGAGCCTTGACCTAAAAGAAATTAAAGGTGTGCTACAAAAAATGCAAGTGTTAGAAACTCAAGTCGTACAGCAAGTTTTTGCTTATAACAAAGAAATGCAAAAGAAAAAATCCACTGATTTTTCAAAGAAAGTCGATAAGAATGCCCTTGTTTTTCCGTACAGTTCTAGCAATGAAATTTGGCTGGATGAAATCGACAGTTTTGATGCTGCTACCGCCGAATGCCCACTTGATCCTTTTAAAAGGAGGGAGTAAACCATGTTAGTAAATAAATTCAATACTATAGTTTTAGGCTTACTGTCATTAATGACAATGATCTCTTGTGATCATACGAATAGCCAGAGAATGACTCCTCCAGAAAAGATTCAGAAATCAAGTATGGAAGCCGAAGCAGCCGAACTGAAAACAACCAATGCTGTTGATATTCTTTTTGTTATCGATAATTCTGCAAGTATGACTACACACCAACAAAATTTATCAAAAAATATCATACGTTTTGTTGAGTCACTTGATAAAAATAGCGACCTCGATTATCACATCGGAGTCACAACTATTTTTGATGCAGCCTATGGACCTATTGTTAAAAATTATAATCCAAATGGCTTTTTAATTCCCCTTAAAAAATCAATTCCAGGCCTTCCCTCAAACTATTATACTCGCGCCCATCAGGATTTAAATTTATTAGCAGAGAGCCTTCTTATTGGAGTCCTTCCTCTCTATGATAAAGAGGGGCACCGCCAAGGCCCAGAAGTCGAACAAATTTTTTCACCCATTCTTGCTGCCGTTACCGAACCCGCGCTTTCCTCTCTCAGTAATGCAGGATTTTATCGCCCCGAAGCAAGACTGGCAGTAATTATGGTGACGGATGCTGATGACTCAAGCCCTGGGCTCTCTGGAAGTCAGCTCCACAGTGAACTTAAACAAATTAAAAACAACCCTGATGGCTCTCTGCTTTCTTATTTTGGATTATTAGCCAACAAAAATGATTGTGATAAAGTCGATCCTGGAATGGAAAATGGTGTCCCCCAAAATATTATTGATTTTATTAATATCAATCAAGGGCAAGTTTACTCATTATGTAAATCAAAAGCATTTAGTGA
The DNA here is from genome assembly GCA_964612425.1 of uncultured Pseudobdellovibrionaceae bacterium. GTDB lineage: Bacteria > Bdellovibrionota > Bdellovibrionia > Bdellovibrionales > Bdellovibrionaceae > CAUJGP01. The sequence goes on from CAZTDX010000002.1 coordinate 44,944, forward strand.
TGTTCTTGCCCAAATGGGTGAGCAGATAGTTAATAAAACTCCCTCCCAAAATATTTCACTCAAAGCCATTCCGGAATATGAAACGCTGAAGGTCTATTTAGGGAATGAGGAGTTAAAAGCCGGGCCACGCACCTGGGGTTATGATCCTGCCAGGAACCTCGTTATTGTTTCAGCAATTCCTAAAGGAAGCTCACCTGAGGCTCGAAAAATTCGAATTGAATACACTGTCGTCAATATGGAAAACGTTAAAAATGGTCGCGCCAAGGGAATGTGATTTTTAACAAGCCATTTATTAAATAGCACCAATGCTTTTTAACATCAGCTTCACTGATCGATCTTTGAGTTGAACTTCAGCTTCCAGTTCAATCACCCAATCATTCAACTCATCAGGATCGGTCAACCTTTGCTCAATAGACCAAACCTGATACATGGAGGCTGCGGTCACTGGCTTTATGACGACAAACTCTGTGCCCCGAGCTTTTGTATCAATATTGATTTTTTGATGACCTGATTGAAAATACTCAGCTAATGATTTTTCTAAAAGACTTCGAATTTCGTTTTGGTTTTCTTCCTGCTGTAGTATCTCTACCGCACCATCAAGATTATTTTGCGCTAAGTATTTTAAAATCCGGAAACTTTCGTTCCTAAGATTAATTATAATTGCTTTACGACTCCACTCTTCTCTGCCGCTAACTGCCTTTGAGTGATTACTTGTACTTGAAGTTAAACTAATTTTATTTACTATGTCAGGATTTTTCAACTTCTCCCATTCATCCAAGAGACTTGAATCGACCTGCCGAATAATACTTTCAAAGTAGACCTCAACTTCAAAGACAGCTTCTGATTTCGCAAAGTCAGGAACATTCTGCGTCAGCGCTTTATAGAAATCTGAGAGATAGCGGAGTAAAATACCTTCAGCCCTCTGTAAATCATATTCCTTTATATAATCGCCAAAGGAATAAAATCCCTCATACATTTCACGGGCAATCGATTTAGGGCGAATGTTTTCATCCTCCAACCAGGGATGAACCCTCGCAAAATCATTAAAAGAATTATAAATAAAGTCCCTCATAGGTTTTGGATGCTCAAGCTTTTCAAGCTCCTCCATCCGCTCCTCATATTCCATGCCAGCGGCTTTCATTTCAGCCATTTTTATCGATTTGACTCGGTCCAACTGCTTTCGAATAATGATATCAGGACTCTCAAGGATGGATTCTGTTAACGTCATCACTTCTAAATGAAATTCTGGTCCGCTTGGATCTAGGAGTCGAAGGGAGTCGAGGAGAAAAAGCGATAAAGCGTGATTTAAAGAAAAATCTTCCTGCAAATCAACATTAACTCGTAATGGATTCAATTCGATGATTTTACGATCTACCAGAGAACGAAATAGTTCAAATCCTTTTTTAAATATCTTTTTCTTGCTCTCCGGTGATTCATGGCTCTTTGAAATGATTTTTTGCATGGCTCGACAACCATCTTCATGGGGTCGACTGAGAACATTTAAAAGCATGGCGTGAGAAATTTTAAAGCGTGAGATAAGGGGCTCAGGAGAGCTTTGAATTAATTTTGAAAATGTATCCTGATTCCATGGCACATAGCCTCGCTCCGGCGGCTTTTTCTTAACGAGTTTTTTTAATTTTTTAGGATCACCGGCAGCCTTTTGCTCATTTCGTTTGTTTTCAGTGATATGCTCAGGGGCTTGTGCTACAACGGTCCCTAGTTGATCAAATCCTTTTCTCCCCGCTCTGCCCGCAATTTGTTGAAAATCTCTAACACTCAACAAAGTTGATTTAGATCCATCAAACTTACAAAGTTTAGTAAGTAAGACTGTTTTTAATGGAACATTCACACCAACTCCGAGAGTATCCGTTCCAAAAATAATTTTGAGTAAACCCTTTTGGGCCAGTCGCTCCACAAGAACTCGATACTTAGGAAGCAACCCCGCGTGATGTAATCCCATTCCATGCTTTAAAAATCTCTGCAACTCTTTTCCATAGGGGCTCGAAAATGAAAATCCCCGTAACTCTTCGTTGATTCGTTGCTTTTCTTCTTTCGTGCAAACATCTACACTCATAAAATTTTGAATTTCTTCTGCACACTCTCTCTGAGAAAAACTCACTAAGTAAATAGGCGCTCGACCATTTTTAATTAATTCGGAAACCGTTTCATGCAGTGGAGTTTCAGAATACGAAAACTCAAGCGGGACGGGACGATGTTGTGATTTAACAATAACCGTTGGGACTTGATTTAAGTCTGTTAAGAGCTTTTGAAAATGCTCTGGATCACCTAACGTTGCCGACATCAAAAGCATTCGAGCTTGTGGTAAACAAATTAAAGGTATTTGCCATGCAACACCACGCTCACGGTCAGCATAGTAATGAAATTCATCCATTACGACATCTTGAATATTCGCTAGTGTTCCATCCCTTAATGCATCCATAGCTAAAATTTCGGCCGTACAACAAATGATTGGCGCTGTGGGATTCACCGTCGAATCTCCCGTGATCATACCCACATGATCTGGTCCAAATTCACGACAGAGTGAGAAAAATTTTTCGTTTACTAAGGCTTTAATGGGAGATGTATAATAAGATCTCCTCCCCCGTAAAAAAGAATCAAAATGCAAGGCTAAAGCGACCAGTGATTTTCCAGAACCCGTTGGGGTATTCAGAATGACATTTTTTCCGCTCACGATTTCTAAAACGGCTTCTTCTTGGGCCGAATAGAGTTCCATTTTTTTTCACTGACATATTCTAGAAAAGCATCTAAAATCAGACCACTCTTAGAAGTTTCATCAAGTTGTTGCGCTTGACTTTGAAATTGATTCTTAAGTTTCGATAATTTCTCTTTTAATAAGGACATTTCTTGACACTAACACATTCAAAGTAAACTACGTAAATATTTTTTTAAATTTATTGATTGAAGGAAGCTAACCTAGCAACGCACCCCAACCACTTATTTTAAATTAATTTGACTAATCAATTGAGATAAAGCTAACTCTCAGAAAGTATTAAATGACATATAAATAATCAAAAAATATTATTATTAAAAGTGTCTAAATCAGGGGTCAATATAGGACTATGCCTAACCGCAACCTTCAACAAAATTCATTTCAGAATAGAACAATATTTGAATCAAAATTCTTAATATTTTTAGAATGGCTTATTTTAAAGGACCGCTCTAAAATATCTCGATCTACATTAAGCTTTGTCATTGCGCTTGGTGGATATTTAGTCACCCTCTCTATTTATACTCTAACTCAATCCTATTTTGCCTCAATCACACTTTTTACAGTGATACTCATGGCCATTGCAGGGGACTTGTACTTCAACTTTATTTTTCTAATTATTCTAATTTTAATTGCGGATTATGAATTCATACCACCTGTCCAGTCAATTTTATCTAATAGTAATTCCTACGAACACTTAATTATTGTGGTCACTATTGGCGCACTTACAAATTCACTTATTTATTTTTTACGAAGAGCTCTCTACTTTACAAATATTGCAAAAGTCGAAGCCGAACTTGCCAAAAAAGAAGCCGAAACGGCCAACTTAGCAAAAAATACTTTTCTTGCAAACATGAGCCATGAAATTCGAACTCCTCTTGGAGCCATCATTGGCTTTTCAGAATTGATTGCAGATCCTTTAACTGAACCTTCGGAAAAGTTTAATTATATTTCTATTATCAAACGCAATGGGGAGCTTTTATCTAACATCATTAAAGACATATTAGATTTGTCAAAAGTAGAGGCTGGAAAATTAGACATTAATATTAAACCAAACTCACTTACAGAAATTCTCCATGATATTAAACACGTGCTCGACCTCAAAGCTAAGGAAAAAGGTCTAGAACTCATTTTCAATAAAAATGAGGATGTTGTAGACATCATTTTGACCGATGCTATGAGGTTAAGACAGATCTTAATGAATGTGATTGGCAACGCCATTAAATTTACGAATAAGGGTCATGTCAGCTTATTGGTTAAAAATGAAATGTCTCCTTATGAAGATAAAAATAAAAATTATTTATCTTTTATTGTAAAAGATACGGGAATAGGAATGGATTCAACTCAACTTCATCGACTTTTTGGAGCCTTCTCCCAAGTGCATACAGATTCACAAATCAATTTTGGTGGCACAGGACTCGGTTTGAATTTATCTAAAAAGCTATCCCAACTCCTTGGTGGAGATTTGGTCTTAACTAAAACACAAAAAAATCATGGCAGTGAATTCACCATTACAATTGAGATTGGGTCAGTTCCTCAAGAACAAGCAATCCCCGCTACTACCGATTCCCATCATTCGCCGATTTCTCTCTCAGATTATAAAAATAAACTCTTTGGAGTCAAAGTTCTATTGGCTGAAGATGCCGAAGACTTGCAACTGCTCACGAGTCATATCCTTAAAAAAGCTGGAGCCATGGTTACAACCGTCAACAATGGCGTCGAGGCTATCGCAAAAGTCACTCTCAATAAATTTGATGTAATTTTAATGGATATCCAAATGCCCTTGATGGGTGGATATGAAGCTACTCATAAAATACTCAATACCGGATTTCGAGGATCCATTGTTGCCTTAACAGCCCATGCATTAAGTGATGAACGTGAACGTTGTTTGACTTCTGGGTTTAGTGCTTACTTAACTAAACCCATTGATATAAAGGAATTAATTGAATTAGTAGCTCGTCTATCTAAAAAGAACGTCGAAAATTCCCAAAAATTTGCAGCTATCACTCTAAATTCCTCAATCGAGGATCTTAAATCGATACACTAATAAATATAAGATTATTTTAATTTAAAAATCTCAAATTGAATCAACTTCAAAGTGAAATTATTTATTTAAATCAGCATTTTCAATGTTTACTCTACCCTATTAATACTTTGATATCTCAATGAGCTAGATGGGACTTTAGTTTTGCAAATTGGACTCCGATAAAACCACTGTAACATTGACCTTAATAGATTCTGCTGAAAAAGAGCCTAATTCGAGGCGAAAAAGATTTAAATCGAACGAGGCGTAGTTCCCCTACGTTGAGTGAGATTTAAACTTTTTCAACGAAGAAGTAGGCCTTTTTCAGCAGAATCTAAATGCTTCTTGAGGGACAACTATGAGCGTGCTTGATCGTTATAAGAAAAGTGGTGGTTTTGTTCAATTATTGACACTCATTGAGACTAGCAATACAGCAAAAAAAGAAAAATTTTTGCAGTTAATTCTTGAAGAAAGTCCAGATTGGCACAAAGCTATAAAAGAGCGAATTTTGACTTTAGATATTATTCTTCAATGGCCCCTGGAGTATCTAAGCGAACTCACCAGCAGATCTCTTCCAATGACCCTAGCTGCAATCTCAAAAGCCAATATCAGCGAGGAACAAAAAAAACGTTTGCTTCATGGCCTCCCCCACACTCACTTAATTAAAATACGAGACCTCAACGAAAACAAAACTTTTACACCCATCGAAATTGGCTCAAGCATCGAAAAGTTTTTAAGCGAAGTTCGTACTCACCTCCACCAGGGTGTTGTTAAACTAGAAAAATTTGCACCCGACCTAGCAGTTCCAGATGGCATTGAAGAGCAGCTTTCCAAAAAAGGAATTCAATCACCGTCGTTTATTCTGGATGAAACACTCACTGAAGTGGCAACGCCCAATACGGCATCGACTTCAGCTCATGCTACATCACAGAACAATGTCGGATTGAGCACTCAAACCGAAGATGTATCCACATTAAAGCGACACAATCTACAATTACAACAAGAACTGCAAATTCTTCGACAAGAAAATAAAGCGATGAGAGAAAAACTCGATAAAATTAAGAAAATTGCATAAGTAATAAAAGGGGTCAGAAATGACTAAGAAATCAAAGTTTTTATTTATAATGTTATTAGGAGTACTAGCTCTCTACGCCTACTCATTTCAGCGCCGTCAACCGAGTGAGTCAACACTTAATCGTCAGCCCTCGCGATCACTTGAGCTGGGTAAAATGGTGATCGACCAAAAAGCTCCGTCGAATGAAGTCAGTATTATTTTCAATGATCCCGCAATTAATTCCAAAAAATGGGAACTGGAAAAAACTGGTGCCATTGAGGCATGGAAAGTGTCTCAAGGAAGCCGTGATGTCGTCGTGGCAATCATCGATACTGGTTGCGATATCAATCACGAAGATTTAAAAAACAATATTTGGACTAATCCTGGCGAAACTGGGCTCGACAGCAAGGGACGCAATAAAGCGACTAATGGTATTGATGACGATAACAATGGATTTGTCGATGATGTGCGTGGGTGGAATTTTGTAAACAATAACAATTTACTGACAGACACTCATGGTCATGGAACTCATATTGCTGGTATCATCGGTGCTGAAGGAAATGGAAAGGGTTCCATCGGAATCTCACCAAAAGTCAGTATGATGATTCTTAAATATTATGACCCAAAGACTCCCACAGATAATTTAAAAAATACCATTGCCGCCATTAAATACGCGACAAAAATGAAAGCTAATATCATTAATTATAGCGGTGGTGGTCTCGAATATAGCGAAGACGAAAAAGCTGCCATTAAAGAAGCTCAAAGGCAAGGCGTCCTCTTTGTCGCTGCCGCAGGAAATGAACATTCCAATTCCGACAAACATAAATATTTTCCAGCAGACTATGGACTTCCAAACATCATTTCAGTGACTGCAATTGATCCCAAAACTCAAGTCCTCAACTCTAGTAACTATGGTGTTGAAACCGTTGATCTTGCGGCCCCCGGAGAGGAGATTAAATCCACACTCCCCAACAACGCCTACGGAACGATGACAGGAACCTCGCAAGCAACAGCTTGGGTTTCGGGAGCGGCTGCCGTAGTTATGGCCTACAAGCATAATTACTCTGCGGAAGAGACAAAAAAATATTTAATTTCAACAGGTGATGGCTCTGAAACTTTGGTCAATAAAACAGGTTCATCACGAAAATTAAATCTCTATAAAGCTCTCACTATGCTTGATAGTGGTATTGGTATCACAGGAATTCAAGCTGCCAATGTCAATGGAAGTACGCCTATTTTTTCACCTGAATCAACACTCTATAAAGGCGATGGCAATTCCAACAGCAGTGGAGAACGATCCCCCTCTTCGGGACAGCCCGGTGCTAATAATGCTGATTCAAATATTTCAGCATTTGGAAAATCGCTTCTGCAAGCGGTCCAAAAACAAGGAGCAACTCCAGACAAAGATAATGCAGTCATCAACGAAGAGCAAAAAGTCAAAAAACCGTAGTTAAATTTTTTTAGTTAAAATTTGCTGAAAAGCACAACAGTTTTACATTATTAAAGAGAGAATGCTTTACCTTGCTCCTTCGCTTCTATAGAATGATTTATATTAAATGAAGAAACTTTTTAGCGACCAAACAAAAATAGATTATCAACTCATTTCAATTAGTATTCTGACTGGAATCCTTACCGGCACCTCTTTTATTCCTTTTTACCCATGGGCTCTTTTATTTAATTATGCCCCCCTTTGGTGGTTTTGGCTTTTTAGGGCAAAAACGAGCAAACAAGTTTTATTGAGTGGCTGGTTAAGCCAATTTGTTTTTAATTTAATTGGGTTTCATTGGGTCTATCATGTAGCCTATGAGTTTGGCCATATTCCAAAGCTGCTTTCCATTTTAGTTCTTATTGCGTTTGCCAGTTTAGCTCATCTTTTTGTTCCCCTGGTTGGCTGGATCTTTTTTAAAATAAAAACCAAATTGAATATTAAAACTTTGTCGCCAACACACCCTCTCTTTTTGCTGGCTCTACTCGTTGGGTTATGGTCTTTAGCCGAAATTTACTGGCCCTATATTTTTCAATGGCACATGGGTTATAGTCTCTACTGGGCAAAACTTCCACTCTACCATTGGAGTGATGTGATTGGCTTTCAAGGACTTTCCTTTCTCCTTCTACTGTTTAATGCCCTCTTCACTTATAAACAAAATTTAAAGTATTTAACCATTGCAGTTGCTGCCTTTGCCATCCTCAATGCCAGCGGTTGGTATCATGGTCAGCCTTGGATCCATAAAAAATGGGATTCAGAGATCACCTTTTTGCCTGTCCAAGCTAATATCGGAAATGCCGAAAAAATCATGGCCGAAAAAGGAATTGGATATCAAGACTATATTGTACAAAAATTTATAGAACTCTCAAAAAAATCCATTCAACTTTACCCTCAAGCTTCTGTTTTGGTATGGCCGGAATCTGCCATCCCGGATTTTTTAGACGAAGATTATTCCACACGACATCGACCACAGTGGATCAAACAATTTCTCAAAGAAAACAAAAAATATTTAATTACGGGAGGGTATTCCCGCGAATTCAACCCAACTCACAATGCTAAGGAACTCAATTTTAATGCTCTCTTTACCTTTAATGCAGAAGGCAACCTCCTCAACACGGCCTACCGCAAAACTCAACTGCTTGCGTTTGGTGAATATACGCCTTTTTCACAATGGTTTCCCCTTTTGAACGAATACTCGCCAGCCGGCGAAGGGTTTAATTCTGGTCCAGAGCCAAGAGCACTCAACTTTTCTGGCCTAACGCCGGAACCAATTAAATTAGCTCCACAAATATGCTATGAATCCCTTTACCCAGAACACTCTCGAAAAGGCATTGCCGACGGCGCTCACATCTTAATCAATATTACCAATGACTCTTGGTACGGCATTTATTCTGAACCCTATCAACATTTATATTTAACCTTTGCCAGGGCCATTGAAAACCGCAGACCTCTCCTCAGAGTGACCAATACAGGCATCACTTCAGGTGTTGAAGCCTCTGGCAAAACTCTTGTTCAATCCCCTTTTTATACAGAATGGTCCGAACCCATCACTCTTCACTACGATCAAAATCCTCCATTGACGCTCTATACTCAGTATGGTGAATATTGGCCTTTCGTAGTACTATTGTTTACTTTTGGAGGGTTTCTCGGTGCCATCGTCTATCGACAACAAAACAAACGAGTCTCAAATTACCACTCATAATCCCAGTAAAAAACCATCCCATGCCCTCTCTCATAAAGTCAGAGAGACCCAAAGTAAAGAACTCAGCAATCTGGATTGGAAAGAGCTTTTAAATCATTTAGAGACACTTGCCACCGGAGGCCCCACAAAACTCCTTATCCAATCGTTGCGTGCTAAAAATAGCGCGAATGAAGCTGAGGAAAGTTTTCAGAAAATAGAAGAATCTCGTGCATTACTCAAAACAGGCACACGGCCCTATATGCAAAGTCTCGATCTCTTTGAGACTTGGGCCATTAAATTGAAAAAAAACTCCATCTTAACAATTTTAGAAATTCGCGATGTAAGACATTTTTGTACCGAAGTCATTGCGCTTAAAGAAGTCCTGAGGAGTTTTCAGTCTCCTTGGATGAAAAATTTTTTTGATGGCCTAATGAGAGCTGATGAACCCCTCTCCGCCATTGACAATATCATCACCTTGGGCGGAGACATCCGCAGTGATGCGAGCGAAACACTTTATAATCTTTTTCGTGAAAAAGAAAATTTAACAAAACAAATTCAGCAAACTCTAGATCGATTGATTCACGATTTTAATATGGATCATTACCTCCAAGATAAATACGTAACCTCTCGTGAGGGGCGATGGGTGATTCCTGTCAAAGGAGGATCACAACATCAAGTCAAGGGCATTATTCAGTCACAATCTCAAAGTAAACAAACAGTATTTATTGAGCCCCAAGAGGTCATCCCCTTAAATAGTCGCCTCAAACAAGTCGAATGGGGGATTGAGCAAGAAATTGAACGTTTATTGACAGAGCTGTCCCAGTATTTATTTTCAAAAAATCTTGAATTTTATCGTTCTAAAGATATTTTACAAGAGGTTGATTTTTACTTGGCGCATGCCACGCTGGCAGAGCATTTAAGTGCCGCAACCCCTCGATTTTCTAATCAACATATTTTACTGAAGGATTTAAAACACCCTCTCTTATCACTACAAACCGAAACTGTCGTGCCAAACACCTTGAGTCTCAATCAAGGTAAACGTATCTTGCTTCTTACTGGTCCCAACGCTGGCGGAAAAACGGTTCTACTTAAATCGTTGGGACTTGCGGCCCAGATGTCTCGCTGCGGAATGCCAATCGCTGCGGGTGAAGGCTCGGAACTTCCCTTTTTTGAAAAAGTCATCACCGCCATTGGCGACTCTCAAAGTGTTGATGAAAATCTCTCAACCTTTGCTGCCCATCTTAAAATTTTGGATCAAGCCACTCATCTTGCCGGAGAATCCCATTTATTGCTAGTCGATGAGATCTGTGGCTCGACGGACCCAGAAGAAGGTAGTGCCTTAGCGCGAAGTTTTATAGAAACCTACAGTAAACAAAAAATATTTGGAGTTATTACTTCACACTTAGGTCCCTTAAAAACAGGATGGGGTCCAGACTCTCAAGTGCTACAAGGCAGCCTGCATTACGATGAAAAATCGGGTCGCCCCACCTATTTATTTATTCCAGGAGTAGCAGGAAACTCTTTAGCCATTCAAACCGCCAAAAGAGTGGGCGTGGCCTTACCAATCATAGATCGCGCTTATGAGCTTTTAACTCCTGAACAACGTGCGCAACGTCAAACGTTTGATGAACTTGAAAAATTAAAGCAAGACCTGCTTGCAACGCAAAAAGATTTTAATGTGAGAGCCACTGAAGCAGAAAAAGAAAAGAAAAAATACGAACAACTATTATTACAATTTGAAAAAGAAAAAGCCCAACGCCTTGACCAAATTGCCCGTGAAACAAAAGTAGAGCTTCAAGAAAAAATATCTCATGCCAAAGTAGAAGACTCCTTTAAAAAATATCAATACTTTGAAACGATCAAACATGAACTACCCGAAATAATTAAAACTAAAAAAGGGGAGCCACCAACCCCTGATGCCTCCATTATAGATGCTCAGAGTTTTATTCAGCGGTATCCACCAGGATCCAAAGTTTTTATTCCTTCCTTAAGTCAGGATGGAATTATTCAAGGACAACCCAATGCAAAAGGAGAAATCCCTATTCTTTCAAACTCTCTCCGCTTGAGTATTTCCTGGAAAGAATTAAAGCCGCCCGAATCCAGCGCTAATCCAACGGCTCAAATTTTACGTTCGCGCACTCCATTTCAAACATCCTTATCTCATATTGATCCCTCCATTGACATACGAGGAAAAAGTGTGGATCAAGCACTAGAGTTTATAGAAAAAGAATTAGACAAAGCTGTGCTCAGAGGAGAGGATCGCATTAAAATAATTCATGGTCACGGCACCGAGGCCCTCAAGCGTTCGCTTCGTGCTTATCTCTCGCGAAGTCCCTATGTCAAAAAATGGAAAGCTGGCACTCCAGAAACAGGCGGTGATGGCATTACCTGGGTGGAGATTGATACTAATGCCCAGTGATTTACAATCTCCACCACTAAACAATTCTCGTTTTAAAACTTCTTTTTTCAATCTCACACCAGATCGCGTTCTAGCCGCGATAGAATCCCATGGTTATTTTACAACGGGTCGCTATCGTTTTTTGAACTCTTTTGAGAACCGAGTCTTTGATGTCGATTTAGAAAATGAATCCAGTGACAATAAAAATTCTTTAATTGTGAAGTTTTATCGCCCTGGTCGCTGGAGCAAAGAGTGTATTTTAGAAGAGCATGATTTTTTAAATGAACTCCAAAGCGAGGGGTTGCCGGTGGCCGCACCACTCATTTTAAAAAACAACTCTACGCTATCGGAACATGACGGCCTCTGGATGGCTCTATTCCCAAAAATTCGAGGACGAATGGTGGAAGAAATTCTTCCCACTCAAGTTCCTCACTTAGCAAGGTGGCTTGCTCGACTTCACAATATTGGCGCACAGAAAGCGGCTCAACATCGCCCAACCCTTACCGCCAACTATGATCGCATTGCATTGCTAGAACCCCATCTCCCGATTGAGCTATGGACAACCTATCGTAACATGGCTGAAGATTTTTTTTCTTTAATTAATTCTATGCTCTCTGATTTTCACTTTATTCGAGTTCATGGTGATTTTCATCGTGGAAATCTTTTATGGAATACAGATTGGACTCTCATTGATTTTGATGATTTTTTAATGGCACCAGCCGCTCAAGATTTTTGGATCATCCTTTCTCAACTCACTGAGGAGGATCAAAATGTTTTTATTAATTCCTACCTTGAAATCCGTCACTGGGATGAGGAAGAACTCGCGCTCCTTGAGCCTCTCCGGGCTTACCGTATTATTCAGTACTCCACATGGATAGCTGAACGCTGGGAAGATCCTTCCTTTCCACATCTCTTTCCTGATTTTCACGAGTATAATTTTTGGTCCAATGAGCTTTTAACTTTGCAAAAGATTTATCAAAACGTTATTGATTAATAGAAAATTTACAAATGACTGGTGGTACTGATATGGCTAAAATTGAAAAAAAACTAAACCGCTTATTATGGCTTGATCTTGAAATGACTGGACTTGATGTGAATAAAGAAGTCATCATCGAGTGCGCAGCCATTGTTACAGATATTAATTTAAATCCACTAGAGTCCTATGAACAAGTGGTTCAACAATCCCAATTGCACTTAAACGCCATGGATGACTGGAATAAACAACATCATGGAAAATCAGGACTCACAGCTAAAGTTCCCTTTGGAAGAGCTCCTCACATAGTGGAAGAAGATTTATTAAAACTCATTGATCGACATTGGGTACAGGAAGAAGATCGCCGCGCTATTATTTGCGGAAACTCCATTGCACAAGACAGAACTTTTATCACCAAATATTGGCCCTCTCTTGAAAAGAAACTCCACTACCGAATGCTCGATGTAAGCAGCTGGAAAATTATTTTCTTTCAAAAATTAAATGTTAAATTTGATAAATCAGAAAAGCATCGGGCTCTGGATGATATTCATGAAAGTATCAATGAACTTAAGCATTATATGCAATTTATTAAACTCACTTGAGTTTAAAATAAAAAAGGTTTTGAATTACTCACATCAGCATAAAGTTAGGGTTATAAAACAATTTTTATTAACGGATAATTGTCACCTCAGGTTCAAGGACGATGTGAAATTTTTCAGAAATTTCTTCAGAAATTTTTTCAGACAATTTAAAAATTTCATGTCCAGTAGCTCCACCCCAATTAACTAAAACCAGAGCTTGGTCCTTGTGCACACCACAAGCCCCGTCTCGAAGTCCTTTAAAACCACAATGATCAATGAGCCAGCCTGCGGCCACTTTAACTTCATTATTACGTGCTGGGTAAGTAACCATTTTGGGAAACTTTTTTATAAGATTTTCAAATTGCTCCAGAGAAATAACAGGGTTTTTAAAAAAGCTTCCTGCATTACCGATTATTTTGGGATTGGGAAGCTTAGAGTTCCGAATGTCAATGACCACACGGGCGATATCTTGTGGCGTGGGATTAATTAAATTAAGTTTATTGAGTGCTGAAGCCAGTGCGTTGTAGCTCACATTCACTTTAGGAGTCTTAGCAAGTCTAAAATAGACTCCCGTAATTAACCACTGCTGGGCCGCTGAATTTTGTTTAAAAATACTACTTCGATAACTAAATAAACAATCTTTAGCGCTGATCGTTTTGACCACTCCCTCTTGAAAGTCAAAGTAATCAACTTTTTCAATGAAATCTTTAACTTCAACGCCGTAGGCTCCAATGTTTTGAACGGGAGCAGCGCCAACAGTTCCAGGAATCAACGACAGATTCTCGAGTCCATACCAACCTTGATTGAGACTGAAAGGTACAAAATCACTCCAAATTTCACCAGAACCTACCTTAACTATCACTTCAGCCGCAGTTTCATTGATAAGAGTTATGCCTTTAATTTCATTTCTAAGAACAAGTCCTTTGAAGTCATTGACAAAAAGAATATTACTTCCTGAACCTAAATATAATTTATTTAAACCATAATAAAAAGAATCTTTGATTAACTCCTGTAAGTCACCTTCGGAGTTTAACTCCCCAAAATACTGGGCACGGGCTTTTACGCCAAACGTGTTATAGGGTGTTAAATCAACATCTTTAATAATATTCACTTATTTTTAGTCTCTTTGTTATTCTCTTTGGAAAGTAAGTAAGAAACTTCACCACCCACTGACGCTTGCAAAACTTGATTCTGCGGAAAGAAGCAAATAAACTCACTCCCTTCACCAAGACGACTTCGAACAGACACTGAACCTTTATGCGCAAGCATTAAGTGTTTCACAATAGCAAGGCCCAATCCCGTTCCACCTAACTCGCGCGATCTCCCCTTATCCACTCGATAAAATCGCTCAAAAAGTCGTGCTTGATGCTGCTCCGGGATCCCTTGACCCCGATCTTTAATCCGCAGTTCAACTCCCCCAGGAACCGACATCCAAACTAAATCTATTTGTCCCTTTTCTGGACCATAGCGAATGGCATTGGAAACTAAATTTCTAAGTATTTGTTGCAATTTAACGGGATCAGCGACCAAAGATGCTGCCTGATTACTGACAACAATTTTCTGACCCTTTTCTTGTAGAGCTTGAGCAAGCTCTTCTCTAACCGCCTCTGAAACCTTCGCCGTATCATTCACTTCCAGTTGTACTTCAGGTGCTGATTCCAATTTCGAAATTAATAATAAATCATTCACCAAATCTACCAAGCGATTGATATTTCTTGATAAAATAGCAGCAAATTCTTGAGCGCTTTCTTTATTTCCACTCAATAAATCTTCTTTCAGTAAATCCACATAGCCCTTCACCGTCGTTAGTGGAGTTCGAAGCTCGTGACTGACATTACTTAAAAATTCAATCCTCATGCGTTCTAATGATTTTAGGTGTGTGATATCATGAAAAACGACCAAGGCTCCATAGAGTTCATCACTATCAGGTCGCTTCAAGGACGATATAGAAACCGCATAGTCTCTTGCCCGACCCTCTAATTGCGAGGCTAAGCTGATTGTCTGCTCACTCAAAACTCCGTGAGTGAGCGTGTTATTGAGAAGCCCCAACAATTCAGGATCACGAATGATATCGGAAAAATACAAAGTCTGACTTCCATTTGATTGATTTAAAAAATGTTTGGCAAAATGAGCATTAAAAAAAACGAGTCGCTGCTGACCATCGACACTCACAACGGCATCAGCCATAGACATCATAAGAGTTTCACTCTCTTGTCTTAACTGATCGAGCTGTGAATACTTTTTCTTTAATTTTTTTCGGACACGACTTAAAGCAATTTCTAATTCGAAAAACTCACCTTCTTCTTCATCAAATACATCTTCGTCATCGAGTTCTGAGGCCTCTAGCCCTCGACGATTCACCATTCCACGCACGGTTTTAATAATATGCGCCAGTGGTAAAACGGAGCGGTAGGAAAACCACGCTGAAATTAAAACCATTAAAATCGCAAGCAGTGGAATTAGCTTTAATAACCACGGTCCTACAAGGCGAAAAAACTCTTCTCTTGATGAAGTACCCATTTCTGGAATGAGAAAGGAGTAGCCAATTGCCAAACCAAAAAGTACTACAAAAAAATAGGCACTGACGTGGTTCCAAAATGTTCGTAAAAAAATTCTCTTAGGAAAATAGGCTTTCATATTTTTTACTTCACGCTTTACGTTTCATTTTTATCAATCCACTCACTTTTTAGGATTGGCTCTCTTGATCATAAAATCGATATCCAATACCACGAGCCGTCTCAATTTTATCACCCAATGGGCCTAACTTTTTTCTCAGTGAAAAGACGTGAGTATCAACCGTTCTCCCAATCACATTAACACCTTCTCCCTGAACAACTTGTATTAATTGTTCACGAGTAAAAACTTTGCCATGATTTTGCATCATAATGACTAACAACTTATATTCTGTGGGAGTGAGCGCTAGTTTTTCTTCACCTAAAAAAGCTTCATAACTCTTTAAATGAATTTTTAATGGCCCCCATTTTAATTCAGCTTGATCCGGACTCAAAGCACTTTTAATCATTTGATCACGTCTCATCAGCGCCTTCACCCTGGCTAATAAAACTGAAGCATCAAATGGTTTTATGAGATAGTCATCAGCGCCCGCCTCTAATCCTTCAACCACCTCATTGGGTTCAGCTTTTGCCGTGACCATAATTATTGGAAGTTTTTTAAACGCTGGATTTTTTCTAATGGACTTTAAAAACTCAAAACCACTGGTCCCTGGAAGCATCCAATCCAAAATCATTAAATCAAAAATAGGAGCAGCTGTTGCCTCTGTCGACGACTTCAAATCACCGGAAGTTGCGTTTGGAAATTGATTTCGAAATTCTTCCACACTAGACAACGAAATGACTTCAAAACCTTGACGTTTCAATAAGAGCGTCATTAGATCTCGTATCTCAGTTTCGTCTTCAATGAGAAGAATACGGTTAGGCACGTTGTTCCTTTCCATGACGAATATCTCTTCCTGAAGATGCAAAAATCACATCTTCAGAAATATTCGTTGCATGATCACCCAGTCGCTCTAAGCTTCGAGCAATAGAAATGAGATTTAATCCAGGTCGGATATGGAGCTGGTTCTTGGTCATCCACTCTTCAATTTTTCTGAGGACGGCATTTTTATTAGAATCCACACGGTCATCCATCAACATAACAGCTTGAGCCAGCTGCTCATCCCCTTTAACAAATGAGTCTAACGACTGCTTTACCATAGCCTTCACATCAACCACCATTTCACTGATTTCAGGGCAATCGACTGATAAATTATGCTGTAGAAAATCATTACCACTATAGGCAATATTAACACACTGATCGCCCATTCGTTCCAAATCTGTATTAATCTTGATAACGGCCACGATAAACCGTAAATCTTTAGCCACAGGACCTTGTTTTGCTAAAAGTTCGATACAAAAATTATCAATACGAAGTTGCTCATCATTAATTTTTTTTTCTATTTCATGCACTTTTTGAAAACGAGACCGATCTTCGCTCAATAAAGCACCAGCAGCTTCCTCAAGAGCCTTTTCTACGTATGCACCCATCAATACTAAAATCCGTTTTAATTCTTCAATTTTTACTTCAAAATGTCTTTCCATGAAATCCCCTCTTTCACACTCGACCGTACTATGAGCTTATTCTAACGATGTGCCTACTCGCTTGACAAGCCTAAATCAAGCTATCCAAATCTTCCCGTAATATAATTCTCCGTTCTTTGATCTTTTGGACACGTAAATACTTGGGTGGTTTCTCCAAACTCAACTAATTCGCCTAAGTACATAAATGCCGTGTGATCTGAAACCCTACCCGCTTGATGCATATTGTGCGTAACCATGATGATTGTGACTTTATTTTTTAATTGCATCACCAACTCTTCAATCGCTCCAGATGAAATAGGATCTAAGGCCGACGTTGGCTCATCCAAAAGCAAAATCTCTGGCTCAATGGAAAGCGCGCGAGCTATACAAAGTCGCTGCTGCTGACCTCCAGATAAACTCAAGGCTGAGTGATCAAGACGATCCTTCACCTCATCCCATAGGGCTGCATCCTTTAGTGCCTGCTCGGCCCGTTCCATTAAAACGGACTTTTTCTTTACTCCACGAACACGAAGTCCATAAATTGTATTTTCAAAAATAGATTTAGGAAATGGATTAGGCTTTTGAAACACCATTGAAATTCTCATTCTTATTTCGATGGGATCAACTTTTGAATCTAAAATATTTATTTCACCAGGATGGAGATGAATCTGCCCATCATACCGATTCTCAGCATAGAGATCATGCATTCGATTAAAACAGCGAAGTAAGGTTGTTTTACCACAGCCAGAAGGACCAATAAGGGCCGTCAGTTTATTTTTGTAAATTGGCATCGTTACCGATTTTAAAATCTGTTTTGAACCATAGTAAAACTTCAGATTTTTAATATCTGCTTTCACCGCAAGCTGAATATTTTTATCGTCAACCCCGAGGTTTCCGTCGCCAGCTTGATTCCTATTTTCAGAACCAGTAGATTCTTTTTTATTTTCTCCAGATAGCGTTACCATTTAATTCCTTTTCTAAATCGATATCGTAAAAAAATTGCAATTGCGTTCATGACTAAGGTTAAACTTAAGAGCACCACTCCCGTGGCCGCAGCATTCACATGGAATTCTTCTTGAGGCCGGCTAACCCAATTGAATAACTGAATGGGAAGCACAGTGAAAGCATCCGAAAGCCATTCGAAGCTAATAAAGGGAGGCGTTACTTTGAGTGGAGAATGGGGAAGAAAGGCAATAAACGTCAAAGCTCCAATTGTTATTAATGGCGCCGTTTCTCCAATCGCACGCGAGAGGGCGATAATAACTCCCGTTAAAACACCTCCACTACTATAGGGGATTAAATGGTCTTTAACTGTTTGCCATTGACTCGCACCCAACGACATTGAGGCCTCGCGAATGGTTTGCGGAATGGCTCGCAAGGACTCTCTGGTTGTCACAATCACTATAGGGAGCACCAACAAGCCTAGCGTCAAACCAGCGGTCAGAATACTATTTCCAAAACCGAATTGGTAAACAAAAATCCCTAAAGCCATCAAACCAAAAGTAATGGATGGTACAGCTGCTAAATTAACTATATTTAGTTCAATAATGAGAGTGAGCCAGTTTTTTGGAGCATACTCTTCTAAATAAATTCCCGTTGCAACTCCCAATGGAATCGCACAAAGGGCTGTTACCGTCATCACAGCTAATGTGCCTACCCAGGCCGATAAAATTCCAGCCTTCCCCGCAAAACGCGATGGAAAATTGAGAAAAAAATCTACGCTCAAACGTGGAACACCTGTTTTAGCCAAATCATAAAATAAAACAAGCACCACAAGTAGTGCAAAAGCCAAAGTGAGAAAACCCAAAATAGCAGCGAATGTGTTTATTATTTTTTTACGTCGAATGATTTGCTGAATGGGACGCATCAAAGAAATCCTTTCTAGTAAACTTCTCTAAAAATTCGGCGCAGTATAAAACCAATAATATTAAAAACCATCGTAATTACTAATAGAGTGAGCCCCGCTACATAAATACTTTGATACCCAATGGAGCCATGGGGTAAATCCCCTAAACTCACTTGAACAATAAAAGCGGTGATCGTTTCTGATGGCTCCAGCGGATTCCAAGTCAAATTAGGTTGCATACCGGCGGCGATGGCCACAACCATAGTCTCGCCAATCGCGCGAGAAATTCCTAAAATGTAGGCTGAAGAAATACCAGAAAGAGCCGCAGGAAAAATAACTTTCAAGGCTGTTTCAATTCGTGTGGCACCCATGGCGTAAGACCCTTCACGAAGATAGTTCGGAACGGCTCGCATCGCGTCTTCTGACAGTGAACTCACATAGGGGATAATCATAATCCCAATCACGAGGCCGGCACTTAACACATTAAAACCGATATCAGGAAAAAAAACCCGTAATATAGGAGTGACAAACAAGAGAGCAAAGTATCCATAGACAACAGTGGGTACAGCACTGAGTAATTCCAAACAAGGTTTTAAAATTTCTCTTGTGCGAGGCCCAACAAATTCTGAAAGATAAATCGCAGAAATAGTCCCCAAAGGAATTGCAACAATAAGTGCAATAACTGCTGTTAGGAGTGTACCACCCACTAAAGGCAAAATTCCAAAGCGGGCCTGATCAAACATGGGAGTCCACTCAGTCCCTGTAATAAATTCATTTAATGAGACGTGATTAAAAAAAGGAATAGATTCTTTAATAAGAATAAAAGCAATGGCTGCCGTTAGCAAAACACTTACCATGGCCGCCATAAATAAAATTGATTCAATAACAAATTCTGTTATTTTTTGATGAAAGCGACGCTTTAACGCCGCCTCTCTTTTACTAAACTTCAATCAAATTCCTTCTACCAATTAGAGTCTTGTTTCCTTTTTCAAAAGTTCTTCGACCTTAAGACCTACTTCAGCATGACCATTAAATACAGTGCCTAATTGATTTTTTTGTAATCTCTGCTGAGCTAATTCATAGGCTTTAGCAGGTAATGCAATTCCTTTCACCTCAGGAATCAACATTGACGCATTCTTTAAATAAAATTCTGCAAACCGCTTTACTTCTGGTTTTTTCATAGAAGCTTCATTGACATAAATAAAAAGTGGTCTTGATAAAGGAAAGTATGTACCGTTCTCAACCGTTTCTTTGCTTGCGCGAACAGCAAGATTTTTTTTCGGAGCCTTAGCTCCTCCAATAATTCCCACCATTTTCAGTTTCGACTGATTCTCTTCAAAGTAAGTCAGTGGTAAAAAACCTAAACCATTTTTATCGTTAGAAACTCCTTGAACCAAAGTATTATCATCTTCGCTCGCAGTATAATCACCGCGGCTAGATCGAGCCTTGCCAACGACGGCTTCAGTAAAATAATCAAAGGTTCCTGAGTCACTTCCTGCGCCATATAATTTAAATGCTTCATTGGGCCACTTTGGATTAACTTGACTCCAAGTCGTCACTTTTCCTTGCGCTTCAGGACTCCACATTGCCTTCAACTGATCAACTGTGATTTCATTAAGCCAATTATTTTTTGGGTTAACAACGATAACCATGGCATCAAATGCAATTGGTAACTCAATATATTTTATTTTGCTTGCAGAACAATCCGCCATTTCTTTATCCGTGATGGGACGGCTAGCATCTTGAACATCGGTTTCACCACGACAAAACTTTTTAAATCCACCGCCGGTCCCAGAAATTCCAACAGTGACTTTTACGGCACCCTTTTCACTCGTCTGAAACTCTTCCGCGACAGCCTCTGTTATGGGATAAACAGTGCTAGACCCATCGATCTTAACGATGACATCACCAGCATAGGCAGTGGAAAATGAAGAGATAGAAATGAAAAGGGACAATGCTGCTGTTATTTTAAACATTTTTACTCCTTTATGTTATTAACCAGCGGATTGTTTGAAGACGATTTCATTCAATCACTCTCTGCTTAAAACTTTGTTGTAGGCGAAGTATAAATGATTCTCGACATTTGTATTGTTAAGATACTGTTAAGAAATAAGGTTTTTAAGTGCTTTAAAAAACAAAAGCCGAAGTTGGTTACTTCGACTTTTGTTAATAATCTTTTCAAAAGATTAATTTAGGAATGAATGTTCCTTAATTAATCATTTTTATACTAATCATTATAATTGCGGTTTTTACGAAACATTTCAAAGATAGCTTTGTTTTTCTTACTTTGATTAATCAAATTAAAGAGCATCATACCGTTATTGCTATTTGTATCAACAGTATAATCGACGGACTTTCCAGCCACGGTGATTCTAAAACGATTAACACCTTCTAACTTATTTATCAAAATATCAGATTTTTCAGGAATTGGAGATTCATTAATTTGATATTCGGCAATTCCAATACCAATTGTGCTCTCTACCAATCGCTCCATCGGACGCGCGCCAAACTCCGCACTTCGCCCGTAGATGGAAATAAATTTTAGAGTCTCAGCATCAACACTTAAATTCCACTCAAAAGTCTCTTTAATTTTATTCACTTTAGTGCTTACCATAATCTGAGCAAGTTGGTTAAACTCAGGATCAGTGAACGGCTTAAAGATACTAATTGCATCGAAACGATTCAGAAAGCTCATGCGAAAGCTCTTCTTCATTTCATCCATAACAATCGTACGTAAATTAGGATTGTTTGGATCTTTTAAAATAACATCCGACGCTGCATTCGTAGTCATAATGACATAAGCCCCTCTAGCAAACAGAGGTCTTTGATAAGGATCATAAAAAACACCCTCATCCATCATAAAATAAAGTTGATCAAGAACTTCAATTGAAGCCTTATCAATTTCTTCGAATAAGTAAACGGCATAGGGATTGTTCGTTAAATAACGAGCCATCACCTCTTGAAAGCTTGAAAAGGAGCTGGGATCTTTATAGCTCGTCATATCTAAAGTAATCAACTTTAGTTGCATGTGTTCAGCAAGTTTTTTAGCAACAAAACTTTTACCCGTCCCCGTCGGACCAGCAAGCATAACAGTGGCAACAGGCTTTTCATCTGTTCGTCCTGCCACATAACCATTCTTGGCTAAGCGAACAAGATCTTTCTTCCCTTCTGCAACCCCAACAACATCTTTATTTAAATTACCTTCTAAATTTTTAATAATGGAATAGTCGCGATCCATAATCCATTGAGGAACTTGTGCAACACTTAAAACAGCATGACGAACTTCATCTCGTGTAAACTCATAGGAACTCAATTTTTTTCCATAAATTTTGGAAATTTTGAATCCTTGATTGCTTCCGCTGTTATCTGCCTTCAAAAGTAATTTAAGTTTGTTAGCAGGAAAAAAATCAGATCGAGTTCCCGCAGCCATTTTACCAGTCAAACGAGTAAAAGCGTCTCCACTATCGTTCGCGTTGTAAATCTCTAAGTAGTCAAATCCATCTTCTAAATCAAACTGATCAAATTCTAATTGAATAGAATCAAACTCAGAGGCAATCACTTGATAAATCTCTTGAGTAGAAGGATTATAAGGATGAGGAGACTCAACGGTGATTTCCTTCATTACAGCTTTTCCCTCACGCCTTGCCGTCGTATCTCGAAGCAGAGTATTGATAACAGAAAGTGTACGATCGGGTTCGTTGCGATTAGGCTGATAGTAAGCCGCATTTTTAACAATAAATTGCAAATCATTTTCAGAAATCTTCACTGTTGGATACAAAACTTGAAGATATTTTTTTGCCAACATTAAAGCTTGTGCACTATCAACTGTTGGTAAAATAATTTTATCTGCAAAGGCTTCTAAAACATAGGCATTACGGGATCGGATGAGCTGGTTATATTGATATTTGTCAATAAAAGCCACCGATCTCATTTTTCCAGACGTAATATTGGAAGCATATTCCTTCTCAATCCCAGTCTCGTCATTCGAATGCGATCCAAGTCCAATCAATGCATCAAGAGAGCTGAGATACAATACAACTTTTTTATTTTCTGTCGGAGCTAGAACATTATCCTGCCAGTATTTTTCAACATCACCCACATACTTGTTTCCAGCTTCTACTTTGGTGGTGTTAAGTTCAACGTGCCACATGTTTGCTGGACACTTAGAGTTAGGGCGTGGACCTGCCGCTCTAGCAAAAATATACATAAAAGCAACAGAGGGATCTCCTACAATTAGCACCGATTTGTTTTGCTCATCACCACACACCACAGATTCGATTTTATCAGCAATCGCATCAAACGCATCCACTTGCTTCATCAGTGTATTCAATTTTTTCCAAGAATCTGAAACTGGATTAGTGGCATTTCCTGGCCCCATAATAAACCCTGACTCTTGTAAAAGTTTAAGATCAAGATCAGCATCCAATGCCCATGAAGAAAGTGTCACTAGAGTCATGCTCAAGGTTAAAATACCTTTAAACAAAGACCTTAAGCGTGAGTGCCTAAACAATTTTAATTTCATAATTCCCCCTTATTAATTAAGAACTATTTAAAGTAACTTATTTCAAAAATCAATGCCCACTCAATCTTAAAATATTGAGGATCACAACCCTAAAACACGTTGTGAGAAAATCTTGACTGATCCTAAATCCCACAACGAGCGCGGGTGAAGTCCGATGTTTTAGCAGATAAGGACGCACATATTCAAAAAGAATAAACTTGACGCTGGCGTTATAGAAAAAATCAAAAATTAAACGACGCTGAATAATAAACAAAAATCCATCAATAAAAAGAGAGCTTAAGGATTGTGCTAAAAGGGAGCTAAAGACTCCAAAGGTGATAAAAAACAAAAACCGATAATGCCGTCTCCCAATAAAATAAATCGGTCCACCTAAAAGCGAAGCTAAAATAGTCATCATGATATTGATAACGGATTGGCGATGAATGCGCTCTTTGCCCTCAGGAGTTTTTACCAAAAACTTATTCTCTGGAGCGCCTGACAAAGTTGCTACAATGGACCTCGATCCCAATTCTGAAGCGGTTGTAATTGCAGTATTAACAACTGTTAAAGATAAAATCATGGTTCTATGAGTAGTCCAGTAACCATACCATTTAACCATTGGCATCGTAACAACAGGAAAAACTCGCAGCATCATAACAGTAAAAATTAAAGAGGCTATCCTACGCCCCCGAGCTAATACTTGCGCCAAAA
Organism: uncultured Pseudobdellovibrionaceae bacterium; assembly: GCA_964612425.1. Lineage (GTDB taxonomy): Bacteria > Bdellovibrionota > Bdellovibrionia > Bdellovibrionales > Bdellovibrionaceae > CAUJGP01. The sequence goes on from CAZTDX010000002.1 coordinate 69,002, forward strand.
ATTCCCCTCATTCAGCTACAACATAAATGCTTTCATTCGAACCGAATACATTCGTCCTGAGTCTAAAACATAGTCTTCGATTTTCTAGGGAGTCAAGAAAGGGTTTTGAAAATCTTTTTAGCAGACACCATAAATCTTGTTTTGTTGCAATTTGACTCAATAAAAAAACGTTATTTAAGAAGTGCGCATTACCGAACTGAGTCTAAATAAAAAAAGGGTGTCTTTTTAAGACACCCTTTTAAAGTTTGAGATTATAAATTAGTCTACTCTAAGACTTAATTTTTGTCTGACTTCATACCCTTAAGCTGGTCACCAAAAACATCGCCAAGGCTAGTTTTTGAAGTGCTCGTCGCTTTTTTCACGTAATCATCAACATCCGCTTTTTGCTCACGAAGTTTAACTAACTTAGAGCTAAGTCCGATTTTACGAGCATCTTTATCAATGCTAATAACTTCAGCCTTAATCATTTCACCAACTTTAACAAATTCGTCAGGATGGTTAATACGATCTGTTGTTAATTCAGAAATATGAATAAGTCCTTCAATATCACTTTCAAGTTCTACGAAAACTCCAAAGTCAGCAGACTTAACTACCTTAACATCATGTTGAGTTCCCACAGAGTATTTGTTTTCGATATTGGACCAAGGATCTGCTTCTAATTGTTTTACGCCAAGAGAAAATCTTTCGTTTTCAATATCAACACCTAAAACAACGGCGCGTACTTTTTGTCCTTTAGCAAACATTTCTGAAGGATGGTTGATTCTCTTTGTCCAAGAGAAATCTGAAATGTGAACAAGACCATCAATGCCTTCTTCAATTCCTACAAACACACCAAAATCAGTTACAGACTTAACTTCACCTTCAATGATAGTTCCTGGAGGATAAGTTTCTTTCAACTCAACCCACGGATTAGCTTGAAGTTGCTTCATGCCTAAGCTGATTCGACGGTTTTCAGCATCGATCTCAAGAACTTGTACATCAACAACATCACCTACATTTACCACTTGTGACGGATGTTTAAGACGTTTTGTCCAGCTCATTTCTGAAACGTGAATTAAACCCTCTACTCCTTCACCTAATTCCACAAAAGCACCGTAGTCTGTAAGCGAAACAATCTTACCTTGAACTTTAGAGCCAATGGGGAACTTCTCACGAATGCTATCCCATGGATCAGGCTGCAATTGCTTCATGCCTAGAGAAACTCTCTCGCGCTCATTATCGTACTTTAATACTTTCACTGTGATTTCTGCGCCCACAGTTAAAACTTCAGAAGGATGTTTAATCCGTCCCCAGCTCATATCAGTGATATGGAGAAGACCATCCATTCCACCAAGGTCAATAAACGCACCGTAATCAGTAATATTTTTTACCAATCCAGTAACGATAGAACCCTCTTTCATTGTATCCAGAGTTTGACTTCGTAGCGTCTCTCGCTCTTGCTCTAAAAGAGCTCGTCGAGAAAGGACGATGTTTCCACGCTTTTTATTAAACTTAATAACTTTAAATTTATATTTCTTACCAATGTAGACATCCATGTTGCGAACGGGTCTGAGGTCAATTTGGCTTCCAGGCAAGAACGCCTTAACACCAATATCCACACTTAATCCACCCTTAACTTTGGCAACAACCGTTCCTTCAATCACTTCTTCATTTTCAGCAGCTTTTGAAATATCGGTCCATGCTCTTAACATGTCTGCTTTATCTTTAGATAAAACCACCATGCCGTTGTCGTTTTCTACTTCGACAATAACGACTTCAATTTTTTCACCAGGTTTTACATCTTTTACGCCATCGACGGTTCTAAATTCCGCGATATCGATAAGTCCTTCTGACTTGTAATTGATGTCCACGAGAACATAATCACTTTGAATTTCAACAACGATCCCAGTGACCACGTCACCTTTTTTAAAATCGTTTTCTTTAATTGAATCTTCAAAAAGAGATTCAAAATTTTGCCCCTTGAATGGAGCCTCATCAGCGGGATTGGCTGGAACTTGTTGATCAGCGGCGTCGAGCATCGCTAATACGTTGAGCCTCTCCTTCTCGGACTTGCTTAATTGTTTTGACATAGAAAAATAGATCCTCCTGTGGAAGCAGGCTCTACCCCGCTTCCGTTTTTATACTCGAATTTTAAAAAATTCGGTCACTCATTTTAAGAGTATTAACTGTCTTAAAGGGCTTAGCAGGGCTTGTCAAATTGAATTCTTTACGAAGTCTTTGACTTTTTTAACTCATGTTACTGAGACAACTCAGCCCTATCTTTAATCTTTTGTTCAATCAACCCCACCGCCTCGCTCAAAGAGAGATGAGTTGTATCAATAACAATGGCATTTTCTGGAACTTGCAATGGAGCTGTCTTACGAGTGGAATCCTGATGATCTCGCACTTTTTGATTGGCCACGGTATCTTCTACGGACAAGCCTAAATCTTGTGCTCTTCTCGTGGCGCGCTGAACCTGATCCGCCGTTAAATAAAATTTTAACGACGCCTCGGGAAAAACTACTGTCCCGCAATCTCGCCCTTCCGCCACCAACCCTTGTGTTTGCATTTCGCAATCTCGTTGATTTTTTAATAATGACTCTCGCACCGCAGGATAAGAACTGACTTGGCTTGCCCACATCCCCACTTGTTCTTTAGAGACATCATCTGTCACGCATCGTCCCTGGTACACAACCTCTGTACGCTCCGTCCCCATTTCAATGGACCAAACGGAAGACTGTGATAACTTTACCAAAGCTTTCTCGTCTTTAAGATCAACACCCTCTTCATGGGCAACAAACGCTAGCCCTCGATAAAAAGCCCCTGTGGAAATCCACTTCCAACCCAGTCGGCGTGCCAACTCTCGACTCACTGAACTTTTTCCAGAGGCCGCAGGCCCATCTATCGTTACTACTTGTCCCATCATTTCACCTTCAAATGAACAGTCCATCATACCATTAACGGTACTTTAGACAGAATTTCTTTAAGCGCTTTTAAAATCATTTCATTCTCTTCTGGTAACCCTACGGTCCATCGCAAATGCCGAGGTAAACCGTAGTTCCCAACAGGCCTTAAAATAAGTCCTTGTCGTAATAAAAGTTCATAAACCACCTGCGCATCCCGGCGTGTATCAAACAAAACAAAATTAGCCTGTGATTCTAAATAATCCAGGCCAAGAGCTTTTAACCCTTGGTAAATTTGATCAAGTCCATTCCACACTAATTGTTGAGACGCACGCAAGTACTCATGATCTTCAAGGGCGGCCATCGCCGCCACTTGTGCTAGTTCATTCGTGTTAAATGGATTTCGAACACGATGGTAAAAATTGATTATTTCAGGATGAGCAAGCATTGCCCCTAAGCGCAGACCTGCCAACCCATAAACTTTACTAAATGTTCGCATTACTACAATAGACGGATATTGCTCTAACCAGTGCTGACCTGAAACATAGTCTGAGGCACGCACAAACTCATTATAAGCTTCATCAAAGACAATTAAAAGATCGGGGCGTTTGCCCACTTGCGATAAAAAAGTTTCAATCGCTTGGCGATGAACATAGGTTCCTGTCGGATTATTGGGATTCGGTAAAAAAGCAATTCGAATCTTTTGATCCTTAAGGATTTCTTGAGCCATGAGATCAAGATCCATGGTAAAATCTTTTTTGAGTGGAGTCGTCACCGTTTTCACGCGAGCGGCCTGTGCACAAATCGGATACGCCAGAAAGGCTTTATCAGTCGTAATTATTTTTTCTCCCGGCTCACAGAAAATACGAATTAGCAAATCAATGATTTCATTAGAGCCATTTCCTAAAGCAATTTTATTTTTATCAACCTTCCAAACCTGAGAAATTTTTTGAGAGAGTTCAAATCCACTAGGATCAGGATAACGGTGCAAGTGTGCTAAATGAGTTCGCACTGCTTCGATGGCCTTTGGAGAAGGGCCTAACGGATTCTCATTACTGGCTAACTTTATAACTTTAGTTAATCCATATTCCCTTTGAGTTTCACCAATTGGTTTTCCTGGTTTATAAGGAATCAAACTTTGTATTTCAGATGACACACGCATAACAACTCTCAATCCTCAAGATACTAAAAAATAAGCAGAATCAATTTTTTTACGACTCTTCAATTTATGGCGGTGAGGTTATTCTTTCGTCAAACAAAAAACTGCTTTTTAACCTCTTCATGAAGAGGAAAGGCTAAGGGCGTCGAATCATCAATCAACAAAATGAGCTTTCCTTGATAAGGAACCAGACAAACAGCGACAGGAACGGGATTTGAAAATGATTGGGACATAAACCTATGAGTTCCTTGTTTAAGTGGGATTGTCAAACCGGTTTTTATTGTATTCAAAAGAAGACCGCCGCTTTGATGATCAATTCAAGACTCTGTCTACCGAAATAATCAAAAAAAAATGGCTGGCACTTTTTCTGCACCTATTTTTTCCCAAAGTTTTTAAATAATTAATATTTATTTATTAAGTAAGGATTCTGGAACGTGCGAAACGCCTACTTTTCTATTATATTCTCAGTTATTTCCATATTTTCCCTTTATCTTCCTGCAGAAGAAGGGAACCCAACTATAATTGAAATACTGAGGCCCATTCTGCCCAATGACTTCTATATTAAACAAAAATTGTCACTGAAAGACAATTTATCGACACTTTTTACTAACCTGGAAACTTACACCAACTCTGCCGATAAAGCGATTCGATCAGACCAAAACCCAAATCAATCCACTCACTGGTCCGCCCCAACATGGTCGCCAGAGATGGACCAAAGGATCTTAGAAACTCTCTTACAAAATAAAGATAAAATCCCCTCAGACGGTGAAACGTCCATTATTAATTATTTTACCTATCGGCTTAAAAAAATATCTCAGGAATCACCCGTTGATGTGATTGAGCATTATAACGGCATTGCCAAACTGTTTCCTCAAGCTAGTTTTTGGCTACCCTACTTTGAAAATTTGTTTTTTCAATCCCATATTGATTGGCAAAAACTAAGTCAGCTAGAATGGACCACAAACGTTTTTTTACCACTCCTTGCTGCCCCCAACTCCACGACAACATCATGGAATAAACAATTTTTAATTAATACTCTTTCTCTGTTAAACTACCAATACTCACAAATTCTCATCAGTGACGCCTCTAACGAAACCAATAACAATACTCCGTCCAAAAACGCCAGCACATCTAACCCTCTTTCTAAAGACTCTCTTCGAGAGACTCGCATCAAAAATTATTTTCAAACTTTAGATGTCGTAAATCAAATCTTTGAACTCAAAGATAATCGCTTTAAAAATATCACGGTTCAGGATGTGGCAGAAATCGAAATCAGTTATTTTTCTCATCTCCAAACGGATTTTCATCGTCTCGTAGAAACAATGTACTCATCCTCCAATCAGGCCATATCCACTCAAGGACTCTTATCAATTCCTACTTTCACCTCTACGACTTTAGAGACAAGCCTGATGCACAGTTTGCTCCTCACAACGGAAAAAGGACTCCGTTTTCATTTTAATGACAACAAACGAGTGCAAAACTTTTTTGAACTCCACGACCTTATGGTTCAGTTTATTAATAAAGACTCAAGTCAGTGGACAGACCTTGCACGCCTTCGAATGACCCTCAACGCTATTTTTTATTTAAGAACAGCCCTTGGTATAAAAATGATCTCTGATAAAACTGGTGCCGCTATCATTACAAAAACAATTTCCAAGGCCATTGATAAATCTAATTCGACTTTAAAAGATCTAAAGCATAGTGATATACTTTTCAAAAATCAAGTTCAGCGAACCTCTGAAACTCTTTGGTACGAAGAGCTCATCAAAATTCATGACGAGTTTTTAAGACTCACACAAATGACCATCTACAATTTATCCTTGGTTGACCACTGCTATATAGAAAATCTCCAATCGCCAACCTGCAACTTTTGGCGTGAGCGCTTTCCTATGCAGCTCAAAGAATACCTCACTGACTCTGGCGAAAAACGAAAAGTCTGGGAAATCAATAGTAAAACATCTCTGCAAATTCCCGCAGGAAATTTAATTCTGAGCCCCAATCAAACTCTTATCATTAACGCCCCTGAAATCCACTTTAACATGCTTTCACGAATTACAATTCCTTCCGGTCAAATTGAAATACGAACCAATAAACTTACTTTACCTTGGCTAGACACCTCCGGTAAAAATGGAACCTTGGGTGTTGAATCTAATGGATTTCCCGGTCAACGACCTTGGATTAAAAAATCTGAATATTGCATCACTCCAGAGTATTTAGAAGGGGTCACATTTATGAAAACACCCCGAAAGAAAAAAGTGGATTGGGTCGGCTTTTCGATCAAGAATCCTTACCCACAAACAATTTTTATTTGCTCCTCAGATGCTCAAAATAAAAATCGCGATATTGTTGGAGACCTCGATCAAATAATCGATGTTGGACTTCCTCCTGAATATGTTGAATCAACCCAACCTGCTCATGGAGAACCTGGCGGCAAAATTTCTATTGAGATGGGTGCCAGTAATGATAAATCACCCATAACGAATCCACTCCTGGTCTCTATGGGGGGCGATGGCAGTCAAGGACTTGCTGGGCACGATAGCCCTCTCTGCAACAAAGGAAAATACCAAAGCTTTAAAATAGGCCTTAGTCATCACAAACAGTGGTTTCAAAATTGGCTCAATCACCCCGCAAATCAATCTCTCATGAAGTTGATTTCAAAAGATGAATACGGGGACCATTGGTATGGATTATTTGAAATTAATATCCCTGGAAGCTCTGGCAGTGACGGCGGCAACGCAGCCCTCGGTGGTGAGCTTGATATTCAATTCGAAGGCCATGCGCAAACAACACTCCCAACACGATGGCTTCTCTCCGGAGGACTTGCTGGACTTGGTGGAAAGGGCGGAACCTGTGGCCCTTCACTGCTTAAAAATGGCAAAGATGGGCTTCCCTCTACTTTACCAGTTAGCCTTAAAGTTAATCCCATAGGGACTCACTAACCATTTTCTATTTTTATTTTTACCGGTTTCAATTTGTAAACCCATCAATAAGGATGGGTCCATCTGCACTTCTTTTTGTCCTGAGGCTGCCTCTTTACAAACTTTACGCATTCCCTCAACGACGAGACTCGATCGCTGAGTGATTTTAACGCCCGATGTGATTTGCGATGTTGGGATTTCTTCGTGTCCCTCTTGGCAAAGGACTCTGATCTCAGAGTCAGCATTGGTACTATCAAGAGCTTCCACAAAATAGGCTTCTTTATCCAATTCTAATTTGCGAAACTTTTTACCCTGTATATCAACTGTCGATTCTTTAAGTTCAATTGATTTTTGAGGAGAAAAGGAAACCGACTTTTCCTTTTTCGGAATAGTCGTCTTTGAATTTTTCATCGTTTTTATTTCTTCTCCTAAAGATACTTTTACTAAAAACGTACCGATTAATAAAATAACTAAACATCCATATTTCATAAATTACTCCCTATTTAAAAAATTACCCATCAACGATACTATCGAGGTGTGTTCTTAGCAAGTAAGAACTCAATACTAGCATTGACTTCCTGAATTCAACTTAATGACAATCTATCTCTTACACTCAATATACCAACGACTAGTTTTAGCCAATCATGATGAAAATCACACAACTTCATTTAAGTTTTTTTGAAAGACATACGATAGTCTACCCTGAGCCATGATGATAGAACCCAATGATAGCTCTAAATGCTTCTAAAAAGGACACTGTTTTATGAATTTTCAAAGTTTAAAAAGTAAATTTATGATGGTTTCAATACTACCAATTTTTTTTCTTATCATTGTTTCTATTGTAGGCTATCAGACTATTGTCGAGTTTAAAAATAGCTTAGATTATGTTTACAGTGTACGTACGAACCTTATGATACACGTTGCTCAAATTGACTCAAGTGTCCATGCTCTTGGCCGCTGGATGTGGCTCGCTTTTGTCACGCAAGCTCAACCCGAGGAACAGAAGATTTATATTTCAAGAGCAAAAGCAGAAATTAATGATATCGACGAGGCTATGAAAGAATACCTTCTCTTACCAAGAAATGAAAAAGTGACAGATCTTTTTTCTAATATAGAACTCTCTTGGCCAAAAGCTAAAATGGAATGTTTTGAGTTAATGAACATACTTCAAGAGAATAAAGTAAGCCCGGAACGTATTAAAACTTTAATGATGTCGAAATTAGCTACCAACCTACTTCCAATCACTACCACGCTTAATTCTGTTAATTCTACAATGGATGAACTTCTCAAAGCTGAGATCAAAGAAAAGCAAACTTTTGCAAACAATAGAAAACTGTTTATTTCATTTTTTTCAGTACTCGCTATTATAATGGTATTCCTCCTTTCTAATTTGATCGCTAATCAATCGGCTCGTAAGCTCCTCATGCTTACCAATAAAGTTTCAGAAGCGGGCTCTCAAGTCCTTACTGCGACGGGTGCTCTCACCGATGCTTCTGAACAATTATCTAATGATTCGCAAACTCAAGCGTCTGCTATTATTGAAACTTCTTCCGCTGTAGCGATCATTTCACGTGCTGTCGATTCTAATATTATGGCGTCTGAATCTGCGACCAATCTTTCTGAAGAAATTCAAGCACTCAGCCAAAAAACAAAAGGACTTATGGAAGATTTATCCGTAGCCATGAAGCATATCTTAGACTCAAACATGAAAATTGAAAATCTCACCAAGACCATCGGCGAAATCGGTAACAAAACAGAAATTATTGATGAAATCGTATTTAAAACGCAGCTTCTCTCGTTTAATGCCTCTGTGGAAGCAGAGAGAGCCGGAGCACATGGGAGAGGCTTTGCCGTTGTAGCTCAAGAAGTTGGAAACTTAGCGCAAATGAGTGGGCAGGCCGCGACCGAAATTTCAGCTATTGTAAAAGAGAGCATATTTGAGGCCGATATTGCATCTACAGAAAATAAAAAACGTGTGACTTCGGGTGACCAACTTGCTGTTCAGACACGCGCACAAATGATTGAGGTAGCAAGTAAAATTGAAGATATCATTGCTTCGATTAAAAATATCGTCTATGCCAGTCGAGAACAAAAGGACGGATTAGATCAAGTGGCAATGAGTATGGAAAGCCTCAACACCATCACTCAAAAAACGGCCAACCTCTCTCAAATCACTTCTAGCAGCAGCGAAGAACTTCAAGGTCAATCAGGAAGTTTACTCGATTTAGTCGAAGAACTCAAAATTGCCGTTGTCGGGAAAGTTTAGAACTCAAAGTACTCATAATAGCATTCATCTCTCTTGATCGTAAAATTTGTGCCATAATAATAAATAAAATAAGACCTGCAACCATCGTTAACAAGAGATTTAGCAGTCGTCCCACTTCTCCACTTCCTAAATAATTTTTTAAAACTTGATTTAAAAAATAGATCATGACGCCCATAATAAGAGAAGCAAATAAATTTTTTGTAAAACTTTTAAAAACATTCCCCCAACCCATTTCGCCCACCCAAAAGTTAACCGGAATGGCTAAACAAATAAAGTTTACAAAAGCACTCGTAAATGAAGACCAAACTAACCCCTCTAAACCCCATCGTTCCATCAGGAAGGGAGCAAGCAAAACATGGACTGTTAAACAAATAACTCCCACCACGGAGGGCCACCACGTGTTTTTCATTGAATAATAAATGGGAACCAAGACTCGAACACAACTTGAAGCCAATAATATAAATGCATAAATGGCCACGACCATGGATGTTGAATTTACGTCTGATTCATCAAACTGCATACGTTTAAATAAAACTTCGACGATGGGTTTGGCGAGTGCGAATAACCCCGCCGCCGCCGGCAAACAGACAAATAAATTCAAACGCAAATAATGTTGCGTTGTCTCCAGTAATTTCTTTCGGTCCCCCTCCGCCCACATTTTAGAAAGTGTCGGCAAAAGAGCCGTTCCTAAACTCACCGCCACTAAAGATAGGGGTAACTCCAATAGTCGGTCTGCTAAATAGATATAGGAAATGGCTCCATCTCCTAAGCGACTGGCAAATCGTAGATTGATGATCGTGGTAATTTGCAAAATTCCAGTCCCTAAAAGCCCTGGAATCATACTTTTAAACACTCGAATGACTTTTGGATTTTTCCAATTAAAGGATAGTCGCGGTAAATACCCCCGCCGAATCAGTGATGGCACAAGCGCTCCCGCCTGCCATAGTCCACCGGCCATTACTCCCCAGGCTATTCCATCACCCACACTCGGAAACCAACGCTGAGGTATTAAGGTCGAGACAATCATCGCAATATTAAAAAACACCGGAGCCATAGCCGGAAGGGAGTATTCGCCAAGGGCATTTAAAATACCCATAAAATAAGCAAAATGACTCATTAGAAAAATAAAACTAAACATGATTTGTGCCATTCTCACGGTCAGTAAAAATTTCTCAGTATTAGCAATATAAACTGGGTCCAGTAAAAAAGATAAAATGGCCTCTGCTTTTAAAATACCAATACCAGTTAGCAGGGCTAAAAGCGCCAAGAGACAAGTATAAAAACCATTCACTAAATTTTGAGCTTCATGGGTTCCGTTTTTTTCATCTTGAAGACGAGCTTCGACAAATACGGGAATAAAACTGACCGACAAAGACCCCTCACCTAAAAGCCTTCGAAATAAATTGGGAAGGCGAAAGGCCGCTGTCCAGGCATCCCTTACTGATCTGGAAAAGAGCGCCGTGAAAGCCATATCTCGGACCAATCCCAAGGCTCGACTTGAAAGTGTTCCTAAGGCCATTTTTACAGCATTAATTAAAACGCTTTTTTTATCCTCATGGAGGTTATTATTATTATTTGAATCGGAAAGATTAGATTGTGACTCTGGAAAACTCTTGCTTTGACTCATTTTACGATTTTACTACCTTTATTTAGTTGTTGCAGTCCCCTGCCAGCTGTGATATCCCCTGACTTTCGCTTGAAAAAGTCCATTAACATTAGGCTATTCTGGAGGTTTTACCTTGGCAAATCATAAGTCAGCAGAAAAAAGAGCACGTCAATCATTACGCCGTAGCAAAGTAAATTCAACACGTAAAAGCAGAGTAAAAACTGTTGAAAAGAAGATTTTAAATGCCATTGGACTGAAAGACGTAAAAGCTGCACAAGAACTTTACAAAAATTTTGTTAGTTTTTTAGATCGAGCATCAAAAACAAGCGTTGTTTCTAAAAATCATGCAAATAGAAAAAAATCACGCATCGCTTCACGAATCGCACAAATTCAAAAATAAGTACTTATAAATTTTACAGATCCGTCAAATTACTTCGAGAGCCCTGCAGTTCTTAATCATTATGAAATTGATAACGTAATGTAAGTCACAGGGTGCTCAGTAAAGAAATCCAAACAACCACAAGGGGATTACATTTTTATACCCCTGCTCAATACCATCCATAGCAATATACGAGTTACTCAAACCTCTTAATTGTTTTTGAGTTTTATTTTTTCCACCAACCTCTATTGTGTGCTTACCATCCACTAAAAAATCACCTTGTTTGGAGTAACTGACTCGATAAAAAGGAAGTGCCGACAATAAATACGTTTCTCGAAGAGTGCCCCGATCTATTTGTGATGAAGAATTACCTACGGCCCAAAGTAAATTGGAGTTATTTAAATATATTTTAACCGGCTTTTCTAACGCTTTTATACTTTTATTACTCGCAAATAAATTTCTTAATACACCGGCCTGATGAAGATAGTTTAAATATATTTTTAAAGTGCGATCATCGCCAATTTGTACCATCTTTTTCAATTCTTTAAGGTCTGGCTCATAGGGAACATTGCTGGATATAACTTGAAATAACTTAAAAAGTCTTTGGATCGACAAACCAGTAAGCTCTGGATGAACAGCCAATAAATCGGATTCCACTGTAGCATGCAGCCCTTGCTCAAGAGTGATAAAATAGGACTCTTCATTTTTCAGATCAAAAGAGTACGGATAGTAACCTCGCTTCAAATATTCGTGAAAAGATTCTAAGATATTTATCTGATTCAACGATGCGTGGATCTCTTTTGTGACCTTTACATGGTCTTCAAAAAGTTGCTTCAAACTAAGAGGAGAAAGCGAAAGTCCTTCTTTATAATTAAGATATTCACGAAAAGAAAAACCAAATAAAGATCGAACCACCACCCTTCTTGATAAATCATGACTTCCTTTGGTTAGCTCTAAAAGGGAACTCCCTGAGACCACCATCTCCAATTGAGGGTAACTATCAATGATTGATTTAAGTTGTTTAGACCAATGAGCATGCTTATGAATTTCATCAATACAAAGTACTCTTCCACCTTCAGCACAAAAGCTTTCGGCAATTTCATAAAGCGATAACTCACCGACTGAGAGATGGTCTGCTTGAACATAAAGAGTACTTTCTGCTCTTATTTGTTGCCGCTTTAGATTTAAATACTGAATTAAAAGAGTCGTTTTACCAACGCCTCTTTGACCAACGAGAAGAGTTATGGGCTTTTGATCAAAGAGACTAATATCAAAATAACGGGAAAAGGTCCTCTGACGAACCTCTAAAAATCGCTCACTGGACTCAAAAAGAGCGTTTAAACTCATGGATTGCACTCCTTTTTTACATTAAATAAAATGGATTATAATCCATTTTATTTAATGTAAAAAAGGAGTGCAATCCATTTTACATAGTAAATGAACTCGACGACCTAGGTCGAGAGTAGCAGTTTCACTCATATTCACATTTTAAATTTTTTATATCTTTAGTACTTACTTTTGTTCTAATTTCATTTTCAGCCAGATAGCCGTACATGACACTGGTCTTTTGATCATTATCTTTCAACCCCAAAACATGCCCCAGCTCATGAACCAGCAGGCTGGTTAAATGAATACGATGAAGATCATTGGTATTATCGTTTTCCGTTGTAAAAAATGTTACTTTATCAAAAGTGGCATTAATCAAAATATCACCTTCAATATACTGATTATCTAATGCGTACACTTCTGCACGCCCTTGTTCTCCGTCTTTGTTTTTTTCTAAAGTTGTCCACTCTGATAACCAATATAGTGCTGAGATTCCATCTGCACTGGGTTTTTCAGATAATTGAGCAGGAGCATCCCCCACCATTAATTGAAACAATTTACGATTAAGGGCGTCCTCCCAGATTTGAATCGCTTCTTCCACTTGAGGGATATAATCTCTGGGAAAACTCTTTGATAAATAAAGAACTATTGGCAACTTGCCTTTCCATGAGATGCGCTCTCCTCGAGAGTCTACTTCAAACCCACAATTCTCACTATGACGGTCCAATCCCCTCGAATTCGATGGGTTACCGTGAGGAAATTCAGTTTTTCCGTCACTTGTTGGTCCACAGCTTGTAAGATTGAAAGCAATTCCTGCTGTGACCAATAATTTGACAGTGGCTCTTAATTTTGAATGGGTAAAGGACTTGATAAAAATATCGCCTCCAAATTAATTTATGAATGGAGAATAATACATTACTTTAAAAGATTTGTAAATAGAATATATTTATAAACAGACAGCCACTACTTCCAAGGTTCTGTTGAAAAGAGTTTAATTCGAGGCAAAAAAGTTTAAATCGAACGAAGCACTAGCCCCATAAGGTGATTAATCAAGTTAAGCCCCCTTTAAACGTTTCAAACCTTCAACAATTAAAAGTCGCATCAAGACCTGATAAGGAACACCATTGCGTTCAGCAATCTCTTTGAGTTCATCTAGAATCTCTTCTTCAAGAGCAATACTCGTAGGTTTACGGCGAGCCCCCTTGAGGCGACTCATTCCTGCAATAATAGCCTTAGTGTCGAACTCGATTTTGTCATATTGCTTCAAGCGTTTTGCGTATTTTTTCATAAAGTACTCGCTCCTTTCTGCTGGCAATGCGTGAACTGATCGGTCTGACCTTACCCTCTCTAAGTGTAAATACAACTGAGATCATTCGGCCAGAATCAGTAGGGCCAACCACACACAGCCGTTCTTCGTCCATATCAGGAGCAATTTGCCACCCCAAGGGAACACCAAGTTTCAATACAAAAAGAGATTCAACCTCCATTTGCTCTACGCCGTGCTTAATAACACTTTTGGAAGAGTTTCCTTGATCCCACTCAAAAGTGAAATCTTCACTCTGTAGATACCAATATGCTAACCATAGGATGAATTTAAACTGTGCCATACACTATTAAGCACTATACTACACTATAGAACGCTTGGGAAGAATTTAAAACAAAAATTGTGTCAATCATGATCAAACACACCTACGAAAAGAGGGCCTGTGTAAAGTGTCAGATTCATTTAATTGGAAATAAATTCTATTTACAATCCAATTTGAACTCTAGAGGTGTTTTTATTGGCTCTTTAGTCTTTAAATCGATATAGCCACTCAGCCAGGTTAACTTTCGGAGGTTTAAATCGATTTTAAAACCACGTCCTTTTTGCTGTCTATTTCCAAATTCAATAGTCGCATCAGCGCCACTTACAGTATTTGTTAGAAAATTAAAAATAATCGCATCGTTCTCTGAGATAATTTTAAAACACCCTTTTGAATTAGCTTTATTTTTCAAAAAAGAATCGATCGAAGCTGACTTCAAAAAAATGACCTCTTCTTCTTTAAAGAGGGCTTGCTCGGACTTCATTTTTAATATCTCAAAAGGCGTTTCCGCCTCAATTTGAACACCATAAAGTCTTTGCGTTTTTAAGTTCGGAGAAATATCCGCCCACTGAGATTCGATTTTTATTACATGATCCTTATCCTTTTTTTGGCCTTTAAAACCTTCAATGTGAATTTTGGTTTTGGAAGATAAACTGTTCGCAAATATCATTGATGGCACGAGCAGTAATATTAAAATTAAAAGAGACTGCGAAGATCTTTTTCTGAAAGTGAGTCTGGATTGAAAATAAATTCTCTGAGATTTTTTTTCTTGTCTAGCACCAATAAAATCCACTGATTTTGTATAAAATCCCACTTGGCCTCCGCTGAGGATATTCTTATTAATTCTTTAAGAAATCCCGATGATTCTTGTCTTTGGAGTTTTACTTCCACTGGCCCAGTATAATAGTAGTTGGATAAAAAACCAAGCTGAACATCCTGAGCTATTAACTCGTAGCAAATTTTCTGAGAATTGCAAGAAAACCACGAAATAGTATCCGATAACTTTCGCTCTATCGTCACAACAGCTAAACTCCAAGAGCTAAAGTATGTGCTTAATATCATAAAAATAAACAGATATACTTTAGCTCTCTTCATAAACTATTTTAACTCCTTAACAGGTACAACTTGAATCACGTCAAGGTCGATGCCAAAGTTAAAAAAGTTGGAAGCATCTCCCCGAGGAAATAATCCACCTAGAGTATCATCAAGAAACTGATGCCTCATTGTCGACTTATCATAAGAAGGTAATAGCGCTTTTAAATCAGTTGGTGGATGATTTAAAAACTGTCCCACGTTAATTTCAGTCACGTAACGACGGATATCAGATGGATTGTCAAGATACGCTGCTTTTTTCTCAATTTCATAGGGACCTTCGATAATGGCATTAAAGGTCATCATAGAGTGAGAAATCGTTTCTGAAACACACAAGCCTTCAGAAACTAAAAATCCTTTACGATTCTCAGAAGTCGCTGACCCGTTTTTGCAAAGCTCAGGCTGATTCTTGAGAGCATACCTTAAGGCTTCCATTCCCTCTTGCCCCAGAGTAATAATTTTCTTTAATGCATTGGGATTTCTAATTTTTAAAAACTCAGGTTCACTTTTAATGATCTCATAAATTTTATTTAAATCTCGATATCCAATTTTTTGATTTTCCATATCAATCGCTTTTTGTACGCGCTCTAAACCTTCCAAGCTGTACGCCGTATAAAACCACGTTGTACTAACCGCAATACTCAAATAACCAAGACTGATGGCCTCATAATCGGGTCTTGCGACACGAACTTGATAATAATCCTCGTCCGTCAAACACTGGGGAATTTTATAAACGCCCTCAGAGACTACTTGAATGTAGCAGTTGGGATCGTTTTGATTGATACTTTTAAGAGGTAGAGTCAGTGTGATGGGACTCATTTTTATTGTGTTAATGAGTTCTCTCCCACTCATGAGGGAGTTTCCAACCTCTTCTAAATAATTTTGGATATGCGCAATGGTGTCTAAATCTTGAGGACCATCATTAAGAAATTGGATCGTATCTGGATTTTTAATTTTTGATACTGCCTCTTGATGTTCATTTTGAGTTTCCGTATCTTGTTTAGCAATCCATGGTTTAATTCGTGTTAGAATTCCCTTTTGGGCCATGACGGGAGCTAAAACTCCTTTATAAAAAAGTGCTCGAGTATTTTTAGGATCTAGAGTCAAAGCTTGATCAAAAATTTTGTTGGCATGAATAAAACCACCTGGATAGGGTAAGATTTTTTCTGCCAAAAGAGCTATTTCCTCAGCGGCATTTTGATTAAATGCGTTTTTTCGACTCAATTCATGCGTATCGACAACACTGGAATTGGTCTTTTTATCGATCTTAGACTTATTACTCGGTTCTTCTTGTGAACACGCTGAGAGAATAAATGCTCCCACCAGTATTAGAACTTTTATTGTATTCTTTGTTTTGTATTTCATTTTAAATCTCCTCTATTAGATAGATGATGTTTATTGTTTTAAATATTTATTGTTTATAAAAATAACTACATTATTTTGTGATCGAATTAATAGTGCTCATTTTAGAAAAATAAAACCAAGAGCTACTATTTTATTAAGTTATTGTTTTGTATTCTAATTTAAGATTTTCATTAAGCGAACATGGAGAAATACTCCAAAATACTCCAATATATTCCAACTCTCTCAGTGACAATTTATGACACTTTCTTTGTAAAAATTATCTAGAGGTTTTTATTTAAATGGTGTATAGTCTCGATTTTATTTATATTTGATATTTATAATTCAATTTTTACTGAGGATAGAGTTCTTATCGAACCATTAACTACGAATACTCCAAATACTCCAGTTCAAACAGGCGAGGATAAATCCTTATTCTCCAAACTGAATCACTTTGAAAGTTCTTTAGAATTAAAAAGCTACTTTGAATTAGCCACTCAAAACTTAGAAAAATTAACCTTAAACCAAACGCTCTTTCTTATTTACAGCAGCTGGAAGCTAAACAACCTTAATCTACTCTCACAATTCCAAGAAGGTGACCTCAAAGCTCTCAATAAAAAAGACTATGAAATCTATCGCTATTTTTTAACAGCCCATCAGCTGAGAACTGAGGGCCAGATTGATAAGGGCTTTAAAATTCTTGAACGTCTCCAAGAAGAGTGCTCTCACTGGATCATTCAATTTCGGTTTGCTGCTGAATCCATTGGATTTTATGAATTGACTAATGCCACATCCATCATCAATAAAATACTTCCCTCACTCCCACCACAACCACAACTCATGCTCACTTTTAATTTAGGAGTAGCGGCACTCAATCAAGAAAATTTAACTACATTTCAATTTGTTGAAAATAAGTTAGCAGTCAATCCAAGCGTTCTCAGCGCTTTTTTTCACTCATGGCTCATGGGAAGCTATTATCAGCACACGGGATTGAGCCAAAAAGCAGTCAATCAATTTATAGATTCTATGGATAGAGCTAGACAAATTCCGTCAAGAAAAACGGATATTCCCATTTTAGCCTTCCAAACTCTAAAGCAAACCGTGTGGGCTGGTGACTTGACTGCATCAAGAAGAGCCTGGGAAATATTAGAGTTAGAGTCTAAAAATAAAAACAATTTATCTCCTCAATATCGCTCATTGGCCCTAGCACTCTTTGAAATTAATGAAGGAAAATTATCAGAAGCACTTTTACGAATTGAAACCATTTTTGATTCAAATCAAAAAGGAAGAGATCGTCTTCATGCTGCCGATTATTACTTGTGGTTATTACTATCCCTTGGATACTATGAAAAAGGAAAACAAGTCATAGAGGCTATTTGCGAGTATCGAAAAAAACAGAATTTTTCAACCTCTGACTGGGAACACGAAGTCCTCGATCTTTACTTTGATCTCATGACCTTGAACTTATCTCAAATTGAATTTCAAAAAAAACTATTAATCCTCATTGACAAGATGAAGCTTCGAGAACACGAGCGTGGAATTTCCATGGCTCAGTTTCTCTATTACATTAACCATGACATCCCCGAAGAAAAGTCTCAAGCATTCACCGCGGTGGCATTAATTCCTCTCCTACAAAGAATTGGCATTTCCCTCCTTTCTCAAAATACCATTAGAGTTGGCTTTCTCAGACAATTACGCACTACTTTAAATGACGAAATCGCAAAGCTTCTCCTCGATCTTCACATCAGTCGACTGACAGAAGACACTTATTTATTTGCTCAAACATTTAAAAAACTTTCACAATTCAAAGCCACAGCATGGATTCAATTGCTCCATAACTCAGCGTCACCTTTTGACATGGATTTTGGACAATCACTACAAACCACCGAACTTTTAGTCGATGGCGAATCAAGACGAGTAATGGCCCTTGAAAGCCAAGAAACCTTAGATACACAACCATTGTTGGTGGAACTCTTATTATCACTTCTTAAAAACCCTCATGGACTATCAAAAGAGTCGGCCTCCTTCGGCATTGGGTACACCCATTACGATCCTCTTCAGCATGATCCTATCATCTATAATTTAATTTCTCGTTTGCGGGATTGGTTTCGTAAACAAGACTTGAGTATTAAAATTACCACTGATAAATCCGGCTGGGTTTTAACTCACAATGAACTTATCACTTTTTACTATCGTGAGAAAGACAACTTCAATAAAAAGGAAAATTCCTTTGAAGTTAAATCCCCTTTAAAAACAACCAAACCTCATACGTCACACTCCCCTCTCAATCACTCTCCCCTTCACCCAAGACTCGATTGGATTTTAATGGTTTTAAATAAAAAGGGGCTCATAACTCGTGCTGAATTTATGAAACGTTTTTCTATACAAAAATCGACCGCCGCCAATGACTTTAATTCATTAATTAATTTGAAGCTCATTCAAAGACACGGCAAAGGCCGTGGAATATATTATACCCTGACCGAGGAGAACAGATGAAGACTTTCTGCCGCACATTTGTTTTAGTTTTTTTACTTCACTCACTAAAAGCATTTTCGCTTACAAATGTTGAAATGCTTTTGTTTAATACTCCTCAACCATTTGCTTTAAGTCCTTCTATTCAAGCCGTAGCTCCAAATATTAATGACGGTGAACTCGCCATAGAGCTGTCTCCAGTGGTTCGAATTGAAAGTCTGCAAAAATCAACAGAAGTGGGAAGGCCCTTGGAACGATTTGGCACTGGAGTAATTATTGGGCGCTATAAAGACAACGCTGATTTCAACTTTCTTCACTATAAGAGCGGAATCCTTGTTCTTACCGCCAACCACGTTTTGGTGGGAGATCAATCAAATGAGAATAATCTTATTTCAAATCTCACTTTTTTTAAATCCAATCGACAATTTTTTGCTAGTTCTCCTTATAAAATACTCACCACTCTCCATTCAGAGGATTTAGCTCTTCTTGAAGTAGAAATGAGTTGGGATCAAAGTTCCAAAATTAATCTTCCCACATTAGGACTCCTTGAACCTGAAGAGTTTTCTAATTATCGCTGGATTCCAGAATATTACAGAGTGAATCCTGGACCTATAAATAGTACTAATTTATCTTATTCTGTCATCACTCCAAAAGATTCGGTCTCAATGATGACCCAGGATGGAATTAACTCACTTGCCGTCTTTACAAAGTATTTTTGGTATATTCCCAGCGAATTCTCTCCAGGCATGAGTGGTGGACCCATTTTTACCGATAAGGTTTATAACTCAAATCAAGGCGAGTCAGAGCGTTTTAATCACCTCCTCGTAGGTGTAATGGGTTATATTTTTGATACCAAAACTCAGTACGGCTATGCTTATCCATTAACTAAAAACTATTTAGTTAATCTTTTTAAAACAGATTATTTCTCCACCTTAAAGTTTCCATTGAAAAAAATGCGTATTCATAACTTATCCAATGAGTTTATTTTTGACCCTTTAAACTACTATTACACTTCAAAAGTATATAAAAAACGCTCACCTGATTTTGGAGTTGCGGATGAAGTCTCAATCACGCTCATTGAAAATACCAATACCATTGAAACGAGAGAAAGCATTGAATTTATTCAAAGTTTTAATTTTGATCCTATTTTCAGCTTAGATCCTCAACCAATAAATGGAGTCATCTTGCCAAATACTCCAGGAGGAGGACACAGTGAAGGAACACCCGGTGGAGGTCCAAATGAGGGGACCCCAGGTGGTGGCGCAAGCGAAGGTACTCCCGGTGGGAATTCTACTCCAGTCCCCTCTAACGGAAGCTCTAACATTCCCAGTTTTATCAAAGGCTTTAAACAAAATACTTTTATAGAATTAGTTATTAATTCTAACGACCCCAAAATGAATCGCACTTTTTCATTGGAGTCTATTGAATCAAACAGGAAATCTCATAAAATTGAATACTTAAAGGATTTTATAGCACTTGCTAAAAATGAGTCAGAAAATAACACTGACAAAAGCAAAGAAGATAATAATGAAACGTATTTAAATTTATATATCAAACCGATAGTCTATACTCCTCTATTAGAAAAAAAATATGCTGGTTATATCGATCTCAATCTCCTTAAAGAGTCTTTTCAGGAATTAAAAGAATTAGGATTTATTTTAATCAAAGGAAATCAGTTTACGGGAAAACATTTATTAAGACCAAACGGGCTCACTATGAATTTAGCAGGAACAATGAGTGATACCAAGACAGGTATTTCAAAACCCATAGCAATTTCCCTGGGACTTACTCGCGACGCAAAAACGGGTAAAATAAAAGAAGCTGTCATTGCCAAGTTAACTGTCAATCAAGTGGAAATGAATCTTCCAGAAACGATTCAATTTCGATTAGAAAATAATATCTTAAAGGCTCTCTATAACGATCAAACTTTAATTGAGGTTCGATTATGAAATTTCTTTTACTTATTCCCTTTTTATTCCTGCTATCTTGTGGTCTTCAACCTCGCTCGCAACAGTTAAAAAATTCTTTGGTTGAGCTCAAAAGACATTCCTCCCAGAACTCCTCGCAACAGCTTGTTGAGAAAGGTGAGAAATCACTCCAAATATTTGATGAGTCTGGATACATTGAAGCGGAAGAGCTGGCCCAAACAGGATTAACGTCTTTGACTTGGGAAAGCTTTGAAGAATCTCTGCTCTTTTTTGAGATGGCTCTGGAAAAAGATCAGGGTAATGAAAAAGCTCTTTTTTATCTGGCCCTGCTGAGACCCATAAAACACATGAAGGGTATTTCTTGGAGAATAACCTCCTTGAGTCAAAGTGGCTGGGCCGAGCAAGATGGTCTGTCTCGAGGAGCGCTATTTAATGCCAGAACTCCCAACGCTTCTTTTTATCGTTACCTCTCAACCCCCTATCGTAAAAAAATTAATTCCCAGAGAGGATTCGTTCAGGAGTTCATTGCCCCATTCACCCAAGAACTTGCAAAGAGCGACCTCCTATGGCAACGACTTTTAACCAATCCCAACATCGATCTTCAAGTAACACTCCCTGAGCCTTTTCAAAATGCTATTAGCTCGACACGAGTTCGTAGCGGTGATCTTCAAGTCCTAAAGAGTTTTTATAGAACTGAATATATCTTCTTTAAACTCTTCAGCGCCTACCAGGCTCCAAATATAAAATACTCAATTAGTGAACAACCTGATTTTGATAAATCAATGATTTTTAGATTTCAAATGAATGATCCAGCCTTTGCTA
The DNA here is from genome assembly GCA_964612425.1 of uncultured Pseudobdellovibrionaceae bacterium. Classification (GTDB taxonomy): domain Bacteria; phylum Bdellovibrionota; class Bdellovibrionia; order Bdellovibrionales; family Bdellovibrionaceae; genus CAUJGP01. The sequence continues at coordinate 90,776 of CAZTDX010000002.1, forward strand.
TTTTGACTGATCCCAATATTTTTATCATGTTAAAAGATGATATGCTAAACTTAATTGAATCTTTTGAAAATGCTTTTGATGATTTAAAATCGCGATTTTTAAATAACGAAAATGACAAACTCGATCTATTCCAAGCCAATGCTCGCCGCCACATGGTTTGTAAAAAAGATGAGTTCCTCACCAATATGCGCCCATCTCCGAACACAAACGTTTATCCCTATGAAGTTGAACTCAGTAACAGTAACAAAAAATCAAATACCTGTAATTATCCTGTAGCCTATTGGCTCGAGTCTGGTTTAACGCAATTGAATACTACTGGCCGAACTTATTTTGAAAATACTTATGACGGACAATATCTCACAACAGAAAACGAAATCTATGATTATGACTCTATAGCAGTGGAAAGTGATAGTGGAAAAAAATTCAAGACAACAGCATTTACGGAAGTGCGGAACTTTTTAATGTTGCCCATGGAAAGAGAAATTCACTGCACTGACTCCTCTGGTAACGTTGTGGTGGAAAAGGTAGTGATCGACTTTCCAAAATTTGCTAGTAATCCCATTCAAGATTTAAAAACTCTAAAGCCGAAGTTCATCGATAAAGATCTCGAAGAAGTTTATTATCTAACAGACCCCACCCTTCATGGGTTATACACGCCTGCGTTCCCCTGTTACTATCATTACCAAGAGAAAGCGCGGAAGTTAGGTTTGTTAACTGAATAAGTTATTGTAATCATTGGAGATTCTGGCGCCATACTCTCATCCATCTAAAGTACTGCTTGACTTTATATCATAAACCGCTTATGATATTACTGTAATTATATCATATATTTATCAATATTTTATTGAGAGGATATAATGTCTAAAAATAAACCATCAAAAGCAGTTTCTAACTACCTATCAAGAATTGGTAGTAATGGCGGAAAAAAAAGCCGCCGCGCGCTTGCATCTAGTACCGCAAAAGCAATGGTAAATATTCGTATCGCTAGAGCTGCGTACAAAAAATATTTCAATCAGTGCTTTTGGTCGTTTGATCCCAATTATAAAGTAGGGAAAGATGATATACAGTGGGTTGCAGATCAACTCATTAAACATGGTGATCGAAGTCTGTGGGAACTAGGAAATAAACTATGCCGTTAACTCCATTTCAATTGGAACTATTAATCGAGCAAAGGTTGAAGTTCTTTTTTTGATGCATTTAACAGAATAACAGTGTCTTGTAATAGATTCTCTTTAACTTTATTATGAATTTGATCCCTTGTTAAAAGAACATAAGACCGATCTTTAAAAGTTACAATTCGATAAACCTCTAGTTCTTCATTCCAATTATTTTGACTTTGTAACCATAATTTATAATCGAGTCTGATAAAAGAACCTAACTCAAGTGTTATATCACTAAAATTTATTTTATCGTTTCCAGCTTTAGAGGCCCAAACGGCATAAGAAAAAAGTGGGTTTTCTAGTTTTTTAAAGGAGTACCAAGCCTTTATAAACTCACGATAATCGACGAAGTCTCTAAGTCTCGGAGTAGGAATGTTTTTATTTAAATTACTGTATTCCAAAAATCTGAATTGCTTTTAAAAATTAGACTTATTGTATACAGCAATTTGATGTAAATTAAAATAGTTTATGGACTCTAGCTTTGAATCCATCTAATTTTTATACAAATGTGACTTTTTTTGTCCACCAAAAACCCCTCAGATCACAAAAGAAGGTTTGCTACCAATTGAGGATATAAGCAAACATGAGAGGAGCCACAATCGAGGCGTCGGACTCAATGATATACTTTGGTGACTTCACGGAGAGTTTACCCCAAGTGATTTTTTCGTTGGGTACAGCGCCAGAGTAAGAACCATAGCTGGTTGTCGAATCACTGATTTGACAAAAATAATCCCACACCTTTACGTCACTGTGGAGTAAGTCTTGGCTCAGCATGGGAACAACACAAATTGGGAAGTCCCCTGCAATTCCGCCACCGATTTGAAAAAATCCAATATCAGAATCGCGACTCACACTCATATACCATTCTGCAAAATTCATCATGTATTGAATTCCACCTTTAACAGTGTGAGGAGTTTTAATATCACCCTTAATACAATGGCCGGCAAAAATGTTTCCTAACGTTGAATCTTCCCACCCTGGAACAACCATCGGAAGATTTTTTTCAGCAGCAGCCAATAACCATGAATCCTTAGGATCAATTTGATAGTATTGTTTTAATTTTCCTGAGAGCAAAATTTTGTACATAAATTCATGAGGAAAAAAAGACTGACCCGATTGTTCCGCTTTTTGCCACTCTTCTAGGACTACTTTTTCAATACGACGAATAGCTTCTTCCTCAGGAATGCAAGTATCCGTCACTCGATTAAGATGTTTACTTAAAAGTTTAGACTCATCCTCGGGAGTGAGATCGCGGTAGTTTGGAATACGTTCGTAATGATTGTGAGCAACCAAGTTAAAGACGTCTTCTTCAAGATTGGCTCCAGTGCAACTAATAGCATGGACCTTTCCTTGACGAATCATTTCTGCGAGGGAAATCCCCAACTCAGCAGTGCTCATCGCACCTGCTAATGTGACCAACATTTTTCCGCCCTTGTTAAGGTGCGCCTTATAGGCAATAGAGGCATCCCTTAAAGCAGCGGCATTAAAATGACGATAATGGTGATCAATAAACTTTGAAATCATAGAGCCCTCATTTTTTATTTTTAAATTTCGTTACAATTAAAAATTAACTTGGAAGGGCCCTGTCATATCCTATGAAAGGGATTTCAGTCTATGAGAAATATTAAAGATTCTTTATTTTTTTGGAATGTAAACTCTTGTGCGTGCCAATCCCGTAATTGAGGCAATTTCATCCATTTGCTCTTGAGATAGCCCCAAAAACTCTGCACCAAAGCCCGCGGGTGTTCCTAGCTCCGGCTTTTCGCGAATCCAACGAACAATCATTTCACCTGAAAGAGTGCCATCTCTTCCTTCAAAAATATGGGAAACTGAAAATTTCACTCTAGAACCAGCCTTAGGCAATTCTTTACCCAGAGTTTGAACAAAAAGTCCTCCGCGACCGAAATTGAACGTTCGAGTTGTGAGAGGCTCCTTTAAGCCAGCCCAATTGACGGTAACGTTGAGCGCCGCAGCCACCCTGGGCTCTCGACGCCAAGCCATACGAGGTACCGTGAGTGCCATTTCTAAAGTACTCATAAGTTGTTCCAACTTAAAAGGTTTAGAAATCACGGCTTCAACCCCTCGATCATAAAACTCTTCTAAAGGGATATCTGTGTGGCCCGTAATAAACAACATAATGCAGGATTCAGGACGAGTATCTTTAGTTTGTTCGAGAAAAAATAATCCATCCCCATCTGGCATTTTAATATCAGAAATAACAGCATCAAACTTTTGCGTTTTGAAAGCTTCAATAGCTTCTTTACCTGTCGTTGCTTGATAGCAAACAGCATCATTGAATTCTAGTTCAGAGACAATGAGATCCCGAATGCCCTCTTCATCATCCACGATGAGGATTTTTTTATCCTTTAAAACACTCATACGCACTCCTTCAATGATCTAACACTTTTTAAATTTTACCACTTCGAAGGAAAATGGTCTCTAGAGAACTCTACTTTGAAATAAGGATCTGGACTTTTAACCAAATTTAATTTTTAAAATTTGCATTCTCACTCTTAGTTCCAAAAACCACTTTGCCTAAAAAACCTCTTTCCATGTTGATTTCTTCAAACCCCTGGTGCTTTAAATTTCCTGCGAGGTTGTTTCTTACATATTCTTTTAAATGAGGTTCTTCACCTACAAACCAACTTTGATCGAGCACCCAATTGAAATCACGGTAATCATCCACTTGAATTAAATCAACAAACCCTAACCACCCTCGTGGGCGAAGCACACGATAGGATTCTGAAATCACCTTTTTTCTAACATCGAGAGACATTTCATGAAGTAAAAAACTTGAATACACAGCATCAAAAGTCTCCTCTTTGAAAGGTAAATCAATGGCATCGCCCTGAATATAATCAATTCGATTATAATTTTTTAATTTTTTTTGTGCTTGTTTTAAGTAAATGGGACTTGCTTCAAGCATCGTTATCTTAGCTTTTGGAAAAGACTTTTTAATAAACTGAGTCATTTGCCCTGTACCACAACCTATTTCTAAAAACTTCAAGCCTTCACCTTCTGAAAATCGAAAATGCTTTTTCATTGGTGCTAAAATTAGGCGCCTCATGGCATCGACAGAACCTAAGTAAATTAATTCCATTTGATGTTCATAAATAGAAATTGTTTTTGGATCTAAAAAACTATGACCTGAATAGTGCTTGTGAGATCGATAGTGTCCAGGCACATCTCTCAGAGACTCCATATCTTCTAATTCAAGTTCTGACGACGTTTTATTTTTTATAATGTCTTTACGCCCAAAGCTTTGCTGATAGCCTTGTATCCAAATTTGAAGTAAATGACTCCAATGTTCTATTTGTAAATGAGGATTAAGTACTTGAGCCGGGTACAAACCCGCAGCAATTCGCTCACTATCTTGTTGAATTAAGAGCCAAACTTCTTCCAAAATTTGCTTTAAACGTTTGAGATCTTCGACCATTTTTTTACGATCGCGATTTTTAATGGCTTGCAAAGTGCTTTTTATTTCTGGGCTAATTACGGTCAGTGGCAAAACTTCAGCGGTAAAAAAAGCGCATTTCAATAATCCGTAAAACTGCAATAAAGATGTCCAGGAGTGAGTCTTCACATCAATCAGTTGTTTTTCTAAGGATTCCCAAGTTTCCATTCTTCCACCCCGAGCCTTTCCATTGCTCAATAATTTTAACTAAAATAAGGATAAATTCTCACCCACCGTCCAATTGACTCCAGCCACAACGGAGGGCGAGCGTTTTAAGTAGGTTGATTCAAAAGTACCTACTCCAAAAAAATAATTCATTTGATCATTTTTCTTTTTATTCCAAACCAAATATTGGCTCTTGTTGTAATCACCAGTCAGCTTCATTTTTGAATTTTTACTTAATAAAATCCAATGATCTTCTCTGGTTTTCAAACCTAACGCCCATTGGTTGTTTACCACCTGATCTCCAGCGCGATCGGCTACTAAATTATCAGTTTCGCTACTAAAATTTTTATTAGAGGAACTCAAACTTAAATCTGTTATTTCAAAACTGGGTAAAAAGAAAAAGTCGAGGGAATGAAAATTCCACCCCATAGCAAGACTTGTTTTAAAGGTCCCACGAGTGAGAAGCCCCCGGCACTCTATAGATTTACAATCCACTGTTTTCGTATCATAAAATCGTGAAGTCACACTTCGCTGTAAAACGATTTGCCAAATTGAAATTGGAAACACCTCAACACTTAGTCCAGCCAATCCATGGACGGCAGCAAATCCACCCAGTCTCCAAAACCCAAATTTCCAAGGCGTACCTTCACTTTCTTGGGTCCAAAGTTTTTCATTATAATAATATCGGCCCTCTAAACTTCCGCTCTGAGGAAGAGATCGAAATCCCCCTTGAATTTGATAAAAATTAAGACTCCACACATTGTGAGGAAAAAAAAGTAACAACGTCGAGACAAAAATAAATAATCTTTTAGCCATTATCGAAGGGTCTTGTTGTCAATGCTTGTTATGTCGAATTCGTATTAAATTCCTAACGGCAAAAAAAACATAAATACTTGATATTATAACGACCAAGCTTGAAAAACCAAAAAATATGATGATCGACATAAACCCTCCACCTCTTTGCTTAAGTTGTGTCCAGCATTGCAGAACTTCTGATTGAAGCCAATCCTATCAGACTCGACGGTCAGCGGGAATATAAAATCAAGACTTTTAAAATATAATAATTAATTTAGATAATAAGAGAGGAGCATGGGTCGCCTTAAAAGAGCCAAAGTGCACTAAATAAATGCAACTCAATGAATGAGGGATTTTATTTTTACTGAGACTATGACTGGGGGATTAATTTATGGAACCAAATTCCAACGGACTCGACATTCGGCTGCATATTCAACAATCAGAAACGGCAAAAGTCCTGGGACACCCCACTTTATTAAAGTATGAAATCAACTCATCAGGTTTCACACAACAGCCCTTTCAGGCACCATTACCCTATTTTACTGACGCACTCCTTGGACTTTCAGCTTATAAACTCACTCTTCACTCAAAGGAATACTCCTCAAATACGGAAGAAGAGGATGCTGTGACACAGTTATGGCAGGGATTAGAGCCCCTCCATGAAGTTTACCAAAGATCATTTCAAAGAGTAAAATCCTTACTCCAATTTAGCACGAATAACAAATCTCCCTCGGAATTTGAACAAAAGTTAGAACAAGGTATTGCTGACATTCTCAAAACCTCGTGCAACGATAATGAAATCGACTTTATGGAGTTAAGCAGCTTACTTGATTGCATCGATTACTTTGAAACAAAACGACATAAACCACTTTTATTTGACTTACAATTACAACTTCCAACAGCTACCATGGAGCAATTGCACACTCTTAATTCGGTGCTTTATAATTTAAGAGCCTTAACGGCGATTTATTATAACTCTCACCGCAAAGAATCACTCTACGAAACACTACACTTGGACAATGTTAAGGATTACTTCCACGCTCCTGATCTTCTCACTAATGATACTCTTCTCTGTCATCAATTTTTAACTCTCAAGAAAAAAGGCGAAATCACAGGAACTGGTGAAGGGACACTCGAAAAAGCCTTTAAAAATTATTTACCACATAGTTATCAGCTCGTGCAGTGCTTACCCGAATCGTTCTTTTTAAATCAAAGCGCAGAACAACTGGAGCAATCCCTTTATTCATTTCAAATTGACTGGCTATTGGGAACTCCCGCAGGTTTACTTTACAGAATACGAGAAGAACTGAATGGACTTCGAGAAGGCTATGAGCAAACCTTTTGGCCTGAGCTTCAGCATGCTGAGGCCGAAGATTCTATTAATATTCTCCACGTGAACTGCACCTTAAGCGCCAAGCATATTCAACAACTTAGTGAGAGTGCTGCTTAATTCTGAAATTAAACTATTTAGTTTCTTCCGAAAAAGACCTACTTCTCAGCAATAGCTTTGAAACCACTAGAACTTGGAAGGTAAAATGAAGAGTCGGTTGTTTTTCTCTCCGAGCTTGAACTATTGGGTATTTTCAAAATCGCACCGGCTCTAATGAGTCTACGACGTCGGAGCTTATTCACCTTTTTTATTGCTGAAACAGTTGTATTGTACTGCTGAGCAATTTTAAAAAGTGTTTCTCCAGGTTGTACTTTATGTAAAAGCTCCTTTACAGTTTCTGAACTTCCAGTGAGTTCTTTTTTGATACCTTCAGCGATAACAGTATTTGGACTTTCTGATGCCGCAACAGGATTACTCGTCGTCGGAGCCTCTACACTTACAGCTGTATCTGTTTTGGCTTCCACGGATTGAGACTTGGGCGTTGTTGTTGTTGTTGTCGTCTCAGTTATTGGTTTCACCGAAGTTGCTTTTTTAGCTACTGCAGTTGAAGATGGTAAGTCATCAATCGAAGGCTCGCCATTATCAGGTTGAATCTTTTTTACTTTCAATTGCATTCCTGCGGAGATGACTTGTCCCTCTGTGAAGGAATTCAACTCCATGAGTTCCTCCATAGTCATATTATTTTTAGTAGCAATTTCAGCTAAACTTTCACCTTCTTGAACTGCGTATAATGCAGGAGAAGCCACGATGGGTTTTACGTCTTTTGCCTCAGAAACACTTGATGAGGTCGTTGTGTCATCAACTGATTTTTTTTCAGGAAGAGCCGTTGCTACTTTGACTTCATTAGAACTATCTACCTTAGGTGGTTTTGGCATTGCTACAGCAGGAATTGGAACAAAAATTGTTCTTCCAGGTCTTAGGTAGGATCTTCGCTTGAAATCATTTATCTCTCTTAAAAAAGCAACGTTTGTTTTAAATTTCTTGGCAACCTTTAAAAGTGTATCTCCAGCACGGACTTTATAAACATCCGTTTCACCACGATCGGGAACAAAGACTAAATCTTTGACCGCAATTTCATTAGCTAGTGCCAATGCTGCGTCTTTTGTGTTAAGAGGAAGTCGCAATTCTAAGCGATTAGAATCAATGGGCGCAATCTCTCCTCGGAATTTAGGATTAAGTCGCTTTAATTCTGCATAATCAACATTTAATTTATCAGCTAAAACTTTCATGTTTACAGACTGCTGAAAGCGCGCTGTTTCAAATTCAATGGGTGGCTCGTAGGGAATATCTTTAAATCCATAAGCTTCAGGCTTTTTAGCAATCAGGCGAGCTGCTAAAAATTTGGGAACATAATTTAAAGTTTCTTTTGGTAATCGCCTCTTCTTCACTAAGGCCCAAAAGTCGCGAGTTTTATTGCGATTAATTTCGCGGCGCACCCGCCCCTCACCCACATTGTAGGACGCCATCGACAAGAACCAAGAGTTAAACTCCCCATAAAGACCCTTAAAATAATCAGCAGCAGCTTGAGTAGCAAGAACTGGGTCGCGGCGCTCATCCACAAATGTGTTAATCGCTAAACCAAATTTTTTGCCCGTTCCTCGAATAAATTGCCAATAACCAACGGCACGAGAGCGTGAAATCGCACGAGGACTAAAACCTGATTCAATAAGTGCAATATAAATAATATCTTCAGGAATTCCATTCTCTCGCAAAATTCGTTTCATCAGACGTTCATATCGAGTTGAGCGTGATAAGTATCGCTCCATGTGCTCTCGACCTTTGCCTTGAAAATAATTCATCCACTTATTAACGTGAACCTGCATTTCTTCAGGAATTTCATTAAACTCAGGAACCTCTAACTCAGGAAGCTCCTTTTCACTCGCTCTAAAGCTCTCAATTTCAGCATTATGCACATCAATGGTTTCTGTTGGTTTTTTATCAGAAAATAAATTGAGTTTAGATAAACTAGTACACGATGATAAAAGATTCATCGCACCAAGAAGTAGAACCACTTTCCAATGATAATTCCGTTTGTTCAAATTCAAATCAACTCCCTTTAGTCGTGGTATTATTAGTAGTACCATAGAATAATCCTTTCCATACAGGATTGGGAAGTTCAAAACTTCCTTGCTCCAAAAGTTGGTAGATAATTCTGTTCCTCAATATTGATTTCACATATAAATTTGTCTCAAGCCAAGGTAATTCTTCAATCCACAGGTCGGACCAAGGATCTTCTTGAGACAAATTAGAATAATTTTGTACATCTCCTCGACTCTCAAAAAATTTTTTCAATCGGTGCGGCCCCGCATTATATGCAGCGAGTCCGACTGCAATATTTCCAGAAAATTGTCGAATCACTTTCGACAAATAGTAAGTACCAAATTTTATATTTGTCAGCGGGTGATACATTTGATCCGAATCAAAAAATTTAATTCTTAAGTCCTGCGCCACTTCATTTGCTGTAGGAGGGATTAGTTGCATTAATCCTTTTGCTTGCGAGCGACTGGTTGCTGCAATACTAAAGGCACTTTCTTGGCGCATAAGACTAAAGACGAGCAGCGGATGGAGAGAGTTTTTCTGAGCTTCTTCTTGAACAACATGCTCCAGTGGCCTTGGAAACACTAACTTTAAATAATTCGATTTTCTCCAACGAGGGTCCAGATCAGACAACTCATTGTAAGTACGAATGGCCTGAGGAAATGAAAACACTTCGGTCAACTTTTCCAACCATAAAAATTTTAAATCAGTACTTCCGTTAAAACTAATATTATTTAGCTCGCTCTGTGCGGCCCAATACCAACCGGCCTGTGCTAAATCTGCCGCGCGATCGATGGATTTCTTTTCCATCGCACTCAATGAGACTGTTTGCTCTATGACTGTGTCGTTGGACTCTGAGATTAAAGCCACTTTTTGATTGTTAAATTCAGAGCTGAGTTTAAGTCCATAGTAGGTCAACGCAAATCGCTCTTGCATGATTTTGACCAAATCCGAAACATCAGCATTTCTTTTTTGTTTCACTCTGATCAACCAATACAAGGCGGCAAGATTATAAGATTTATTTTCAGGCTCCAACCATAAACTACCTAACAGCTCTTCTGCGATGTCATTTTTATTCAATCTGAGATAAGCCAGTGCCCGTCTTAATTTGGACTCATAGATTTCCGAATACCCACCATGGCGCTGAATCAAGCGGTCAAAAAAACTGATAGACTCCTGATATTCACCTGTAAGGTAAGCAGAACGGCCCGCAATATAGAGGAGAGCTGCACCATCGGGGGATTTTTCTTCATTCAATAAAGCTTGTTTAGCTAAACGATAAGCTCCTCTAAAATCGCCCTTACGATGGGCTTGGCGCGACCAGTCCAAAACTCGTGTGGAATTAAGAAGCTTTGCCACTTCTAAACAACGCTCCAATTGCGCTTGCTGCTCAGAACTGGGAGTCCCTTCCCATAGAGAAAAATAAGCCTGAAACAATCGCTCTTGAGTGGGTATTGCACGAACTCCGTTCGGATAAAGGTCTAATAATTTAGCGGCTTTTTCTGCAGCTCCCGTCAACTGATTTTGTTTAATCTGTTCGAGAAAACTTTGATAAAGCTCTTCTTCTTCAGACAATGCCGGTGGAGCAAAGGGGGCCGCAGAACCATTTTCTTTTTCAGTAAGAGATTTTTCGGAATTATTTTTTTCTGATCCATTTTTTTTACCGTTCGTAGATTGTGCAAGAACCCCTGCTGAACTAATCCCTTCTCTTTCAAGAAGCTGCTGTGCCCATCCCTTTTCACCCTCTGTCTCTAATTGTGCTGCTACGACCTTAAGAACTTCTTGGCGGTCACTCTTATTTAGAGTCTCCGCAGCGTGACGCCAGGATTCTGCAACCTCTGCACGAAAGCTCAGTTTAAAATTAGTATTTTTCCAAAGGGCTTGTGCAAGATCCATATTAACTTTTATGACATCAGCATTCCAAAGCCCATAGCCCCCTCGCCCACCCTGCTTTGTTATGATGGACCACCACTGGGGATAAAGAGTTAATTTCTGAGGAACCTTTGATTTTAATTGCGAAAGCAAGCACTGACTCCCCTGAAGCAGAAGCCAACCTTGAAATTCACTATACTTGGACCAAACTTTTAAGATTTGCTCCGTACAGCTTTCAAAATTTTCTTCTAATTCAAATTTTTTAACGAGAGCTAAATCACGTAAACGCCCAGGCCCCTTATACGTTGAACCTTTTTCAAATAACCAAAAAACATTGGATGATTGAGTCGCGGTTGACGAAGAAGCCTTCCAACGAAGTTTAAGCTTAGGTGAGGAATCCTTTGATTTCTTTGTGGTCGTTGCGACAACAGTGGACGGTGATTTCTCTTTCGACTTGGCTTTTGATGTTATTTTTACCCCAGGAGCTGAGTAGCCAAAATCTAATGCTATAAAAGTAAAACTCAATACAATTGCAGTAAACAAACAAATTTTCTTCATCTCCACCTCCCAAAACAAATTCGTAATACCCTCTGATTCTGAATCACTCTCTGGTTCTGAGCCATTTTTTGGTATTCACAATTTTGAACACTCAATCTAAATTGTTTGACACCAATTGATCTTATCTTAAACTATAAAACTAGTCGCTGTCGCGAAATTGAAAAAACTCTTCGTTGCCTTGATTTTTTTCAATTTGGCGGCAACGACGAACTGTTAGCTCAATATAAGTACTAGCTTATTGGCTTAAGTTTATAGCTTCTTCAAAGAACTTTCAACTTAAGCCCTATGCAATAATCAAACGGAGGACTCTCTTGAATCACGAAACTAAATCACTCCTCAAAGTCCTTAGCAATTTACTTTTTAGTGTTATTATCCCAATTACTATATTGAATTCCACTAAAATTCCGTTATCGCCTGAAACAAAGTTGATTATTGCAATTCTGTTTCCACTATTGTACGGGGCGTTCGAGTGGTGGCAAACGAAAAAACATAACTTTCTCACCCTCTTTGGACTCGTCAACGTCATTGTTACCGGTGGATTTGGTTTACTTCATTTAGAGGGAATGTGGTTTTCAGTTAAGGAAGCTTTTTTTCCACTTTTGATTGGTTTATTTATACTCGCTTCAGGGTTTCGTCATGAACCCGTTTTTGGTAAAATGCTTTTATCCCCAGAGCTATTTAATCGAGAAAAACTGGATGAAAAAATAAAAGAACTGAATAGGAAGGCGGACCTAGATATCCTCATTAAGCGAAGCAATCTCTTTTTGGCGTTCAGTTTTTTTGTTTCTGCGATTCTCAATTACGTGATCGCCCTTCAAATATTCGTTCCGATTAACGAAACACTTGACGCAGCGGCAAAGGGCCAAGTACTAAACGAGCAAATTGCCCTCATGCATAAACGAGCCATTCTGGGGATTGCTGTTCCTTCAATGATCATGTTGCTTGCACTTTTATCGTATTATTTTAAGCAAATTGAAAAACTCACTGGAGAGAGCATTGACTCTTACCTTCATCAATCTTCTAAAAAATAATTCCATTGATCCAAGATTCAAATTTAACTATAATCAATCTTTATTTTGACTCTTGAGAGGAATTGAATGGAATTTTTTTTAGCTATTTCGCTATTTGCACTTAAAGTTTTTGTTATTGTGGCCATGATTCTTTTACTGGCTATTCTGCTACTTTTATTGATTCAAAAGGGTCAGCAAATGAAGCCTCTCTTAGAAATCGAAAACCTCAATGAGCAATACAATCAATTAGAGCAAAGTATTAAATCCCAGTTATTAAATAAAAAGGATTTAAAAAAAGAATCTAAATCTTGGGACGACGCTGAAAAAAAATGGAGTGAAGAGTCTCGCTCAAAGGTTTTCGTTGTTGATTTTAAGGGTGATGTGAAAGCCCATGCCGGTGATCATTTAAGAGAAGAGATTACAGCAATCCTCACAGCAGCTACCCCATCAGATGAAGTCTTGGTAAGGGTTGAAAGCCCAGGTGGCGTTGTGCATGGCTACGGTTTTTGCGCCTCTCAACTCCAACGCATTCGAAATGCAGGCATTCCACTGACGGTCGCTGTGGATAAAGTTGCAGCGTCTGGAGGTTATATGATGGCCGTTGTTGGAAACAAAATATTATCCGCACCCTTTGCTATTGTTGGCTCTATTGGTGTTATCGCTCAAGTGCCAAACTTCCACCGAATTCTCAAAAAAAATGATATTGATTACAAAGAATATACAGCCGGAGCGTTCAAAAGAACGGTGAGTATTTTTGGAGAAATATCATCGGAGGGTGAATCTAAATTCAAATCTCAACTCGAAGACACCCACGTTTTATTCAAAAATCATATTCAACATTTTCGTCCACAACTTAATTTAGAAAAAGTGGCAACAGGTGAATATTGGTACGGCCATCAAGCAAAAGATTTGGGACTTGTCGATGAACTCACCACTAGCGACGATTACCTTTTAAACAAAAGAAAAGTGGCCGACTTAGTAAAAGTCAGCTTCAAAGTGAAGAAATCCTTGGCCGAGAAAATTTCTGATGCCATGGGAAATGTGCTTTTAAAAGTTTGGAATGAAGTGACTGATTTTAGACAGATGAAGCTATAAAATAGGGCAGCACTAAATAAAGTAAAATATCTCGAATTAAATAATAGCAAAATACGACCAAAAAGAACTTCCAACCATAATGCTTTATCAGAGCCTTAAAACCCTTTTCTCGCCAAATTAATCTCATCTCTTGGCATTGGGCTCGAAAACGGCTCCAAGGATAAAGAAGTGTTTTTTGAAGCGATGAAGAAAAGTATTTAGTTTCTGATTTCATAGATGATCTCAGCCTACCCGTACTTTGCCACTAAATCCATTAAATTTTAACTCGCTTAGGCGACTTTTTTATAGCCCAAGGGATTATTATTTGCATTTGCAGCGTCTGGATTTTCAAAATCTAAAATTTCATCGGTCGTCCATCGCTTTTTGCATTCAGCGATAGATCCCTTAATGAGCTGGCGCCTAAACGCCACCTCAATTTTAAGCCACCGATCAATAAGTTCAGGAGGCGCGTTTTCTTCTTTTAGAGTTTCAACCAGGATTTTTTCTCGAAGCTCAAACACCTCAGGAGTAATATTGATATGAGTATGGGCATCCAAAGGCATTCGGCCAGAGTAAACACGGGGGCCACCAAGAGCCCCGGTCATAAAATCAACCTGCTGACTTTCAATTACTTCTTGCCGGGTATTTTTGAAAAAGTGCTTTAACCAAGGATGAGCATAGAGTTTATCATAAAATCGTTTTGAAACTTTTTGTAAATAGGGCTTTCCACCCACCTGCTCAAACAAACTCTGAGTCTCCGACATAATTAACGCTCCTTTTACTCAATAATAAGACTTTCAAATTTTGATCGTGAAATTCACATCACGACCAAAATAAGTAGCTAGACCTCGACTTTTATCGGTGTTTTGAAGAAAAAACTTTATAAGATTCTGCTGAAAAAGAACCTAATTATGACGCGTCTCAGATTTAAACAAAATAAATAGAATTTATTTAAACCAAATTCTGGCAGGCCTCACGAACCACTTTGCAAACATAGCTAAGCTCTTCCTCGGTAATGTATGCAAAACAAGGCAAGTTTAGTACTGCTTGAGAAATATACTGAGCATTTTCGTAATTAATTTTACCTGCTAAAAATTCTTTAGCGCCCAGTTGTAAACTCATAGCCCCTGGGTAAATAGTACCAAAACCCACGTTAGCTTTCTTTAAAGCCTCAATCAAGGAAGGTCTCAATTGAGGGTCTATCATACCAACAGCACAGTAACCATTTTCTTTTACAGAAGTATGAGCTAACTGCGGCTTCAACGGCAACCCTTGAAGATGCTCAAAATAATACTTTACCGCCCTTCGACGACTTTCCAATCGCGCCTCGGTGTGCTGAAGAGAGAGTTTCAAAAAGAGAGACTCATAGGCCCCAATTCGAGAATTCCAACCCACTAAACCATGGGAGTAATGATCAGTTCGTCCATGATTGATAAGCACACGACAAATTTGACTTAGTTTTTCGTCATTCGTAAAAATTGCTCCTGCATCACCAGAGGCCCCAATCACTTTCGCCGGATAAAAACTCGTCGTTGCAATTAAGGCAGATCCTAAAACTGATTGATTATTGATTTCAGTTCCAAAACATTGCGCTCCATCTTCGATGAGAAGCACATTATTTTTTTTAGCAAACTCACGAATTTCAAAAGTATCAGGACTTGCCCAACCATAGAGATGAACCATCACAGCCGCCTTTGGTTTGAACTCCGTCACAGCCTTTTTGAAAGTTTCTAAATCCCAATGACACGTTTGACGATGAACATCCACCGTGATGGGATTAGCACCCACATTGACGACAGCTTCAAAGGTGGCCCAAAAGGTCATATCAGGAACTAATACTTTATCATTTTTTGCTACACCAACCGCACGTAAGGCTATTTGTATGGCATCAGTGCCATTAGCACAACCCACCACATATTTTGAATGTGTCACTTTTGCTAATTCAGCCTCAAGCTCTCCAACGATGGGGCCACCAACAAACTGCGTTTTATCAAAGAGGTTGGCCACACCACTTAAAAAAGTTTCTCGAAAGCCATTTTCAAAACGATTTAATGTAATAAAAGGAACTTGAGTAATGGTCGACATAGATGAATCTCCTCAATGTATTTTTAAAAAAACGCTAAAACAAATTATACAAAATTATCTTACGTTATAAACACACACAGTTTTATATTCGCTCGTGAATAAAAGAAAAACAATTTTTATGTTTTTAGAAATTAAAAACAATACAAGCGAGGAGCATTGAGTCAGTATCTTTTTATATACGCAGTATCTTTTTATATACGCAGTATCTTTTTATACACTCAGAATCGCTAGGTAACTTTCTCTTACATAGATTTTCCTATATATAAATTACCATAGAAAACCAAAAATCCAGAGGGGAGGTAAAAATCAATGAATATCGTCCTATGGTAGATCTATTATTTAAAAAAACGACCTAAAGAAAGACGATTTTAATTTAGCATTAAACTCTTCTAGATTAAGCGCACACCTTGCAATGAACTCAGAGCGTGGCGCACACGCTCGACGTGCTCATGACTGGTTGTTTCAATAAGAAAATCAATTCGCGCTTCACGCAATTGGAGATTTCTTTCCACACGGTCGTGATGGACTTGCAAAATATTAGCACGTTCTTTTGCAATAATCGTCGTCATTTGACTTAAAATGCCTGGCAAATCAGAAACTACTACTGAAATTTCTGTCAGTCGACCTTTGCGAATAAGACCCAAATCAATCACCTTACCAATGAGATTAAGATCGATATTTCCACCGCTTAAAATAAAACAAGACTTCTTCCCAAGTGGAATTTTTTTAGCCATTGCTGCTGCGAGGGAGGCCGCTCCACTCCCCTCCACGACGGCCTTAGCGCGTTCAATTAAAAAAAAGATGGCCTCAGCAATTTCCTCATCAGTCACAGTGACAATGTCATCAACCCACGTTTTAAGAAAACTATCATACATGACTTGGCTGGGTTTTTTAACGGCGATGCCATCAGCGATGGTAGAGCGATAAACTCCGTGTTTGGAATTTAAATTGGTATTGCCTCCTAAAGAAGATGCTATGTGATTTTGATGAAATAGTTGCTCCATTCCCGGCGACAAGAATGATTGGACTCCGTAAACTTTGAGCGAAGGTTTTAAAGTTTTTAAAGCAATGGCAATACCACTAATAAGACCGCCGCCACCAATGGGAACGACTACCGTGTCAAGATCAGGAAGTTTTTCAAACAACTCAAGACCAATGGTTCCTTGCCCAGCAATGACTTGTTCATCTTCATAGGGGTGAACAAAAATTCGATTTTCTTCTTTTTCAATTTGTTTGGCACGCTCAAAAGCATCATCATAAATCGTGCCGTGCAAAACGACTTCAGCACCATAACCTTTGGTCGCATCAATTTTTATTAAGGGTGCCGTCTCTGGCATCACAATTTTGGAATTCACTTTCATTTTTGTAGCACTGTAGGCTACACCCTGAGCGTGATTTCCAGCGGAACTGGCCACCACTCCTCGTGACCGCTCTGTCGGCGTTAGAGAAGAGATCTTACTTAAAGCACCTCTGATTTTAAAGCTCCCGGTGAGCTGCTCATTTTCCATTTTTAAGAAAACATCGGTCCCTAGCAATTGACTGGCACTAAAGCTCATATCAATGGCTGTGTCCTTTATTATTCCCTTCAATCTCTCTCGTGAGGCTTGAATATCCGTGAGCTTTACCTGCATGATCTCTTCTCCCTACACCTCCCAAAATAATCCAAATCCGATAAGAGGCACATAAGTTTCTTTCGATTCGCCTAATCGATAACTTATCCCTACTCTATCACCAAATCCAATTATTTGTCTCTCATCAAAATAATAAAAAGGCGCTAAGTGCTTACCACAATGCTGGCACTCTCCACCGTCACGACCTTCTTTTTCCATCGTCGCCCCACAGACATGACACCGCCGCAGAAAGCATCCACTTTGGCTCATGTTATTTTCCTTTCACGAACTATTTAGTTCGTCCATTCAGTCTACACCAACTTAGGTCTAGTTTGGGGAGACTTTTTATATTAATAAAAATTGTTTAATTACTTTCAAAACTTAGCCTCGCGCATTACCAGTTTGTAATTAGTAAAATACTCCGATTTTTACTACCATGAGTAGCCCCTTGTTTTTATGTGTCTCATTTTTATATCTCTTTTATTGACGGAAGATTAAGTCTCTATTATATCGACGAGTCACATTAGAACTATCAACTCCATTGGGTTTGGAGCCCATATTGGACCATTGAGGTGAAACATGAATCAATTTAACGGTACTCAACATTATGTTGCAGCATTTTATCAATTTATGCCCCTGGAAAATCCAGAGCTGGCACAAAAAAATCTAGAAGCTAAAGCAGAAGAGTTAGGTGTAAAGGGCCTTGTCATCTTAGGTCGCGAGGGATTTAACTCAACTTGCTCTTCCCATACACTTGAATCTTTTGAAGCATGGAAAAATTACATTAAACATTATTTTAATACTCCAGATTTAGTCTTTAAAGAGTCGATGACTAGCAAATCTCCGTTTCGTCGTTTTAAAGTAAAAATTCGCGAAGAGATTGTCACGGCTGGCATACCTGAAATGACTCCGCCTCCTGGAAAAAACAACCATCTCACACCAGAGGAATGGGACCAAGTTCTTACCCAAGAATCCGATTATGCCTTAATTGATACTCGGAATTGGTATGAATATAAAATTGGAACATTTCGTGGCGCCATAAATCCCAACCTCGAAAAATTTACGGAGTTTCCCAGATACATCGATGATCAAGGAATTCCCAAAGATAAGAAAATTTTAATTTTTTGCACCGGTGGTATTCGCTGCGAAAAGGGAATTTTAGAGCTTCAAAAACAAGGCTACAAAAATGTTTATCAGCTCGATGGTGGTATTTTAAATTATTTTAAAGAAAGCAAAAATAGTCAGTACGATGGAGAGTGTTTTGTCTTTGATCACCGCGTTGCCGTAGACCAAAAATTACAACCAACATTGCGTTACGGACTTTGCCCTCATTGTGGTCAGCCGGGAGAGTCAAAAATCACTTGCACGCGCTGTGATTCCGAAGCTTTAATTTGTGAGACCTGTGCCGCGATCCCCTTCAAACAAAGTACATGCTCTAAGAATTGCGCTCACCACTTCGAGCTTAATCCCAGCAAAAAAGGACAAAAACAAGTCGTTCCATTTGAAATAAAACCACTTTCCCTAAAGAACTCTCTGGTTAATAAAAACACATAAATTTGGTGTGGGAGAAAAAGAGGCTTACCAATGACCAAGGACAATCAATCAAGATCAAATCACAGTGACGTCAATAATTATTACTATTCTGATTATCTCGTCATTGGCTGTGGTCTTGCCGGCCTCGCCTTTGCCCTCAAAGCAGCAGAACAAGGTGGCCTTGTTCACGTCTTATCTAAAACAGAACTTCCGCAAACAAATACTTCGATGGCCCAAGGAGGGATTGCTGCCGTTGCCTCTGAGGAAGACTCCTTTGAAAGTCACATCAACGATACACATATTGCTGGCGCCGGACTTTGTCGCGATGACGTGGTTAAAAATTTTATCACTCAAGCCCCCGATCGAATTAAGGATCTTCTCCAGTGGGGAGTTGAATTTGATAAAGATTTAACTCGAGAGGGAGGGCATAGTTTTCGTCGTATTTTTCATCATGAAGATCAGACAGGCCAAGCCATTCACTCTCAACTCATTAAAAAAGCAAAGTCCCATCCTAATATAAAATTTTTTGAACATCATTTTGCCATTGATCTCATTCTCAATAAAAAAGTATGGCCCTATCAAATGGGCTCACCCTATTGCCTTGGAACCTACGCTCTCGTAACAACCACGCAAGAAGTGGTGAGCTTTATCAGCCCCCATACTATTTTAGCCACCGGAGGCGCTGGAAAAGCCTACCTCTACACCTCCAACTGGAGTGGCGCAACGGGCGACGGGATTGCCATGGCCTACCGAGCCGGTGTGCGCATTTCAAATATGGAGTTTATGCAATTTCACCCGACGTGCCTTTACCATCCCGAGGCTCGTAACTTTTTAATTTCTGAAGCCTTGAGAGGTGAAGGCGGTGAGCTGATTAATAAAAAAGGGGAAGCTTTTATGAAAAAGCAGCATCCCCTTGGAAGCTTAGCCCCTCGGGATATTGTCGCTCGTGGCATTGATGCTGAAATTAAAAAAAGCGGCGCTGAGTGTGTTTACCTGGATATGCGCCATCATACGAACGAGTATTTACAAACGCGGTTTCCAGTCATATATAAAAAATGTTTAGAATATGGATGGGATATGAGTGTAACACCCATTCCGGTTGTTCCGGCGGCGCACTATCTCTGTGGTGGCGTGCTCACGGATAAGAATGGGCAAACTGATATGAAAGGTTTATGGGCCCTTGGCGAGACAGCATGCACAGGATTTCACGGAGCCAACAGACTTGCGAGCAACTCCCTACTTGAATGTATGACTACGGCTCACAACGCTTTTCAAGCCATTTTAAAAAAACCGAATGAAGTTATTAAACTCATTCCTGATTCACTCTCGTTGACGTCCCTTCCCATACCCCCGTGGATTCAACCTGAAGAGACCAATGCCGATGAGCTTGTGGTCATTTCTCATATGTGGGAAGAAATTCGACGATTGATGTGGAATTACGTTGGAATTGTACGATCCAATAAGCGGTTAGAGCGAGCTCGGCATCGTCTTGAGAATATTCTCAATGAAGTTAAAGATTACTACTCTGATTTAAAGCTCAGCTCTGATATTTTAGAACTAAGAAACATTGCCTTAGTCGCTGACCTCACCGTTCGCTGTGCCTTAAAGCGCAAAGAATCGCGGGGAATTCACTTTACGATTGATTATGCGGAGTCCTCAAAAACAATCACGCCCAAGGATTCTCTCCTCAGGCGTTAACATGTGATTTCCGATAATCTTTTTTTTATCTTCGAACTACGTTTTTCTCACAAGGTTAAATAAATTTGAAACTACATTAATCGATGCACTCAAATAGACTCATCGGTCGCATTAATTATATAATCCAATCTATCATTAAGCAATTCCAATTCATCATTTGAATGATTTTGTTTTAAAATATTATAAATTAAACTGCCGATTTCTGCTTTTGCAGTACCGCAGTAATTTTCATCTATCACCCTGGGTACGTTGCAATTTTTAATCAAAGTTGAAAGAAAAGCACTAAACCTAATCCCATTTAAGTCATCACTAGAACCATTGTATACCTTCGAGGCAAACTCCTTTGATGTCAAAAAAACACGATTTCCATGCCTATCATGTCCAAATAAATAAAAAGGTTCCAAAACTACAACAAGGGGTGTGGCAAGGCCACTTAATGGCACTTCAATATCACACTCAAATTTATCTAATCGAATCCACCTTGTATTTTCAACAGATTCAATAATTTTATTTCTAATTTTTTCAGATCTAATTCGATCTATATTCTTTAATAATTGAGAGTATTCACTATAATATTCCCCAAAAGTCGTTTCCATATTTTTTGACTCATTAATAAAATCTTGAAGAGTGTGACTCACACCTTTTTTGGCCTTACAAGAATATGTTCCACCAGGACCACCAACTCCATCAGCCAAACAAACTTTTGATGCAACATAAATTACTATACTTAACCATTTTATATTTTTAATAATTAAATTTGTTTTCATAAATCTTTAACCTTTCATAATTTTTAAATAATTAATCTTTAACTAACTTAGTGATTTTACTTTTATAAAGCTCAATTTCATTTGCATATGACTCAAGTTGCTTATTATACCACTTTTCTTCAATATAAATTCCTTCATTGTAGTCTTCTTTTTCAAAGCGGATTTCAAAGCTAAATTCAGGTCTTCTAATAGGACTTTGAAAAACATTATTATCTCTCACTCTAATGTCATAACTACTCTCTTTAAGAACAGTTAAATCTTCCTCTATCTTATCTAAGTCCAAACTAAATTTACTAAAAAATTCGTAAATTTGAGAAACCTCTTCGGGAGGAATAAGCACTCGCTTCAACTTCGCTCGCTCTTCTGATTTCATATCATCTGTTCCTTTCTCTCGGCACTCAAACACTCCTTTTTCATATTGAATTTCGTTAAACCAAGATTTTCTAAACCAAATCGCTTCTTCATCTAAACTTGTAAAAAAGCCCAACTTGCTTTTGCAAATTTTAATTAATTCGCTCTTTAAATGAGGAATGTTAACTGAAAATTTTCTCGCTATTTCATAAAGCTTATCTACATTATCAGCCAAGGTAGCTACGTCTTGCCTTGTAAAAAGCAAATCCCCAGGAAACTGACGATTGGCCGCACTCCTTTCTTTAACAATTTCGCTTTCAGATAAATCCTTAGTTACTAAGTTGTATATAGCAATTGCACTATTGCTAATTCTTACTGAATTGCCAGACTCCTTAAAATACAACCTAAGAGCTTCATTAATAAGAGCTAGAATTCTCATCTTATCTTTGGATTCACCATCAAATTTATAATCAAATTTAGTAGAACCTAAATCTTCAACAATGTAAAATTCTGATAACTCAGGAGTTATAGAATTATATACAATTAGTTTAGAAAAACCATCTATTCCATGTATTTTATTGTCACTTTTCCAGGCAATAGATTTACAATTAAATTGATAAAGAGGAATCCAACGTTGTCGAGTTAACCTTTTAAGTTGTCGACCTAAATTAGGATACAGTTGTGAAGCCTTATCTGTAAATTTCATATATTCACCATAGATTCTTTCTCCTATTGAATTCTTCATTGAGGACCGATAATCTAAGCCACCACTGTTTATTAGAGTAAAAATGTTTACATACCGTCCATCATTTGTTTTACAATCAAACTCAGAGGCGTGAACAAGGGAGCCTAAAAGTAAGCTTGCTAAAATAAAACAACCAATGGTTGTTGTTCTTAATCGAGTAAAAATATTCTTTTTTAAATTGTCCATACAACGTAACCTTTCATTTTTGTTTATTAAATTGCTGAAAAGACATAAGCATTAATATTTATAGTAATAACCTGATACCTTCTCATCTATTTTAACTAATTCTGATTTACAAATCTTAAGTCTAGTATACTAGACCTATTTACTAATTTCATTATTTAAATAGGAAATTCTACGAGATGAACTTGTCATTTATGTTAAATTTATAAAGACAGCCATGGAATATATAACTAATTTTAGTTTATCATTAGTTATGCGGTGTTAATCTAGTTTACAAGGTGACCAAAAATGTCTGCTGATATATTTCAATATGACGATTACAAAAAGTATATGCGCGATCTTGTTAGCTCGTTACCCAAAAATGGACATGGGATCTTTGTAAAGCTAGCTAACCATCTTTCTGTTACTCCTGTTTTAATGAGTAAAATTTTTAATGGAGACCGAGAGCTTACTTTAGAGCAATCACTTGCTGTTGCTAACTACTTTAGTCTATCAGAAATAGAAAAAGATTTCTTTTTAGCACTTGTAGAAAAATCTCGAGCGGGAAATTTCGAACTTAAAGAGTACTTTAATAAGAAAATTGAAAAAATTAAAATAAGCTCCAGACAACTAAAAGAAATTATAGTCAATCAAAAGGAATTGAGTGAAGAAGAAAAGTCTGAATTCTATTCACAATGGTATTATATGGCCATTTGGGTTTTAACCTCTCTTGGAACTTTCAGCACTGCCGAAGACTTTAAGGAAAGATTAGGATTGAGCATGCCTACTATTCAAAAAGCAATTCAGTTTTTAATTCGAACAAACATAATTTTAAAGTCCGAAGGAAAGTTTATTGTAGGCCCTCAATTTATTTTTTTAGATGCAAATTCAATACATATTTCAAAACATCATTCTAATTGGAGAATAAAAGCCTTAGCTCAACAAGGTGAGATCACCGAAGATGAACTCTGCTTCACTATGCCCTGCTCAATATCCAAAGCAGATTTTGAAAGCATTCGTAAATTAATTATAGATTTGATCAAAAAATCCAGGGACATCGTCAACACCTCTCCAGAAGAAGAAGTTGCATTTATGAACATTGATTGGCTTAAAATGAAAGCTTTAAAGTAAAAGCAAAGTTTAAAAAAGTATTACCTCATTTGGCAATATAGTTCTTCAACTTAGACAGCTAATTTTTGAAGAGTTGGATCACAAAATTTTTTGATCCAAAATTGAACCGATGAAATTGATAGCAAGAATCATTCGCAATAAGGAAGGCATTTTAAGTCTTTTGATCTTGAGGAACTTTACTTTCATCGACAGTGATTTCTATTTCTACGCGTCGATTTTTTGATCTTCCATCAGCTGATTTATTATCTGCCACAGGATTTTCTTTTCCCATCCCAACAGTTGAAAGAGTTTCACTAGGAACTCCTCCTTGAGCAAGGGATTCTTTAACAGCTTGTGCTCGCTTTTCAGAGAGTGTTTTATTGACGCTATCTGAACCCATGCTGTCGGTATAACCTTTAACTGTGATGACATTTTCAGGGTATTTTTTAAGGATGCTCGCAAGTTTTGCGATATTGTCTTTGGCCGCAGGTTTTAAGTCAGACTTTCCTGTATCAAATAAAATATCACTTTTTAATTTAGTAATAATCCCCTGATCAGTTCGTTTTGTTTCTGCAATTTTTTCTAACTCTTTAGCTTGCTTATCGAGGCGATTCCCGATTGTTCCACCAAGGGCCGCACCTAATGCCGCACCAATCAGGGCTCCTTTTTTCTTATCACCATGTTGATTACCTACCACAGAGCCTAACACAGCGCCTGCCGCCGCGCCAATTCCTGCACCTGCAGCTGTTTTCTTACCTGCAGACTCGCAGCCAAGATTTCCCATGATGAACGAACCTACAGCTATCGCAACAACTATTTTTTTCATTACTCACTCCTTAATAACTTTTATTTGATTGATTCATTCGATTGTAACGACTGTCTTCTTCAATGATTGTGCGAACCCGAGCAATGGAACCCATGGGCTGATTGGTGCGCGCCGAATGAAGACGAGTGTTTATATAGCGATCATCACACAAAGACTGCTGTGAATCTACTGACGGATTTGGGTTATCCTCTATATTGGCTTTAATTTGAGCGACGTTATAAAAAGGGAGTATTTTCTCATCCCACAGTGCGCCTCCATCTTCAATCATATCAGATGGCTCACCCCATAGACTATGCCTTTTGTCTGCGAGCTTTAACGCATTATAATTAAAAAATTGAACTTGCAAATTATAGCAAATACCCTTTTCTTTCAGTTGATTGACAGCATTCTCTTGTAGCTTGTTTTCAGAGGAGTTACTATACTGTTTTAGTTTATATTCTCCACAGGGAGTTGCCTTATATTTTACAATATACTTGGGATTCTCACCATCTAGCCCATGAGAATATGGCAGATTTGCCCAGTAATCTTTTTGAGTATAAGTTGTGTCTTCTTTTTCAAAACTTCCCAGAAGTTTTGCTTTCTCTATAACCAACGGAGCTTTCAATATAGCACTTGTATTTTTAAATCTAGATAAACGATGATTTGAAATATCTCTTTTTAATTCATCAGCTCTCATCATTTGTAAAAAATCTTGTATATTATCCACTAAAAACATAGGTGAAGAATTCATCATAAAATCTTGACGAGAACGACCCGTTGGATCAATCATTTTTCCGTTCATATCAACAGAAAATGCTAATCCACGAACATCTCCTTTAGAGTCTGATAAATACTCTCCTTTAGCATTAGCAAATCTCAATTGAGCTTCATACTCCCCAGGATTTTCAAATATACCTTGACGTAATTTTTCTACTAATTCATTTAAGTTTACTTTATTTTTAGTGGCTAAATTTTGATTTTTTTCTTTTAATTCTTCTTCATTAAAAATTTTAAATTTAGCATTAAAACAAATTCCCTTATGATGAGTACCGCGCCCTAACTTCTTATCAGCTTTTGGTTCAGCGGCTTCCGCTTGAATTTTGCTAAATATCTCAATTAGCTCATTAGTAATTTCTTTTTCTTTTTTGGAATCAGAAGGATTGATCTTATCATACTTCTCATACCCTTTAAATAATGGAATCCTCTCTAGGATTTCACGACGATTTTGGTCCAATCCAATCGGATCGTTAGCAACTTTGCGTTCGGAGTTTTTGTTTTCAGCGACTTTACTTGTGGTTGAACAAGCACCCAACAGAGCAGCTCCTAACAATACAGAATAACCATATAGTCTCATAAACACCTCAATTCCTTTTTAATTATTTCACATGACAATATTAGAGACATTAATCTATTGAGATGCAACGATAAATGTTTAATTTTTTGTTTGTTTTCTATAAACAAATATTATGTTTCAATCAGATTTTATTTAATTAAGGTTTGTGTGTTAATCAATTTACCATCAATCGATGAGTCCGATGGGAGTTGAAGTATTTTGAGGACCATCGGATAGATATCAACATTAACAATAGGATTAAGAATGACCCCATTCTTGAAAGCTGGACCTTGAACATAAAAAATTCCCCACATCGAACTTTCAGTGGGATTATATCCATGATTTCCGGTGATTTTATTAAAAGCCGTCACCTTGTCTTGACGTAAGACCAATGAATAGGGGTTTTTCGCTTCAATAATAATATCACCGACCTTAGGTGTTTTACTATAGTGATAAGTCTTAGGGATTTGCCCCCGCGCGAAGACTTTAAATTTTAAAGAGCCACTCTTGTCCGCTCCTTTTTTAGACACTTTATCCCAAGCCATAATTAATTTTTGAACTTCAGATTCTGGAAAACCTTTTTTTAAATACAATTGCATCAAGGGACCTCGACCAATTACCTCAAATGCTGATAAATCAAATACATCATCAATAAAAATTGTTTTGTTACTCTCCACATCTTGCATTCCGTGATCTGAAACAATGATGGTATTAACTGGAAGCTTTAGTTTTTCTAATCCCAAAAACAGCTCTCCTAAGGCTTCGTCAACATCAGCAATGGCTGATTTTACATCTGGTGATTGTGTTCCGAAGCGATGGGCGGCGGTATCCACACTCGAAAAGTACAACGTTAACAAATGTGGACGCACAGACTCTGGAAGCTCTAGCCAGCGAATGACTTTTTGAACTCGCTCCTTGTTCGTAGGCGCATCGCTAAAGGTTTCAAAATAACTGGGTCGCACACCAGACTTTTCAATTTCACAACCCACCCAAAAATAGCAGGCTGATTTCATTCCATTTTTTTCCGCAACATACCACAGCGGCAATCCTTGATACCATCGCTCATTTTTTGCAGAGTCACTCTCTCCCATCTTAAACTTTTTAAGATCTTGAGGGTCCATAAATTGATTGGAAACGATTTCGTGATTTTCAGCATACAAGCCCGTCATTATAGCGTAGTGATTCGGAAATGTTTTACTAGGAAATACTGGAATCAGCGCTTTTGCTCCTGATCCTGATTTTTCAAAAGCGAGTAGATTTTTGGGTTGAAAGATCTGATTATAATCATAGCGATAACCATCAATGAGTATCATGAGCACATAGGGCTTTAAAATCGCTTCAGGAGAATTTAATTTAGCCTCAGTGGATTTGACTTGAGAACTGACACTGATTGGAATGGATCGACAGGAGTTCGTCAGCAATAAACTCAAACATAAAAATAAAACATTTCTTAATTTACCACAAATTTTCACCATAAAACTCCTCCTGATTAAAACAAAAAACATTGCACGAATCAGAACCATTGAGATCCTGAGTTGTCAGCTAAGGGCTCATTAATAATTTTAATTTGAAATCCATTTCAATCTTTTGCAAGCAATCTTGAATAGACGAATTTGCATTAATGATTGTTATGCTTTCTGCTGTCATCTTTGATAACGGAACGACAACTTCTTCGCCAAATGAGGAGCCAAGGGAAATCACCCCTTTAAAGTTTAAAGTGACTGGTCCAGAGATGTCGCTACGGCTTATTTTCTCAAAGCAGTCTTTTCCGTAAACCCTTCCAGTTAATATTACACCAAATTCATTCATTTGAATTTCAGACATATTTTTCCATCTCCATTGCAATAAAAGCATCTATTTCATTTCGATTAGAACCTTTGAACTCTTTTTCAAATAAAACGATACTGAATCTTGTGCCTCTAATTCCAGTTAATGGCTCACTAAACTCTAAATGACGTTGATTATTGGTAAAATTAAAAAGCAAACTTAATTCATTAGCATCAACCCTAACATAGCTTCCATTACCTAAGGCAATGGTCAGTAAATCGCAAAGCCCTTTCCCCCTACGAGCTGAATCAGGCCAACAACTCACCTGAGATTGAAACGATTTTAGAAGTGCTTGCTTATCATTTAATGCTGAATATTTATTATTTGTTTGAAGCGATTTATGAATACCAACACCCACATCGCCAACAGTAATTTCAAAAAAAGCGTGAGCTTCATTATTTTCGTTTCGCGAAAACATGATGTAACAAGGGCCTTTTGCGTGAGTTAAAGAATTATCCGCCAACTCACCAATAATCCAACCAATATAACCTGCCTGAGCCTCACTGAAACCCACATTTAAGAGCGAGATCAATAATTCGTTTAACACTTGTCGATCTTGCCCTCGAAGAGTGATTTCTTTTAAGGGAAGAAATATTTTTTCAAGATTAGGAGCGGAGGCTTCAATTTTATTGATAACATGTGTATTCCAATGAGCTAAGTTTGGATATTTTCGTTTCAATTCTTTAAAAAAACCTGCTGCTGTCAATAAATTTTCAACTTTTGAATCATGAATTACAAAAAAAAAGTTGTTTCCGCTTTTTAATTTAGTGCTGACATAGCAGAGAAGTGAAATTATTCCATAGGAATCAATCCTATTAATTTTTCTGAAATCCATAGTAAACTCATCAATAAGAATATGAGAAATATCGAAATTTTGATTTATTAAAACTAGATCAATTGTAGCCTGGACATTAAATATGCTAGAATAAATTTTATTTATTATATCAATTTTTTTATAATAAGTGGCACGCCCCTTTTTTACACCTGCTAGCTTTAGAGCTTTGCACTTTATATTAAAAGTAGGTCGCGAAATTTTAAGCAATTCACAACATTGATTAACGTTGATCCATTCTGATGATTGCATTGAAACAGTCTCCATACCAAAACTAGGTCATTTTACAACACTTTACAAAGATTTACAATACTTTACATATTTACTTATATATAATTGATATTATTAGTCTATTTTACATTAAAATAGATTACTACAACTTATTTTCTGTAATTTGGTAGAGTTGTGAACGAAATACAATTATCAGTCTTGTCAAATTTTTAAATTTAATATATTATATAACATATATTTAAACTATTTTATAATTTACTATAATATATATATAAATTCATTTAATATTTATTTTAGTAAATTATTTTATACAAGAATTCACTTAAATGAATGGCTAAAATTTTATGAAAAAAAGTAAAGCGCTCATTAAAACACAACGAAGAAGCCTCGATCGTAAATTAAAATTATTTAATGATCTTTTGACCTCTTCTCCTCCCAGAACTGGCTGGATAAAGGCCATTCGCGAATCTCTAGGGATGACATCGTCACAACTAGCAAGCCGAATGGGTATACAACAATCAGGAGTTATTCTCCTCGAGCAGCGAGAGATCCAAAAAAAAGTATCTCTAGAAACTCTGGAACGTGCAGCACAGGCACTCCAATGTAAACTTGTTTATGCCCTAATCCCAGAAGAGAGCCTGGAGAAAACACTTCAATATCAAGCCGAACTTGTCTCTGAAAAAATTTTCAAACGCACCCTTCACACAATGGATCTAGAAATGCAAAAATCAAACCGAGAAGAAACTGAGCTTCACCGCCAAGAGCTCATCACATCGTTGATTGATAAACTTGATAAGCGCTTATGGGACAAAGAATGAAAAAATCCTTTTTAGAATTCCCTCCTGGAACTACCCCACTGAATATCAATGAAACCAATGGGCTTAAGTTAACTTATATCTCCACTCAAAGTGAACTCAATGCCGCCGAACAAGCTAATATTTTAGAAGGAGAACAGTGGGCTCTTTCTAAAAAGAGAAAAAACTTCCTTACTGAAAAGTTTATGCGTGATCTTCATAAAAAAATGTTTGGTCATGTATGGACGTGGGCCGGCACCTACAGAATCAGTGATAAATCCATCGGAATGACTTGGCATAAAATTCCAACGGAAATTGCAACACTTATACAAGATGCTCGCTACTGGATCACGCACGAAACCTATCCTATCGATGAAATCGCCGCACGCTTTCACCATCGCCTTACGTGGATCCATCCCTTTCCAAATGGCAACGGGCGGTGGGCTCGAACCATCACCGATGTGCTTTTATTTAACTTAAATCAACCGCTCTTCACTTGGGGCTTACAATCCAATCCTCAGGCTTTGAGCGAGCACACTCAAATTCGTGATCGCTATATTCACGCTCTCGCCATGGCTGATACAAAAAACTACACTGAACTTTTAAAGTTTGTTAGATCATAGCTTTACTTGATACATGTCGATTGGATCAACACTTCTCAAGACCTACCAAAGTGTTTCATTAAAAGACAAAAGCCAACGCAATAATCATATAACTTTATTATCCAACATATATAACTTACAATTATTTATATATAATTTATGTTTAATATCTGACGTCTTGCACTTCAGTTTTTGTCTTAATTATAACGGGGGAGATTCTTTGGTATGAAAAATAAGTTAAAATGTTTTCCAAAATTTCCAATAAAGTTCTACCGCAAACTCATTTCATACATTGTCACTATTACATTCGTTCAATCTTCAATTTTAATTAATAATGTAGCATTTGCGCAGAGTTCAGTACGAGAAGATTACCATAAACTAGGTAGAGCAGGTGGAGCCTCAAGAACAGCAAACAACACAACTGTTCAACCTACCAATTTTCAAAAGCCTCCAACACCTGTATTGAATATTCCTGTTTATAATAAAAAAATTACCTCATATACAAGACCTAATCCACTTACTCCTCAAAATAACACTGCCCCAAGCTTAAGTGCCACAGGAAAATCAGTACCT
The DNA here is from genome assembly GCA_964612425.1 of uncultured Pseudobdellovibrionaceae bacterium. Classification (GTDB taxonomy): domain Bacteria; phylum Bdellovibrionota; class Bdellovibrionia; order Bdellovibrionales; family Bdellovibrionaceae; genus CAUJGP01. Next base: position 121,349 of record CAZTDX010000002.1, read on the forward strand.
GATGGCTTTACAAATACTTGGGAGAGCCAACAACAACCTAAATCTGTAGATTCTGAGAAAGTGGCTCCTGATGAAATACTACCTGAAGGCAAAACCAACTACACAGCTAAGTTTCAAACTTGTAGTGGCGGAGCCCCAACGTACAAATTTTCTCGCACGTCTGAACCCCATCAATATTATGCAGCTTCAGTTAAAAATTTTGCGAGCCAAAGTTGTTCTCGAAGTACAATTGGTAGTTTCATAACAGAAAATAGCTCCGCGGGCGATATCAATGGATCAGCTCAATCATTAGCATCAGGTCAAGGTAAATTAGGTCAAACCGCCGGTGCAGCTGGTAAATCATCCTACTTTAGGTGTCAAGGAGAAGAAGCCAACATTGAAAAGTACGAGGAGGAAGTCATTAAAGCAAAAGAAATGGATCTAAAGCAATGTATTCAATTGGCTGAGTCAATACAAACTAAAGAACTTTCAGATCAAACATGTAAAGCACAAGCCTCTGGCAACTATGCACACAATATGGATATGTGTCATTCTGTTGCTACAGACATTCAATCCACATCTGAAAAATTACTTGCCTTTGCTAAAAACCACTGGCTTGCAATTTCTGCGTTACTTGGTGCTGTAGGGGCAGGAACCTATATGCTTATGAGTTCTGGACATAAGCAAAAAGATGAAGTCACAACAAACCCTGATGGCACTAAAAAAGATGACAGCACCAACAACGCTAATAACAACAATAAAAAGGATGACACAACCAATGCGCAAAACTCCTTTCAAGATCTCACACAATCAGATATGTGCAAATACTCCACAAAACCACTAGAGTGTTTTGTAACTCCCTCTTGCGATTTAAAATGTGTGAGTACAAATTTTGGTGTTCCTAATTATGCTGGTTTTCAAAATGATACCACTCGCATCAACTCGCAAAACCAAGTGGTGGATGCTGCGAATATGGGGCTGAAAAGTAACACTGCCGGAAACAATAGTTTGGGCGGAGGCTCTAGCAGTGGAAGCGGTGGTCCCACTCTCAATGGCGGCAGCGCCGAAACAGGAGCAAATAACACTGGAAATGGTGGTCGACCCGATTCAAAAAATTTTGATGATGACGATTCTCATCATCGTGGCGGTGGATATGCCGATGGAAGCTCTTCTGAAAATGATTTTGGTCGTGGACCGGCTTCTACAAAATCAGCTTTAGGAAAGGGCGCTGCTGAAAATGGACGCCCACTAACACCTGAAGAAAGTGGCCCTATTCTCTCTAAAGAAATAAATCTCTTTAATCGTATTTACGAAGTATCAAGAGTACAATGTGTGAGGGATCTAGTTTACTGCGACAAATAGTCGGTATCGCGAAATTGAAAAAACTCATCGTTGCCTCGCTCAAATCTCACTCAACGTAG
>CAZTDX010000003.1:0-113257 GCA_964612425.1 uncultured Pseudobdellovibrionaceae bacterium
CCGAAGGCGCCTGTGCTGCTTACTTTCAGTTTGATTCAGACTTACAGAGATAGAGCTTTTGAAGTCCAGATATGGAGAAATCAAGCAAACAGTGATTTCTCCATATCTAGTTAAAAAGAAAATTGTCTTAAAAAAGAAACGTCTTTTAGTTTGTGAGAGCAAGTTTACTTCTTCACCTATTGGAGTTTCAGTTATTGATGACGTAGAAGATAAAATTAAAAATTTAAATTCAAAATCTCATTTTTCCGTTAGTCCTATCCTTATTTCTGCACAAGGAGCGACAAAAGAAGTGTACCAAGTGAATATTTTGATCAAATTGTTGAACTCCCCTCTTTCTTTTAAAAGTCTACCAATAATGATTTATAGCTGAACTACCCTTTACTGATTTGATTCAGATAAGGATTGGAGTTCAGCGATCAGCGAAAGAGCGTCTTGTTCGTCTAAAACCTGAAGCCCAACGCCAGCGTGAGCTATAATATAGTCGTCGACTTTAACCTCGGGTAAACAAGAAATATTTATTTCTCGCTCAATTCCTCCAAAGACGACTCTGGCGCTTTTGAGGTTCTGTGAACTACTATTGGCATCAGTAATGCTTATAACTTTACCTGGTATCGCTAAACACATTTTTAGGCCCTCTATATAATCTTGCCATGATTTGACCCATGGCGATCCCCCCATCATTGAGGGGAACGAGTGACGGTAAAATAACTTTTAGTTTATTTTTCAAAATAAGTTTCAGAAAGTAGCGATTTTGAAAAACACCCCCACCTAACACTAATTGATCTTGCTTAAGAATTTGGGCTAAGTCAAAAATTGATTTGGCTAGACACTCATGAATGATTCGAGATCTGAATGCTGGTGTTTCTGCTTTTCTTTTTAAGATTTCATGCACTAAAGGGCGCCAATCCCACTCGTAGTGACTTTTGCTTTTTTGACTCCAAAAACCTTTCTCTAAATCATTACTGTTTTGTTCTTGATCTATTTTGTCAATTTCATCGTCTGCTTCAAGGGCTGCTCCTTCTAATTTCATAGCGGCTTCCGCTTCAAAAGTATTTTTTAATTGTAAATTCATCAGTGCCGATAACCCTTCAAACAGTCGCCCCATGCTGGTGGTGGTAAAGCAATTTATTCTTTGAAGCCATTGCTGTTTCAGCAAATGAAACTCATGAAGCCGTTCCTCTCCCAGAGCTTGAACAAACCAGCGATAGGAATAACTTTCTTCCTCCCTACCATCATCTCGATTTATCTCAGTATCATTATCAATCTCAAAGAGAAGCGAAAGAGCCACTCTCCAAGGCTCACGAATGGAGGACTCACCTCCCAACAAAATAAAAGGTCGAAGATGACCGACTCGCTCAAACTGTAACGTACAGGAACTTTTTGAATCGAAGCTTGAATCTGAATTGAGAAAAAACTCCCCACCCCAAATATTCCCATCGGAACCATAACCCGTACCATCCCAAGCAACCCCCAAAAAAGAACCTTGGATTTCATTTTCTGCCAACGCTGAATAGATATGGGCCTCATGATGAGGTATGGCCATAACTTCATTTTTTTCTGAGTAGCACAAAGCTCGCACCCACTCTGAAGTAAAGTAACTGGGGTGCTGATCATGGATAAAATGTGATGGTGTTAATCTAAAATATTTGAGAGCGCGCATCGTTTCTGTTTGAAAATTACTTTGTGATAATTCTGAATCTAAGTCTCCTAAATGCTGACTCAAAATAATATTTCTTTGAAAGGCAACGGCAAACGTGTTTTTCATATGCCCGCCCGTTGCAAAAAGAGGCTCAAGCTCCACCTCCGAAAAAGTTTGTTGTGTTTTAAAAGTTTTTTTAATTTCAAAACTGGCTGGAGCCAAACCTCTTGCAAGTCGCAGGACCATCAGGTGATTTTCAACAACTTGAACTACAGAATCATCTATGGGACGAGTAATAGGTCGATTATGCGTTAAATAATAATCTGCAATTCCTGAAAGCCGCTGATAAACTTCAGGCTCTTGAAAAGTCAGGGGCTCATCTGAAATATTGGCGCTTGTCATCACAAGAGGAGTTTTAAATAGCTTCATCAGCCAATGATGAAGCGGAGTATAAGGTAGCATAACCCCTAAATAAGGGTTATTGGGTGCCAGCGAAGGAGCGAGGCTTGGTATAGAATGTTGAATTTGTTTTTTTCTTTTTAATAAGACAATTGGTGCTGCTGCGGACTCGAGTAATTCTAATTCTCGTGCTGAAGTCTCACAGTAGTGACTCAAGAGATCTCCCTTGGGCATCATCAGTGCGAATGGCTTAGTGGGTCTTTTTTTTCTCTCCCTTAAAAGTCTCACCGCCTCTTCATTCTGAGCATCAGCAACTAAATGGTATCCACCAAGCCCTTTGACGGCTACAATGGAGCCACACTTTAACAACTCCACGCAAGCTTCTAGAGACTTAAAGCCCTCACTCAAAGTTTCTACGGAATTATCACGCAGGACTCTTTGCAAACTGAGTTGTGGTCCACAACAAGGACACGCGTTCGGCTCAGCGTGAAATCGTCTGTGTGCGGGATCATGATACTCTTCCTCACACTCGCGGCACATTTTAAATTTTTTCATTGTCGTTCGTTCTCGATCATAGGGAGCTTCTTCGATGATCGTGTGTCGTGGTCCACATTGAGTACAATTGGTGAATAAATACTGATACCGTCTATTGTGTGATGACATGACTTCTTCCAAACATTTTGAGCATGTAGCCAAATCTGGAAAAACCAAGTTGTGAGATTTTATTGATCCTTGTTCTCTTTCACTTTTTCGAATTTCAAATTGAGTTAACTCAGCTTGTGGGTGCATAACAACTGGGATCACAGAGATTTTGGAAACAATCGATTGCTGTGGTTTCTTCTTTTGAACTTCTGAGAGAAAAGTTTGAAGATCCTCCTCAGCACAACTCAAGTAAATAAAAACACCTTGGTGATTATTAAGAACATATCCTGTTAAATTCATAGCGGTTGCTAAACTATAAACGAATGGCCGAAAGCCAACGCCTTGCACTCGACCCTCTATTTGAATGTGGTAAACTGCCTTTATTTTATCCATCTCAATTACTTGCCCCTGGGAATGAGTATTCTATCTGGTGTATACTGGCCCATATTATGAATGAGTTAAAAACTTATTAAAAGACAATATTGACGAAAGAGATTAAAAGGTTTCAAATTAATCTGACTTAGACTTTTATCTAAATATTTTAACCAATGACACAAAGGAGATCTCTGTGAAACTTTTATTATCCGCCCTATTAACTCTTGGGTTTTATTCTTCCTATACATTAGCTGAAGATAAACCAGCAACTCCACCTCCTGCAAAAACTGATGACTTTAATGAAATGAAAACTCGACGCTTAGAAATGCTGAAAGAACGATTAGAAAGCATGACTAAGCTTCAAACTTGTATCACTAATGCTTCAGATATGACTGCATTAAAAGCCTGCCAGGAAGCCGCTCATCCTCCAATGATGACAAATCGCAGAATGCACATGGATGGCAATAAAGCACCAACACCAAGACAACGTCCTCCGACATCTTCAGCGCCAACTACTCCAATGACTCCACCATCAGGAAACAATACAGCTACTCCTCCTGCTACTACTCCTGATACTAAAAAATAATTATATTCCGTTAACATCGTTCAAAATGGGACATAATTTTTCAATGAGATTATGTCCCTCAACTTCTTTTAATCTCAATTTTATACACTAGATTTAATGCAATTGATGACATTAATAGTCGCTAATTCTCTTCTCTCATTAGTTTCATTTTAAAATTGGATTTTTTTCGATTTTAATGGCCCGACCTTTGCAAAACTTTAAAATGCAGGAGGGTTATATGAAAACAATTAAACAAAGAATCTTCTCAAAGCGAAACAAATTGATTTTATTTATGGTCTTAACTTCGACAGTGGCCATGGCAGAAGAGTTTCAATTTAAATTTACAATGGGTAATGAGGTTTGGAATCACCACGTTTCAGCAAGTTCAAAAAATTCAGCCCTAGAAGTAGCAAGCCAAGATTGTCTAAATCACTTTACTTACTCAACGGGAAATCAAAAAGTTCGAGTCACAGAAGATCGGGCTGATGCTTTACTCAACACTTGTACCAACCCACGATAATACGGAATTTACATTTCTTCAAGAGGGGTAAATTCCAATCCCGCTCGGGTAATTTTATTATTTGTGACAAATTCACAAGCGTTATTAAGACTGCTCAGTAAACTTCCAAAGACAAGGATTGAACCTAAAATAAATCGCATTTTTGGATAAAATAATCTTTCATTAAATTGCACAACATGCGTTTCAGCGAGTATATCCCCTAAGTGCTGCCGCTCACGATGAAACAAAGCCAAGAAATAAATAGACGGCCCAAGAATATACTTCAATTGACCAGTTAACACGCGAACAAAAATCTGAGAAAGTCCCAACCCCAATTCAGGGCGATGAGTGCTTAAAATTTTTAGACCCAAAAAGTACTGAGCAGGCAATGCTTGAAGAGTGTAAATGCATAAGACCTCATAAACAATTCGCGCAAGCCATGGAATCAAAACCCATTTCCACCCAACAACTAAATCTTCTCCGCGCGATAAATGCTTTATTACGATTACTACGAGAGGAATCCAAAAGATAAAGCCCAGCATTTCATCAAAAATATGAGCGATAGTTCTTCGAAAGGTGCTTGCTACAAACATTTTCACTCCCCGATTTAAACAAATATTATAGATATTTCTTTATACTATCAACAAGTTCCAAGGGTTTGTCATTAGGGGCAAATCTTTGTACTGGTTGTCCCTTTCTATCCACCAAAAATTTAGAAAAATTCCATTTAATCGCTTTGGTGCCAAGTATGCCAGGAAGAGATTCTTTTAAATAAGTATAAATTGGCGCGGCCTCATCACCATTCACATCCACTTTTGCAAATAAAGGAAAACTCACATCATAGGTCAGAGAACAAAATTGCTTGATCTCATCTTCATTGCCAGGCTCCTGGGCACCAAATTGGTTGCAGGGAAAACCCAAAATTTCAAATCCTTGATTTTTATATTCTTTGTAGACTTGCTCCAGCTCTGTGTATTGGGGCGTAAATCCACATTTCGAAGCCACATTGACAATTAATAGTACCTTGCCTTCATATTTTTTAAGCGAAACCATTTTACCATCGATATCTTTGACTTCAAAATCATAGATCGTTTTTGTTTCCATACTAGGTTCCTTACTTTTATTTTAGTTAATTGCATTAGCCGCAATAAACCTTGGCATTTTATCGTATTTAGTATTTAATATTCGTTCATATAATACAATAAATTTTGACCTAAGAAACAGGAGGAGATAATGGGCGTTTTAAAGGCAATTGGAAACTTTTTATTCGGAAAATCTCCTGACATTTTTGATCATAGTGGAAACATTGTGCATAAACTAACCAAAAGAAACTGGGACGCCTGGAACAACAGAATTAAAATGGACCCCAATTACAGCTGGCGAAATCATACCGGAACTCGCGCCGGCACTAATGTAAACCTGCCAATTCAGGATAAAAACAATAAATAAAATTAAAATTTTCATTTGTTTTTGCAGTTTGCTCTACCGTAGTAGCACCATCTTTAGACTAAGATATAGGGCTAAAAAGTATCTTAAATGAACCTAAATAACCCACAAAATGTCCATAAATGGATAAAGTAAGGGTTGAAAATAGCCAATTTGGATGATACAATGGGATATGTTTCAAAGAAAGTCCATTAAAAATTTAAACCAGTGGTATCAAGGCAGAAAGAGAAAACCCTTGATTTTAAGAGGAGCAAGACAAATAGGGAAATCCAGTCTTGTTTACTTATTCTGCAAAGAAAAGTCTCTGAATTTGATTGAAATAAACTTTGAATCTAAAATTCTAGAAAGCTTTAAAAAAGAAGCTATTGATGTGGACTCCATTCTTCGTGATATCGAGCTGATGATTGGAAGAAAAATTAATCCTGATAAGGATTTGCTTTTTTTTGATGAGATACAAAAGTCGCCTCAAGCTTTACTCTCTCTCAGATATTTTTATGAAAAAAAACCTGAGATACCAATTATTGCAGCGGGTTCATTGCTGGACTTTTTACTTTTTGATACTGACATCAGCTTCCCCGTAGGAAGAGTAGAATTTCTCTATATTGGGCCAGTTAGTTTTTTGGAATTCCTAATGGCACTCAAAAAAGAAATGTTAATAGAGGAATACCACAAAAAGATTGATTCCATTTCAGAAACAGGTCATCGCTTACTTCTCGAAGTGTATCACTTGTATTGCAGTGTGGGAGGCATGCCTGAGGCGGTAAAGATATACTTAGAGACCCAAGATCTATTGAGCGTTCGAAAAGCTCATCATTCTATTTTACAAACCTATAAAGCAGACTTTTTAAAATATGCAAAAAAACATGAAATTTTTCGATGCGATACTATTTTTAATTTTGTACCCTCTCATCTCGGACAAAAAGTTAAATATGTAGAAATTGATCCTCATGAAAAATCCCGCGACTTGCGCCAAGCCCTTCACACATTATTGTATGCTAAAGTCATTATGGCCTCATATCATACCAATGCTACCGCAGTTCCTTTGAGTGCTTTTAAAGATGAGAGTATTTTCAAATTGTATTTTTTAGATGTTGGTCTTTCGTTAACTCATATGGCTGAAGAATTCCAAAATATCCTCCATGGCGAATCAATTCTCTCAGGCGCAATCGCTGAACAATTTGTGAATCAACACTTATGCTATTTAAACCCGGAACAGGAGCCAGAATTATTTTACTGGCTACGCGATAAATCTTCTTCTAAAGCTGAACTCGATATTGTTTTTTCTAAAGATAACAAAATTATTCCTATAGAGATTAAATCTAGTCGAGGCAGTCAACTGAAATCATTAAATGTCTTTATGGCCGAACACAAGAAGTTGAAACAAGCCGTGCTGGTTTCAGGAAACTCTTATCAAAAGAGTCTTCAACAGGGTCACGTAAATTTAAAAGATAAAACTTTGAATTTCCAATACTCTCTCTATCACCTTCCGCTTTGGGCCATAGAAAAAATCAACGAAGTTATTGAATCATAATTTTTTAATTTGAAGTTGCAACCAAGCAAGCGCCTGTTCTTGGTCTTTAATAGAACCCTCATATTGCAAATAAAGACATTCCTTCATGACAAGTCCTCGCTTTTCAGGAGGCAACAAATTGAGATCTGAGCCTTGGATGAGAGGTGATAACTTGGGTTTTGAGGACCATTCAATCACCTCCTCTAACATGGATTGACTCCATACTGCTGACGGGTCATTTTTCGTTTGAAGATGTTGAGCCGCCCACAAGACTGGCTTAAACTCTTCAGATTGTGCTAGACTTGCACGAAAACCCATTCGTAAGAGCTTCCACTGGGAAGCCCAAGATAAAACCGAAGCTGCTGCTTTAAGGATTTTTTCATCTTTATTAGAAATTTTCAGTAAGTGCACGATCTCAGAAATTGATTGTAAATAATTTTTATTGTAAATCCACTGCGTCGGCGATATGACTTCAATGCTATTCAGAGCCTCCTGCCCTTGAAAGTTTAATATTAATAAACTCAGCAACAATCCAGTGGAATTGCCTTCCAGAGGTTTATCATAGAAGAAACTATAAACTTTCTGAGATAAAGAAGACTCTTTCCACTCAGGAAAAAGTATCGGCATGATTTTCCAATCCCTTAGATAAGAAAGAATCTGCAAGGGATCTGCCGTTAAGGTCTTTGTGAGCTCAATGCAAATGCGCTCACCACTGACGCTGGTTAAGTGAGAGACTAAATTTTTTGCGGCAGCTTCTGTATTAGTTTCAATTTTAAAATGCAACTGACAGGAAAATCTTATCAATCGTAAAATGCGCAAATAATCTTCTGTAAATCGCGCTGCTGGACTCCCAACCGTGCGCAGCAGTTGAGCCTCTAAATCCTTTTTCCCACCAACGAAATCCAATATCGTATTATTTTTTAAGTCAAAAAAAAGGGCATTGATCGTAAAATCACGTCGAGCAGCATCGTCCTCCGGACCAACAAACTCAACAAACTCTGGGTGCCTCCCATCGAGGTAAGGACCGTCCCGACGAAATCGAGCTACTTCAAACTCAACCCCTAAAACAATCACTCGTACAATTCCAAATTGAATCCCAACAGGTATTGTTTTTTCAAAAAGATTTTGAATTTCGGTGACTGAAGCATCAGTGACAACATCTAAATCATTGTAGGGTCGCCCCAAAAGATGATCTCTTACACAACCACCGGCAAGATAAACTTTGAAACCACTATTCCATAAAGTTTCAGCTAAAATTTTAAGCGCTGCTCCCTGTGGGCATTCAAAAAAAGTATTCATTTCAAACCTTCAACTTAAATTTACATTCATTGCAAGTCCAACTTAACTCCTGAAGCTATTTCTTTACAATATCAGATTCTGATAATGACACAATACCCGAGCAACGAGAATCTCTTCCATTTTTTTAATAAACATCGTACCTCTATAACATATGAATCAAAAAGCTGCGTATATTGAGTCGCTTTTTAAATCTTATGGTATTTATTCTGTGGGTTGGACCACCCTCAAAAGACCTTTATCTATGGATCTCTACCATGATTGGATTGATAAAAATTACCAACGTGATATGACCTATTTAGAGAAACACAGAAAACAAAAAGAATATCCCACTCAAAATACTTTAGCTCGCTCCGCCATTGTTTTTACCATACCCTATGCGCCAAAGCACCCTTGGCCCACTGAAGACATTTCAACAGAAACTGAAAAATTTAAATTTCACAATCCCGTTGCACTCTATGCCCAAGGTAAAGACTATCATAATGAATTACCCAAACAACTATCCCCGCTGATCCAAAAATTAAAAGACCAATTTCCAGATCATTCCTTTGAGCTTTTTTCCGACTCAGCACCAATTCTAGAAAGAGACCTTGCCTATCGTGCGGGACTGGGTTGGATCGGTAAAAACACATGCCTGATTCATCCAAAACGAGGGTCTTTATTTTTAATTGGTGAAATTTACACGTCGCTCGAATTAAAGAATACTCAACCTTGGAGTCCCGATTTTTGCGGGTCCTGCAATAAATGCATTGAGTCTTGCCCCACTGGGGCATTGAGTGACCCTAAATCAAATTCATTTATTCGTCGATTAGATCCTTCGCAATGCATTTCATATTTGACCATTGAAGCAAAATCGCAGCCTCCCGAAGCCCTTCGCTCCTCCCTCGGAGAATGGCTCTTTGGTTGCGATATCTGCCAAACTGTTTGCCCCTGGAATCAAAAACATATTAAACAAAGAGTCATCACAGAGCAATCCAAAGCTGCAGAAAAAGTAGCAGAACTCACTTGGATATTAAACTCCTCTCGAAAAGCCTTAGCTAAATCCCTAGCTTTGACTCCCCTTTCGAGAGCCGCTGGCTGGAAGCTCCAACGTAACGCGATCGTTGTAGCTACAAATAAAGAATATTTAGAGTTGATTCCATTAATAGAAAAGCATATTAATGATCCAAAGCTCACAGAGATTGTGAAATGGAGTTTAAAAAAACTTAATTCTACAAAAAATTGAGCAATGGTAATTTCATAGTCTGCACAGTTTTGTTAAAGCAAAGAAAGGACTTAATTATGGTAAAAATGAATGCCATCTACTTAGGAGAAAAACACTGCGAAGCAACCCATACACCTTCAAATTCAAAGATTGAAACCGATGCTCCACGGGATAATCAAGGACGAGGGGAAAATTTTTCTCCCACAGATTTAGTGGCAACAGCCTTAGGAACTTGTATTCTTACAACGATGGCCATTCACGCAGAAAAAGAAAATATTGATTTGAAAAACTCAAAAGTCTTCATGACAAAAGAAATGAGTTCTAATCCCAGAAAAATCTCACGATTAACGGCAACCATAGAACTACCTAAAAATCTTAGTCTCGAAATTCGTAAAAAATTAGAACTCATTGCAATGAACTGTCCAGTAAAACTCTCAATCCATCCCGATGTAACAATAGAGATTATATTAACTTAATTTAAAACATTTTCAAAGCTGCATTGTAGGCAGCCTTCGTTGGCTCCTGCAAAAGAAGTGATTCCAGTTTTGCTAAATGCTCTCGAACAGCACTCTTATCTTTTGTGCGAATAAAGACCTCCATCGCCGAACAAGCAACAATAAAAATCCCCGACAAGGGGTGAAGCTGCGAACCTTTAAGTTTTTGGGGAAAGCCACTCCCATCGGGCAATTCGTGGTGCTGCTCAACTAAAGTAATCACCTCTTTCGGGCATTGCACCCATTTATTTAAAACTTCAGAAGCCCCTTTTGTGTGATTTTTTATTGCTTCGATATACTCTTTATTGACCGGTGAACCAAGATTCATAGCATTGATAAACTGATCTTGGTTACGAATAATGTAATCATCCAACATCATATCATGAAAAAAGCCAGCCATCGTTAGTGATTCCAGATGACGCTCATTCGTAATTCCCATTTCTTTTGCTAAAGCCGCAAGAAAGTAAGAAAGCAAAATCCCAGTTGAAACACCCAGATTGTTTTCTTCAGAAGAAAACCAATCAAAGACATTGTCAATGTCAGGAGATACACTCACAATATTTTGAATCATTCGAATATTATCATTACCCATGGCAACAATTTCAGGGCTCCAGTTCATAGACTTTGCAGCAATTTGAATTAACTCAACGGTGGACTTCGACAGCTTTAAAGCTTCAGTGGAACGTTCTTTTAAACTATGAAAGTACATTTCTGTAAAAACATTTTCACGAAATTCATTTAATAATGGACCCATATCATCACGATGAACATGGAGATGGGTAATATTTTTTTTACTAAATCGCTCTTCGACTTCTAAGGTAAATTGACTTCCTGGATTTATTACCTTGATGTACTTTTTATCACCCAAAAGAAGATATATGGGACGGCTCAGTGTTGTTAAACGCTGCAAGGTTGAAAGCGAAACCGGAACATATTCTTGCTCCTCTAATTCAATATTATTTATTGATTTTAATATGGTTTCTAAACATTTTCTCAAATCATCATTTTTAAATGGTTTTTGGAGATAACTTCTTAAGTTTCCAGTTAAAAGCTCTTCATGTTTTTTACGATCGTCGCTTGATAATAATAAAAAAGGAATGTTCAATTTTTTTTCGGTTAAATATTTTGCTAATGTAGCACCATTTCCGTTGGGCATATTAAAATCGGATACAATTAAATTGATTGGACTATCACTCGATTCTAATAAGGAAATGGCTTCTTTACCAGAACCAGCTTCTATAAAATCAGCTTTTAAGCTAGAAGCGATCACTAATATAATCACTTCTCTTAAATCGGGCTCATCATCAACGATCATTAATTTAAGTTTAGGAGAACTTTCAGTGGCCATTGTCACCTACATATCATGATAAAGATTTCACTTCTCACAGTTTAAGTTGAGTTTTTAGTTAAGTCCAAACTCGGAAATAAACACTAAAAAAACTCGACCTATGTCGAATAATTTTTAGGTATTAGATTTTTTTCTTTAAGCCAATCTTTAGAAAAAATTTTTGATTTATAGCGATCACCATGATCACATAGCATTGTGACAAAGGTTTTGCCTGAATTTTGATGCTCGTTTGCAATAGTAAAAGTTGCTGCTAAATTTAAGGCTGAAGACGTTCCCACCGTTAACTGATCCTCTTGCTTGATCTGATAGAGCATATCAATCATGGCCTGATCAGTGACTCTCAAACCTCGATCAACTTTAGCTTGTTTAAAATTTTCAGTGAGCCTCATAATCCCAATGCCTTCAGTGATAGAACCTCCTTCCGTTTTAAATTGACCTGACTGAAGATACTCATAAATTCCAGAACCATACGGATCAGCAACGAGAGTTTGTATGTTGGGATTTTTTTCTTTCAAAAATCGTGTCACACCCCCCACCGTCCCACCAGTACCAACGCTAGCGATAAAGAAATCAATTTTACCACCTGTTTGATCAAAAATCTCAGGTCCTGTAGTTTGATAGTGGGCTCTGAAATTAGCTAAATTTTCAAATTGATTCGACCAGAAAACACCTTTGTTGTTTTCAGCATACAAACGCGCTTGATGATAGAAATGGGCAGGGCTAGAAAAAGGACAGGGTGGAACTTGAATTACCTCTGCGCCAAGTTTTTGAAGCATCTCCACTTTTTCTTGAGCTTGATTGTTTGGCATAGTGATTACAACACGGTACCCACGTGGAATTCCCAATACTGATAAGCCAATTCCCGTATTTCCGGCGGTGCCTTCAACGATCGTACCACCAGGCGTTAACTGACCAGATTCCTCTGCCTCAAATATTATTTGTTTAGCAGCGCGATCCTTAATACTTCCGCCGGGATTTTGAAATTCAGCTTTACCCCATATATGGCACCCCGTTTTTTCACTCAAAGACTTGATGTAGAGTAGTGGAGTATTCCCTACGTTCTCCCAATGTTGCTGTGACATAATCTAATAATCCTTTTTTTAAAAGAGATTTATTCTATCCAAACCCGAATTTGTTTTTGGTCTTTGGTAATTTTTATTAAATCTTGCTGAATTAAACCACTTTGCAGAGCCTTCATTTTTATTAGCTCAAGATCCAATTTTTGTTCTTTAATTTTTTGTTTAATATCGTCATTAATTAAATCTTCCATGGTATTGACTAAATGAATTGGAAATCGAAGCAGGGCGATTTCCTCTTCGTGATCCTTAACTTGAATTCTCAATGAAGTAGCTTTATTTTGAAAAACAACCCACTGTGCAGAATTGGATTCGACAAAGTCTTGCTGAGAAGGTATTTGAATTGGATCGGTAGAAATGCTTTTTTCTAACAAGGCCTGTTCCTCTTGAAAAAGAGAAGCGAAAGAAATGCGATCATTGAGAGCTTCAAGAGAGGAAAATACATTTCCATAACTCCGCATAAGCCAAAGAAACCACGGTGGACCAGCGGTGCGAAAATACCAACTCTGTTCGCCGAGCACAGTTTTTAGCGTGGATAGCACTTCCCAATAAGATAATTTACTTAAGCGTGGATTCCAAAAAGGTTCTAATAAGTTTTCTATAAGAAGTGGGAGTTGATGATTTATCGGCAAAAGTTTTTGGCGATCAAAGCCAAAGGCCACTAAGTAATCAAAGGGAGAGCGATCTCGATTTCCTCTCAAATTAATAATCAATGATTCAAATAATTTTTGTTTATTCTCATCCCATTTTAGACAGGAACCAAAATCGTAAAGTATAATTTTTTTTCTCTGAGAACACCAGGCCCAGTTTTTACTTTGCAAATCTCCATGAAGAAGTGGCATCGATAAGAGCGACCTTATTAGCACTCGCGCCAGCTCTTCGGAAACTTGGCTCTTTATTTCTTCATCAGAATTCAAGATTTCTTCTAAACTACTTCCCTCTAACCACTCTTGGACCAAAACTTTACTATTAGACCACTCAGGATATACTTTAGGAACTAAAACCCAAGAGTTATTAGCTTCTCGGGCTGAATTTTTTAAGGAGAGAACAGCATCTGAGAAAAGCTGTTGATTTTGTAATTCATGATCGTAATTTAATTCTTCTTGAAACATAGAATGTAACTCTTGCCGCCAAGTGGCTCCATCAAAACCAAACTGACTGGCTGGAGTTTTTTCTAACAACCAAATCAATTGATCCACTTGATTAAAAACTTCTTTTGACAAGCCAGGATATTGAATTTTTACAGCCAATGGAGTTTTATTCTTTAAATGAACCTGGTGCACTTGACCAATAGAGGCGGGCCACGCTTTTTCTGAAATAAAATCAATTTGATCGAAGAAATGAGGAACTTCATTTTTTAAAATTTCTAAAACTTCTGAATGACTCAAGAGAGGCAAAGAGGTTGTTGATGGTAAGTCCCATTTTCGCTCCAACCATTGTGAAAACTTGGCTGGAATTCCTGGCATATTTTTTAAATTATCGCATAGGACCCTTTGCCCCCACTCAGGCTTAATCTTGGAGAGAAGATAGGAACCTCCTGCTAGTCCCGATAATTTCAATGCATTGGCGCTGAGAAGGTTCATAAATAATCCGTATATCCTTTCTCACCGGGAGTGTAAAAAGTTTGCTGATCGGGCATCGTAAGTGGTAGATTATTTTTTAATTTTTCAACTAATTGAGGATTTGATATAAAAGGTCTTCCAAAGGCTACTAACTCACCTTTTTTTTCAGATAAATCCAACTCCGCTTTCTTTAAATCATAACCTCCGGATAAGATATAAGCTCCCTTAAAATTTTGACGAATCATAATTTTAATTTCATCACCAACAGGTGGTGCCCCCATCGCACTGTGATCAACGATATGGATGTAAACTAAATTAAATTTATTTAAGCTTAATATCAACTGTCGATAAAGTTCTTTCATTTCAGCGTCTGGCTGCATACCATTAAAAACTCCATAGGGAGAAATTCGCATACCCACTTTGTTGGCACCGATGGTCTCCGAGCAAGTTTTAGCCACTTCAACCGCAAATCGAATTCGATTTTCAATCGATCCACCCCAACGATCCTGTCTCTGATTGGAGGCGGAGTTAAGAAACTGGTCTATGAGATAGCCATTCGCTCCATGAAGCTCAATACCATCAAACCCGGCCAAAATGGCTAACTCACTGCTTCGTCGGAACTCTTGAATCGCTTTTTGAATTTGATCCTCAGTCATTTCTTGTGGAACCGGATGATCCATCAACCCATTATTATCAGTCCACATTTGCCCCGGTGCAGCTAAGGAAGAAGGTCCAAGCAGTTGAGCACCGCTTGGTAAATTCAAGGGGTGCCCCACTCTTCCCGTATGCATTAATTGCGCAAAAATTTTACCACCTTGTTGATGAACAGCGTGAGTCACTTTTTTCCAAGCGTTACTTTGTTCTTCATTGAAGAGCCCAGGAATTCGTGCATATCCCAGTCCATTGGGAGAGGGCGAAATCCCTTCAGTGATAATCAATCCTGCACCGGCTCGTTGTTTATAATATTCAGCCATTAAATCATTGGCTAAGTTCTTCAAAGCTCGACTTCTTGTCATTGGTGCCATGACAATTTTGTTCTTTAACTGCATTTCACCTAACTTTGTGGGCTCAAACAATAGACTCATAAAATGATTTCCCTCTCAGACTGACAGCTTGATTTAATTAACAAACACCTTCTGTTTATAATTATAAACAAATTTGAATTGATCACAAGAACTATGATCTACCGGAAATGAGGACGCTTAAATTATAAGCATAAAATGGTTTGTTGACAATGGAAGCAAAAAACTTAAGAACACAGGATAAAATTACATTCATCGAGAGAGGGAACTGTGATGCCATTTTTAATCTCTATAACTATTTTTTTCACTCTTAATTTTAAATTCACAAATATTGCCGTAGCATTACCCAACTTCAATCGAATCAACGCCATAGAAGAGTGGGTCAAAAATAGCTCCAACGATGATATGCAAGAGATTTATTTTCAACAAGAATTTAAATACGGAACTCCGCTGGCGCTTGAAAGCCTCTTAACCAGAAGCAACAAATGGACTCTTATTAAAAAAGTGAACTACCAATTTGGCTATGCCGCACCGATTGAAGAACGAATCATTCTAGCAAAGCAACAACCAAAAATCTTTAAATCCCTCTCGCCAGATGCGACTTATTATTTACATTTAACGTCCAATCCTGAAATTCATCTTGTACTTAAAACAGAAACCTCGTTTTTTCTGGGAGAAGGTGGGATCAGCAGTAAAATCCTTTTTTTACAAAAAAATTTAAACTATGCATCTCAGTTACAAACGGAGTTAACCGACGAACTCCTTAATAACTCAGGCTATCGAGGAGGCGCTCTAGAACTCACCCAGCTCGGCTTATTGCAATTTCTCCCACGAGTGGAAGACTATAATGCAACCTGGGATCAGCTTATTTTAAATCCAGAAACAAAATCCAGTTTAATTGAAGGTATTGATGGATTTTTAAAAAATTACGATTATGAAAAATGGAAAAATTTAGGAATTGCTATGAGCCAAGGGGTTTTGATTTATGGACCTCCAGGTACAGGGAAATCATTTTTAGGAAAAATTCTTATTTCTAATCTCTTAAAAAATCGCTATCAAAAATCAATCACTTACTTTCATATTCAATCAAGACATATCAGCGATCTTTACCAGGTTCGTCTCATCTTTAACTTGGCACGAAAAATGAGTCCGTCTGTCCTCTACATTGAGGATATCGATTTAATTGCTGGCACGGACAGATCCAACCGACCTGAAATAAAAAATGAATTTATGCAGCAACTAAGTGGCATAGAAGAACTCAACGGTGTCCTCACCATCGGAACTACGAACGTGCCAGAGCAAATTGACCCTGCACTGAAGCGTTCAAAACGTCTAGGTCTTCATTTCAACTTTGGTCTTCCCAGCTTTTCTGAGCGTAAGCTGTTGCTTGAGACATTTGTTAAACCCTATGCGCGAGAAAATTTTTCTATGGACTCCATCAGCGCACAGACAGAGGGCTTTACGGGAGCAGATTTAAAGCAACTTTGTTTATCTGCAATTGACTTTGCCATTACCGATATGAAATCCACGCAATCCAAATCTTATGTTCTTACTGAAGAGCATTTAAAGAAATCTTTAGAGCTGAGAAAAAAAACAAGACTGATGCCAATACAAAAACTCACTTCATTTAAATCTCACTAGAGGCTAGCTTATGAAATTATTTTTTTTATTTTTATCATTCGTAACTTTATTGAACTTAAGTCACGAAAGCTTGGCGCAAAACCAAGATTATTTTGCAACCTACACGACTTCGTACATGTATTGGCTGCGAGAAGAGCAAGGACTCATGGAAACACACTCTCTTTTAGATCGCTCGCTTGGGCACTTCGCTATGCTTCCACAAATCGCTATTCATAAAATATTAAATCAACCGGGAAACCCTTGGAAACTCTATGCCGCCCATCAATTCAATCGTGAAGGTCTCCGTCGACCAGCCACGATTAAAAAAGTGGTGACTTCAAAAGAAGGGCTCACTGAAGATCTCTATACAGATGGTCATCTTTTTATTTTCCGCGACGATATTAATACGGGTCCACACTTAATTATCACTTTCGGTGCTGACTGGGACTGGGAAAAGCTCATTGGTAATATTACGATTTCTTACTCTCAAAACGATTACTTTGCTGCCATTGAGTTTGCAACACTCTTTAAAGAATATGGTACCATTAAAAATCCTTACCGTGGCGCCGCCATTCATACTGGCTCAAGTTCAAATTATCAATTTCAATTTTTAGATAACACGCAAGATTTTCATTTTACTTGGAATGATTTAATTTTAAATTCTGAAACCAAAACATTGACTTATCAACTCACTCAAAATTATTTAGAGCACCAAGAAGATTATCAACTCCTCAATATTCCTACCAAGCAAGGGGTTTTATTGGCGGGCCCTCCAGGGACAGGAAAAAGTTTTTTAGCACAAATTCTCATGAGCTCTATTCTTAATGGAAACCTCAAAGATCAAGCAACTATGGTTGTCGTTACCGCTCGACATCTCAAAAATCCTTCTGGGCTTAGCACTCTATTTGAGGCCATTAAAAACCTGGGAACAACTTGTCTTTTTATGGAGGATATTGATTTATTTGGAATTAAAAATCGCACAACCAAAAGTGATTATGATAGTTTTAACGCTGAGATTTTATTAAATGAACTTCTCAATGGCATTGACGGAATTTCTGAAAATAAAAATATTTTAATCATTGGTACAACGAATAAATTAGAAAATGTGGACGAGGCACTTTTACGTTCCGAAAGACTCGGCTTCCACCTCTACTTTGCTCTACCCTCTTTTGAGGAGCGAGTTGAATTTTTTAATCAATTCGGTAAAAAGAAGGCACTTTGGACCCCAGAGACAACGGTCGAATGGCTGGCGGCTCGAACAGAAAATCTATCGGGGGCGGATATTCTTGAAATTATAAGCTTAGCTAAACGTTTTGCTTACAATGAAAACTCATGGAGTGGAGATTTGCTTTTACTGACCAAAGATCATTTTCTAAAAGCTATTCAATTAGTTAAAAACGAAACCACAGGAAACAATCAGCAAACCTTTGCTGGATTAAATACAAATAAATTCCATGACAAAAGTGATCAATACACTCGCGCTTTGAAAAAGTTATTGAGAAACACATCCGTTGCCACTAAGCTCGAACGTAAGAAGTAGTAGCTGTAGCAGTATACGATATAAAAACTTGGAGACGTAAATATGGTAATTTTAATTGAAAAAAAAGTAAAAACGGTCTTCTTAAGTGGGCCAATTCACAAAGCTTTTCTTTTAGCGGTGATCAGTCTTTTTTCCTTCAATAATTTTGCTCAAACTTCAGGCGATAATAACTCTCTCCTCCCCACTGGGACTAGGTCGACGTTCCCCTCAAACACTCCAACTGTTTCAATTCCGGTGGAATCCCTCCCAACACCCCCTTCAATTTTACCTAGGACCTCCATTGAAACAGCAATTACGTACACAACTTTGGAATCCAAATTGAACTCGAATTTAGATGAGAGTCAGTACCGTGACACATCGTTCTCTATTCCTGTTTTAGGAGCTCAAATTCAAAGTTGGCTTTATCGTGACTACGAAAACTCACAGCATGTTGGCTATATTTTAGGCACAGGTATTGGTGATAAAAAAGCAAAATTGAATTCCTATAACTCCAGTGCGAATACCAACGTAAATATTCTTTATTCAAAACTTATGGCTGGCCTCAGCTTTGAAAAAGCTCTTTTAAATGATCGGCTTTATTTCGGCCTGAACAGTTTAGTTATGGAAGAACTCTGGCAACAAAATGCGCCAGGCTCTGGGTTGAGCTGGTCACAGTGGTCACCTTCAATTGCTTTTTCATTACAATTGAAAGCCACTCTCAGCCATAATTGGTACGCCCTTGGAGAAGCGCATAATCAAATTCCTATGAGTAAAAACAATCCTGATTTAAATAGTCAGCGATTGTATTTTGGTTTAGGATATTGCTTATAAACCTCAACATTGAGTGTTCATTTGAAATAAATAAATATTATCTATTTGATTTTACTTTCATAGAAATCTATATTCTAATTAATCGCTGTAGCGAAACTCTTCTTGGTATCGCCAAAGTGAAAAAATCGAGGCGCCCGAAGCTCAAATCGAACGAAAGCGTAGTTCCCCTACGTTGAGTGAGATTTGAGCGAGGCAACGGTGAGTTTTTTAATTTCGCGATACCAACTAATTAATGTTTAGAATATCGAGGTCTCTGATGCTGCAACAACGATTTTTTAGCCCCGCCTGGATAATCCTATTTGTTTCAACACCCTTTTTTACACTTTCGGCCAAGGCTGGACCTGCTGTTAGCTTAAAAATACAAGACGTGATTCAGCAAGTGCTAGATCAAGGTCTCTACAAAAAAGATATTGATATTAATTACCAGCGGTCTGAAATCCCCTGGCTTCTCACAGAGTCCAGCTTTGACACCCAAATGATTGCAAAAGTTCAAAATGAAGATTCTCGTGCGGAATCATTGACAACGATTCCTAATGACCGTGATCAAACACAAAGTTGGATTTTTGGAGTGAGTCGTCGCTTTTCTACGGGCACTACGCTCAGTTATGATTACTCGTTCATTCATCGAGATAGTGATCTCAGTGCCTTTGCCCGAAGTAATAATGTCAGTCCAGAGATTTTTTATCATCAGTCCGCTTTTACTATTAAACAAGATTTATTTAACAATGCCTTCGGTTACCGTGACCGAAGACTTTTGCTCTCTGCAGACTTACAAACCGAGCGTGCAAAATTGGAAAGAGATGAGGCCACGGAAGAATTACTCCTTCAAACAATCAAGGTTTTTCTCGATGCTTTTACTGCACAAGAAAATTTAAAACAAAGCCTTGCCGCTCGTGATAAATATCAACTCCTCTTAAAATCAATTCAACAAAAACACCGCATGGGTTTTGATGATAAAAGTGAATTAACAAAAACAAAAGCTGAAATACAAAACCAAGAAAAAAACGTCCTCACTGCTCGAATGTTTTTTGACACCCTAATTACAAAACTCTACACCTTTCTCAATTCAAACCCTCCACCCGAGGTGCAGATTGATGTGCCTGAAACTATCTCCCCTCCTGATAAAAATGATCCCAAATTTCAAAAAAATACTGACACCGATCATTTTCGAAAAACCCAATCCAGTGATGTCCTTGTTCGCGCCGCAGAAGCCGATAATGAAGCGGCTCAAAATAATAAGTGGGCGCAATTAAATGTTTTCGGCCAAGCATCCTACAATGGCCTTGATCCAGCTAACGATACAGCCCTTACAGAAATGAATCACCAAGATCATCCCAAATATACTGTCGGACTAGAGTTTCAAATGAAATGGGGTGGCTCATCTCAAAAGGCCGAAAAATTATCTAAGATGCTAGCTCATGAGGAAGCACTTAATAATCAAAGAAAAACTAAAAATGATTTACTGGAAACATTAGGGCGAACACAAACAAATTTAAAAACTAAATTTGATATTGTCTCTCGCGCTGAAGAGTCTGTAAAACTTTGGGAAGATACGATTAAAAGCCAAGAGTCAAATCATCGCTATGGTCGTATCACCACGACAGAATTAATTTTAGACTATACAAATTATTTTAGAACAAAAGCATCACTCAGCTCCGCCAGAGCCGACTACCAAATGGCTCTTTACGAATATCAGGCTGCTCGGGATCAACTTTATCATAAAAATTAATTTATACGACTGATCATAGTTCCAAGGAAAGGATCTACTATGAATATTGTTTCTACCTCTATTAAACGCCCCATTTTTATTACATGTATTTTCTTTTTAATTCTCGCCGTGGGATTTCTCTCTCTCTTTAAACTCCCCGTTGATTTATTTCCTGATATTACCTTTCCAGTCGTATCAATTGTTACACCCTACCCTGGTGCGGGCCCCAAAGAAGTGGAAACGCTTGTTTCAAAAGTCATCGAAGATGAATTAAGTTCCATTGCCGGCATGAAAACACTTCGCTCTATAAATAAAGAAGGAGCATCTGTCGTTATTGCCGAGTTTAGTTTAAAAACAGATGTTAAATACGCCGAGCAACAAGTTCGCGACAAGATGAGTTCTGTCAAAAGAAAACTCCCAGAAGAAGTTGATGACTATTCCGTTCGACGGATCGATCCTTCCGATCAGCCCATCATCACTCTCGGTGTGACTGGATCTGAAAAAGCCAATGAACTCTACGATTATGCCTCAGAGGTTATCAAGCCCCAACTTCAACAAGTTGATCAAGTGGGACTCGTGGAGGTTTTTGGCGGACGCAAAAGAGAAATCCATGTGGAGCTTAATCAAAATAAATTAAAAGCCTTTGGCATTTCAGCGCAAAGTGTTTCACAACGAATCGGCACAGCAGGGCAAAACATTCCCGCCGGTAAAGTCAGTAATGAAAAAGGTGAACTCGTTTATCGAACTCTGGCTGAGTTTCAATCTCCGCAAGAGATTGCTGACACCATTGTAAACTTTATTGGAAACGAAAGATCTATTCGTGTCAAAGATCTTGCCAAAATTAATGATACCTTAGAAGACGAAAAGGCTCGCGCTTACTTTAATGGAACAAAATCTCTTAATATTTGGGTCTATAAACAATCGGGCTCTAACACCATCAAAGTCGTCAATGATCTAAAAAAGAAAATCACGTTTATCAATCAAAAAAATTTAGATCAAAATATTCCCTTTCAAATCAGCACCATTAGAGATAACTCTAAACCCATTAAGGCCAACGTCGATGATGTCTATGAATCCATTTTAATTGGTATTGGTCTTACTTTTTTAGTCGTTTTATTTTTTCTGGGAAGCCTCCGTTCAACACTCATCACAAGTATTGCTCTTCCGAACTCGCTCTTGGGGGCCTTTGTTCTTATGTCCATGAGTGGCTTTACGGTAAACATTATGACTTTATTAGCTCTCAGTTTAGCCGTTGGTTTACTTATTGATGATGCCATTGTGGTTCGTGAAAATATTTTTAGACATCTCGAACTTGGAGCCTCCCCTTTTAAAGCCGCCTATGAAGGAACTAAAGAAGTCAGCCTCGCGGTCATTGCAACAACCTTTACGGTGCTTGCAGTGTTTGGTCCTATTGCTTTTCTTGACGGAGTTGTTGGGCAGTTTTTTAAACAATTTGGAATGACCATCTGTTTTGCCATGATCATCAGTCTTTTTGATGCACTCACAATGGCACCAATGCTTTCCGCTTATTTTGCTGGAGGCCACGGAGAAGAATCTACTCCACGAAAAGGGCTTGGACGCATCTTTTCTTTTATTGAAAAATTTTATGATTCTACTTTTTCAGTACTCTTGAAGGCCTTTGATCGCTTTCAAACTCGTCTAGAAAATATTTATGAAAAAATTATTCGCTTCAATCTTCAATTTCCAAAATTTACTCTCCTCAGTGGAGTCGTGATTTTTATATTAAGTGTTTGGTTATTGAAATTTGTTTCGAAAACTTTTCTTCCACCTCAAGACAACGGTGAATTTCAAGTAGGTCTTGAATTAAAGCCTGGAGCCACACTCGATCAAACAGAAACAATGGCTAATAACATTTATACTCTGATCAAAAATCACTCCGAAGTCGGCGATATTCTTATGACCATTGGTAATAAAGATGGAGAATCTCATAAAGCTTCTTTTGTTGTTTTACTCAAAAGTTCTAAAGAGAGAAAATATTCAACGAGTCAGTTTAAAGAACTCATCCGCCAAGAGTTAATCCCCTTTCAAGAATATAAAACAACGGTCACCGACATTGATCCTGTAGGTGGTGGTCAACGTCCTTTTATGCTCGTCATCAGTGGGACTAACCTTGAGCAAATTGAAGATTACGCCAATAAACTCTTTGGTTATTTGAAAAATCATTCTGGACTCAAAGACCCAACCATTTCCATTTCTCCCGGTAAACCAGAATTTCAAGTCATCATAGATCCCATCAAAGCAGAACAGTTTGGTGTCTCTACTAAGCTGGCGGGAGCAGAACTACGAACTCTGGTTGAAGGTACAACCCCAGGGGTCTTACGTGAAAAAGGCATTGAGTATGACATTCGTGTTCGTTCAGAACCTGGCCAACGTGATTTAAGAAAGCGTCTCGCTGATATTACAGTGCCTAACATTAATTTAAAATCTGTTCCCCTCTCCCTTATTTCAAAAACGGTAGAAAAACTGGGTCCCGCCACCATCACCAGAGAAAATCGAAACCGCTCCGTAAATATTGCTGCTGACATTGCCCCTCAGGGACCAGGTATGGGAGGCGTTATTGCTGACTTAAAAGAAGTGACAAGCCAAGGAGACTTAAAATTACCTCCAGGAGTTAACTACTCTTTCACAGGACAAGCAGAAAACTTCCAAGAGTTAGGAGTCAATATGGCTATTGCTATGGCTCTAGGAATTTTATTTATCTATCTTGTTCTATCAAGTCTCTATGAGTCCTTCATTACTCCTATGACAATCATGCTGGTTCTACCCCTAGCTTTGTGCGGAGCTTTTATTGCACTCTTCATATCGCAACAATCGTTAAATTTATTTTCGATGATTGGGTGTGTGATGCTCCTCGGTGTCGCCACAAAAAACTCCATTCTTTTAGTGGATTATATTTTACAATTAAAGGAATCAGGTGTGGAAGAAAAAGAAGCCATTCTTCAAGCGGGTCGCACGCGATTGAGACCAATCCTAATGACGAGCTTTGCCCTCATTGCTGGAATGCTACCTGTGGCGATTGGTTTGAATGAAGCTTCCAAACAAAGAACCAGTATGGGTATTGCAATCATTGGCGGATTATTAAGTTCGACGTTTCTTACACTCATTATTATTCCAGCCGCATACGGTTATATTGCAAGATTTGACCGCTGGATAAAAGGCTTTTTTAGAAAAGTAGAACATAAAGAAAGTCAAATAATTGAGAATTAAAATAGGTAAAGTTAAATTATTTATCTTATGTTCACTTAATCTAAATTAACTTCACTTCAAAGACGAACGGTTCGAATTCTAAAGAAGGACCCCGCGAACCGTAAAATTTCAAACAAGCGGTGCTCGCCAAGAGAGAATAAGCTACAACTCTCTATTATATTCAGTGGCTCTCTTGGCTGCGCTCCGAACTCATTTTCCGATTCGCGGGGTCCTCCTTTAGTATTCTTCCGCTCTCATCCAAATTATTAAAATGTGTCTTAGATGACCGACATTAGAAGAAGATTATATCCAAAGATACGAAGACTGAGGAGGAAGTTTAGCGGGGCCTAAGTCGACGGCAAGTGACATCGTAAAATCATCTCTGGCAGAAAAAACTTAAAAAACGACTTTTACCGAATAGCTTGATACCAAAAATCAAAGAGGGAATCAGATAGCTCCTCAACACCTTTTAAAATTCTGCAATGATTTGCTCCAAAAACATAGTTATGATGGGAATGTTTTTGATCTGTTAAAGTTAAAACTTTCACAAAACACTGAGACGAGTGTAATTCTGTAACGGCTCTCTGTATATCGTCGACACCATGCTGACCTTCGTAAAAATCGTAATCCGTGGGCTTTGCGTCACTAATAAAAAGGAGAAGCTTCTTTTTAGCAGAAACTTTTTCTAATCGAGTGCGTGAATGACGAAGCGCTGGACCGATTCGGGTATAGCCTTCTGGTTTTAAGCTAGCAACACGATAGGGAACTCTGCTCCAAGGTTCTTTAAAATCTTTTATGATCTGATACTGAACACGATTTCGAGTATGGCTACTAAACGCAGCAATACTGATAAAATCGAGAACTCCAGTAAAGGCGTCTGTAAAAATATTTAAGGCTTCTTGAGTGGTTTCTATAATTCTCCGCCCTTGAGCGTAGGAATCCGCAGACAAGCTAGAGTCCACTAAAATCTGAATAGCAAAATCATGATTCTCTTTTAATTTTCTGCGATACACATTTTCAGGAAGATGTCCCTCACCCGAAAGCAGTCGAATGTGTCGATCCAGGGCAAGATTAATATCAATTTCTGGACCTTCTCTTTGTCGAGTTTTCCATTGATAGGAATTCATTATAGATTCTATTTTATGTTTTAAAGCTTCCGCGACTTTATTGTTAAATGGCAAAAGCGTTTCAGCCTCGGAAGGTACAGTCTCATAAACCGTACACCAATCTTTCTTGTATTCTCTTCTCCCTGAAAACCACTCTGGATAGTGATACACTTTAGGACCTTCAAGTACTGTTTCGTCATTGAGCTTTGAATCTTCTATATCGATAATCGCATTGGATTTTAAGACGGACTGACTTGCTAGCTGAGTTCGAATGACATGGCTAAGATTAAGTTCATCTAAGGCCGCCGAATGCATTTCTAACTCATCACTGCCGTCCATTTTTTTTTGCCCGCCCTGATAATCTTCTGCTGTAAATACTTTTTCAAAAACATGCATCAGAGGATTATCGTCACCCGATTTAAGGTTCACGACTTTAGCTCGATCTTTTGTTTTACCTTGCTTTTCGGTTCCTGAGGAGGAACCTTCATTATCCGTAGACTTTAAAAGCCCCGCCTTGAGATCTTCATCGATAACTGTAAAATCCTTAGTGTTTTTCCAATCTGAATGGCCCAACCAAAACGCATAGTTTACTTCTTGTTCCTTATCTCCAAGTTCTCGCTTCAATGTTTCATATACTTTATTTAACTTAGGGAAGGCATTAACAACATCCATTACACTTTCTAACTCTAACTTAAGACCCTTCTTTTGAAAATCAATGCTAGCAACTAATAATCTCCACTCTAAATATAAATAATTTAATTCAATGGATGAAAAATAATTAATATTTTCGGGCAAAAAAAGAACATGCCCTTGAAAACCGCCAAGACCTGATGACTCTCGAATTTCGATTTTTGATTCACACAATGCACTTAAAAAAACTTCACCCTGTCGACGGACAGTCTCTAACTCAAGACTAGGATATTTATTTTTAATTGAGTCTTTGGATTTTTTTACCCAATCATAAAATAGAGAAAAAAGCCTCTCATCCCAACTCATAAATCCTTCAATATTAAAGATAAAAGTTCGAAGAGAGTTCTTCTCTTTAAGGCCCCAAGCACTTCGGAAAATAAGTTCGGAGCGCAGCCTTGAGAGGCAATAAAGTTAAAATTACCCATTAGCTCTTCTCTCAAGGCGAGTACCGCTTGTTCGAAATTTTACGGAGTGCTTGGGGCCTTAAAGAGAAGAACTCACCGCACTCAATTAAAAATAAAGACAACATAGGTCCTTCAAACCACCGGCGACAGAAACATCATCAGTCAGTGCATTGACCATGGCAACGGCACAAGCATCCCGAGAGTCAATTCCACTTCGTATCAGATGAGCCGTATTCACCAACAAACGCGTTGATACCGTCTCCCTTAAAGTGAGATCATCAAGGGATCGAATTTTCTTTGCGACAAGTGTTAGCTTACTCGCTGTTTTCTCATCTATACCCGTTTCACGTTGTATGATTTCACTTTCTATTTTCTCATTAGGATACTGAAACGACAACGTAACAAAACGCTGACGCGTTGAAGGTTTCATTTCTTTCAATCGACTTTGGTAGCCTGGATTGAAACTCGCAACTAAAATAAAATTACTAGGGGCTTTAAAAACAGTATTAAGACGATCCACGGCGAGCTCACGGCGATGATCCGAAAGCGAGTGTAAGACGACGGTGACATCTTCACGAGCCTCCGCAATTTCATCGAGATATAAAATGCCTCCACTTTTTACGGCATTGAGAACAGGACCATCTTGCCAGATAGTCTCATTCCCTTTAAGTAAATAACGACCTATTAAATCACTCGATGAAGTATCTTCGTTACAAGAAACTTTTGAAAGAGGTAACTGAAGTTCTTCTGCCATGGCTTCAACGAAGCGCGATTTACCACATCCCGTTGGACCTTTAAGTAGAAGTGGAAGTTTTCGCTCATAGGCTCCCATAAAAATTTTCTTTTCATTTCCAATTTCTTTGTAAAAAGAAGAAGCCATAGTCGTCATCCTAACTCTTATTCAGTCTCAATATTATTAACTTCTTGGAGTTCCGAAGCGAATAAAATTCCAAACATAGGCACCAATACCTAAACTAAATAAGCAGGCAGCCAAAATAAGACCCACAAAGTGAATTTCAATTTCTTTTTGAACACCCAAAAAATCCATTCCTAATTTACGTTCTAAATAAACTTGAGTGATACCAGCAACGGCAAACGCCAGTGTCATAGCAACCATCCCAATGTTTGAAACCCAAAAGGCAAATGAATTCAGTTTAGTATCCTGAAGCTTTCGTCCCGTTAAAATCGGCATCGCATAAGAAATAATCCCGAGGATCAGCATCGCATAAGCACCCCAAAAAGCCATATGTCCATGCATCGCTGTGATGAGCGTTCCGTGGGTCCATTGATTCACTTGAGGAAGCGTGTGAGCAAAACCCAAAAATCCCGCGCCGACAAATGACATCACAGAACAGCCCAAGGTCCATGACATAGCTGTTTTATTTTCTTGAGGCTTACCACCTTGTCTCATCATAGCAATCGCATAGATGGCCATTCCCAAAAAGGCCAGTGGCTCTAAGGCAGAAAAAATACCACCAATCATAAGCCAGTATTTTGGAGCTCCGATAAAATAGTAATGGTGACCTGTTCCTAAAATTCCTGATAGAAATGTAAATCCAACAATAATGTAGAGCCACTTTTCAATCACTTCGCGGTCCACACCTGTAAGCTTAATTAAAAGATAGGATAAAATCGCTCCCATGATAAGCTCCCAAACACCTTCCACCCACAAATGAACAACCCACCAGCGAAGATAGCTATCAAGAGTCTGATGATCGGTATCAATCATTCCAGGTAAATAGAGTAAAGCGGCACTAAATAAACCAAAGAAAAGAACCATGGAAGTCGTTGTCTTTTTGTCAGATTTCCAAATTGTCATCCCGATTAAATAAATAAATAATAATACATCTACAACGACTAAGTAATCCAGTGGACGAGGAATTTCTAAAAACTTTCGCCCTTCCCACCAATTAAAATGAAAGCCGATGATGGCCGTCACTCCCACAACGACGAGAGCAATCAGTTGTAAATAAGCTAACTTTATGCTAGGGATTTCACTTTCCGTTTCCTCAGGTACTATGTAGTAAGCTGAGCCCATAAATCCAGCCAGTAGCCACATCACGAGTAAATTCGTATGCGTGGCACGAGCAGCATTGAACGGCACAATGTCGTGAAGTCCATCCATGCCAATATGAGCAAATCCCATGATGAATCCATAGAGCAGTTGCAGCGAGAAGAGCAGCATACACACTGCAAAAAACCAGTAAGCTACTTTTTGCGATTTATATTTCATTTTAAACTCCGTTTTTATTTAATTTTAATTTTATTTAATTATCTTTAATTATCTTTTAAAAATATCGTTATTTTCATAATTCTTATGTTTTAATTTTGAGGCTTACTGAGGTTGGGTTGAGGAGGAAATCCATTTAAATCCATTTCACCAATCCATTTAAAAAACGCTACTAAATCCTTTTTTTGATCCTCTGTAAAATTATACTTAACCATTTTTCTTTGCCCAGCATAGATCGCTTGCGGATCTGTTAGCATGGCATGAATAAATCCCTCACCTCGTCTGGCGTAAACCTTTGTCAACTCAGGTGCATAATAAGCTCCTTCACCAAGAAGCGTATGACATCCCATACAGTTATTACTATCCCAAAGATGCTTTCCTCTAATGACGGACTCATCCATGGATTGAACTTTTGTTTGCTCTGGTATTTTCCTAAAGGTGTCCACTGTAAGAACAATAAACAAACCTGAACACGCAACGGTTCCAGCTAAAAAAAACATTTTTGCAGATGACTTAGATAACATTGTCCTATCTCCTATTTGTATACTTTTAACCTACACTTCTCTTATAGATTAAAATATGATCTAGCTCATAGAAAGTGTCCAGTTTGAAATTTTTCTTTTATTCCAATAAGTTGCAATTGAAGAAAATTTGACCTAATCACGACCATAAAAACAAAAACTATCCTGATAATTGTGCAAATACTGAAGTCATTGATCTCAATATTGACATTAATACTGAAGATCAATCAGTATGTTTGTTTTCAGTTAAAACTCTGAACTCAGGAGAGTGTGATATTTATGGTTAAAACTTTGCCTTCAAATAGAGCTATTGTGTGGCTAAAAGATGCCTTTACGCTCTACAAGGAAAAGCCTTTTCACTGGACCCTGATCGCTCTTTGCATAGCTGGAGTCTCCCCTCTATTAATGAGATTACTTGCAGTTCCTGGGTATTTATTAGGTGAGATAATCAGCAGCATTCTTAGCGTTGGCTTTTTTAGATTGGTCCATTCCGCCAAAAAGGACCACGTGTATGATTTTCAATTACTTTGGTCTGATTTTAATAACACAGATTCTATTTATTTATTATTTTTAAGTAAAATCCTCTACGCGTTTTCTTTCTTTGTCCTAATAGTAATTATTTATTTAATCAATTCAACTATGGGGATTGAAGCAAACGACTATTTGAGTCTGATTCAACTGATCAATTCAAAAATGTTTTACCTGATCAATCCTGAATACTACAAAATATTTGCTCTTGATTTTTTAATCCTACTTTTATTTTTAATGATTTCAGCTGCGGCATTATTATTTGTTCCCCAATTGATATTTTTAAAAAATATGAAACTTTTCCCTTCATTGAAATACAGTCTGGACGCCAACTTTAAAAACATCGGTGTTTTTCTTTCTTATTTTTTACTCCTCCTCCCTATTGGACTCTTAGTACTTATTAGCTTTGGTGTACTCGGATTTATCGTTCTTCCCGTTGTTAATATTTCAATGGTTTTTGCTTATGAAGAAATCTTTAGTGAATAAAGCGACCAGATCCAAACCATCGCGCTTTATTAACGTAAACCCATTCGATTTTCAGTCCTATCCGTAAGACGGGGAGGGAAATCCTCGAACGAATCTCAGATTACAAATCAAAGCCATCCGTTAACGTTCCGTATACCACTTACGTGCCACTTAAATCAAATGCAGGTGTTGAAGTTTCTCGTAAAAAGTGCGGTTTATCCGAATTTCGAATTCATTATTACTCTAGCTTCGGATTATTTTGTTTATAAAACACAACCCTACTCTTTGAATATTATCCGAACATTAAGTCTATTAATTGTTCCAAATTTGAATTGAATAATGGCGATCTAATTACTAATTTAATACCTATGAAAAATAAATTATTATTTGTAACTATTTTAATTTTATTGATATTCGTATTCAGGATATTTTTTTCTAATACTCAGGAGCAAAACCAACTTCCTATTAAAATTGAAAGCAAAAATAGTCATAATTATTCAATAAGTCATCCTATAAAAATCAAGGAAGGTTTATCGTCTAATCAAGAATCCATTAAATTAAAACAAAATTCAAAAATCGAAAATTTAAATAACGCCCAATCAGTTCAAAATCGGATCACTAATAAAACTAGCCAAAATGAAATTTACTATAACGTTGATGACGATGGTCTTGCCACTGTGGATGGTGATATTGTACTGGGTGCGCCTAATGAAGTGGGAATATCTCGAGGCAAAACGACTCCCTCCAATTTAGAACTCTGGCCAGGTGGCAAAATTCCCTTTCTTATTCAGGCTAATTTAGAAAAAGGTGAAAGAGTGATCCGAGCACTAACTTATTTTACAAACACGCCAATTCAATTTTCACCTTACAAAGGAGAGCAAGATGTTTTGGTTTTTGAATCGGCAAATGAGGGATGCAAATCCTATCTTGGTAAAATTGGAGGAAAACAGCCAATCTGGATCAGCTTAAATTGTGGACCAAGAGAAATTGCTCATGAAATTATGCATGCATTAGGTTTTATACATGAACAAAATCGCTCAGACAGAGACTCCTATATCACTATTTTATGGGATAATATAATCGAATCATCTAAATTAAATTTCGAAAGTTTTCCAATCACCCTAATGAAGGTCAGTGGTAGTCAGCCCTTTGACTTCAATTCGATTATGCTTTATCCTTCTAAAATGTTTAGTAAAAATGGATATCCAGTTATGCAGTCTCTCAATCCACAGAACGAAATTAACCCAAATGACTCTTCTTTAAGTAATGGCGATCTAATAAGATTAGAAAATATTTATTTAAAATAAATCGATCTAATCTATTGGCGACGAAGAATAAACAAGTAAGAGATTAAAACCGTAAAGCCCACAACAATGATAAAGGATATCACTGGCCATAGCAAGTCAGGAACAAATAAATCATCGAAAATAACAAAAGTTAAAATGTAGGAAAAACCAAAGCTAAATAAAATCCCTACGATACACGCAAAAAAACTAAGGAGTAGAGAACTATAAAAACTTTGCTGTCGAACAAAAGATAATGGAGCGCCTAAAATACTCATCAAAGAAAAGTCTTGACGGCGGCTTTGACTTTGATCCTTTGAAATAGAGTAAATCACAAATAATCCAGCCAATAATGAAATAACTGACATTAATTGAATGGCCCAAGACATTTGGTGAATTAAATTTAAAATTCGATGTGTTAAACTTTCAACGTCAATGACAGAAATATTAAAAAATGTTTTAGCTATCTTTTGTTGAATCTGATTTTTTAACAATGCACTTGATTGTGGAATCGAGGCAAGCCAGGTCTTGGGTGCCTCATCCAATACTCCCGATTGAAAAAGGACAAAAAAGTTGGGTTGAAAACTATTCCACTTAACTGATCTAAAACTCGTGACACGCCCTTGAATTTCCAAGCCCTGAACATCAAACATTAAGACATCGCCCATTTTAAACTTTAGGCGTTCTGCAAATTTTTGTTCTAAAGAAATTTCCGGTAATTCTTTACTATCCTCTTTCCATACTTGATCATTCCAATGGCCTTTAACTACTTTTTCGGCAGCGGAGAGCGTTGTTCGGTAGGATAAATTAAAACCACGGTTTCTAAAACGAGCTTCTACTTCATCTTCTCTTGTTTTAAAATTCGAATTTTCACCCATAGATTTTTCGAAGGGCTCGCCATTGACTGATAAAATCCGCGCCCGAACCATTGGGGAGAGTGAACTTAAGCTCACCCCCTCGGAGAGGACTATTTCCGATAGAGGTTTTACTTGTTCATCTTGAATATCAAACAAAAATAAACCTGGTACTTTAACTTCCTTACTGATACTGAATTCTTCTAAAATTCCTTTTTTAATTTGCGGAATAAGATTGATCAAAAGCGATGCCATGGCAAGTGCTACAATCACCGGAAGCGACTGCGAAGCTTTGCGAGTGACTAAGAGGAGCGCATGCTTTAAAGCCATCGGTAACTTTTCAACATTTATTTTTCGAAGCATCATTAATAGAATGAGAGAAAATCCATAGATCAAAATAAAACTACCCATCAAGCCACCAAAAAAATAGGAACCCACTTTGAATGAGTGTGCTTGATAGAGACTAAGTAAATAAAAAACAATTAAGAGTGGTAAAAAATAGAAAAAATCCCATCTCTTTAAGGGTAAAGCCAGGAGCGATGATTCCTGCAAAAGAAGAGAAGTTTGAATACGTTGAATCGTCACAAGGTAAGGTAGCCCAGAAAATAAAACACTTAAAATTGAAACAAGAAAAGCCAATAGAGCACTTTTTGGCTGAAATAAAACATCAACCTTCACACTCATAAAATTTTCCAACACCATTTGAATCAACGGTGTAATTAAAAATGAAAGTAAAATAGAAACAATCGCTGAAAAAAAGGCTACGATCAATAACTGTACAATATAGATTCCCACTGAGCGTCTTAAAGACAACCCCAGAGCATTTAAAATGGCCATTGATTTAACTCTTGAATTTAAAAACGAACGATAGAGGTACGTAGAACCGATCATGGCTAAGAACACACCAACTAAAGACACCAACCCCAAATAATCATTTAAATAGCCAAGCATACGACCAGAGTCTTCTTGGGCATCTTCGGGAGTTTGAACTTGGATGGCAGGGTCAACCAACTTTTTCAGTAAATTGGTTTTCACTTCTTCGGGCGTGACAGCGGATTGACGAGAAGAATTGAATTTGTAAAGACGGGACTCCGTCAAGGTAGACCCTGTGGTTAATAACCCTAACTCCTTTAACCAGTTGATGCTAATATAAACTTTAGGGGCAAAAGCTGATAGCCTCATGGCCTGTGTCGAATCCAGGGTGATCGTATCGTTTAAAACGACATTGAGTTGACCCACTTTGAAGGTGCTCCCGAGAGTAAGTCCTAGCTGGGTTAAAACTTCAGGGGTGGTCCATGCCATGGGCATAATTCCAGGGCCATGATGATGAAATTCTTCACGAGCACTTAACGACGCTGCTAAACTATTTTTAGTTAATTCTAATTTTCCATAAAAAGGATACTTCTCATCAATTAATTTTAATTGCACTAACATTTGCGAGGGAGGAAGAGAGGTTGATGAGAGTGAACCCTGAGAGTTTCGTTCCGGAGATGTATTGAGCATCGTAAACATTTCAAGAGTGCGGCTCTCTTGGTAATCCCCCATACCAAGTCTCTTTAGCTCCTCTCGTACAGTTTGTTCTTCTTGTGTGGTCAGCAATCTTCTCACTGAAATGGATAAATCAGCAGAAAGATAATCTTTGGCATTATTTTTTATTGACTCTTGAATCCCATTTTTAAAAGCATCGAGCGAAACAAACCCAGAGAGACCAAACGTAAAATTAAAAATGAGAAAAACAAAGAAAATAAAATTAGATCTCAGATCTGCAATCAATATTCGCTTCATAGTGCGTTACCTTAAAGTGCCATCCACCAATTGATATTGGCGGTCGCACATATTAGCTAACTCCTGGCTATGAGTGACGAGAACTGTTGTGGTTTTATTTTTTCTCACCATTTCCATTAATAACTTCATCACTCTTTCGCCGGTCTTCACATCTAAATTTCCACTGGGTTCATCCGCCAGCAAAACTTCAGGATTTGTGATCAGAGCTCTTGCAATTGCTACTCGCTGACACTCACCTCCACTTAGTTGGGCCGGATAATGAGTTTCTCTTTCGCTAAGTCCTACCTGATTCAGCATTTGACGAGCTTGAGAAATGCGACTGGAGGAATCAGCGTTGTTTTGAATGATTTCTAAGGGCAAAACAACATTTTCAAGTGCTGTTAAATGACTTATAAGATGAAATTGTTGAAAAACAATTCCAATTTTGCCTCCCCGAAAATCCGTTCGACCGTTAGAATCTAAATTAGATAACGTTGTTCCTCCAATTATAATCGCACCCTCATCTGGAACATCCAACCCCGCTAAAAGAGTGAGTAGCGTTGACTTCCCGCTGCCAGAAGGTCCAAGAATCGCAACCACTTCACCTGTTTTCAATTCAAGATTGAGTCCTTTTAAAATTTCTAATTTTAAATTTCCTTGATGATAACTTTTTTTAACACTCTCAAGTCTTAAACTCATAGTCGCTCCATTAGAAATTTATTTATAAGTGCTCAGAGAGGAATTTATACACAGTTTCTGCAATCAGTTGATGACCCTTTTCATTAGGGTGAATACCATCTGCTAAATTCAATTCTTTATGCCCAGCAACGCCCTCTAGTAAAAAAGGCATGAGAGGGATTTTCTCTTCGCGGGCTATCTCTTGATACATTTTAGAAAATTTTTTGGTGTAATCTTTTCCATAATTAGGAGGAGCCAGCATCCCCGCAAGCATAACCTTAACCTTTGCAGCCTTTGCAAGCTTGACGGCATCAACTAAATTTTTCTTAGTCATTTCCAATTTAAATCCACGGAGGGCATCATTGGCTCCCATTTCGATTAAAATTAAATCTGGTTTACTTTTTAAAACCCACTTCATTCGAGTCACCACACTAGCGGTGGTTGACCCTGAAATTCCCGCATTAACAATGGTCCAATTTTTTTTATTTTGTTTAAACTTCTCCTGAAGTCTGGACCCAAAAGTTAAATCCTTTGCAACCCCAATTCCTTCAGTGATAGAATCTCCCAATAATATTAATTTTTTATTAGCTGTCGCAGATAAACAAAATATATTTATAAATAAAATAATTTGTAGTACAAATACTTTTTTTATTATGGAATACAAGATCTCACCTTCTTTTTCTCACTCACTGATTTTAACGCTCAAACTGACACGTAAAGTGTCTTAAATATCGAGGTTGTTTCGTAATACGATAACCACCAAGTTCGTTTAAGTGAGGATACAGGTGCCCTGCCATCTCTATCATATAATCAACATGACTTTGTGTGTAGACCCTGCGGGGTAGTGCCAGTCGTACTAATTCCTTGGGAGCTGGTGTTTCAACACCCGTGTTAGGGTCAACTGTACCTAACATCACTGAACCTACCTCTACGGATCGGATTCCAATATGTTCATACAATGCCACAGATAAGGATTGTCCTGGGTATTTCAAGGCAGGAATATGAGGAAGAGTTTCGCCTGCATCAATATAAACAGCATGACCTCCCCAAGGCTTTACTGTTTTATATCCCATCTCCTCCAACGCTTTTCCAAAATACTCAACGGATGCGATTCGATAGGCCAAATAATTTTCATCAAGTACTTCACGCAAGCCTACAGCAAGAGCTTCTAAATCTCGCCCAGCTAATCCTCCATAAGTTGGAAACCCTTCAGTTATCACCATCAATCGTCGAATTTCTTCTGCCATAGCATCATCTTGAACAGCTAAGAAACCACCAATATTTCCAAAGGCATCTTTTTTAGCACTCATCATGGCACCACTGCCGTAAGAGAAAATCTCACGGGCAATATCAGAGACAGAGCGATGGGCCTGGCCTGGCTCTTTGAGTTTTATGAAATAACTGTTTTCAGCAAAACGAGCACAGTCAATCATCATCGGCACTTGATTTTGACGACAAATTGCTGAGGCTTCTTTTAGATTTTGCAATGAAACAGGCTGCCCACCCACAGAATTGTTAGTGACCGTCATGATAACAAATGCCACTTGGCCAGGATGCTTTTCAAAAAACATCTTCAGTGCATTCAAATCGATATTGCCTTTAAATGGAAATTGACTTGAGGAATCCTTAGTCTCAACGCAGGGAAGATCAACGGCTTTTGCGCCTGATGATTCAATATTGGCACGAGTCGTATCGAAGTGAGTATTACCAAGCACATACTGACCTGGCTTCAGAGCGGCTTTCATCAATAAATATTCAGCACTTCGTCCTTGATGGGTGGGTATCACATACTTTAAGCCGGTGAGCTCTTGAATGGTTTTTTCAAAATGATAAAAACTTCGAGCGCCAGCATAAGATTCATCCGCAGTCATCATTGCTGCCCACTGTGAGGCAGACATCGCGCTGGTTCCACTATCAGTGAGAAGATCAAAAGTTACGTCTTCTGCTTTGAGTGAAAATAAATTATAATGGGCTTTTTGTATCGCTTCTCGACGTTCTTTTGCACTTAATTGATTAAGGGGCTCAATCATTTTTATTTTAAATGGTTCAATGATGGTTTTGGCCTTTGGTAACTCCATACAACTTCCTCTCAAACAAAGTTGCACCATCACCTCATAAAAAATCTCGTCGAGTCAAGACAAATTAATAAGGTTCATGATGTCAATTAAAGTTGTTTTTCCTCATTATTTGAATTCGAGGGCAACAGTAAATCTTCAAGAAAAAACGCTGAAAGTTCTGAGCGACCAGAAATACCTGCCTTAGCATAAATGGACATTGATTGTACTCGCGCTGTCTTCTCTGTCGTGTTTCGAACATCAGCAATTTCCTTGAGGCTTAGTCCTTTTAAGAGCAAAAAAGCCACTTCTTTTTCTGCTACCGTTAAGTGCCATTGCGTGAGCTGCTGATCAATGGCACGAGCTAAACCATCGATGTATTTTCTAGATTCAGCTCGCCAAGCCTCAGCCTCTTTTTTAAAATTTGAAAAATCATTGATTTCTTTTTGCAGTTGCCGCTTGAGCTGAACGGTTCCTCGTAAAAGATAAAACACACCAGCTAACGCAACAACTCCAATGAGCCCTTCCGTTAGAATGTGCCAAAGAACCACCCCTTCTTTTGAATCCGTCAAAATATCAAACCCAACTAACATTGCAACGGTGAGAAGAATGAATGCAATAATAATTCGTTCGCGTTGATTCATATTCTACTCACTTCAACTTTATTAATCATTATCGTCATCATCGTTTTCATGAGATTCATGTGATTCATTTTGCTCTGTCTTATTCTCGCTGCTCTCATTCTCATTCTCTTTACCTTCGTTCTCTCCTAATTCTAATGTCGTCCCAAAGAAATTTAAGGTTCGGTTTTGACTATTGTAATTTTTTGCTAAATGGAGTGCGAATGTTGCAGCTAGTCCTACAAAAAGTAAACCCACGACTGGCCTTGAACTTGAAATCGTCTCCTCAGCATGCACGTCACTTTTTGTCCCATTGATCATCGAAAAAGCTAAACCATCTTTATGACGTATCATATGTAGAACTAATCCTGCAACGTGCATCAAAGCAATAACAAGAAATCCATTGGCCAAAAGCTCGTGAACATCCTCCAATGACTCCTTATACCCTCGACTCATAAAAAATCCGGTAATGCCCAGACCCAGTGCCAAAGCTATCATGATGATAGCAGACCAACTTGATGCTGGATTATGCCCCGCCCACTTTCGTTTATCACCAGAAAGAATTCCTAACATATAGGATAAAAGATCTTTGGGATGGAGAGCCAATGAATTAAAGCGAGAATGTTTAGTCCCGATAAATCCCCAAAAAATGCGAAGGAGGACAATAAATCCCATCAAAAATCCTGCAAGCATATGATAGGAAAAGACTGGTGACTCATCGTTGATTGTTTTTGTAATAATAAAAGCCATGATAAAAAGTCCAGCAAACATCCAATGAAACAATCGTATGGGTAAATCATAAACCAGTTGGTTTTTCGTGGTGGTGCTCATAAAATCTCCCTTCAAATTGAGACTATGTCTCGATCGAGGATTATCCCTCGATACTTAAAAGTCTCATACTTTTTCTTCGAATTGACTATGGAACAGATGACCTATAGTCACAGAAATCAGTGATTTAGGTCAAATGGTCAATTTCTAAAGTCATTAAAAAATGGTTTTATAAACAAATATGAGACGAGAATTACCTCGACTCAACAACAAGGAGTTCCTTATGAAAAAATTATTCGTTATCGTAGCACTTACTATGGTAGGTGGAACAGTTTTTGCGAAAAAAAATTGCACAGACAAACCAAAAGGCGAATGGATGAAAGAAGAGGATTTCAAAAAGCGCTTAGAAGGTGAAGGCTATAAAATTCGAAAGTTCAAACAACCAGGAACTTGTTACGAAATTTATGGAACCAATAAAGAAGGAAAAGATGTAGAAATCTATTTTAATCCTGTTGATGGATCTATTGTAAACGAAAAGTAAGTACGCACTCAGATCGACTGCAAAAATACTGAACAAGTATTTTAATTGCAGTCGATCGATCTCAACCTTCACTCTGTTTCTTTTTCAATACAGAATCTGTAGGCCTTTTTCAGCAGAATTTAAATACCTGCCTTATGTCGTTCCTCATCATCAACAATAGAAAGTATTCCTCCCTTCAAGTTGGGTCGGTAGGCTAGTCTTTCAATATCATAATTAAAGTTTGCGCCATTTAAACCAGGTGATTGCCACTCCGGCCCCATACGAATCGCATCCACAGGGCAAGCCTCTTCGCAAAACCCACAAAATACACAGCGAAGAATATCAATTTCATAATTGATTGGATACTTTTCAACGGTGGGATCATTATGTTCTGAAGCAACAATTGTGATACACTGCGCAGGACAATTAGTTGCGCACAACATACACGCCGTACAACGAAGTGATCCATCTTTTTTTACCGTCAAAACGTGATTCCCCTTAAAGCGAGGACCATATTCATACTTTTCTTCGGGATAATTCACCGTAGGCATTTGCTTACGATTAAAGAGATTTCTCATTAAATGACTTAAAGTAATACCAAGTCCAACAAATACTCCTGGTAAATACCACTTCGAACTAGGGCCTTTTTTTTGAACTACGCTCATAGAGGTCCTCTCTTAAATACGAATTCATTTTTCTTTCTCGTGTCATTAATGACTTGATCTGGACGCTGGTGAACATCCGTTAGAATGGCATCAGAAATCATCACCGTCGTCAGGGCCTCGATAGTTACCTCCCCACCGCTCATCAAAGTGCTTGCTTGATCAATCGTCAATGCATCAGAAACAACGTTTGTCACTTTATTAAATTTTTGCTCTAAACCATTATAGTTTATAAAGCTCCCTGATTTTTCAATATAAGTTTTTGTTGGAATAATCCAACAAGGAGAGTAGACGGTTAACTCTCCTAAATTTATTTTACTCGATGTTAATAAAACCAGCTGTGTTGCTTTGCTAAAAACTCTGAGCTTTTTAACTAAGTCTGTGTAGACCGCAGTATTCTCAGGTAAGACCACCACCAAAGTTTTGATTTGGGATTTATCAAGTGCGGACTCTAAATCCTCCAACTGAGTTTGAATTTGGTGTTGAGCTAAAACTTTTTCCAAACCTTTAGTGTTAGGATTTTTATCCCCTCTTATTAATAATCCATCATAATCATTCCAACTTTGGGGGTTGTTTTTCCAATGGTAAATATTTTTTGTTTTAAATTGAGTGACGAAAGTAGAAATAATACTTTGCGCCTCTTCTGTTGTTAATTGGCCTGTCACAACCAGTGAGGACTCGCTCATCTGATTTTTTAATGTTTGAAAAACATCTTTTGCGGCTGCACCTGCCGTCATTTCTGTCCAAGTGCCATCTGCAAATTTTTGTGCTTTCAACTGTCGGTTTTCGCGATTTACAAATTTGTAAATATCTCGTCCCTCATCACACATCCAATAGCCATTCAACTCTGGATTATAGCGAGGCTTCACTCGAAAAATTCCTTCTCGATTAAAATACACTTTAATACTACAACCTGTAGAGCAACCATTACAAACCGTATCTCCATCCTTTAAATACCAAACCCGTTGCTTAAAACGGAAATCTTTAGAGGTCAGTGCTCCCACTGGGCAAATATCTACCACATTGGTTGAATATTTATTATTAAGAGGCCGATCTTCAAAAGTTCCAATCTCACTTCGGTCGCCGCGATTAAAAATTCCTAGCTCCCTAGTTTTTGACACTTCATCCGTAAATCTCACGCAACGAGAACAGAGAATGCAGCGCTCAGAATCCAAAACAACGCGCTCACCTAAATCAACCACTTTATGTTTTTTTACCTTATGCTCAGCCATTTCTGAATCATAGCTGCCATACTCCATATACTGATCTTGTAAACCGCACTCCCCCGCTTGATCGCAAATAGGACAATCCAGTGGATGATTGATCAAATGAAAATCCAATCCCCACTTAACAGCCTCTTGCACTTTGGGAGATGTGTTATTGATTTTCATTCCCTCGGTCACCATGGTGTTACACGCAATTTGCACACGGGGATTTCCTTCGATCTCCACCATACACAATCGGCACACACCTGCCACACTCAAGCCTGGGTGCCAACAATAATGCGCAATTCTTTGTCCACTTTCCGTCATGGCTTGAATGATGGAAGTTCCCTCTTTAACTTCGATTTCTTTTCCGTTAATGGTGCATTTTGGCATGTGCTGTTCCCTTTACTTTCGAACGACCTTCACGAACATAAAATTCAAATTCATCTTTAAATTTAGAAACAAAACTTAAAACCGGCAGAGCCGCCGCATCGGAAAGAGCACATATCGTCTTTCCTTTCATTTGATTGGCGACCTTTTCAAGAAGCTCAATATCTTGCAATCGTCCCCGCCCTTCTAAGATGGAGTGAACAATTTTATTAAGCCATCCCGTTCCCTCACGACAAGGCGTGCACTGACCACAACTCTCATGGGCATAAAAGTGCGTGAGCACTCCCAGCATATCCACCATACATTGTGAATCATCAATAACGATAACCGCGCCCGAACCTAACATCGTTCCAAGACCGGCTAAGCTTTCATAGTCTAAATTAGCTTTATTTACCTCTTCGGCTGTTAATACGGGAGCTGAAGAACCTCCAGGAATCACTGCTTTTAATTTTCGGCCAGCCTTGATCCCGCCTCCAAAACCATAAATTAAATCTTTTAATGGCAATCCTAGCGGAACTTCATAATTACCTGGCTTAACCACATTTCCACTCAATGAAAAAAGTTTAGTTCCAGGAGATTTTTCCGTACCAAATTTTCGATAAGCCGCAGCTCCATCGCGCATAATGGGCACGACCGCCGCTAAGGTTTCCACGTTATTAACAATCGTTGGCTTTTTTAAATATCCTTGAATAGCAGGAAAGGGAGGTTTTAACTTAGGCTGCCCTTTATCTCCTTCAAGAGAAGAAATCATCCCCGTCTCTTCTCCACAAATATAAGCACCAGCGCCCCAATACACATCCAAATCAAAATCAACACCAGAGCCTAAAATATTTTTTCCTAATAAACCGGCTTCGTAGGCTTCTCCTAAAGCTCGCTCAATAATCGCCGCTGGCTTTTTGTATTCCCCACGAATATAAATATATCCTTTTTTAGAACCAATCGCAAAACCAGAAATAATCATTCCCTCAATCAATTGATGAGGAGCTTGTTCAAAAATAATTCGATCTTTAAATGTTCCAGGCTCACCTTCATCACCATTACAAAGTAAGTAGCGTGGCTCACCGTTTTTAGGGAGAAATCCCCACTTAGTTCCCGTCGGAAAACCCGCTCCTCCTCGACCTCGTAAACCAGAATTCTTTACCTCATCGATAATTTGCTGAGGTTGAAGACTCAAACATTTTTTAAGCGTTTCATAACCACCAAATTGTTGGTATCCCTTCAACGTTCGATATTCCACTTTAGAATAATGCTCTGTTAGAAGCTTAGATTCATTCATTACTGCACTACTGCCCGTTGATTCACTCATCACTTCAACCCTTTCAGAATTTCCACCGCTTTAGTCGGGGTTAAGTTTTCATAATAGTCTTCATTAACTTGCATCATAGGAGCCATTCCACACGCCCCTAAACACTCCACACTAGAAATTTTGAACTTACCATCAAGACTAATATCATCCAGTTTAGAGCCCAAAGACTCCAAAACAAAAGACGTCAACTCGCGACTTCCATTGAGAGCACAAGAGATGTTATTACAAATTTGCACATGGTACTTACCCACAGGTTTTTGGTTAAACATCGTGTAGAATTTAAAAACTTCATTGATGCGAGAAACAGGAATATCCATGATCTTCGATAAGTAATCGATAATTTCATTGGTTAAATGACCACCATTTTCTTTTTGAGCAATATAAAGGGCCGGAATAATAGCCGACTGTCGACTTTCATATCGATTCAGCTCTATCTGAACTTTTTTTAAACCCTCTTGTGATAATTGAAACATAGCTTCCTCTTTTTTTCTCAATTTTAAAACTTAAAATTAACGATCCAACTCTCCAGCAATCACGTTCATGCTAGCGACAGTCGCAACGGCATCTGCAATCAAACTCCCTTTCACCACACTCGGGAAAGACTGATAAATGGCAAAACACGGTGGTCGCACCTTTAATCGATAAGGATTCGCAGAACCATCCGACACCAGATAAAAACCTAATTCACCGTTAGCAACTTCAGTGGCATCATAAACTTCACCAACAGGAGGTCGAATGCCCTTAATGACCAACATGAAGTGGTTCATCAATCCTTCAATGTTACCGTACACATCACGTTTCTCTGGTAACACAATATGTTTATCACGAATCGTAAAATCCCCTTCAGGTACATTCTTTGCTACTTGCTCGATGATTCGAAGGGATTGTCGCATTTCTTCAATACGAACTAAATAACGATCATAGATATCCCCATTGGTTCCAATCGGAATATCAAAATCGAGTTGTTCATAACCATAATAAGGTTGTGCCTTTCTTAAATCCAAAGCCACTCCAGAAGCTCGAAGTAAAGGCCCCGTATAACCCCACAAAATGGCATCTTCTTTTGAAACAGGACAAACACCTTCTGTGCGCTTTCTAAAAATTTTATTGCCAATCATAAGACGGTCAATCTCATCCACTTCAGCGCGCATGCGCTTGCAAAAAGCGAGCACATCATTAAACCAACCTGTCGGAGCATCTTGAGCCATTCCACCAACACGAGTGAGTGAAACTGTTAAGCGCGCACCACACAGTTTTTCAAATAACGTGTAAACTTCTTCACGATAAGTAAAGAGGTGGAAAAAACTGGTCAACGCTCCTAAATCCACGCCACCCGTGCCAACCGCAATAATATGATCAATCACTCTGGATAGCT
The DNA here is from genome assembly GCA_964612425.1 of uncultured Pseudobdellovibrionaceae bacterium. Lineage (GTDB taxonomy): Bacteria > Bdellovibrionota > Bdellovibrionia > Bdellovibrionales > Bdellovibrionaceae > CAUJGP01. The sequence goes on from CAZTDX010000003.1 coordinate 43,386, forward strand.
CACATAAAATCACTCGCATGGCTTTTGCTTTGGGGGGAATATCAACACCCAAAAGTCTCTCTACTGTTTTGCAATATCCCACATTGTTCATCGGAGCCGAGCAGTAGTTGAGTCGATCCGTATAAGGAATCACTTGATTATAAGGATGAGTTTCTGCCATTTTTTCAAAACAGCGATGCAAAAAGCCGATATCCACACCAGCTCTAACAATGGTCTCACCATCAAGCTCAGCCATCACTCGCAGTGTTCCATGCATGGCCGGATGAGATGGTCCGATATTAATTGGAACTAAGTTTTCATTTAAAACAGCGCCATTTTCTGTTTCCGTATTATCAAAATGAACGGGTAAAACATCGGTACAATGTTGCTGTAAATCAGCTTCATAATCTTTTCTTAAGGGATGACCTTTAAATTGATGGTGCGTGAGTATGCGACGCAAATTGGGATGGCCTCGAAAAACAATTCCAAACATATCATAAGCTTCTCGCTCGAACCAATCTGCACCCTTCCAAATCTTGATGGCAGAATCTATGGTTTCGCCTTCTCTCAGTGGCACTTTAATTCGTAGACGAGCACTGTCTTTTGAGGAAAAGAGGTGATAGACCACATCAAATCGCATTTCTCTGGCTGGGTAATCAACACCGCAAACATCCATTAAGAAATCAAAGTAATCGTTATTTTTTAATATTTTTAAAACTGGAATGATATCTTCGCGTCCAATGATAAGGACATAATCGTCATGACTCACAAAAAGATCCGCCTTTGGAAAAGGGGCGAGCTCTTTTTTCAGAAGATTAAACTTTTCGACATTCATCGTATTCACACTCATCGTATTAGTTGTCGCATTCATACTGTTAACATTCCTTCTGGTGGTTTCCACTGGGCACGCCAAGGTCGAGGATGATTTTGCTCAATCATACGTTGAAGCGCCATAATTCCGTCTAACACAGCTTCCGGCGTCGGAGGACAGCCTGGTACATAGACATCCACGGGAATAACTTTATCGCAACCCTGAAGCACATGATAAGCTCGATAAAAACCACCAGAGCTCGCACAAGCCCCCATCGATAAAACGTATTTAGGTTCCAACATTTGTTGATAGATACGCACCAAAACCGGCGCCATTTTTTCTGTAATCGTACCAGCAACTAACAATAAATCGGCTTGACGGGGAGAAAATCTCACCACTTCCGCACCAAATCGAGCTAAATCGTAGCGCGGTCCCATCACCGACATTAACTCAATACCACAACAAGCTGTTCCATAGGGTAATGGCCATAGAGCATTTTTTCTTCCCCAGGCCACAATGTCTTCTAATCTGGTAGTTAAGGCAAAAGATCTCGATAGGTCCTCAGCGGATTGATCTCCTAGCATGGAGGAAGATGTGGATTGAGTCGTCATTGACGAAGAACCCGATTTCGTTGAAACAGTTTTTGATTGCGACGGCTGCATAGTTTCCTCTTTAATAATGCTCTTCAACTCATTACACATATTTTGTTTGGAAAAATGAGTCCTACAAAATATTGAAATTGATTTCAGACGCAGAGCATTTTCTTCAATTTTAAGTAAAAGTATCAACTGATTTTTGGCTTGTCATGAGATTACGAGGCTCAGAAACATAGTGTTATAAATTGATTTAATATTAAACAATTATTTTTTTTATTTGTATCTCTATTATTTTCCTCCCACAATTCGACAACAACACGTGAACACAAGAAGAGGGAAATCTTGTTTCACGCAAACTACGGAGGGAAAGAATGAATAATATTTTTAAGAAGAGTGCCATCACTCTTGCCATTTCAATAGGCGTGACTGCAACATCAATGGCAAACACACAGGATCATTCTAAGGAGTATCTTGTAAAACTAGTGCCAGGAGCTGTGAGTAACTTTAGCATCATGAGCGATCTTGCTCGACATGCAGGCAAAGCCGAAGTTCTAATTGGCGATTGGGTTAAAGTGACAGACACAAAAGGAAACCTTGATGCTCAAACTTTAGCAGAAAACACCACTTGGGTTGAGTATGTTCAACCGAACTACAAAATTAAATTATTAGAAAATTATAAAACAACAGATCCTATCCTTCTTCATCAAATTGCTATGGCCGGCGAAACTAATCCTAGCCTAGCAAAACCCGACAATCCAGCCATTCCATCAGCGCCAGAAACAACTCGTGGCGATGATCCTCTTTTTAGCAAACAATGGGGAATGATCGATAACCATGTTAAGGAAGCTTGGAACACGCCGAGTCTCTCTCCTTTTGCTGACAAGCCAATGGTGGTTGCTGTCATCGACACCGGTGTTGATTACACTCACGAAGATTTACTTCCCAATATGTGGAGAAATCCCGGTGAAGTGGGCGTTGATCAAAATGGAAAAAACAAAGAAACAAACGGAATCGATGACGATAACAATGGTTACGTTGATGACGTTGTCGGATGGGACTTTGTTTCAAACGACAACAAACCTTTTGACCTTGCCGTTGATCCACTCGATCTACTTAAGGGCGGCGGAAATCCTGGACATGGAACTCATTGCGCTGGAAACGTTGCAGCCTCTACTAATAATAGTAAGGGAGTTGTTGGAGTTTCCCCCAATTCAAAAATCATGGCTTTGCGTTTTATTAGCGACAAAGGACAAGGAACTACTGCTGACGCTATCAAAGCGATCAAATACGCTGTTGATAACGGAGCGATGGTGACTTCAAATTCTTGGGGTTCTGAAGGAGAAGATCCTAATGACAAGCAAGAAAACCAAGCTTTGCGTGATGCTATTAAATATGCTCAAGATAAAGGAGTTTTATTTATCGCTGCCGCAGGTAACGGTCACCAAGGTGTTGGCTACAATAACGATACTGATGCAAAACCCGCTTACCCTTCAAGCTATGATCACGAAAATATTGTGAGCGTTGCGGCGATTGACTCTAATAACCAATTAGGCTCATTCTCTAACTGGGGAGTTAAAAGTGTTGATATTGGAGCCCCTGGAGTAAAAGTTTTTTCTACAACAGTTGGAAGCAACTATTCCGACACTGTTATTGATAAATTTGGAATCACTGTTTACTGGGATGGAACTTCAATGGCAACTCCCCATGTAGCAGGTGCTGCTGCTCTTTACTGGTCTCATCATCCTGAAAAAACATGGCAAGAAGTTAAAGAAGCGATCCTTAAGAGTGCAAAACCAACTCCAGCTCTTAGCGGAAAAGTCAGCTCCAACGGAAAGCTAGACGTTTTAGGTTTAATGAAATTGAACTAATTTTATTGAGTTTCAATTATAACTGAACTTTCAAAAAGCGGCAGACTCAAACTCTGCCGCTTTTTTATTTCAAATCTATTCTTGCAGTCTCAATCAAAATCACTAAACTAATAGAGTATGAAATATAAAACTCATTCTCTACAAGATGCCATTGCTATGATTCCAAATACGGGCAGAGTCTTCATCCAAGGAGCAGCGGCCACCCCAAGCTTTTTAATCGAAGAACTTGCTCGGCAAAGCTCACGATTTTCAAATCTAGAACTCATGCATTTACACACAATGGGGCCAGTTCCCTATGCACTCCCTCAATTTGAAAAGAATTTTCGAATTACTAATTTCTTTGTTGGAGCTAATCTTCGAAAATCTATCGACTACGATCGAATTGATTATATGCCTTGTTTTCTCTCCGAAATCCCAACAGTCCTTCGAAAAGGTCCAAGACAACCGCAAGCTGCACTCATTCATGTATCACCACCCGATACCCATGGGTATTGCACTCTAGGGACCAGCGTTGATGTCACACGCGCAGCCATCGATACGGCTCCGCTTATCATTGCCCAAGTCAACCCACAGATGCCGCGAGTTCATGGCGATGGCGTCATTCATGTTAGCGAAATTGACGCTCTCGTTGAAGTTGATGCCGCTTTACCTGAGTCACCACCGCTCGGCCTCACTCCTGCTGAAGAACAAATCGGAAAAAATATAGCTTCGATCATTGATGATGGAGCTACTTTACAAATGGGAATTGGTGCCATCCCAAACGCTGTTTTAAAATTTCTAACCAATCACAAAGACCTTGGTATGCACACCGAAATGTGGACAGATGGTGCCCTTGACCTTATTGAAAAGGGTGTCATCAATAACAGAAAAAAGCGAATTCATCCTCATAAAAGTGTTTCTACATTTTTATTTGGTACTAAAAAACTTTATGATTTTATTCATGATCATCCGGCTGTGATTCAGTTGGACGTGGCCTATGTTAATAATCCCACAGTGATCGCGCGGAACCCAAAGGTGACGGCCATTAATTCTGCCGTCGAAGTTGATCTTACCGGGCAAGTTTGCGCTGATTCGGTAGGGACACACATTATCTCCGGCGTTGGCGGACAAATTGATTTTATTCGCGGAGCTTCGCTTTCTGAAAAAGGAAAGCCCATCATTGCGATGACCTCAAGAGCACATAACAACATTCCCAGAATTGTTTCCTCACTAAAACAAGGGGCTGGAGTTGTTACCACCAGAGCGCACGTTCACTATGTAGTCACCGAATTTGGAGTCGCCGATCTTTTTGGTCGCACCATGAGCGAAAGAGCAAAAGCCTTAATTGAAATTGCACACCCCGATGACCGAGAAAATCTTGCTCGCGCCTGGCATGAAGAGATTCATTCATAAATAAACTTATTTTATTTAATTAATGAAAAACTCCAACTTTCTTTGACGAATCAAATAAAAACAACAAAAGTTATTTATCATGAAAAAACTCCGGTCAAAGATGTTGGTACCGATCTTCAGCGCTACCAAGCGACCCAATACTTTGCAGAAACCTTTAATCGTTTAGCAGAAAACAAAGCCACCGATTTCGATCAAGAGTGCAATGGGTACCCCGTAGGCAAGAAAATACCCAAAAAATGGCTCACTGATTTTGACGCCTTCATGGACACGAGAAAACCAGGATTACGAAATACGGGGCACACTAAAATGTTACTTAACGAAAAGGGCGAAGAAAAATTCTCAAGAGAAGAAAAAATGCAACTCATTGAATTTCTAAAAACCCTCTAAAAAAATCAGTAAAATATTAAGCAGCTCGTTTTAAATTTTTAATTTCATACTTTTGATATTGAAAATCTTGCTTAGAATGAGCGGCAGAAGATGATCCCGATAATAGTAACCTTAATTTATTGACTAATTCTTGCATTGAATTCGATTGCCCAGAAAGCTCTGTGCTTGCACTCGCCGCATCTTCCGAATTCCTTGCCGTGTCTTGTGTTGCTTTACTCAAGTTTTCAACGGCAGTATTTATTTCGCCAAGCCCCTGACTTTGTTCTGAGCTCGTCGATGAAATAGAATTCACACTCTCCAGAATATCAGAAATCATATTTGAAACTCGCTCAATTTTAAATTGAGCATCTTTAGCTAATTCACTTCCCTTTTCAACTCGTTCACGATTTTCTTTAGAAACCGACTCAGCTTCTTTAATACTATTTTTAACAATTTTAGAAATTTCAGATGCCGCTTGACCACTCATTTGAGCTAAGTTTCCAACCTCTTGGGCGACGACAGCAAATCCTCGGCCCTGTTCTCCTGCACGTTCTGCTTCAACGGAAGCATTAAAGGATAGGAGTTGAGTTTTGAAAACAATATCATCAATAATTTCTGTTTTCCCAGCAATCTCTTCAATAATTTTCACCAGCATTTCAATGCGTTTGTTTGAATCTAAAATTGTCGTCATAGCCTCTGATAAGTGATTCATGAAAATAGTCGCATCATTACTGAGCTGTTGAACTACTTTAGCCGACTCACTCGATTTTTTTGCCACCTCTGCATTATTATGAACATTGGCCACCAAAGTTGAAAGAGACGTTGACGTTTCTTCAATAGTGCTTGCCTGCTCTTGCACCGCAGTAGATAACGATTCCGCCGACCGCGATAAACCAAAACTTGCCTGAGAGACTTGAGTACTTGAATGATCAATACTATCAGCAATAAATGTTAACTCTTTTGTCAAATTTCGTGCTAAATATATTCCTATAATTAGTGTCCCAAGAATTCCAATAACACCAAATAAAGTGCTCAAAAATAGAGAATTACTATTTGTTTTTTCAAATTGCTTTTTCTCGATTTCAACAATTTCGTAATTAATAGCAATAATCCTCGAAAATGAAATATTGGATTGATCTAAGACTGACGTTAATTCATTCTCAAAAACTTCCTTTGCCTCAACTTGCTGATTATCTCTTAGCTTAGAGAGAGTTTTTTTAACCGCTACTTCCCAAGCACCAGAGAGTGGAACAAAGAGGGACCATTGTTCTGATTCTTCCTTCGATTGCTCTAAGGGCAAGTAGATATCCCAACCTTTTTTATATTTTTCCAAATATGTTACTATGCGATTATTTAGTTCAATAAATTTAGTATTTTGATTATTGTAAACACTTTTAGAAAATTCAATTTGAATAAGGTTGCGAGCTTCCTCCATTAACTGAAGTCCAAGAAGTGAGGGCACACGCACATCAGTTACTTGACTAGCCGATTTTGCAACTTGTTTTGTTACTAGAATTGAAGTCCCGACCAAAGCAATAATAAATAAACACGGAATCGCAATTAAGATTAGCATTTTTAGTCTAAACCCTTTAAACCAATTTGAAATTGAATCCACTACGGCACTCCTTTTTTTTCATACTAAAATCTAGTTTATTAAATATTTATAAATTCAAATCTAGGCCACTCTTCGTCAGTATGATAAAAAAGTGAAGTCTTTGAAGAAAACTATTAACACGACCAATTAAAATTTATTTAATCAATAATGAAAAACTTATATTCAATTTTTAAATTGCGGCTGATAAAACAAATGAAATAATTGTAGATTCCCCTGTGAGTGGACAATTTATGGGAGAACCATAACATAGAATGGATGTCGTTGTAGCATTCGGGTTACTCATCTGTACTTTTGAACTTTCGTATTGAAAATAGACTAGTGTTTTTTGATCAATCACAAAACCCAAGCCCCAACGATTCATTGACCCTTTCATTTGAAAATCAATTCGTTGTTCTTCAAGGACATGATAAGGATACCGCCCATACCAAATCGACCAACTACCAAAAGAGTATTTCAGGCCAAGACCACCGCTATAGGATGTAAATAAACCTGATGTGATTGAAGTTCCATAGATAGAACTTTTATACATAACCTTAAAAGGACCACTGCGTGCATAATCAGCACCAATAAATAAAGAATTTAACTTTAATCCAGTTTTGGCTCCCAGTAAATAGCCCATTCCCTCACCATCAATGATTGCTTTGTTGCCCAGAGACGTTGTTAGTTGACCATAGCCAAGATAAGGTTCGGTAAACCATTCTGCCTTTAAGGAGATAGAAAAAAAGAGGACAAGGAAACTGATAAAATATTGCCGATGGATCATTTTAAATGAGATTATATGATTAATGACATTTTTCAATCAAACAATTCTTATTTTAATAATACTTTCGCTATTTACTATTAATCTCTCAAAAAGTCGTGCTCAGTCACTCCCAATCACAACAACCGGTACATCTTATTACGGAACCTATAGTCATGCGCCTCAGGGTTCGACTCGCGCCATGGCTCTTGGCGGAGCCTATACAGGTCTCAGCGATGATGCTTCGGGAATTATCTACAACCCGGCAGGCCTCAGTCATGGGGTTTGGAGATTTGATTTTGGTAGCACCTCCAATAATACTATGAATCGTGAAGCCGACGTTAATCGTGATAATACCCTCGATGGCGTAAGCTTTCAATTTAACTTTTTAGCTGTCGCCGGAAGACTTGGCCCTCTCACCCTTGCTGTTGGAAAGAGTTCTCCCTACTCAACTGAAATTTACTCCCGAAGCTCACTCTTTCAGAGAGCAGGGATCAGCATACAAAATACGGATTATACAATTGCTTTTGCTCTCACTCCAAACTTTTCCATCGGAGCGACTCAGCACAATTCGGAATTAAATGAAAATTATTTAACTTACAACGAAACCTACTACCAAAGCATTCACAAAGGCCAGTACATGACCTATGGAATCAGCTATCGCGCCGATAGAGATATGGGTTATGGTTTTTCCTACACCCCTAAAATGATCATCGATGTCCCTGATTCTGAAAATCAGGTTTCTAATGGAAATTTCACCACTAATCTTAATTGGTTTAGAGGTATTGCCCTTCCTGAACGTTATACCTTTGGTGGCTTTTTTAGAGGCTCAAGTGATTTGATGTATATTGCCGATCTTGATTTTATTCGAGCGGTCGATAATTCTGTTCTCGTTGAAAGTCCTTTTGATAATCATAACTCTACTAACTATCAAGTAAAAACCAAACTCGTTCAAATTCCCCACGGCGGAATTGAATACACCGTTTTTTCACAGGCCAAAAAAACTTTTATTTGGAGACTGGGCAGCTACAAGGAGCCTGGGCGCATCGCTGGTGGCAGTGACCGTTTTCACTATACCATGGGCGTTGAATTACGCATTGGAGCTCTCGTTGTGAGTGCTTCGATGGATGAGGCCACTGGCTTTTCTAACTCTTCGCAGTCAATAAATATTGTTTTGGGAGGCAGTTAACGTATGAAGAATATAGCTTTCACAATATTTTTACAACTCCTCTTAATGAAACCACTAATATCGCTCGCCGCAGAACGAAATCTCTCTATCGTGGGGCTCTATAGTCAATCAAAAATAAATTATGAACTCGACACGAATTCACCCTTTTATACCGGTAAAGATACACAGGCCGACGCTAGCTTTAGCTATGGAGCTTTACTCGAAACTCCTCTTCAAGGGCAGTGGAGTTTTGAAACAGGACTCATTTTTTTACAAAGAGGTTTTCAAACAAAAAATAGTTTTGATTCATCTACCAACGTCTACCGTTGGAAATCTCTCTACGTCCCTCTCACTGGTCGCTTTCATCCCACCAAAAGATTCATGGGCTCCATTGGACTTTACCTTGATTACGGCGTGAGTAAAGTTTCCACCTACAACACTTCTAACTCCAATGCTATACAGTATCAACCGATGAAAAACCTCGGTCTCCGCGAACTTGAATATGGCATGACTTACAGTGCAGGAATGCAGTTTGCCATGAACGCATCTACTTCGTTTCTAATTGAAGTGCGGTTCAATGAATCTTGGTCTAATCTCATGGACACCAATTTACCCACAGTAAACAAAAACGAAAAGGCAACACTCTCTGAAGCCCAACTCTACTTGGGCTTCACGATTTAAAAATCACAAAATAATATATATTAAATTAATTTTATTTGATTGTATATTTTAAAAAGCGACACTCGAGTGAGCCATTATAAACAAAATGCTTACGAGACGCTTTTAATTTAAGGTCTCCCATTAGGTCCTTGTTCCCAGATAAAATATAAACATCCCATCCAGAAAAGTGGGTTTTTAAAGTGTATCCTAAGTCTCGGTAAACATCCCGTAAATTATCTTCATCTCCTAAACGAGTTCCGTAGGGCGGGTTAATAATAACAATTCCTTTTTCACAGGGAGGAGTAATCATAGATAATGTGGCTTTTCGAAATTCGATAAGGTGATCTACTCCAGCTCTCTTAGCGTTAGCCTTCGCTTTTTGAATAACTTTTTGATCGACATCATAACCATAAAATAAAAATGGAAGATCTTCTTTCTCTTCATCACAGACTTCATCTAAAACTTTAGACCAAACATCATCATTGTAATTTTCAAAGCGCTGAAATCCGAAATGCTTACGATGAATCCCTGGCGCCATATTGATGGCCATCATCGCTGCCTCAATTAAAATTGTTCCTGATCCACAAGTTAAATCCACAATAGGAATATCTTTTTTCCATTCGGTCATCATGATAAGCGCTGCTGCTAAATTTTCTTTTAAAGGAGCCTCTCCAGCCTCCATCCGATAGCCTCGCATAAACAAACTATCCCCAGAAGTATCTACGGCGAGAGAAAACGTATTCTTGTAGCCTTTAATATAGAATCTAACATCTGGATCTTCTTTACTGATGCTTGGTCGATCGCCAAACTTTTCGCGAATTTGATCCACAATTGCATCTTTAACTTTCATGGCTAAAAAACGCTGATCGCGAATCATACTCTCCTTGACAGAGGCATCGATCATAAACGTTTTTTTAGGAGTTAAATACCTGGAGAAATCCTGATTTTTGATGATTTGATTATACAATTCATCTTCATTGTACGCCGTAAACTCAATCAATGGCTTCAAAATGCGACTGGCAACTCGCGAGCACAAATTCAGACGATAAACATCTTCCCAACGTCCTTCAAAAAAAACACCCGCTGGAGTTTTTTTAACATGATCAATTCCTAATTGTGCCATCTCCTCTACTAAAACATCAGTGAGGCCCTTCGCCGTCGATACAAAAAATTGAGGCATTTAACTTTTCCTTTAAGTGTCTTGGTACTTTGGTCCACCCCCACCCTCTGGTGGCGTCCAATCAATGTTCTCGAACGGGCATTTAATATCACAAGTTTTGCAATGAATACAGTTCGTATAATTAATTTGTAAATCTAACTGACCTTGATATTTGGTGGAGGGTACCATTTCATAGACGCTTGCAGGACAAAACAGAGTACAAGGTGATTTGTATTTTTTATCACATTGAGTTCTGCAAACATCAGGATTCTGTAATAACAAATGGTTTGGAGAGTCCTCATCATGGATCGTTCCAGTTAAGTAAACACTGCCTAATTTATCAAAAAATAATTTTCCATCAGGCTTGGGAAGCTTATTGGCAGGATGATTTAATCCATCACCACCCCATACATCCACTACTGATTCCGTGGCTTCAGCATCTGTTTCTGTCACTGGCATAGGGTCCATGACCCCACGTCCTCCAGTAAGCTCTTGCAATCCAATGAGTGGAAATCCTGCCACCATTCCTTGACTTAGTGCCTGATGGAAATTTCTTACACGGTACAATTCAGTTTTAATATAGCTACACTTTACCGCCTCTTCATAACTTTTGAGTTGTTGTGAACTAAAATCATCCTTGAGTAGCCCCTGAAATAAACTCTCAGCAGCTAACATCCCCGACTTCATAGCTAAATGAATTCCCTTTAACTTCTGCACATCCACCATCGATGCAGAATCTCCGCAGGCCAAAAATCCATCGCCATAGAGTTTTGGCATGGAATACCAACCACCCGCAGGTAATGTCTTTCCGCCATACGATATAACCTGTCCGCCCTCAATCATCTTTGCAATAAAGGGATGAGTTTTGAGTTTTTGCAATTCTCGGTGCGGATCTAGTAGAGGGTCTTTTGTGTCTAAATAAGCGACCAACCCTAACACGATTTTATCTTCTGGAAGCGTATAAATAAAAGTTCCGCCAATAGACTTTGAGAGTGGAAAACCCATCGTGTGAGTCACCTGCCCCGGCTCAACAGTTCCCTTAGGCATTTGAATAATTTCTTTAACACCTTCTTCAAAAATTTCAGGATGCTTTCCTTCTCTCAAATTCAGCTTTTTTTGCACTCCCTTAAAGAGTGAGCCCCGTGTTCCTTCGGAAAATACTACCGCTTTTGATTTAATAATGAGTCCTGGTTCAAAATTAGATTTTGGTTTTCCATTTTTATCACGACCCTTATCACCTGTTCGAACTCCTACAATTTTATCGCCTTCGTAAATGGCTTTAACCGCAGCAAACCCTGGAAAAATATTAATCCCCACTTCTTCACACTTTGTGGCTAGCCAACGATTAAATTTACTTAGTGAAATAATGTAATTGCCTTCGTTATGAAAAGGAGGTGGAACAATTGGTAATTTAAAATTAAAATCCTCTCCTAAGTAATAAACGGCATCTTTTTTAACTTCAGACTCAATGGGACAGCCCTGTTCTTTAAAATTGGGAATTAGTTCTTTAAGTGCCGAAGGATTTAAAACTGCTCCTGAAAAGCTATGAGCCCCAATCTCTGAAGCTTTTTCTAATACCACAATCATTGGATCATTAATGACAGTTCCTGTTTTTCGGCCCGATTGAAGATCTTCATTATGGCGATCAATTTGATTTTTTAAATGAAGTGCCGCCGACAGGCCCGCAGCGCCTCCACCCACGATGACAATGTCAGCGTCCATGGTTTCTCTTGTTACCCCTTCAGGAAGTTCATCATAACCCATACAACTACACCTCAAAATCGAAGCTCATTGGGACTTTGCCGCACTCCAATGATTTAATTATAGACAAATTTAAAATTACTTATTTCCAATAGTTATGGTTATCAAGAGTGAGAGAAAGAGTCTATTTATAATTTGAGAAGTGATCTCAAATTAAAGTCACGCCCTAAAATTCGTCATCATTCGTTGATGAGGGTGACGACTCTGATTTGTCTTTAGCAGTATCTAATTTTCGAACAGGTTTTACGATTTGCGCTTGGACCTCTAAGTCTTCCTCATCTTGTCCGCCGGGGAAAAGCCTTTCACGAGCTACTTTTGCAATTTGTAAATCATTCGCATTCATTTCCATCGTCTCAGCATGAGCAGTAGTTTTTAAAATAATACCCAAGAAACATAAACTAAAACTGACCATTATCATTGAAACTAATTTCTTCATATTAACTCCACTCCTTTGGATTAGCTGATCACTCTCTTGAGCTCTCATGAAACTTTCCTAAACTCTTCCTTGACGATGCGCTGACATTGGAATTTGTTTTCTCACTTTATTGATTTCTGCTTTTTTCAATGCATGAACTTGCACTGACGCATCCATCCCTAAATTAAACTCCACCTCTCCCCACGGATTAATAATAAGGCTATTCCCATGTGTTTGGCGAGTGAGATGTGGGTATTCAACACTTTGATGTTTACCTGCTTGAGCGCTTGCTACAACATAACTTTGACTTTCAATAGCTCTTGCTCGAAGCAATACATCCCAGTGAGCTTTTCCCGTTTCAGGTAAAAATGCGGCGGGCACCAAAATAAGATCCACACCCTCATAAGCATATTTTGAATACAACTCAGCAAAGCGCAGATCATAACAAATAGACTCTCCAATACTCCAATTTTTAATCTGATGAATGCGGTGAGAGTCCCCTCGCTGAAAAACATCTGATTCTCGAATAGGCTTTTGCCCCGCAAGCTCAATATCAAACAAATGAATTTTTTGATAACCCACTTGCGGACGACCATCACGTCCAATCCAAATCGACGAATTGTAGAGCTTACCCTCAATGATTAAGGGGACTGAGCCCAAATGCAGATGAGTTTGCAGTTTTTTTGCCCATTCGCCTAACCACAAAAAGCAAGAATGAGTAAGTTGAAATCCTTCAATGGGATCAGAGTCTTTGATCCGCAAGAAAAGACAATTTTCAGGAAAACAAATTAATTCTAAAGAAGGTTTTGATAGATCTGTTGATAGCTTTGAGCTCTCTTGAGTTTTAAACTCTAATTTTTCAATCATCCTAAAAATTTGTTCAAAGCTTTGTAAATTAGTGGCGAGAGAATCCACGGATGTCATCTGTACGAGTGCGATATTTAAAATATCTAAATTAAGGCTTGCAGCGTTAGGACCGTCTTGGCTCACTATTTCCCCTGATAAAGCTCAAATTGATATTACTTGGTGATTGAGCTATCAGAAATATTTTTGCAAATCCATCCACCCTTTTCAAGGTTGGATTTTACTTTTGACACTATCGGAGTACAGTTTTTAACCTTTTTTGCTTTTAGAACTTCTTCATCTAGACCTTGCTTAGTGTAGTAAGCGACACAATATTCGGCTTTTTGCTCTACACGTACAGTTCTAACCTCCAGGGAATTTCGACAGAGCCAATACAATTCATCTTCAGATTCTGATTTAGTTGACTCTAATTTTGACGACACTTTTAAGTTTGAAGACTCAACACTCTTCTTGTTTTCAATAGCCGCATAAAGGCTTGATCCCATAAAAAAAGCCCAGAGTTCAATGCCTGTTAACATTATGCTCTGAGCTCTTCCCATATATTAATCACCAATCTTGAGTTATAGATTTGATTAAAAATTATCTCTTAGACTTTGCTTTAGGTGCAGCTGCTTTTTTACCATCAAGAAGTTTTACATTTGAATAATCAAAGTAACCTTCTTTTTGTAATAGACCATCTTTTTTGTCATAGTGAGTCATTACTTTCACACCTTGAACCAAAATTTTCATCTTGATTGGATCAACGGAAATAACTTCTCCCGTTTTACCCTTATCAGCACCTGTAATAACTTTTACAGAATCACCTTTTTTAATCTTTAACTTTTTCATTCTCTACCTCTTACTGAGCTGATACTTTCTTTTTTGTAATTTTTTTCTTAATACGACGCTTAATATCCAATGCTTTTGATGAAAGCACACAATCTTTTTGGTTTAGTAAATAAACATCAAAACCACCAACGTGTTCCATAGAGCGCATTGCATGCGTTGACATCTTTAAAGAAACCATTTGATTTAATGTTCTGCTAAACATCCGTTTTTGCTGAACATTTGGCATAGCAATTGATTTTGTTTTTATATTTGAGTGACTTACTAGGTTTTTAACCGCAGGTCCCTTTCCCGTTAATTCACAGCGACTCATGATCCTCTCCTCCATAAAATTGAAGACTCTTAAAACTAGAAAGAATAGTCTATAAGTCAAAAAGTCTCTTGTTGGCAACCGAAATTTATAGTAGTAAGTGTTCCAATAAAATATTTTATTAAATTTTTCTCACTATCGAAATTTTTAGTAGAATTAAAAAAGTAACAAAGTTCTAGAAAAGGAAGCCCATGGCAAAAAATAAATATCGTTCAGAATACACTGGTGACCACAACTTCGACTACAAAGATCCAATGACATTGACTCGTTTTATTGGTGACGGAGGAAAACTAGTTCCTTCTCGAATTTCAAAACTTTCTATTTCACAACAAAAGCAAGTTGCTTCAGCTGTAAAAAAAGCACGTAATTTAGGATTGTTACCCACTGGAAATGATGCCTACGACTCCTTTTCAAGACCCGAGTCTATTTCTCCAGTTCCTTTTGAAGTTTAGTTCTCATTTTTATTTGAATTTAAATTCAAATAAATACTGACACTATAAACCTCGGTTTAATATTTACCAAAACCGAGGTTTTTCTATTTATATTCACTTCTTTATTAAATATTTATCCAAATCTAATCAGCCCCATTAATCTTTAGAGTCCTATTCTTAAGATAGAATTCTATGGCCATAGACTGTAATCAATTGGCATTGAATATAATCTGATCTTGTTATGGCACTGCGATTGCTCTTTCACCTCCAATAGGAGGAATTTTTATGCAAAACTATCAATCAATTGAATTAAAATCACAACAACTCAGAGAGTTTGGACTCAACCCTAATCATTGGTTCCTTTTCAAAAAAGCAGAAAATCTTGCAAGCCTCATCAATATTGAAGATCCAGAATTAGAATTTGAAGTAGATTATGAACTTAATAATCAAACAGCTCTTATTACTGAAATTAGATTTATTTTATAATGATTCACATCGAACAGAAAATAAACTTCTCCCAAAAGCGTCTTCAAAAGATAAGGATGAAGACTGAGGGAGTCGAGCAATAACTTCTCTCACAAAATTCTCCCATTCATTTTCAACTTTATAGCGTAAAATATTTTTTTTCAGCCCACAAAAAAGAGAGAGCTCTGCCCTACTATGCCAACCAAACATGGAAGGACCTGGATCAGGCGGCTTTTCTCCCCAGGCAATCTTGACCATTAAGTTTAACGAATCTTGCAAAATTTTTTGCACACTTTCCTGTGAAACAATAAAGGGCGCACAATCAACGGATACATTTTGTAGGTCCCGCAATGCCACTTTAATAGTTTGGTAGAATTCAGAGCAGCCACCTAGAGTTTTCGACTGCTGACAATACTTGGCAGTTCGAGCCCATAAGCTACCCACTGTCCCCTTTAGAGTTGTTAACTTTCCAGACTGCGAGGCAAGAAATACTTCTAACTGAGAATCGCAAGCATTTTTAGGTGGATCACCCATCATTATAACGGCAACAGCAATAAGTAAAACGGCCAAAATCAAAATTGGTTTAGGGAGGGATTGAAATTTATTTTTCATTTTCTAATTTGCCTCATTTATATCATTTTATAATAGACCACTTTTATCGAGTTTTAGAAGATAATAAATTTGACAACTTATAAAAGCTTCCATATTCTAATCGGATCCGACTGCGGGGAGTAGCGCAGTCTGGTAGCGCATCTGGTTTGGGACCAGAGGGTCGCAGGTTCGAATCCTGTCTCCCCGACCAATTTTTTCTCTCGAAAAAGTTGTTAAGACCTTAAAAACCCAAAATCATCCACACAAATCTAAATTTAGGTGAGTCAAAAACAGAAATCACTTCAGTATGAAGTGTTATTGAAACTGCCAAATCATCCCAACCGTTGGAGTTAACCCAACGACGCGGATAACGTGCGTTAATTCAATCAAAATTTATTTATCTGTCTTGAAAAAATTTTCTCTCCATTCCGAATTCATTTTATCGGATACAGATAAAAGAGGCTTCGTCGCCATTTTCAAGCTTTGCTAAAATTCCCATTTTAGGGAGCGAGCCAAGTTTATAATAAGGCGCTGACGTTGCACCAGAAGGAAGAGTTAAAGCTAAAGACTCAATTTGATTTTCTTTATCGACAAAATACGTGGCAGTAAAATTTTTAAGCGTGACAGTATTTATGTCAGTTTGATCATAAAACACCTTTGATTCTGTCGAGTGCGTGGATGCCTCACTCACCGTCAGCGTGCACTCAACAGCAAAACAATTTCCTTGAATTCCTAACCATACAGCAAATGCAATCATTAAGTTTTTCATAATACTCCCCCTGGATTTTAAGACTTGATCATTAAAGATCACGGTTATCTACTGAGAATTGGTTTGATCGGCAAGAAAAACCTTTTGTGTATTAATCAAAATGATCAAAACTCTGTTTAAAAAAGATGTTATGGGGAGGCGCTGGGAGTAATATTCTCATTTCTCTTGTATTTACCACTCTGATTTTTAATTCTAGAGAGTGTGGCTTCATTGATTCTTAAATACTTTGCGAATTGGTTTTGCGGTACTCGGTCAATCAAATTGGGAAAATTTTTAATAAAATAATTATAGCGTTCAGTCGCATACTTGAGATCTATATTTTGTCTTACATCAGAAAGGTATATATATAAATGTTGGGATATGGCTAAATGTAAACGTGTCCAGGAATGAGATTGCTTTGTCGAATCCATCAGTCTGCTATGATGAGTCACAAGCAAAGTTGTGTCTTCAAGCATTTGAATAAAATAAGTACTTTTTTCTTTTTTTAGTAAATTGCCATAAAGGCCTGTTATATTTCCCTCTACCCCAAAACCTGAAATCATTTCCTCGCCAGACTCTGATAGAAAATATGTTTTAGTTAATCCCGATAAATTAAATCCAACCTTATCTGGGGAGTCGCCAGGCTTAAGAAAAAAGGTTCCTCGAGGATACTTTTCGAGTTTCACAAAATTTTTTATAATTAGTAAATCATCAATGGATATTGGTGAAAGTGCGTTGAATTGTTTATGTAAACTCATCAGTCCTAACGTCAAATCATCGTTCATGAGACCATTGTGGAGCTATATTAGCTTTTTATCAATCCACTGCCCATTAATATGCTTAGCGTCGCACTTAATACAGTATTCATACTCTTCCATAAAACCTAAATAATGTCGCATTTCATGATGACAGCGATCTTCATGCGGTAAACCATCTGTTATAGTTTGATAAGACTGAGACCATAACTTTAAAACTCGATCTAACTCTTGCATTTGCTCGTCAGTCATTGAAAAACTCCTTCTTATAAAAAGTAGCCGAAAAGCCAAATAAATTAAATTTGTATACTTTAGAGATTTTCTGCCAAAAGTGTGCCAGACTTTGTTACTTAACGAGACGAAATTATACAATCACTGGGATATTCAGAGCCCTTAAAATGAATTTAAGCTATGTCCAACATTTTTCCGATGACAACAATTGACACTGATATTTTTGAACTGATACTTGAAGTAGGTGTTCACAGATCACAATTAAAGGAAGGGCTCTCGGATGGTGCCATCAAAAAAGAAGTTTTCTGTAGTTTTGATGGCTTTATTTATTTTTAGATCGCAAACGCAAGCGAGTGAAATACCACCCGATAACTCCACCCTCATTGAAAAGGGTCAAGCGGAGCAAACTGAACTTCAACAAATTTTTAAATTACTGGTTTGGAATATACAAAAAGCAGAGTCGGGTGAAAAATGGCAAAGTGATTTTCAAAAACTTGCCTCTCAAAATGACGTTTTATTATTGCAAGAAGGCTATCTCAACTCCATTTATGAAAAAACGGTCAATACAATCACTCGCTTTCTTTGGTTATTTGCTACAAGTTTTATTTATCAAGGCCATGAAACTGGGGTTGTTATCGGGACAAAAATCAAACCCATAAAAACCCAATGGCTAAGAAGCCCGGGACGAGAACCCCTATTAAATTCACCAAAGATGGCTATAATTTCAAAATTTAACTTAGCCCAATCACATTTGAAACTTCTTGTTGCCAATATTCACGGAATTAATTTTGTTAGCAACAATACCTTTTACGAGCATATCTCACAAGTCATATCGGCTTTAGAAACTCATCAAGGGCCAATCATTTTTGCTGGTGATTTTAATACCTGGAATACGGGACGTTTAAATTATCTAAAAGAACAATGCGAACGCTTAGGGTTAAGTGCCGTGAAGTTTAACGAAGACCCTCGTTATCTGCCATTAGATCATATTTATTATCGCAATCTGAAGCCACAGGAAGCTAAAGTGCTCTCTTCCATCAATTCATCAGATCATTATCCGCTGACTATAACTTTTTCTTCAAATTAATTGTGTTTGATGACTTTTCATCACTTTCTAAGCATAGGATCTTAAAAAGAACCCTTGAATATAATTATTGAGTTGATGAAATTGCACACCTGCAATTTCCTTTTCATCAGTCCATACAATCCTTGCAGCCACTTCAATTTGCTCTTTACCATCTCGGCTCGTAAAAACAAAACTCACGGTCTCATTCACATCAACTCTTTTGCCACTAAATGCAAAGGCTAAACCACCTTTGGAAATATTCTTTAATTGAGCTGTAAACTGACCTTGTTTAGTTTTGACAAGTATCGAATCAGAAACTGAAAGTCGGGTAGAAAATCTCATATCGAATTCACTCCGCGCATTTTCAACAGAATTGGAACTATTCGAGCGCAGAAGGGCCCACAGTACAAGCGGGAGCATCAGTAAGACAATCACCGGAAGCACATCAGGACCAGGATTTCCAGTTCCTCCACTTCCATTTCCTTTTATTATTGATCGCACAACTTGAATGGTTCCACACCCACCGGCACCCTTTTTGCCAGAATCATCGGATGAGCCCGAAGCATCTTCAGAGGCGATGGATCGGTCTGGAGCAACGGCCGTATAACTTGGAATTACACTTTGAGCAGTGCTTAAATTTTTAGAAGATCTCAGTGCGGCTAAGACATCGACGCGACCGCTCGTATAAATTTTTTGTGAATAGGACTCTGACGTATGGACAGAATTTAAAATTAATTCCTTCAACTGGTAGCCACTGAGGTTTGGTGACTCTCTCAGTAACAAGGCTCCAACTCCTGCAACAAAGGGTGACGCCATTGAAGTTCCGCTCGAGTAGCCATATAAATTTTGTGGATAAAGACTTGCAATAGATACGCCAGGTGCTGATAAATGGACCGATTGCACTCCGTAATTTGAGAATTGAGCCAATTGATCGTAACTATTACTCGCAGCCACGGCGACTAATCCCGGTATAGTAAGACTGGCTGGAAATATTGGTGATAAATCATTATTGTTTGTTGAGTTCCCTGCAGCAGTTACAATAAATATTCCTTTTTCGTAAGCTCTTGTGAGTGCATCATGCAAAGCTCTACTATAAGTATCACCTCCCCAAGAGGCATTAATAATATTAGCTCCATTATTAATAGCATAATCAATAGCTTGAATGGCGCTTGCGGTGTCACCTGATCCATCAGCTCCTAAAAATTTTAGCGGCATGACTTTTATTTTTGATTGAACCACTGGATACTGAAAAATATCAAAACTCAAACCAACGACAATTCCAGAAACATGGGTGCCGTGCCCCTCATCATCAAGTGGCCGACGATTGTTTGAAAAGAAATTCCATCCGTGCACATCATCCACAAATCCATTATTATCATCATCAATTCCGTTTTCTGGTATTTCGTTGGCGTTACTCCATAATGCATCAGCCTGTACTAAGATATTATGATTATAATCAACACCCGTATCGATGACAGCAACCACTGGTGTTAAAGTAGAACTAGGTGCCATCTCGGACCACGCAGTATTAACTCCTGTATTAAGCCTCGACTGAGAGTAGGATCCGGTACTATAACTTTCAACAGAAGAGTACATTTGCTCAAAAGACAGAGGTTGAATTTGATTGGTTGGCTCGTCAACTTTGTGGAGTTTAAAATTGGGTTCTACATATAAAACTTCTGAGTCCTGAGAGATGTCCTTTATCGCAGTAGATAGGTCCTGCCCAGCTGGAACCTTGATGAGGTGCATTTGCATTTTTCCTAACGAGGCTTTAAGTGAGTATCCTTTTTGGCCAATCTTTCCAAAAAATTTCTTTGATCCGGGTGTTAAAAAATGAGCTTTCGTTTTCACAATCAACTCACCTTCAACAGTTTCGCTCGCACTTAAAGAGGAATGAGTCAAGAAAAGAACCATGTAAATTAAAATAGAAATCCACTTTAAAGGTCTATGTAGAAAAACGTTCATGATCTGAAGCCCTCCAGCATCTAAAATTATATCGGATTTTTTTTAAAATTAGTTGTATTGAGTTAAGACCAATTTTTTAATTAAGCGTAACAGTTTCAAATGATTGATTTTTTCTACGTCTAGATTTTAATCTATTTAAAAAAAATTAATTTACTTGTTTCATTTTAGGATGATATTGAATACTTAGTAGCAAGCTTAAACTCCCACCTAACAATACGGATCTCGATAAAGGTCTGGCAGGAGTCAATCATGAAAAAAGTGAATTTGATTTCATTAATTTCCACAACTTTAATTTTAACTTTTAGTAGTCTTCAATCAAGCGCCACTAATTTTGGAATAGGAGCTGTCATTGGTGAACCAACTGGCGTTTCAGCAAAGATGTGGCTAGATCGAACTCATGCTATCGATGGAGCCTTTGCTTGGAGTTTAAGTGGCCCTAATGCCATCCACATTCAAAGTGATTATCTTATTCATGAACTTAGATTTTTTTCAATTGGTAAGCGCCCCATTAATTTATACTACGGTGCTGGTGGAAGACTTTCGAGCTATAGTGGAAAAAATAAAACGGGTTTAGGGATTGGAGCCAGAGCTCCGCTCGGACTCAGTTATCAATTTAAAAGTCCTGCTGTTGAACTCTTTGCAGAGTTAGGAGCGGTACTTGAATTAAGTCCTAGCACAGCATTTCAACTTGGTTTAGGCTTAGGCGGTCGATTTTATTTTTAAGTAGAGTCTTCTTTACAGAATCTAAAAGACCCACATTATTTAATATATTTTCAATCCGTAAAATTTTTCTACAAAATAAATTACATTATTAAATTATCATTTTTTTGAAAAAGTAATTTCACATTTCTTTGAAGATATTTTTTACGTCTGAAAAATATTTTTTCTGTGCAATTTAACTTACAAACAATAAAATCAAATACTTAACCCGCCTCAATGTAAAACGATACTTGCAATAAATAAAGTAAATCAGTCACTTATTCATCGAGTTGTGATTTCAAATTAGAATTTCGTAAACTGTATCCATACTTAGAAAGCAATTATGACGAGAGCTTCTAAGATGGAGGAATCGATGAAAAAAATAATAACTCTGCTTTTGGCTATAGGATGGCTCGTACTTAGTGCTTGCGAGACTAAGAAAGCAAAAAATTTCTCTATACTTGCTGACGCCAATGTTTATGCTCAAGACGGTATTTATGAGCCACGAAAAATTGATGTTTTATGGATTATCGATAACTCCGGGTCTATGCAAACTTCTCAAGAAAAACTCGTAGCAAATTTTCAATCGTTTATAGAAAAATTTCGAACATTAAAATTTGATTACCATATAGCTGTTGGATCAACAGACAGTTGGAAAACTCTCTTTGATTCGAGTAAACCCAATTGGGGACTGAGAGATGGTGATTGGAACGCGCCAACGCCAGTACATTCAGGAGTTTTTGTCATAGATAAAAACACACCAAATATTGTAGATTCGTTTGTAACGAACGCAAGTCTCGGAGCACACCCCTTTGGAGATGAACGAGCATTTCAATCATTTTACGCTACATTAACAAATCCTAATAATGCAAGCTTTCGAAGAAGTGATGCCTTTTTAGCAGTTATTATTCTCAGTGATGAAGATGACTTTAGTAGTGATACTAAAGATTGGTTGAGAAACGACTACAGTGATCCACGACTTCACTCTGTCCAAAAATATATTGATTTTCTCGATAGCTATACCGGGAGAATAAGCCAAGATTTACCTCCAAACTATTCTGTTTCGGCAATAACCATTGAAGATGATGCCTGTAAGACGGAACTTTCTACTGATGGTTTTTTAGAGAGAATACAAGGAAACCGATATATGGAAATTGCTTCACTTACGGGTGGTTCCATTGGAAGTTTGTGTGACCCTTTTGATACGACTTTAAGTAATATTTCTGATTCGATAGTGAACTACACTTCAGTTTTTCCGCTCACACGAGTTCCAAAAGTTGAAACAATTGTTGTTCATGTCAATGGTGAACTAATCCCCAATGATGAAGACAATGGATGGACGTATAGAGATAAGGACAACAGTATTTGGTTTCATGGTACAAGCACACCACCGTCTGGTGCCAGCATTAGAATTGATTTCGATCCCGTGGGTATAAAACTCTAATATAAGAAGACAATGAAAGAGGAGCATTTGTGAAAGAATGGTATATCGCTAGAGGCGACAAAAAATATGGTCCTTACTCACTTGATGAAATGATTGTTTTGCGTCAGCAAAGGAAAATCTTTGAATATGATTTAATTTGGAAACAAGGACTCAGACAATGGAACATTTTAATTCAAACTCAAGAGTTTAGCGCACAAGCTATGGCTGAAAGATCTATGAAGGCCGAGACTTGTGATGTATTTAACCGGCGAAAATGGCCCCGTGTTCGCATTGAAATCCCCGCCTTTGTTCATAATGAATTAAATTTATGGAAAGCAAAGACCTTGAATATTAGTCAAGGGGGAGCACTCCTTGAATTAAACTCTCCATTTCTAAATGTTGGCGACACCATTCATTTAAACTTTCAAAATAAATTTCAAAATGAAGATGAAAAATTTAGTTGCATGGGAAAAATAACTGGCAAGAGATACAGTCGAGAACGATTGCATGTGAATTCTTTGATTCAATACAATGTCTGTTTTGATGAAATGGACTCAATTGCGCTGCCTAAAATCACTCGCTGGGTGGATTCAATTTTAAAAATTAAAGATAAATCAAATACATTTAATACATCAAAAGGAGCATAAAATGTTACAACAAATAATGAATTTCATCATAGATAGCGGTTTTGTCGGGTGGACGATCATTGCCACGGGCTTTTTTGCAATAGCTATTATAGCTGAGCGAATCAAAAAATTATTTTTTGACTATCAAATGAATACAGAATCATTTTCAAAAAGAATCCAACATTTTGTAAGTCAGCAGCGTTATGAAGAAGCACTCCTCCTATGTGAAGGTTTAGCTAAAAAACCCATTGCAAGGGCCTTTAAAACAATTCTTTTAAAAGCGGATCGCGAGGAAGAAGCTATTCAACAAGCAACAGATATTGCTCTCTCTGAAAATATGCCTCTTTTTAATAAGAGAATTCACTATCTCTCCATGCTAGCAAACGTAGCTACCCTTCTAGGTCTATTGGGAACCATTCACGGTCTTATTCTTTCGTTCCAAGCCGTCGCTACAGCCGATCCATCACAAAAGCAAGCGCTTCTTGCCCATGGTATTTCGGTATCAATGTACACCACGGCTCTCGGTCTTGCGGTCGCTATTCCAGTGATGATCGTATATTCCTTCTTAGTTTCAAGACAAAATCAACTGGGTGAAGAACTCTATGAACAAGTTCAAAAATTAGAAGAAACCCTTACTGGAGTTGGTCCTCTTATGTCTGTGAGTTCATCGCACTCTCTTGATATTGGGCCAGAAGTTCCTAAAATGAATGGCGCTGGAACTTTAAGAAGTTCGTAATTGTAACAAAAAGTAATTTTATTAATAAAATGAGTAACTATCAGTTGTTTATTAGTTCTTAAGGTAAATAGGAGATAAAAATGCGACGTAGAAATGCAGCAGCAGAATCCCTCTCACATGAATTTGAATTGGACTTAGCACCATTATTAGCGGTAATGGTGAAGCTTGTTCCGGTTTTGATTGTCTCCTCAGCCTTTGTGCCAGTAGTTGTTATTCACAGCGAGCTTCCTGCTGCTGTTGTTGCTGCAATAAATGAAACTAAGACTGAACCTCCACCGCAATTGGAATTAACGATCAGTCCTGAGCAAGGTATAGATTTAAAACTCACTCAAGCAGAAAAGAACCTTGATCAGGTTCATCTCAGTTTTCCAAAAAACATTAATGATCTCGATGAACTTAAACAAAATTTAGTTAAAATGAAGCGTCAAGCACCACAATTATTTCAACTTGATCTCCTTCCTAAGGGCGATATTCCTTTAGAAATGATTATCAAAGTGATGGATGCCGCACGAAAAAGTCCAGGTGAAAACGAAAAATTTAAATTTAATAACCCACAAACAAGTACTGCAGAAGAAACCAGCTTTATGTATCCCAACGTTGTATTTGCAAATATTTTGGAGGAATAAATGAATCGCCGTGCTCGCTTTAACAAAAAGAATAACACCACCTTTGCCCTCAATATTAATTCCATGACTGATATGTTTACGATCATGCTTGTTTTCCTTTTACAAACATATTCCACCAATAGTTATGAGATTAAACCTCAAATGGGTTTAAAAATGCCAGTGTCAGTCTCTGATAAAGCCCCTGAAGAAGCTCCTATGATTGGTTTATCGAAAGATGCTCTATCTCTGAATGATAAAAATCTTTTAACAATCAGTAATTTTACAATTCCTTCAGAGCATTTAGATCAAGGTGAAATAATAAAACCACTCCTCAGTGAATTGCAAAATTTAAAACAAGCTCAAAAAGATAAACCTAAAGAAGAAATTATTTTGCAACTTGATAAAGATTGTCCCTACCCTAAAGTGAAACAAGTTTTATCCACCGCCTCAGTCGCAGGATTCACAAAAGTTCGACTGGCAACGATTTCATCGAACTAGGAGTGAATAAGTGAAAAATTTTCTACTCAGTCATCACTATTTTAAAAATTCAACACGCTGGACTGTGGTTTTATTCCTAAGCCTCATAGGGACTACTGTCGAAGTTCATGCTAAATCTCCTGCTCCAAAAGGTGTTCTCCCAGAGTTGCAACTCAATAAAAAAACCGAAGCAGAAAACTTAAAAACGGCCGCAAGCGTTGAAACAATGATTACAAAAAGCGAAGAAGCAGCCATTAATAAATTGCAGCAACTTTTAAAAAAATATAAAGGCACAGCCCAAGAACCTGATATGTTATTCCGCTTGGCTGAATTGTACGGCCGACGTGCCAAAACAGGTCGGTTTGTTGATCTCTATCGAGGAGATAAAACTTTAGCTGAAATACTGACTCCGAAACTAACCAATGCCGGTGCAAAATCCTATTTAAGTCAGGCAATATCTCATTACCAAATAATTATTAAAAAATTTCCTCAATATAACGCTTTAGACGAAGTTTTATTTAATATGGCGTTTGCCCATGAACAACGTGGAGAACCAGATCCCGCCATGAAATACTTCTCCCTCATTGTTGAAAAATACAAAAGTTCTCCATTACTGCCTGAAGTTCATATGGCCTTAGGTGAACTCTATTTTATGAAACAAAATTATAGTGAAAGTCAAAAAAACTATGAAAGAGTGCAAGACTGGCCAAATGCACCCATTGCCCCAATTGCTCTCTATAAAAGTGCTTGGTGTTCGTATAATTTAAAAAATACTCTCGAAGCGATTAGTAAAATTGAAAAACTTCTTTTTCAATCAAGAGAGCGGCCACTGATCTCTCATATTCGAACAGAAGCACGAAGAGACTTGGCACTGTTTTTTAGCGAAGTCGGAGAAATAAAAAATTCAATTTCTTATTTCAAAAAACATTTGCTTGTGAGTGAAATTGGCCCGACCATACTAGAACTCTCTACTATTTACGAACGTCATGGAAAATCTAATGAAATGGATGAAGTGTTATCGCTTTTTTTAAATGAATATCCTGAAGATGAGTCTTCGGGGAAAGTTCATCTCCGTCGCGTACAATTTCAAAATGAAAACCTAAAATTCGATCTTGTCATCAACTCCATCAAATCAACAACTAAATTATGTCAATCAGAGCGCTGGAAAACGACATCAAAAGAGACTCTCGAATTCTGTCAACAAACCTACCCCTCACAACTCAAAGAATTAGCTGCGGAATGGTGGGAAAATTGGAATAAGTTAAAACGAGTACAAGATTTTGTACCCAACCTTACGTTTATGTTAGATGAATATCTCAAGTTTGAAAAAGAAACTGAATGGAATGTAGGAATCCACATGTCCTATGCTGATCTTTCATTTTCTTTAAAAAAATATAAGCAGTCAACATTTCACTATGAAGGCGTTAGCAAAATTGAAAAACTCGATCCAAAAATTTTACCCGAAGCGCTATATGGAGCTATTGTTAGTTTAGATCGCGAAATGCAGGAAAACTCAAAAGACCAATCCTTACGACAACACATGTATATGGCCCTCAATAATTATATTCAGCAGTGCCCAAAGGGAGAGTTTATTGATGATGCACTTTTTAAGAAAGCCTATTTATTTTTTGAAGAAAAGGAATACGATCAGGCTTTAGAGTGGATAAAAAAAATCAAAAGTACAAAAACTGCTATGAAAGAAAAACAAGAGGATTTAACACTAGAAATTCATCGATCAAAGAAAAATTACCAGTCCCTTGCTGATGCGAGTGCTCTCATTATGAAAACATCAAGTGGAGAGCGATTTACTAAAATAAAAACTATTTACCAATCAGCCCAACAAGCTATTATTCAAGACCTCATTGCTCGTAATAAGAATGAAGACGCGGCACTCAAATCCAAGGCCTTTTACTTAGAACATCGCCCCGAAGAAAAGGCCCTCGACGCTCTTCACCTTTCCATTGAACTCAGTGAAAAAATCAAACACTACCGCGAAGCAGCTGAACACTCTGAAACTCTTGCCAAAGAATTTAAAAGTTTAAAAAAGGATTCAGAAGCAGATAAATTTAGTCATCATGCGGTTGAACTTTTTTTGCAATTGGGAGACTTACCTCGAGCACAAAAATCACTCGACTTAGCTTATGATTATTCTGTCGATCCAAATAAAAAGCGCGAAGCTTTAGAATTAAAAGCAGAATTTACTTCTTGGTATGGAGATGTCGATGCCATTGAATCAGCTTGGAAGGCTCTTGAAAGCCACCTTTCTGATAATGAAAAATCAGCTTTTAAATTAAAACAGTTTAAGTATTTTGAGCAGTACGCTCCTGAAAAAGCTCAAGCCATGAAGCAAAGTTTTATACAAAAAGGCCTTGAGCCCTATTATAGTGAATCTCTTTTTTCTACAGCACAAAAAACTTGTGATGAAAAAAAATGGTCACAGTGTTACCAAATGACCTTGAAGTTAAACAAAGATGCAACTCCTGCGCATGTACGCGCTCAAGCTCGCTACTTGCAATCTCAGGTTCTACTTAATGATTACAACCAACAAAGCATGAAGTCCTCTCCTGAGCGACTAGCGATTGTGATGTCGATCAAAGCAGAAAAATTTGATAAGGCAGTTCAAGTACTAAATACAGTCTCACAAAAATCAGAAATTCTTTCACTGAGAAAACAAGCGGTGAATGATTTAATTTATTTATACAACAATTATGTTACAGAAATTAAAAAATCTCTTGAAACTTTAGACTCATCAAACCCAGACCAAGCTAGTTTACGCTCTGAAATCAACCAAATTTTACCTGTACTTGAAAATCGTCCAAAGGAATTAGAAATAGGACTCAATGAGCTTAATAAATTTGAAGAGTCACAAGCTAAAGAGCAAAAAATTGCAACTCAAAAAATATTTCCAGAACTCAAAGGCCAAGAGCTTCGTATCTATGTTCCTACTTGGGAGGAAACAACTCCTTATAAACCATTAATGGAAGTAAAGGCCTCCGATAAAAATTGCGTGATGTCTAAATTAAGCCCTCTCACATCATTGTTCTCACTGGGAAAAGAAGCTAATTTTTGTTTAAGTTTAAAAAAATATAAAGAACTAGAGTTTATTAGCTTAAAAATGTCGGATTTATATCCCGATACTCCATGGGGACCTTTTTATTTATCTTTAATGTCTTCTCAGCAAAATTCACCCGATCGTTCACTTTGGTATCTTAAGTTAGCACAAAAACGCACCAAAGAACCTCTTCTGGCTTATGAAGATACAAGACTTCGATACAATCACAATCCTGATTCTATTTACTATAGCGAACTTAAAAAGTTAGGTGGAGTTTGGGATACTATTGAAGAATTAACTTTTTTATCTTCGTTAAACCAACTTAAAAATAAGCAATGTGAGACAGCTCCAACTAATATAAAAGAGCTTAGATCCTCTTACTGGAAATCCATTCCTCTCAATCAAATGCTCACAAAATATTGCCCAGGAAGTGAAAAAGTGAATCAAAGAGCGATATCCAGTTCCTCTGAGAATTAATATTAATAAGTAGGTGCTTAAATAGCTCACTAAAAGACTCAGTTTGAGACTGAGTCTTTCGTTAAATAATAATTGTTGATATCCTAAATTCTGCATGGCGACGCAGCTTTGGAGATTAAGATGAATAATATACATGTACGTTGGCGGCTCTATCTTAATTTGTTTTTATTGTCAGTGGTATTGCTCACCACTTTTCAAAATTGCACTGAAAATACCAAAACCACTAAAATTAAATCAACTCCATTAGGTATAGAAATCACAACCGAGTGAGCAAATTTCCATCAACCCTTCTTATTTCTTTGCTTTTTTAAAAAAGTGCTTTGATACTTAAGACTAGGACCTGTCTCTATTAATTTTATTTAGATTCAGTTGAAAAATTCAAACTCTTTCATTAATAAAATGTTAGGAGAGTCATTATGCTCATGAAACATTCTTGGAAGCGACAAGAAGGATATTTTAGTGGTTATGATAACCACAAGCTTTACTATCAAGAATGGACCCAGAATAAATCTAAGGGTTTATTTGTAATTACGCACGGCCATGGAGAGCACTCAGAATCCTATCACCGACTCGTCGATGGACTCTACTCCAGTGGATGGGATTGTATCGCCTGGGACTGGCGTGGACATGGTCGGAGTGAAGGGAAACGAGGTTATGCAGGTCACTTTTCTCATTACGTTTGGGATTATAAGAATTTTTTAAAATTTTTATCTGAACAAGAGCAATATAAAAAACTACCCTGGATAACCTTGGCTCATTCTATGGGAGGACTCATTCAAACTCATGCCCTCATAGAAAACAAATTAAGTTTACCCATAAAAGGCCAAGTATTAAGCGCCCCTTTTTTTGGTGTCAAAGTCGTCGTACCAGTCATAAAAGACATTACGGCCCTACTGGCCTTTCATATTTATCCCAAACTCACTCTGGGAAACGAAATTAAAAATGAACATCTGAGTCGTGATCCAGATGTTTTAATCGAATACGATAAAGATCCCCTTCGCCATGCTCAGATAAGCCCAGGTGTTTATATTGGTGCTCTTCAGGCTTTTGAATTTGTACAAAAACATGCTTCAAATTTATCAATTCCCACACTCCTTCAGCTGGCAGGTGAAGATGCTGTGGTTTCCAACCTAGAAGCGGAGCGATTTTTTGATTCCTTAGGGGCTTCAGTTAAAGTTAAAAAAATCTATCACAATTCACTCCATGAGGCTTATAACGACTTGGATCGTGAAACTTGTTATAAAGACATTCTCGATTTTATAAAACCATTTACTTCTTCTTTGAGTTGACCGGATTTGGACTTTTAACTTCTTGGTGGGGAGCATCTTGCTTTAATTTCTTTTCTCTTCGCTCTAAGATGGACTTTTCAATCTGAGGAGTCCAGCGCTCGACTTCACCAAAAATAGATTCAACACAGGGATTGAGCCAATTATCTTGATTGATAAAATAAACTTTTTCTTGAATTGGCTCTTGTATTTTTTCTAACTCACCTCCATTGATCATTCCTGCTTGGGGAACTGGGAAAGAGTGCCCCCAACGCGCGATTCTCAAGCCAACGACTGCTGTTGTTGGAATTCCTAAAGAAGGTAATATAGAATTTTCCACTTGATCAATAAACTCTTTACGAAATTTAAAATAAGATGTCGTAGAATAAATTTGTGCTTTTCCCGCCGCATAAGGAAATGGACGGTACAAAGTCAAAATAGTTTCCTCTTTTTTACTATTTGACTTAGCATAAGAAGCATTGACCAGCATAGTGGCTCGATCTCTCTCAGCATTTCCTTGGACATCTTTTGGATCTAATTTTCCTTCATTCAATAAATTAAGTTTATAAAAATGCTGAGGTAGCTTTTGTTTTAAGAAGAGATTTGCCACTAAACACCCGTTGTAGCGAATTCGTCGAATGACTTTTTCACTCTCCGCACTTAATGCGGGAAAAATCTTTTTAACTACATTTTTCCCGCAAGCCATCACTACCGATTCAGCGAGTATTGATTTAGATTCTCCATCTTGAAAATAAGAAACTAAAACTCCATCGTTCACAATTTGAACCTGATAAACCACAGCTCGGGCACGCAAACGATCGGCTCCAATAGCTTTTTTAACTTTTAAATAAAGTTGTTCTGATAATTGTGCTAAGCCTCCTGGGATCGTAAATGACTTTCCAAGTAGAGAGGACATTTGATTAACACCCATCGCCGCACTGATTTCTCTTGCGGAACCGCCAAAGGTCATCCAACAAAAGTGTTCTATCCAGGTATCTAAATGTGGATGCAGGGTATCTGTTTCTAAAATCTTCTTTAAATAATCACGGAAACTATATCCATCTAATTCATTAACAGCTTTTTTTTGTTCGGGAGTTACTGGAGGAAGCTGCGGGTAAACGCGACCATTTTTATTTTCATTAATTTCAGAAAAATATTGTTCTAATTGCGCCGCTTGAGTGGCAACTGAAGTGTCAGTATCGCCCATTAAAAAATGTAAATATATTTTATTTTTTAATTGAGTTATATTTTCATCAGTTATTTTTTTTTCGTTTTGATATAGATCTAATTCTTTATACAAGCCATCTAAGCTAGACCCCTCTAAAGGAAGACGAAACTCTGTGCCGCCAATCGAATAATCCATTCCTCGCCATGATTCCCCCTTGGCATTTCCTCCAAAACGTTCAGCTCCTTCTAAAACGATAGAAACATATTTTTTTAAACGATAGGCTGTTAATAAACCACTCAGCCCGCCTCCGACGATCACGAGAGGAACCGTTTCTTTGGTGTCCGTTTGAGAGTTAGTCGTAGCTCCTTGTTTGGATTGAAAGCCTGCCACATCCCAAAGTATTTGGTGACTCAACTCTGGGTTATCACCTGAGTACTGAAATGGAGCTACCTCGCCAAAACCACGCTCAATAGGTCCTATATCTTCATTGGGAGTAGATTTTTTTTGAATAACTTTTGATGTCGTTTCGTTGGAAGCGGTTGTTGAGTTTCCAGAACTTCCAGTCTCCATTTTTTTATCTACTTTTTTAGAACTGGTCGAGCAAGAATTCAATAACAGACTCCCTGTGCTTAGGGCGGTACACTTTAGTAATGACCTACGACTATGAAGTTTTGAATTATTATTGCGCTCGCTCATCCTATATATCTCCTCTAAATTCCATCAATAAAAAATTATAGAAAAATCGCAGCAATAAAACAAGATCAATCAAACTTCTCTATAAACAGGACCCAAGACCAAATTTTACTAGCGATGTTTTTGTCTAGTTTTAGTAGAGGACTAAACTTTAATTGTGGAGGAATTTTGACATGCATTTTTTAATTCAGTTATGCTGATACCACGCTCATGTTTTGCCACCAGGAAGGAAGCTGCATGAAGATTAAGCGACTTTTAATTATTGAAGATGACTCTACCTTAAAAACTGCTCTATTCAGAGCCCTCACTAAATCAGGATTTTCCATTACAACGGCCTCCACAAAACTTGAGGCAATGAATTGGATCCAGAGTCAAGCCGAATGGGATGGAATTTTACTCGACCTTCAACTTCCTGATGGAAATGGCATTGATATTTTAAAAGCCGTCAATCTTCGCACATCTCCCATCCCTACAATCGTTTTGACTGGACAAGGCACCATTGAAAATGCCATTGCTGCCACCCAAAATGGGGCCGCTCAATTCTTAGTAAAGCCCATTAGTTTAGATGATATTCTTAGCAGTCTAGATAAAGTGATCAATGCTCCACAAAATAAAATTTCATTTCAAGCTCCCAATCAATCCCCGAGCACATCTCATTCCATGACTCCAATCTCTAAAAATATGGGACTCGTAGGACAGAGTCCCGAGATGCAACAAGTTCTTGAACTTGCAACCCGTGTTGCTGAAAGTGATGCTACTATCCTCATTCAAGGAGAAAGTGGAACCGGAAAAGAACTCATTGCTCGTGCCATTCATCAAATGTCTCCAAGAAAAAATTTTCCTTTTGTGGCTATCAACTGTGGGGCCATTCCTTCTGAACTTTTAGAATCTGAACTCTTTGGACACGTCAAAGGGGCCTTCACGGGCGCGATTTCAAATCGAATAGGCCGTTTTGAAATGGCTGATAATGGCGTACTCTTTCTCGATGAAATTGGCGATATGAGTCCAACACTTCAAGTAAAAATTTTAAGAGCACTTCAAGAGAGAAGCTTTGAGCCGGTTGGCAGCACTAAGTCAGTTCAAGTGAATGTCCAAGTTATTGCAGCCACTCATATTAATTTAGAAAAAGCGGTAATGGAAGGTAGGTTTAGAGAAGATTTATTTTACCGCCTTAATGTCGTTCCGATTATGATCCCTCCCCTTCGAGAACGTCGATGTGATATTCCAATTCTTCTCAATCACTTCTTAAATCAATTAGGCCAAAAACGAAAAATGCACCTCGCTGGTTTTTCTGGTGAGGTTGTTGAAAGTCTAAAGCATTACTCCTGGCCGGGTAATATTCGTGAGCTTGAAAATTTAGTAGAAAGAATGACCATCATAAAAGGCAAAGGTCTCGTCGAACTAAAAGATTTACCTATAAAATACCACACAAAAGCGATCCCACTTGCTCCCTCAGAGCCTAAAGATCCAGAGTTTCATTTACCAGATGAGGGACTTGATTTTAACACAACAGTTGATCAATTTGAAAACAATCTCATTTTAAAAGCGCTCGAAAAAACAGGTTGGAATCGAAATCAAGCCGCTATTTTACTGCGACTCAATAGAACAACTTTAGTTGAAAAAATGAAAAAGAAAGGCTTAAAGCAAGCCCATGAAAATCTAGAGACTCAAGAAGGGGTAGAAATACCGTCTCCCTCCGATTTAGTATTTTCGACCGAACAACCTTCAACTCTTTGAATTAAAAATTCACGTCCCTGAATGGTCGTAGTCTGTTGACTGTGGCATTGCTGGCATTGATTATTTTGCTCAATGACAACCTGTTCTTGATAACAGTCTAAACACCGAATACGCCAAGGGAGCTCTTGAAAGTGAAGAATTAAACGAGCCCAAGGCGTTGAAGGCAAATAGAGATCCGCTGTTGATTGAAAAAACGAGATGTCCACCCCTGAAATTTCTCCTACAGATAAATAAACTTCGTTTATTGACTCAAGATCATGATCAACCTTTAATTGATCTAACTGCTCTAATAAACTTTGTAATAAACTCAATTCATGCATTTTCAGCAAATCCTCGGAAGAAGCTCCCCAGGAGGGAGCACGCAGCGCCTGAAAACGCCAGTTATTAATCGGAGTAAACAATATCCATTGACCTCCTCTTGAGATCGAACTTTTCCAATAAGAGTTGCCTCCAGCGACTGGGGATACTGACGTAAAATTGAGAGGGCTTTTTCACAATCTTTTTCTGGCACAAAATAAATAGCTGCTCCCTCATTGGCCATGGATAAAACGTCTAAACCCAGCACTTCACAAAAACTTTTTACATCAACGGTGGTGGGAATTTTATCTTCTTCAATTTCAAAAATTTTGTGCGAGCTTTGTGCTAATTCTACTGCGGCCGATAGCAACCCTCCTCGCGTCAGGTCACGAGCACAATGAACTGTAACACCATTTTTAATTAAGGCCTTGGTTAAACTTAATAGCTCATGACAATCACTTTGAATGGAGGAGGATAGTCCTAAATTATGGCGAGCTCCCATGACGGCAGTGCCGTGACGACCGATGTCCCTCGAAATTAGAATTCTATCTCCACCCTCAATGTGTTGTGGAGCCCAAGCTTTATCACCATAACGTACTCCAACTGCAGAGGTGTTTATAAAAAGTCGATCTACTTTTCCTCGAGGAACCACCTTTGTATCACCACAAGTGACAGTAAGATTTAGAGGTTTTAATTGAGATGCTATTGATTGCAGTATTTTTTTAAATTCAGAAATTAAAAAACCTTCTTCGATGATAAAAGCCAAGGAAAGAGCTATTGGATCAGCCCCCATCATGGCAATGTCATTGACGGAACCAACAACTGAAAGCTTTCCAATGTCTCCGCCAGGAAAAAACAACGGGTCAATCACAAACGAATCCGTTGTCATTACTAAATCTTCTTTCCCGTAACCAACAAATGACGACGAAGAGTGGGGATTCTTTACTTCAAAAAAACCCGCATCTTGGTCGTGCATGGTGATAACATCTTTTAATTCTTGTGCAATAACTTGGTGAATGAACTCGAAAGATAGCCGTCCTCCACCGCCGTGACCTAAAACCACTCGTTGTTCTTCATCATGAGAAATTCCGCATTGTAAGTTCATTCATTCACATCCAATTCATTTTTTTGTGATCATGATAGGAATTTAATATTTTTACAATTTAATATTGACTGCTTTTTACGAGACCAATAATTTAAATAGGGATTTTTAAATAGAGAGAGGTCCTATGAAATTTGTTTATATATTAAGCGTTATTTTGATAAGCACTCTAAA
This sequence comes from uncultured Pseudobdellovibrionaceae bacterium, assembly GCA_964612425.1. Lineage (GTDB taxonomy): Bacteria > Bdellovibrionota > Bdellovibrionia > Bdellovibrionales > Bdellovibrionaceae > CAUJGP01. The sequence goes on from CAZTDX010000003.1 coordinate 78,697, forward strand.
TTGTTTTGCCCAAACCCAAATGGAACTTGGATTAAATTGGAAAGCAGAACCTGAGTTTGGTGGATTTTATGAAGCCTCTGAACTTTTAAGTAAACAAAATATCACGCTCAAAGTCACTGAGGGTGGCTCTGGCACACCCACGGTTCAAATGTTAGCTGCAAAAAAAATTCCTCTGGGAATTGTCAGTGGTGACGAACTCATCACGGCACAAGAAAAAGGGATTGACCTGGTGGCTATTTTTGCCGTTTACCAGACAAATCCTCAAGGCATTATGGTTCGCGATGATAGTCCTTGGAAAACTCTCGCTGATTTATTAAATGATTCCCAAGCCACATTGGCAGTACAGCAAGGCCTTCCCTTTGTTGCTTATTTAAAGAAAAAATTTCCACAATTAAAAGTTAAGTTAGTGCCTTATCAAGGAGGAATTGGTCCTTTTCTCGCACAAAAAAATTATGCTCAACAGGCCTTTCTTACTGCGGAGCCTCTTTCAGCATTAAAAGCAGGAGTCAAAACACGAGGGTTTACATTAGATGAAATTGGCTTTAATCCTTATTTAGCAGTTGTCGCGGTACATCGAGACACTTTAAAAAGCAAAAAGACTGAGCTTGAATCTATCGTTAAATCCTTCCGTCAAGGTTGGGAGAATTACTTAAAAAACCCCACTGAAATTGATAAAAAAATGAATAAGATCAATCCTTCAATGTCACTAGAAACATTTCGTGACTCCGGCAAGGCTCAACAAAAATTAGTTAAACCCTCCAAAGACTTTATCATAGGGACAATGTCGGAAGATCGTTGGAAAGCTTTGAGTCAGCAACTTCAAGAAATAGGCTTAATTAAAAAGCCCCTTGATCCAAAAAACTATTTTGTCAATTTTTAGTTGTGATTTTCAATCAGATATCAACATTCAACATTCAACATTCAATTATTATAAATTCTAAATAATTAGGAAAGATACTTTTTTTTTAGTTTAAAAAAAAGTATCTTCCCTCCTTATGATACCCCCTAATAAAATTGAATTTAATTACAGCTCCTTTATTGGAAATAGCTCTTTAATTAAAGAACTCATGGAACTCGTTCAAATTGTTAGCTCCACAACAAGTCACGTCTTAATTCATGGCGAAAGCGGTACAGGTAAAGAAATTGTGGCAAGAATTCTGCACCACTTGAGCCCAAGAAAACATAACGCTTTTGTTCCAATTAATTGCACAGCGATTCCTGAGCTACTTCTTGAAAGTGAATTATTTGGCCACACTAAGGGCTCCTTTACCGGAGCTATCTCTGATAAACGGGGACTCTTTGAAGAAGCCAACGGCGGAACGTTATTCTTGGATGAAATCGGAGATCTCAACCTCCCCTTGCAAGGAAAACTGTTACGTGTCTTGCAAGACAAAGAAGTTCGCGCCGTTGGAGGAAACAAAATGAAACACATTGATGCGCGAATCATTTCTGCCACTCATCGAAACCTGAAAAATCTCATCAAAGATGGACAATTTCGCGAGGACCTCTATTATCGACTCAATGTTGTACCGATTACCGTTCCCCCCTTGCGCCAACGACAAGAGGATATTCCCCTGCTCGTTAATCATTTTATTTCCAAATACTGTGCTATAAACTCAAAACCGCTCTTTCAACTTCCCGCAGAAGTCATGAATAAACTCACAACCTACTCCTGGCCCGGTAATGTGAGAGAGTTAGAAAATGTCATTGAGCGCCTTTGTGTTTTACATAACCACAATTCACTAGAACAGCTCATCCTTGAAGAGAGCACCAGAGAATCGAGTTTAGAGCATCCAGAATCATTCACTAACTCCTCACATCGTCCAACTCTTGAACAACTAGAAGAGCACTATATCAAATCCGTTCTCCGCGAGGTGAACAACAAAAAATCTCATGCAGCAAAAGTTCTTGGAATTAGTCGTCGCACACTTCACAGAAAAGAAATTGCTTATGGTATTACGGAAATTACATCCTAAAATCATGAAACAGAAACTCTATGTGTCATCTTCTGAACTCTCTCTTTTCCAGACTGCCGTTGAGCAATACGGCCCAATCCATTTAATTCACGGGCCACCAATTGCAAAATGTCATCACTTGAAACCAAACCACAGGCATTTCCAGCCTCATCAACAACAATCATTCGCCGCACACCATGAGTTTCCATTTCATCAACCACTTCAGCAATACCCTTTTCTTTTGTCACTTTAACAATGTCTGTTGACATAACCTCATCAACTTTCGTTGTCAGAGGTTGATTTTCAGCGACAACACCGAGAACAATATCTCTGTCAGTCAGAACGCCGATTGGCTTTTTTCGACCGTTAGCTTCAATAACGATCAAACCACCCGTATGATGCTTCTTCATAAGTTGGGCTGCATGCTTTAAAGTTTCACCGCTTTCGATACACACTAAATTTTTACTACAAAGATCTGAGACTGGCATAAGATACCTCCTTGTTTAAGTTACAAATGCCTTTTGCATCTTTAATGCCAAACTAAAGCTTACTAAGATTCAATATACTTTATTTAAAGGTTTCAAATCAGAAATGATGGGTCATAAAGTTTATTTCTCTGGGACAAAAGTATTCACACTAATGAGCGAAAGCTTTATTAATCGCTCTCCCCATTCTAGGAAGACTCCAATTTAAAATTCAAATATTAAATTAAAAACCTTTTAATGGAGGACTTAAATGAAGACACTCGTATTTATCGCCTTAGGATTATCTTTAAATAATAACACTTTTTCTAGCCAAACAAACGAATCAATTGTTCCGAAGCTATTGTTTTGTAAAACAATAGCTTGCGATGCATTAAGCAAAGAAAAAATGGAAATCGATAATGGTTGCCCCTGGGGATTACAAGTGAAATCAGATACAAAAAACTTTATTAAATTCACAGCTTCTGACTTAAGTGGCGATTGTGTTTTTTCTATTACAGTGAACAAAAAAAATACTGCAAAAATTAATTCTGAATGTGAATAAAAATATAAACCTCACACTCAAGTTGCCTCGTTATCTCATACAACTAACTAATCTTTGGATATAAAGTCCCTCTGTTTATTAAATGATTGTGAGGGAGTTAACTTAAGAATATAAACTCACCCTGATGCCTTATTAATTATTTATTCCCAAAAAGGAGGCGTTATGGGTGCCAAGGATTTTATTAAAAATAATAGGACAAATACCGAAAACGACGATGAACTTCAACAGCCACTGGATCGTTCATTTAATTGGAATTGCTTCACTCCTCATACTCCTCAAAAAAAGAATACTGAATCAGCTAATGAAAAGGCTGCTCGCGAGCAAGCTCAAAAGGATTTTGAACAGCATTATGATCTCGATGGCGTAACGATCTGGAATGGGAACATCATTACAACGTCAACCCCGTTGTCCGTTATTGAAGATCCTAAAAGGTCAGTAAAAAATTAATTATCATAAAATATTATGATTTTTAGATATTTTATATTTTTCTTGATTCCATATTTCGAATCGTTTCATCTTTCAGTGTAACTCAATCAACTAGAACTTTATTTGTTATTGAGAGTTCTTTAGAGAAGGGAGAGTCTATGGAAACACTCAGAGACTTATTTAAACACCGAGGGCATAAACCCGTCTATAGCGTTAAACCTGAAGACACCGTTGAAACTGCTTTAAAAATTATGAGCGACTATGATGCCGGAGCTATTTTAGTTATGGAAAACGAAAAAATCCTTGGTATTTTTTCTGAACGTGACAACGCCAGAAAAACAACGATTAGAAATCAATCTCCACAAACAACTAAAATTGGTGAAGTGATGGTGAAAGATGTGATTTACGTCAATCCTGAATATAAACTTTCTGAATGCTTAGCTCTCATGGAAAACAAAAAAATACGCCATTTACCCGTTTTAGAAAAAGGCCAAGTCATTGCCCTCATTGGAATACAAGATGTCAGCGGGTCTCTCATCGAAGATCAGGAGTTTATGATTGGAGAACTTACAAAATATATTACGGGAGGTTACATGAACGAACAAACAGTTAAACCTCCCATTAAAGAAATGGTTATTAACAACAAACATATTAACTAGTCGCTGTGGCCTCAAGTTCCTTTGATATAGTCTAAGACTTCCTGTGCATGACCTTCGGCTTTTACTTTTCTCCACACTTTTTCTACGGCTCCGTTGACGTCAACTAAAAATGTGCTACGCTCAATCCCCATGACTTTTTTCCCATACATATTTTTTTCTTTAATCACATCAAATAACTTACAAGCGGTTTCCTTTTCATCGCTCAAAAGATCAATTGTGTAATTTTCTTTTTGAATAAACTTTTCGTGAAGAGACACTGAGTCCCTCGAAATCCCAAAGACTTCAGTATTTAATTTTTTAAATTCTTTTTTTAAATTCGTAAACTCATGACCTTCTATAGTGCATCCCGGTGTCATATCTTTAGGATAAAAATATAAGACAACTCTCTTCCCCTTCCAATCGCTGACATTAAACGTTTTATTTCCTGTCATCGGGAGTTGGAGAGATTTTAGTTTTTTTCCCAGTAACGAATCTTGTGTCAAGGTTTCAGTTTTAACTTTAGTCTTTACCTTAGCTTTAACTTTAGTCATTACTTTAGATTTTGTTTTTGTTTTTACTTTAGTTTTACTTTGTATTTTCTTTTGCATGGCCATTTCAGCCTCCTCTTTTACTCAAATAATATTCCCAATTTCCTTCTATCACATTTAATTGATTTCGGTCCAACTCAAAAACCTTAGTGGTTATCTCTCTTAAGAAAAAGCGATCGTGACTAACGATCATAACTGTTCCAGGAAACTCTTTGATAGCCTCAAGCAAAACTTCCCGAGAGGCAATGTCTAAGTGGTTTGTCGGTTCATCCAATACCAATAAATTTGGAGCCTGTGCTAATATACAAGCTAACACCACACGGCTTTTCTCTCCTCCCGATAGGACTTCAATGCGTTTTTCAACATCATCACCAGAAAATTTAAAAGCCCCTAAAAGAGTTTTTATCGTACCCAACGTGCTATTGGGAATACGGCTTTGCACTTCCTCTAAAATAGTTGATTTCGTATTTAAAACATCAAGCGAGTTTTGAGAAAAATATCCCATTCGAATGGAACTTCCAAGAATGGCCTGCCCTTCAGAAGGTGTCGTATGTCCTGCTACAATTTTTAAGAGCGTCGACTTACCAGCGCCATTGATTCCAACCAACGCCACTCGGTCCAAGCGCTTCACTAGAGCTTTTGCGTTTTTAAAAACTAATTTTTCATCTCCATTTTCTTTTTGCCAAACCTTACCTAAATTTTCTAGCTTTATAACCTCATCTCCACCTCGTGGAGGCTCTGGCCATACAAACTTAATAACACTTGCCTCTGTGGGAACTTCAATCCGGTCAATTTTCTCTAGCTTCTTCACTCTTGATTGCACTTGGGCCGCATGTGAGGCTCGCGCGGCAAATCGCGCGATAAACTCTTCTTCTTTAGCAAGCATATCTTCTTGTCGTTTAGCAGCGGCAATCAGTTGTTCTTTGCGTACTTGCCGTTCGCGATCATAAAAATCATAATTCCCACTATAAACAGTTATTGTTTGATTTGCGACTTCGACAATTTTATTAACTAATCGATTCATAAAATCACGGTCATGGCTTGTCATGAGCAAGGCTCCACGAAAATTCATTAGCCACTCTTCTAGCCAAATAATAGACTCCATATCAAGATGATTGGTCGGTTCATCCATCAACAAGACATCGGGATTTAAAAGTAAGATTTTCGCGAGCGCAATCCTCATTTTCCAACCGCCAGAGTAGCTTGCCGTGGGGCGATGATGATCCTCTGGCGGAAACCCCAGCCCCGTTAAAATTTCCGCCGCACGCGACTCCATATCATAACCACCAATACGCTCAAACTCAGCTTGGGCCTCTCCGTACTCTTCTAACAAGCGATTCATCTCATCATCGCTCATGGGAGTGGTTGCGGAGTCCTCGAGTTGCTTTTCCATTTCCTTAATTCGTGTTTGCAATTGCGGAAACAAACTGTTGGCTGACATCGCCTCTTGAATCACACTTTTTCCGGCCATTTCCTCAATATTTTGAGAAAAGTATCCAACAACTACTTTCTCCGGTTTAGAAACACTTCCAGAGTCATATCCTTCTTCGTTCGTGAGAATACGAAAAATTGTGGTTTTACCGGCTCCATTGGGGCCCACTAATCCAATTTTTTCCCCCTGATTGATTTGAAATGATGCATTTTTATATAAAATCCTGGGGCCATACTGCTTGGTTACTTTCGCAAAATGTATCATTCTCTCCCTTTCAATCGATTTTAAACTAAAAACTTATAAACAAAATTAAGTGAGTTGTGGCTCAACTTGAGCCTTTGAAGCCTTTTCCGACTCATCTTGAAACACTCATCTGAATACTTATTCAACACTTTCACAAAGGAGTCAATATAAGGCCAATCTGACACTCTTTCTGTTTCAATCTGCTTTATTTCATTGTTGGGAAATCCGAGGAATTTATTGCCTTAAATTAAAACACAAATCCTTGGGAGGATTCAATGCCATCAAAAATAAGTAGCTTACCATTTAAATTAAAACCATTCATCGTAGGAATTGCAGCGACACTCTTGTTTTCTGCTACCACTTTTTCTAAAGAAAAATTATTTATTCCCGCTCACCCTCAAGAGCGAGCACCTCTTCTAGTAGCTATTCACGGCTGCCTTAACAGCGCCGATGGTATGGATGAGGAAACTCACTTCTCTGAACTGGCAGAATCTAAAGGCGTTTACGTCTATTACCCAGAGCCCTATCAAGGAGAAGAAAATTCTAAAGGTTGTTTTGAATTTTACACTCCAGAATCACAGAATGTGGGAGGTGGTGATGCCGCGGCTTTGGTATCAAAAGTTCAGTCTCTTATAAAGAAATATAATTTAGATGAAAGCAAAGTTTTCGCAGTAGGGATGTCGGCTGGCTCGTCCCTTATTCCTGTTCTTATCAATTGCTACCCCGATGTTTTTAAAGGCGTGGCTATGCACTCGGGAATGGGGTATGGCCTTGTTTCAACATGGCAAGAATCACTTCTCATTGCAAAGTTTGGCCCCAATCCCTTTCATCAGCGAAACACCACTTGCAGCCCTACTCAATACAATGGAAAGATCTTTCTCATTCAAGGCAGCAAAGACCCCGTTATGAATAAAAAACATTATAAACTTCTTAAAAAAGACTATCTCAGCGATACGGCTTTTACTTCTCAAAAATACCCAGAAACTGATCAAGTGCTTGGCTATGAGCGAAGCTTTTACAGTAAAAACGGCACAATCATGGGTCAAACTCTCTATGTCAAAGGAATGGGGCATGATTGGAGCGGAAATAAATTAATGAATCCCTTTATCAATAAAGTCGGACCAGAAGTTTCTCCAATGATCATTGATTTTTTCTTTAATAAGTAGATTCATCTGAAATTGACCTACTTCTTCGTTGAAAAAGTTTAAATCAAACGAAGAGGTGTCCTCAAGGAGCACAAGGTAATTATTGTGCTCCTCTTAAAATTACAAGCTCGCTAAACCTGTTAATGAGCTTTGTGTGGTATCTGAATGATACTGTTCTTCATTAAAATCATCGACTTGAACAGCATCAAAGCGAATCAGCTCACTCTTCAATAAAACGTCTTTATCGCTCGAAGTAATAATTGCTTGAGCAAAAGCTTCCTCTACTAAAAGAAGTGGCTTTTTCTTTGGTAAGCGACCTTCTTTGATAGCTTTTCGGATTTTCTTTTCAGCACTGTCAGCTTGGTTCATTATCTTGAAGGCTTGTTGTAAGCGACCGACTTGCTCATTTGTATCTTGCGGCAAATACATCCCTTCAATCATTCGTTCCCTTGTCGGAGTGTCGTGAATCATCACATCCACCATGGCATGAGTGAGATTATCCGTAATGTGAGAACTCAAAGAATTGATGCGTGACCATGCTCCGATAAATCCTTTTACTAACCAACCTAAACCAGGAATGTTTAGATTATCAAAAATGCCATCAAAACCATTTTGAATTTGTTGCAAACCATATTTTAAAGAGAAACGGACAAATGCTAAATCTTCTGGTTTTCTTCCCTCTGCTTCAAAACGACGAATCACCGCAGAGCAAATATACATCCACGAAAGAATATCGGCAAATCGCCCCGTTAGTTTTTCTTTCGCCTTCAATGTTCCACCGAGTGTTCCCATAGCAATATCGGACCAAATAGCAAAAGACGCTGAGGTCCAAATCAAACGGCGATAGTAAACAGCCAGAGGACCTGCTCCTGATGGAACATTGGCAATATACCCGCGAGTTAAACTGAGCCCCAAAGCTCTAAAACCATTTCGAACGATGTGACCTATGTGACCCCAAAATGCAAAATCAAATCCCGAGACATCACCTTTTTCAACAGATTCCACTTCTTTGAAAGCGTAGGGATGAGCGCGCAGAGCACCCTGACCAAACACCATCAGTGTACGAGTTAAAATATTTGCCCCTTCAACAGTAATACCAATAGGGGTGGCAATATACATTTCAGCAATTAAATTTCTAGGCCCAAGAGAGATTCCATTTCCGCCCATCGCATCCATCGCATCATTAACCACCTTGCGGCTAATTTCAGTGGCGTTGTATTTTGTAATCGCTGTGATCACAGGAGGCTTGATCCCTTTATCAAGAGCACCGAGAGTAAATCGTCGCAAAGCCTCTAACATATAGTTAAAACCAACTATGCGAGCGACAGGCTCTTCAACACCTTCAAATTTTCCGATGGGCATTCCAAATTGACGACGAATGGCCGCATGAGATGTTGCAGCGAAAGTGCACAACTTTGTTCCACCAGTACTTTGAGCGGGAAGTGAAATGCCTCGACCTGCGGCCAAGCAGTCCATAAGCATTCCCCAGCCTTTACCCACACCATCACGTCCACCTATGATCGCATCCAATCCCACCACCACGTCTTTTCCACGCGTCGGGCAATTGTGAAATGGAATACTTAATGGATCATGTCGTTGCCCAATCTGAACCCCTTTAGTTGAGGTTGGAATGAGCGCGCAAGTGATCCCTACATCTTGACCTAAGCCGAGTAAATTATCTGGATCGCGCAATTTGAAAGCGAGACCAAGGACCGTCGCAATCGATGCCAAAGTGATATAACGTTTATTCCATTGTAAACGAACTTTAATTTGACCATCACTGTCTTTAAAGACCACGCCATCAGAAGTAATTGACGCCGCATCACTCCCTGCCCCAGGCTCAGTTAAAGCAAAACAAGGAATTTCTTCTCCAGTTGCTAATCGAGGTAAATAAAATTTCTTTTGTTCTTCGGTTCCGTAGTGAACCAAGAGTTCTGCTGGTCCTAAAGAGTTTGGAACCATCACCGTAATTGCGGCAGGAATGGAGCGAGATGACAACTTCATAATCACTTCAGAGTGAGCCAGCGCCGAGAAGCCAAGCCCTCCATACTCTTTAGGGATAATCATTCCCAAAAACTTTTCCTTTTTAATAATCTCCCAAGCCTCTGGAGATAATGTGCGTTTTTTATATACCGACCAAGGATTCAAAGCCTGACAAAGTCGATCCGTTGGACCATTGATAAACTTTTTTTCCTCATCAGTGAGTTGAGGATAGGGTTCTTGCATAATTTTTTGAAAGTCAGGCTTTCCTGAAAAAAGATCGCCTTCCACCCACACAACACCTGCCTCTAATGCAGTACGCTCAGTTGCTGAAATTTTAGGAATAAATTCTAATTTTTTGAGAAGACCCATGAGGGGCGCTGAAACCAGCATCTTTCTGAGAGGCTTTAAGTTAAATATGAGGAGAATAACTGCTGCTACTCCCACCACTGGAACAGATCCCGCTGTTCCAAACCAGAGGGACGCTATCATAAAAGCTGACCACACAATAAGCGGGCTCCCTAGATAACCAATTACTATTAATGCCAACAACCAGACGATCAAAATCAAAAATGTTTCCACGTCAAATCTCCCTTGAAAAAATTGACCATTTCATCCTAAACGAAAGAAGAATTAACAGCAACGAATTAAAATGATTTAAAAAAGGAATCTAAGCCATTAAATAAAATTTGCTTAAAAAACAGATCTTAATGAGAGAAATTGAAGTTGATATGACTTGAATCATAAAAGTTTAAAAGAGAAATAAAGAAACAAAAGTGAATGCCACTACTATGTCACTGCTGCCTTCAAGCAACTGCCACAATCAAGACAGGATAAAAATAAAAAACCCCCAATTTCTTGAGGGTTTTTTATGAACTTTCACTCTAACAATAAGAGTTAAGCTTAGTGTGTTTCAGCAGGAGCGGCAGCAGGTGCTTCTGCAGCAGGAGCGGCATCAGCAGCTGGAGCTGCGGCAGCATCAGTCGCAGCGGGGGCTGCAGGCTCAGCGGCAGGAGCTTGAGCAGCCGGAGCTGCTGGTTCAGCAGGAGCTTGAGCAGCTTCTGGAGCTGGTTGATTTTTTGAGCAAGTAAAACCTGTAGTAAAAGCGAGTGCAAGCAAAGCACCTAAAACGATTGCTTTCATTTCTGTTCCTTTCGTGCGCATAAGGCGCGTTATCTTTTTTTTTAGCAAGATAACCTTTATCGCAAAGCCTTATTTCAAATGCAAACAGAAATTTTACAGAAATTTGATTTTAAATTTTGCTTACTTTAATTGCAGAAATGATAGCTCTCTATCTAAACTCACCTTTAATAAAAAAAAGAAGCTTTGAATATCAAAGCTTCTTTTGAAACATATTTCAAGCAACTAAAAATTTCTATGATTGCCCTATTTTTTGTTTCTCGATTCTTGTTGCAAATAACCTGGAGAATGCGTTTCAACATATTCAGACGGGCTCAAAGATTGTAGTCCCTTAGCATAACGACGAAGTACTGTTAACTTTGAAGGATCATTTAAGTCTTCAAGTTTAAAGTTTTCCAACTCTCTAGCCAACTGAACTGGCTCATAATACTTATCAACATCCATTCTGGATAGTCCAAAATAATAGGGAATATTAACAACGGACTCAATGGCCAACCCTGGGATTAGAAAAATTAATCTTGCACCGATTGATCGTGCTATTTCCGCATCAATCTCTTTCGTTTTTTTAGTTGAGCAACGATAGTCAGTAAACCTATCAACACGAGTAAATACATCCTGTTCACCAATGTTAATGTCTGTAGTCTCAAATATTTTTAAAGAACTTTGTGACTTATAAACATTTTGACATCTTGTTTCTTTAATTAATTTCGCAACTTTTATTAATTCTTCAGATCCCTCAATGGGGATCACAGGGTAATCTAAATGTCGAGATACTTTTACATCCTCACCAAAAGTAATTGAGAGCTTAACAGATGGTTTTTCACTGGTTGCAGCTTGACAACTCTTTGCTAGCTTTTCTTTTAATTCATTAATATCTAATTTACCCAAGGTTGAATCTTTTTGACTTACAGCATTGGTAAAGTTGATTTCACCATTGCTTAAAATTGATAGTCCTGGTGCATTTGTTAAATTTAAGAAACTAGTAATCTTGTATGAGTCAGTTGAACCATTTTTTTTCGTTAATTCATACTTCTTACCATTTGCATCAAGATCTAACCAAATAGCCTCAATTTTTAATGAGTCGCTATTGTTTATATCTGAAAAACTTACATCTTTAGTCTCATCACATTTATTAACTCTAACAGTTACGTGACCTGACTTAATTGATAATTGAGTAGGTCCAGGAACTTGAACAATCTCAAAGGGATCGTTATTTAAGTATTGATCCGCGTTCATTCCAGTCTTTGTGAATGTAAAGCTAAATGCCTCTAGAGTAATAAGTGGCAACGCCATAAAAAGAAACTTATTTATTTTATTTTTCATTTTCAACCTCTCTGTAACAATAGTTATACTTATTTATTTAAGTTATATTTTATTTAACCTAAAAAAGTATATTAGATTTTAGAATTAAAAAATAGATGTTATTTTTCTGTTAATATTGGACATTTTTTGTCACTCAAATTTAATGCTATTTATTTTGGAAGAAAGATATAAATTACAATTGTTTAGCTAGAACTTAGCTACTCTTGTATTTCTATAAAATAAATCAACTCACCCGTTGTTTGTGATGAAACTGCTTCATCACTTCATCGGCGATTCGCTCCAAAGGCAGAGTGCGATGAACGGCAAACAAGTCGATGGCCGCCTTCGGCATTCCAAAGACGACACTGGTATTTTCGTCTTGCGCGATATTGTAACTTCCTGCTCTCTTCATAGCAAGCAAGCCATCAGCGCCATCTCTTCCCATTCCCGTTAACACCACACCTATTGCGTTGGGACCAGCGTACTTTGCTACCGAACGCATTAAGTAATCGGCTGCGGGGCGAACGCCATGCAATTTTGAGTGCTGATGAAGTGAAACAAAATACTGTGCCCCTCGACGATCAAGCTCCATATGGTAATCACCTGGAGCCAATAACACGCGACCAGGCACCACTTGATCGCCTTCTTCGGCCTCCTTCACTTCAAAACTGCAAAACGACTGAAGGCTCTCAGCATAACTTTTCGTAAACATTTGTGGCATATGCTGGACGATAAGAGTTCCTGGCAGATCGGCAGGCATTTGCGATAAAAATACTTTAAGGGCTTCGGTACCGCCCGTCGATGAGGCGATAGCAAGAATGGGAGAGGCATGGCCTTTTTGAGACCATTCTGGTTTATGTGTTGACGTTCGATAATGCTCTAACTTTTGCAATCGACTACTCGATAATTTTGATTTAGCATTTGATATTGCCTTTATTTTACTAATGAGATCTTGTGCCAACTCTTTAAGTTTATGTACTTGATCCACAGAAACTTTTTCAACTACTTCTAAAGCACCAGCCTCATAGGACTTTGCCACCAATTCGGAATTTTCTTTTGCGATACCGCTAAAAATAATGGTTGGAGTCGGAAAATGCTCCATCACTTTTTTTAAAAAAGTGATGCCATCCATTTTTGGCATTTCAACATCTAAAATCATTACGTCAGGTGTTAACGAAATCAGTTTGTTTCTTGCGATATAGGCATCTGGTGCACTTCCAACGACTTCAATTTCAGGATCAGACGATAGCACTTCCGAGAGCATCGCTCTAATGGTGGCCGAATCATCTACTATTAATACGCGCACAGACCTTTTCATATTTTTTACACTCAAGCTTTCCTAACTTTTGTTTCTTCACCGATGTATTGTAATCTTATTTCAAATGTTTTCGTGTTCAAACTTATCTTGCGTCCCTTTTCACCACCCACGTCCGAATCAACGACGGGTATTCCTCGATGATTGAGAATTTTCCAGGCCATTTCTAAATTGAGTCGGCCCACTTCAGCTCCAATATCAACTCCTGAGAGCACATCGGCACCACCAAATATTTTAGCTTGAAGACTGCGGACCTCAGAACCCTTATTCCTCATCGTTTTTATTAATTTTTCAATAGCATAGTCACCATAACGAGTTGATGGTGAATCGTTCTTATTTAATGTAGGGAGCAAATAATGATTTAACCCTCCGCTCTGTAGCTTTAAGTCATAAAGTGCCACCCCAACACAACTTCCAAATATTGTTGAGATCAAAGTTTCCTCTTCAGAAAAATGCCATTCTCCTGGAAGTAAATAAACTTTATTCACGCGCCAACCTCAATAAAATTAAAGGATTTTATCACCGACACTGTTTTATTATCCATTTGATAATAAAATTGGTTTTCTTCTGTGCCATTCACTTTTTGAAACTTGGCAATATCAAAAGAAATGACTTGATGAACCTTCTCCACCTGAAACCCAAACCTTTGTTCTTGTATCATGGCAATAACAATATACTGTGGTTGATAATCATTCGATATTTCGATTTGTGGTAGATTTAAAATAGGAAGAACGTCGCCTCTTAGATTCAACAATCCATTGAGATTTTCTCTTTCCACTGGTGTTGGACTTAAGCTTTGTGACTTAATAACCTCCACCACCGCACCAATGGGAACTGCAAAATATTGATTTCCATTTTGAAATAATAAATACAATGAGTTTTCTTCATTGCTGCTCATAATTTTTTCCTTTACTTACTTTCTTACACAACATCTTGAACTCGCTCTTCATCCAATCCAAGCTGAACAAACTCATCAGGAGCAACCACATAAGCGATGCTATCGTCACCCAAAACAGTTGTTCCTTTAAAACCTGGAAAGTGATTAGAAATACTATCAAAGGGTCGAATTACAGCCTCTAGCTGATCATGAATTCCATTGACTAGTAAGCCGAGATAGCGTGATTTATGCTGCAAAACGACGACTGAAAATTGGGACAAATCACGTTCGATCACATCCGGCTTTCTACTAACCAACTCAGAAAATGAACGAAGAGCGACAGTTCGATTTTGAAATTGAAATGTTTTTTGAGGTCCGACCCAATTAACAGTGAGCGTGGAAAGTGACGACAAGTACGCAATAGAATTTAATGGAACAGCAAGGTTTATTCGTCCTGATTTAACTAACACAGTTTGCTCAACAAGAACTGTTTTTGGCACTGGAATTTCGATATTAAAAGTAGTCCCTATCCCAAGGACAGAATCTATTTTTATTCTACCTCCGATATTAGTAATTTCTGATTTGACAACATCCATTCCAACTCCCCGACCTGAGATCTCAGTGACTTTTTCTGCCGTTGAAAAGCCGGGGAGAAAAAGCAAATCAAAAGCTTCAGCATCAGATAATAAACTTTTTTGGCTTACATCAATAAAACCCTTTTCAATAGCTTTATTAAGCACACGCTCTTTATTGATTCCACCGCCATCATCTGAAATAGTTAAATAAATAACGCCTTTTTCCTCACGAGCGAAAATATTTATAGTCCCATGAGAAGGTTTGCCTCTCTCTATTCGAACATCACTCGTCTCTATACCGTGATCAATGGCATTTCTTAACATATGAGTCATACAAGCACTCAAGACATTCGCGATGGTTTTATCCACACCTAAATCAAAACCATCCGTATTTAAATTCACTTTTTTATTAAGCTCTTTCGTCACTTGCCGAAAAATTCTAGGGAGTTTATTCAGGGCACGATCCAGTGAAACTTTTCGGACTGACATAATTTTATCTTGCAAATGATCGGTGATTTTATTGAGTGAGTAAGAAAAATCCGTAATTTTTGAAAGTGCTCTTGCTGAAAGACCACGGAACTCTGGATCTTGAGTTAAAACTTTAAAATAATTTTTTAATACAATCATCTCTCCAGAAAGTTTCATAAATGATTCTAGTTTATCGTTAGAGACTAAGACCCCATCGTTATCATTGCTAGTGTTAATATTAGCACTTGAGGCACCAACAGGTTTTAATTGTACATTAGACGTTGAGGAATTATTTTCCGCATTTTCAATAGAATTTTTAGCATTCACGCTAATATCAGAAGAGAATTCTTGAGATTTATTAAGTTCTCTTTCCTTAACTTGGTTTAAGGAGTTTAAGCACATTTCTATTTTTTCTTTTAATTCGTGATCTGGTTCCTTGCGTTCTTTAATTAAGTGAATTAACTGCATTGTAATATCGGAGGTAAATAAAAACAACTCCACGGTGTTGGAATCTGGATGAAAATTATTGTTTTTTACTAACGATAAACAAGACTCAAACGCATGAGTCACTTGGGCCAAATAGTGACAACCAGGTACCGCAGCAGCACCCCCCTTTACAGAGTGAACATTTCGAAATAAAAGATCAATTGTAGCTCGATCAATGGACTCTTCTTCTAATTTTAAAATATGATGTTCTAAGTCTTCAAGTAATCCCCTGGCTTCTTCAACAAAGAGCTCAGCGATTTCTTCAGATTCTCTTTGCTCTTCTTCAAGACGCTTTATCCTATCATCGGCATACTTCAAAACACAACCTCTGAGGGTGTCCAATCGAACAGGTTTTTCAATAACACTGGTGATTCCAGCTTTAAACCCACTGAGGGCGACACTCTTATCCACCAATCCTGAAATTAATATAAAAGGAAGATCCTGATATATTTTTCGAGCTTCAATGCACAGCTCTAAACCATTCATTTCTGGCATGCCGTAGTCAGATAAAACTAGAAAATATTTTTCTTTAACAGGTAGATCATTACCATTAGCATCTTTATGTTGAAGTAGTTGTAAGGCCTCTTTACCATCTATCGCTATTTTAAATTTAAGCCCTACGCTTTTAGCAAATTCCGCAATGAATTCTCTCATTGCAATGTCATCATCGGCGATTAATAAAACTTCTTCAAAATGTTCATATTTTTTATTTTCAAAAGCCATATTATATATCACCTTTTTTTTGATAGACCCCGTTACTAACGGATTGAAAATGATTCATCATGCGCATAGCGCCCGTTTCTGAATGGCCTAAAAATAAATACCCAGAGTGGTCTAAACTATTACCTAAGTTTATAATCACTTTATGAACTGTAGGAGCATCAAAATAAATTAAAACATTTCGACAAAAAATAATATCAAAGGGATGCTGAAATGGATATTGAGCAGTTTGTAAATTAAATGGAGCAAAGCGAATCATTTCACGGTACTCGGACTTAACTTGAAAATCTAATTGATTTTGAGATGACTTTCTTAAATTAAAAAAGTTGACTCTATAACTCTCTGGGACTTCTGAAACATCTTCTGCTGTAAAAATTCCATCGGCTGCTTTTTGTAAAACCTTTAAATCAATGTCTGATGCTAAAAATTTCAAACTCCATTGATTCCAATTAGGTATCAAATCTAAAAGGAGCATTAAAAGAGTATAGACTTCTTGCCCCGTGCTCGAAGCCGCACACCAAACTCGTAGTTCGTAGTGATGTTTTTTCTTTTTAGCGTCTAGTATTTCTGGAATAATTCTTTTAAAGACTTCAAAATGATCGGGTTCTCTAAAAAAACGCGTTGTGTTTGTCGTCATAGCTGATATAAATTCAGGACTATGGATTGCGTCTTGTTCTTCCAATAATTTTAAGTATTTTTTATACCCATCTAATTTATGACGTTTTAATACCTTTGCGAGCCGACTTGCCATCAGAGTGATATTTTTTTCATTCGGCACCAAATTGATTCCCGTTTTATCTTTTAATATTTGTGATAATTTTATAAAACTATTTAAGTCACTTTGTAGTCTATCAACAAATTGAGTATCCATTTTATTGAACTCAAGCTGAACTCCTTCAATATTTTTTGCCTTATTGGAATCCATCATTTTGACCCACTTCTCGACCTCTAAATCGAATTTACTAGAGGGACAACGAAAGACATTTTGATTATTTAGTTTTTCAAAATGAATCCTTTCATTGTCCCAATCATTTGTGCCACGTTGTTTTAACTTGCTGTCGTCGTTGAACCTAGTTGTGTTTCTCGTATCGTAAGTTCATTGATTTGATGATTGGATAACACTTTAACAATATCGATTAAAACAATGACCTTATTTTCTAGTTTCCCCATCCCTAAAACAAATTCTGTGTCTACGAGATTTCCTAAGTTCGGTGTGGGCTCAATTTGATTACTTGCTAACTCAATAACACCACTAACCGAATCAACAATCATACCGACTTGACCATCGAACGCTTCAATCACGATAATACAAGTTTCCTTCGTAGTTTCTATGGGTTCAAAATTTAATTTTTTCCGTAAATTAACAACAGGAATAACTTTACCTCGTAAATTCATCACTCCAGCAACAAAAGAAGGCGTTTTTGGAACCGGTGTAATTTCACTCATTCTATTAATTTCGCGAATTGCACCAATGGGAACACCATAAAGCTGATGACTTAACACAAAAGTTAAGTATTGTCCTGGCTGTGCTAATCGATTTTCATTATTTTGCGCCATAATTAGTTCCTCAATTAAATTTATTTATCAATAATATTATTAGCTTTACTCTCAAATTGCATTTCAATTAAAATCCAACAGTGTCACCAACTTTCCCACCACCATTTTTACTCCCCGATTGGTCATCATCATCAAAAGGGATCACTCGACTCGCATCCACAGACTCAGCTATTTTATTCGATATTTGTTTTCGGGTTCGAAGTCTGTCATTAAAACTTAGTATTTTAGCACTTTGCTGAATTTTTTTCTTTTGATGAGAAACCTGATGGATCGGCTCACTGGTTCCTTCAATGATAGTCGTTAACTCGCCCACAAGCCCTTGTAATTCATTGGCCTGAGCCGACATTTCTTCAGAGGACGTCGCAGTTTCTTCAGCCGAAGCAGCATTTCTTTGAGTTGATTGATCTAGTTCATTCATAGCTTTACTAATTTGCGAAATCCCTTTGGATTGTTCAGAACTAGCAGACGCAATTTCATTGTTGAGGTCAGACACTTTTTTAACAGAACCAACGATATTTTTTAAGACTTCACCGCTTTGATCAGCAATTTTACTTCCATTGGAAATTTGATCCACGCTTTCTTTAATCAGTACTGTAATATCCTTGGCAGCCGACGCACTTCGTTGAGCTAAGTTTCGAACAGCTTCTGCGACTACTGCAAAACCTTTACCTTGTTCACCCGCTCGTGCCGCTTCGACCGCTGCATTGAGTGCTAATAAATTGGTTTGAAAGGCAATATCATCGATCACATTGATAATCTCTTCGATTTTTTTCGAACTTCTTGATATATCGGTCATCGCGCTAATAAGTGATCTAATTTCATTTTCACCATCTTCTGCTGATTTGCGACTAGAAAGAGATAAGTGTGAAGCCTCACGTGCGTTATCAGCATTCAGTTTGACCATGCTGCTCAGTTCTTCTAGCGAAGATACTGTTTCTTCCAGAGCTGAGGCAGACTCTGTAGCTCCTGAAGACAATTGTTGGCTTGCCGCTGATAGTTGCTCACTCGCAGATCCCACCTGAGATCCCGCTGAACTTAATCGTTCAGCAACAATAGCAAGAGCTTTTGTCAAGTTAACCGCTAAAAATAATCCAAAAATCATTGTCGTAAGCACCCCAAAAAGCCCAAAGAGCAGACTTGAAGTAATCGAGTTTTTAATGGATTCTGACAGTGTCTTCTTCTCCTTTTCTACGACATCAAAGTTTATATCGATGATCGATTCTAATCTTTTTTGAGACTCACCAAAGGCATGTTTAAGTGGACCATTAAAAATTTCTTTTGCTTCAGCGATCTCGCCCTCTTTAAGGTGATTGGCTAAGTTATTAACATGTTCTTCCCAGGCTTTTGCATAGGGCACAAACTCTTTCCATACTTTTTCTTCTTCGGGAGTTTGCTCAAGGGGTTCATATATAGCCCATCCATCATGATATTCTTTAAAGATTTCCTTCACCTTTTGATCTAAGTAATCAGCTGAGATTTTTGAATTATTAAGAGCTTCCCAAAAAGTAAGTCGCATTAATAATCTTGAACTGTTCAACATGTCCAAACCCTTAATCGAGGGCACTCTTACATCTACGACTTGCTTCGACGATTGCTCAACACCCTTTAAATAATTACTGTTGACATACACTAATACCCCTACCACGACAGAAGGGATGATTACTAACATCAACATTTTAAACCTTAATCCTCTAAACCAATTACTAAACGTGCTCATATAAAATTACCTCTTTCTTATTAGGGACTTTTTTTCCCATGCTCCTTTCTTTCGGAACTTAAAAACTATTCTTTAGTCTAGTTTGAAGAGATTTTCATAAATTTCACTATGAAACAAAAAAGATTGCTAAGATGGCAGTAATAAAAAATTAACTTTATTTATTTACTTTCAGGGCACACAATAAAAATTTTATAGTTTTAATTTTAGTGTGCTAAATGAAATCAATTTCCTTTTTAATTAGGAAATTGATTTTAAGGTGTTAATGAGTCCTTGTGCTTTAACTTATTAAATTTTGCCTGTAGAACCAAACCCACCGGCTCCACGTTCAGTCTCAGTCAGGTCTGAGGCTTCAATCCATTTTGCCTGAATCACAGGAACTAATACACATTGAGCAATGCGTTCTTGATCTTTGATTTCAATTGGTTCTTCGCCGTGATTTAATAAAAGAATTTTTACTTCACCACGATAGTCAGCATCAATTGTGCCTGGAGTATTCACGATGGTAAGTCCGTGCTTCCATGCAAGTCCACTACGAGGTCTTGTTTGAATTTCATATCCAGACGGGATTTCAAAACTCAATGCCGTAGGAACCATCGCACGTTCTCCAGGCTTAATGATGATAGAATTTTCTAATTGTGCCCGCACATCAAATCCGCTAGCGTGAGAAGACTGATACTGAGGTAACTCACCCTTAAAGTGGGCTAATTTTTTTACTCTCACTGGAATTAACGGATGCATATTGCCACTCCTCTGTAATTAAAAACTACGTACTAACAACGTCCTGCCACCAGCTGCGGTGGCGCTCTAACTTTTCTCCCAGCAAAAGCCCACTAAGTTGATCCAACTGAAAATACTTTTCTAAATATTTCTTAATGGAGCTTTTGCTCACAGACTCTATCTCTTCAATGACCTCTTGAACGGGCTTATAACGCTGGAGCACCATCTCATTGATTCCTAAGGACATCATTCGATTATCAACATCTTCAGAGCCTAATAAAATAGAACCAATCACTTGGGTTTTAAATAATTTTAAGTGCGAGTCTGTTATGCCTTGTTTCTTAATGTCCAACATAGCTTTCAAAATAGTATTTACGACTGCTTTTATATTTTCATGATCAACTGAGGCATAAACCAGTAGAAGCCCCGCATCTGTAAAAGTATTTAACGTGCTATAAACAGAATATGTTAACCCTTTTCGCTCACGGACACTTTGAAATAGTTTTGAAGTCATACCACCACCCAATAATGCATTGATGATAAACGCCTCAAAACGCAAAGGATCGTTAAACTTTCCCGTCGGCAAACCTAAGAGCAAATGAATTTGATCCGTTGGCTTATCTAAAATTTCTGCAAAGGTATGGTAGTGAGGTTTTTCGCGATGATTTAAAAGTGTAGTTGTCCCAACCGGTTTTCGTCCTAAGTGCTTTTCTACTTCATTGACCAAATCATCGTGGGAGAGATTTCCTGCGGCACTTACTAAAATATTACGACCAACATAGGTTTTTTTATAATACTGATTTATATCTTTTCGATTAAGAGATAATAAGCTCCGTTCAGTTCCTAAAATTGGAATACCGATAGGGTTTCCCTTATAACACTTTAATAAGAACTCATCATTGATATGATCTTCATGATTTTCAAAACTGCTGCCTAACTCTTGAAGCACTACCGATTTTTCAAGCTGAAAATGAGGTTCTTTTAAGTCCATATTCGAAACAAGATCAGAAAGCACTTCTACGGCACGTCTCCAGTGATCTTGTAAAACGAGTGCATGATAACAAGTGTACTCTCGTGTAGTGTATGCATTGAGCTCACCACCAACTTCCTCAAGAGCTTTTGCAAGCTGATAGGCAGTACGCTTCTTTGTTCCTTTAAAAGTTAAATGCTCTAGAAAATGAGAAATTCCGGCCTGCTGAGGTTTTTCATCACGGGTTCCCGTCATAACCCATACACCAATAGAAACAGCACGAGTGTGTGAATGCTCTTCACTAACCACTCGTATTCCATTTCCGAGGATCGTCTTAGAAAATGGGACTTTTGAAATATTTGTCGAAAGTCCTGTCCTTTTCTGAGACCGATTCGATTTATTCATTACCTGATTTTTCTAGTAAAGCTTTGCGAGATAATTTGATTCTACCTGAACGATCAATATCCATCACTTTAACATCGACAAGATCTCCCTCATTTAAGACATCAGTGACATTTCTGATTCGCTCATGAGAAATTTCTGAGATGTGAAGCAAACCTTGCGTGTTGGGAAGCACTTCTACAAACGCTCCAAAGTCAGTGATTTTTACCACTTTTCCTTTATAGGCTTTACCCATTTCAGCTTCAGCGCAAATTTCATTAATCATCTTCACAGCTTTTTGTGTATTTTCAGGGTTTGAAGATGCAATATGGATCGTACCATTATCTTCAATATCAATTTTTACACCTGTTAGTGCAATAATCTCACGAATGGTTTTTCCACCAGCGCCAATCACTTCCCTTACCTTATCAGCTTTGATTTTAATAGTTTCAATTCGAGGAGCCCACTCAGAAATTTGGCCACGTGGTACTTTAATCACTTTTTCCATTTCACCTAATATATGCTGACGGCCATCTTTAGCTTGCCTTAAAGCTGTCTCCATCACATTGAAATTAATGGAATCAATTTTGATATCCATTTGAAGTGAAGTGATTCCTGTTGCAGTACCAGCCACTTTAAAGTCCATATCTCCTAGATGATCTTCGTCACCTAAGATATCTGTTAAAATAGCAACCTTATCGCCCTCTTTAATTAATCCCATGGCAATACCAGCCACATTCGCTTTAATAGGAACTCCAGCATCCAATAAGGCTAGCGTCGCAGAACAAACAGTGCCCATAGAGCTTGAACCGTTACTTTCTAACACTTCACTCACCACTCGGATTGTGTAAGGGAATTTTTCATACTCAGGAACAACAGCTTTCACTGCCCTTTCTGCTAAAAATCCATGGCCCACTTCACGTCTAGACTGGCCACCCATTCGCCCTACTTCGCCCACTGAAAAAGGAGGGAAATTATAGTGCAACATAAATTTACGAGAAATGGCTCCCATGAGTGTATCTACCATTTGCTCATCATCACCAGTACCCAGTGTTACAGTTCCTAAAACTTGAGTCTCACCTCGAGTAAAAAGACCTGATCCATGAGAGCGCGGGAGTAGACCTGCTTCACAGGATATGGGTCTTACTTGAGTGACATTACGGCCATCGATTCTCACTTTTTTATCCAAAATCATCCAGCGTGCGGCATGATATTTTAAGTCTTCAACGATAGTGCCAACTTCTTTTTCTCTTTGCGCTTTCAACTTATCATCGGTAATGGGAGCTACGAGTGCTTCCATGGCTTCAGTTGTTGCTTTTCCAACAGCGGCATATCGATCTTGCTTCTCACGAATACTGAGTGCGGCTTCAATCTTTGGTTTCAAAAATGCCACGGATTTTTCTTTAAATTCCGGATCAATCACTGCTGCAGTAAACGTTCTTTTAACTTTAGAACCTGTTTTTTCACGCAACTCATCTTGTGCATTTAATAATGGAATTAGACTTTGGTGACCAAACTTTAATGCAGCTAGGACATCATCTTCAGAAACAAATTTTGTTTCGCCTTCAACCATTAAAATCCCTTGGCGAGTCCCTGCTATGATAATATCCATGTCAGATTTTTCAAGTAAGCTCATTGAGGGATTAGCAACAAACTGTCCTTCGATGCGAGCCACTTGCACTGCTGCCGTAGGGCCTTCAAAAGGGATATCAGAAATATGCAGAGCTGAAGAAGCACCAAGGCTTGCTAAAATTTCCAACGGAAATTGACCATCAGCACTCAACGTTGTTGCTACAACCTGTGTTTCTTGACGATAAGCTTCTGGAAATTTAGGTCGTAATGGACGATCAATCAATCGTGCTGTTAGAGTGGCATCCGTTGTAGGCTTACCTTCCCTTTTAAAATAACCACCGGGAATTTTTCCTGTAGCATAAAATTTTTCCTGATACTCCACTGTTAATGGAAAGAAATCAGCATTGGACTTCGTGTGAGAGGAAACGACGGTAACTAATACAATATTATTTCCGCAGGTTACAAGAACGGACCCATCGGCCTGTCGAGCTAGTCGACCTGTTTCTATAGTTATTTGCTTACCACCAATTGATGTAGTAACTGTTGTCTTCATGAAAAACTCCTCGATGGATTAAAACAAGTATATATTCAAAGAAATTATTTTCTCAAAAGAAAAGAGGGCTCTTGTGCCCTCTTTTTATTACTTACGAATTTCTAAATCTTTTAGAATTTTTTGATATTTTTCGTTATTTGTGCGTTTAAGATAATCTAAAAGCTTTCTTCGGCGGTTTACCAATGTCACAAGACCACGGCGACCGTGAACATCTTTTTTATGTTGAGTAAAGTGCTGTGTAATATCAGCAATTCTGTGAGTCAGTAAAGCGATTTGTACCTCTGAACTACCAGTATCTAAGTCAGCTCTACGGTACTTTTTGATTACGTCTTCTCTTTGTTCTTTTGTGAGCGCCATTAAACTCCTCCATTAAATTTTATGTTATTGCCCCACATAACGTCATGGCTGTCGTAATAGGAGCGAAAGCAAAGTTCTAAACCACTCATGAATGTCGGTCAATAGCGAAACACGCGACGAACGACAAAACCTTTTTCTTTATCAAATCCAATAAGAGCCAACAACTCTTCCGGTCGCTGACTCAAAACTTTAATTCCTTGATCCTTCGTCGGGTCAAACGACACAATGAGCCGTCTTCGAAGCTCATGAGAAATTTGTCCATTCTTGATTAAAGCCTCACTCTGGCCACTCACACGCACCACCTTAAATCCTGGCAAGGTCCTGAGCATGGGAATAAAAGAGGCTGTCCCCTCAAGTAAGATATTTTTTTTAAAATCTCTCTCAATACTCACTACTTCTTCCAAAGGAAGCGCTTGAGAGAGAGGATAGGGAGCTGAATAAGTTCGGGTAAGCTCTGTCATCACAGCGCCGCACCCCAATGTTCTTCCCAAACGATCCACCCAAGAACGAATAAAACTTCCTTTTGAGCAATTTAAACGAAATCGATAACGACGATCATCCGTCTTACCTAAAAACTCATTTCCCCAAAAACTCATGGGCTTCACTGGAACTTTGACCTCCTGTGAGCCCTCGCGAGCGTACTCATAAAGTTTTTTACCGTCGACTTTGGTCGCCGAAAAAAGAGGGACCTCCCATTCAAATTGTCCTTGGAGAGATAAGGCAGAACTGACAACAATACTGTCCTCAATTAACATCGGAGTTTCTTTTAAAATAGTCCCCGTGATATCGAGCGTATCGGTCTCAACTCCGGTTTGCAGCGTGACCTCATACTGTTTATCCTCTTCAAGCACATAGGAAGAAATTTTTGTGGCTTCACCAAGCAAAAGAACCATCAATCCTTCTGCAAGAGGATCCAACGTTCCAGTATGTCCCACTTCTTTTATAGATAATGATCGACGCACTTTCTGAACAACATCATGGCTTGTAACACCACTCGGCTTTCGAACTAATAACAAACCATGAAGATGAGACATCAATTATTCCGCATCCTCATCCGATTTTTTATTGGCTTCAGAAAGTTCGTAAATATTCTTTTCAACAGAAAGAGATTTATCGAAACCTCGATCATAATAAAAATGTAGTTTAGGACAAAATTTTAACTTTAACTCTTGAGCAACATACCTTTGCATAGAACCCACTTGAGTCTCTAACTTTTCAATCAGAGTTTCCTCATTGCTTGCCCCATCAATAGCTTCTGCTTGAGAAGCCGAAGTCAATCGATGAACAAAAACCTTCGCCGTTTTTAAATCATGAGGAACTTGCACTCTGGTCACTGACACCAAGCCATCTTTGGCTAAATTAAAATTCTTTAAAATATAGCCCGCCAAACTCTCTTGAATTTGTTTTTCAATTTGAACTTGACGACGGCTTTGCTTGTTAAATTCCATATTTTTACTCGTTTTAAACAGATGCAGAGGCAGGCGATCCAAGTTCTCTTCGAACTTCTTCGCGGCTATAAGCTTCGATAATATCACCAACTTTTAAGTCATTATAATTTTCTATTCCAATACCGCACTCGAATCCCGTAGCGACTTCCTTTGCATCATCTTTAAAGCGTTTTAAGCTGCCAATTTTACCTTGGTAGACAACAACGCCGTTTCGTACCAGGCGAACCATATGAGTACGAGCTACTTTGCCATCCAACACAGAGCAACCTGCAATAGTTCCCACTTTCGGTACGGTAAAGATATTTCGTACTTCCGCACGACCATGAACTTGCTCGACGATCTCTGGCTCTAATAAACCAGACATAAGGCGTTTTAAATCATCCATCATTTCATATACAATACCATAAGTTCTAATTTCGATGCCTTTTTGTTTTGCCATAGACATCGCATTACCATCAGGACGTGTGTTGAATCCTAGAATGATGGCTCCAGAAGTTGCCGCAAGTAACACGTCACCCTCATTAATTCCACCCACAGCAGTATGAATGATTTTTATTTTAACTTCATCCGTAGCAAGCTTTTGGAACATTCCCTGAATTGCTTCAGAACTTCCCATGACATCCGATTTCAAAATAACATTAAGAAGTTTTTGATCCCCTTGTTTTACTTTAGAAAACATTTCTTCGAGCGACATTTTAGAAGATGGATTTTCTGCTTTGAGCTTTAGTGATTTTCTAATTTCAACTACACGCTCTAAAGTTTTTTCATCTTTAACGATGTCAAACTTATCGCCCGCAGCAGGAACTTCATCAAGTCCTAACACCTCAACAGGCATACCAGGTCCCGCAGACTCAACACGCTCTCCAAGATCGTTCATTAAACTTCTGACTCGCCCGGAGCAAGTTCCAGCCACAATAATATCGCCCACTTTAACAGTTCCATCTTGAACAAGTAATGTGGCAACACTACCACGGCCCTTTTCTAAACGGCTCTCAATAACAATTCCCGTTCCAGAACGTTTTGGATTGGCTTTTAACTCCTGCATTTCAGCTACAAGTAGTAATTGCTCAAGTAATTCTTTGATCCCTTGTTTTTTAATCGCGGAGACTTCACAAAAAATATTGGTACCACCCCACTCCTCAGGAACAATTTCAAATTCAGTGAGTTGTTGCTTGATCCGATCAGGATTAGCACCCGGCTTATCTATTTTATTGAGGGCTATAACTATGGGAACTCCAGCCGCTTTAGCATGATTAATAGCTTCAGCCGTTTGAGGCATAACACCATCATCGGCAGCAATGACGATAACGGCAATATCCGTAGCGTTCGCACCTCTGGCTCTCATCGCCGTAAAAGCTTCGTGACCTGGGGTATCTAAGAAGGTCACTAATTCGCCAGTTTCTAATTTCACTTGGTAGGCACCAATGTGCTGAGTGATTCCACCTTTTTCACCGGCGGCCACGTTGGCCTGGCGAATGGCATCAAGGAGTGACGTTTTACCATGATCCACGTGCCCCATTACTGTCACGACAGGAGGTCTTGGAACAGGCTCAGCGGCAACATCACCAAAAGCAGTATCAACTAAAATTTCATCCGCTGTCTTGAAGACGTTCTGTGCTTCCCAACCAAACTCAGGAAGAATCAAGGCTAATGTATCAAAATCAAGAACCGTGCTCATGGTCCCCATTACACCGTTTTGCATAAGAACTTTTGTTAACTGTGCGGCCTTCACTCCAATCGATTCAGCGACATCACTCAACTTCATTGATTTATTGATTTTTAAAATCCGCTTGGAAGCTTTGGGTGTTGTAATCTGAGTTTGCATACTCTCCCGAGCAAGCATACCCTTTTTCTTTTTAGGCTGAAACACCATTTCGCGCTTACGAAATTCAGCGGCGTTAAATTCTACAACTTCTCCTTCAGGAAAAGCACCAGCTCCACTGACGGCAGGCTCCGCGACGACTGGTTTAGTAAACTTCTTATGTTTATCTTCAAATTTTGAACGCCTGCTCGCCTCTTCTGGCTCAGGGATCAAAGATATAGGCTGAGCAATAAATCCCGCTCGAAGATTGCTTCGACCTGCGGTTCGCATTGGTCCGCTGCCACCAGGTCCACCACCTTGGGAGGACGATCTGAAGCCACCACCGGCTCCACCTGATTGAAATCCACCACCTGAGGGACGTTGTCCTTGATAGCCACCGCCTCTACCTTGAGATGAGCCACCTTGATTGGGGGCAGTCACACGACTCAAATCCATTCTTCCAACAATATTTTTTCTAACCACTTCATTGGCTGGTTTTTGCGAACTCGCAAATCCACTCTGGCCAACGACCACTTCTTTTTTTCTCGCAGGAGCAGGTGTCATTTTTCGCTCAATATTTTCCATTGGTACCGACGGCCTTACCCCGGGAGCATCCACTCGAGGAGGAGCACTAGGCGTTCCTTTTTCTTCAACAGGTTTTTCTTCAACTCGCGCCATAGTGACCGAAGCAGCACTACTTTTTAAATTCAGCTCTTTTTCAGGTTTTGAAATAACTCCAGGAGCTTTAAGTCCTTCCGTCTCCAAAATTTTTGTCTCTTCAACTTTAGCTTCAGCAACTATTTCCTTAGCTGGTGTTGCCGCCATTTTTTCAGCAACCCCTTCTTCTACTTTTTGTTTTGCACTGACTTTAGAAGTGGTTGATTTAAGTTTTTCTTCAACAGGTTTTTCAGACGTTACGACCTCAGCAACAGACATCTCCTCGTCAACCATGGCACTTTCGTGAGAAACTTCCGCTTCATGCTTTTTTGCTAATTCTGCCTCTGACGGTGCTTTACGGCGAACAACCTTTGGCGCAGCAGTTGCTGCCGCCGCCGAAGTCGCGCTTGATGCTGAACCAACGGCCGCACTGGCTGCTGTTTTTGTCGTTACCACTTCTGGAGCGACTTTTTTCGTGGTGGCTTTTTTCTTAACGGTGAGTTTTTTTGCAGATTCACCACTTTGAGCTTGAGGATTGAGTTTATTTTTAATCTGCTCAATCAAATCAGGAGTCAGCTCCGCCATATGACTTTTTATAGGCAATTGCCATTCACGAATCTTAGCCATCAAAGCTAAGGTCTCCATACCTACTTCTTTTGCAAACTCAAAAACCTTTGGATTCGCCACTCACTCACCTCTTTCGAAGAATCGATTATTCTTCGTCTTTAATCTCAACACTGTTAACACTTGCTTCTTGACCTTCTAGCTTTTCCATTTCCTGCTTCAAGCGCAAATCAGCCAATGATTTAGCATCGGTCTTAGAATCTTTACCAACTCCTTGAACAGGAATCGGTTGTCCAGAATCCTTGTATTTTTTAACGAGCGCTTTTGCATCATTCAAGAGTTTTTCAGCTCTTGTTGGATCATCATACCCAGGAATAGACATCAAATCTTCAATACTTGCATCAGCAACTGCAGCAAATGAACCAAATCCTGATTGATATAAATTTTGAGCCATGGTCTCGCTTAACCCTGGAAGTAATAACAAATTAGACACTGACTCAGAAGCCTTCGCTTGAGCAGCAGATTCTGATAAAATATCAATTTTCCAAGACGTTAACTTTGCTGCTAAACGAACATTCTGTCCGCGACGACCAATAGCCAAACTCAATTGAGTGTCAGGAACAACAATCTCCATTTCATGGTTCACTTCATCAAGAAAGACTCGAGAAATTTCAGCAGGTGCTAAAGCATTACATGCAAATCGAGTAATATCTTCATTCCAAGGAACGATATCAATCTTCTCACCCTTTAATTCCTGAACAATATTTTGAACGCGACTCCCCTTCATTCCAACACAAGCGCCCACAGGATCTATCGTATTATCTTTGGATCGCACTGCAATTTTAGCTCTCTGACCCGGTTCACGAGCCGCCGCCATGATTTCAACGATGCCATCATATATTTCAGGAACTTCTTGTTCAAAAAGCTTCATTAAATAGCGCTCATCAGCGCGAGACATAATAATCTGAGGGCCACGAGTGGTTTGACGAACCTCTGAAAGATAACCTTGAACGCGATCGCCCGCTTTATAGGTTTCTCCAGGAATTTGCTCTCGAAGTGGCAAATAGGCTTCTGTTCGACCTAAATCAACAACCACCATGCCTTTTTCAACTCTTCGAACAATCCCTGATGCCACTTCCCCTTTACGCGTTTCAAATTCATTAAAGATAATTTCTCTTTCGGCATCTCGAATTTTTTGGAGAATAATCTGTTTTGCCATTTGAGCGGCAATGCGACCAAGATCTCGGGCTTCAATTTTTATACCAATTGAATCATGAAGTTGAGCTTCAGGATCGAGCTTGAGTGCTTCATCTTGTGGAATCTCTACTTCTTCATCAATGAACTCTTCGCGAGTGACCACTTCTTTAAATTCATACAATTCCACTTCGCCAGTGTCTTCATTATATTGGGGCTCGATTTCACGATAGGTTCCATATTTTTTACGAGCAGCAAGCAGCATCCCTTGCATAATGGCATCAATCACCACTTGGCGATCAATCCCCTTATCTTTTCCGACCTGTTCAATCACTCTGCTTAACTCTGAAAACATATTATCAGATGACATAATCACCTCTTGTTTTTTGGTTTTGAAAAATCAAATACTATTTTTGCTTTTTCAAAAATGTTTAACGGAACTCGAACCTTAGTTTCACCTGACAGCTCCAATTCCACAGTTTCATCAATTACGGAAAGCACGACACCGTCCGTGTGTTTACAATTTTGCCAACGCTTTTCCTCAACTCCTAACGAACCAAGAGGTTGAGATAAGCGAAAATTAATTTTCTCACCAATGGCTTTTTCAAAGTGCCATTTCTTTTTTAAAGAACGCTCAAGCCCTGGAGACGAAACTTCCAAAAGGTAAGCTCCACCCGGAACAAGGCTCTCGTCAGCATCAAGGCGCAAATTGAGGGCCCGAGATATTTGAGTGCATTCATCAATCCCAATTCCAGCTTCATTATCTACGAAAATTCGAAGAGTTCTTGCTCCACCACTTCCTGTAAATTCATAGTCGTACAAAATACAACCTTCATTGGAAACAATTTCTTGTATGACTGACTCTAAGGAGCCGCTAACATCTGTAGTGTCAGCAATGGTGGTCTCAACAATTATGGATTCATCTGTTACCGATTCATTTGTTTCAGAATCTTTTATCTTTTCTAGCATTCTCTAATAATCATCCTCTTTGAGGTAAAAAAAAATGGGCCGCTTTAGGCCCATTTTTGCTTCAATCTACAAAATGTACCATACATCCACTCTTAAGAAGAAAGATGCACTTTGATATCATCTAACTATAAATAATCCTAATGTCAAATGTCACGAGTTTTTATAAAGAACTTCTATCGAGTTCTTTTGAAGCAAACGAAAATAAAATGGCATTTTTACCATCAAAATAATATCTCTTTCTAATTCCAACTTGTTGAAATTCCTTACTTTTATAGAACTCAATAGCTTTTAAGTTGTCCTCATGAACTTCCAACCAAACTTCTCGAGACTTCAATTTTAAATGATTCAATAATAAGCTCATCACACCTTTTCCTTGGTGCTCAGGGAGTGTCGCTAAGCAAGCAATTTCAATATGTGGTAAAATCACCAATGCTTCATCTTTGTACTTATTGACGGGCCTATCATCTAACTTAAGATAAAGGACAAATCCTAAGAGTTCCCCTTCTGGACTCCGCATTCCAAGTCCAGAGCCTAATTTAAAAATTTCTTCCAATGACCCTCGACTCCAATTAAGTTGGGCGATAGACGTTAAGTGCTTCTGACATAGAGACACTATATTAAAAACACTTTCAAGAGACTCAACGCCTAAAACTTCGATCGTCATTCGTTAGATTCAGCGGTAAAATTGCGGACCTGATATTTTTTTCTTAAAATATCAAACCACTCACGAAGTCGCTCCTCTGATTGCTTTTGTATTAAAAATTGTCGAATATTTTCTCTGAAACTTTCAAGGGGTAAAGATCCAAATTTCAGTCTATTTTTTTCATAGTATTCTTTGATTTCAAATTCACTCACCGTTAAACTTGATGCTTCCGTTTTATATTTTAAAAATTTTTTACTTCTTAATTTTCTCATCAACCAATCCTGAATCTCAGCCTCTGTAACACTCCACTTTTGCCATGATTTTTGGTTGGCTAAATTTTTTTTTGCTTTATTTAAAGACTCTTTAAATTCTTCATCGGTAACATTAGCCAGAGAAAAATTTTCCGCTTCAAGGGAAACGACTTTTTCTAAAAGGGCTGAGGTCACTTGCACAATAAATTCAGGAGAATTTAAATTTTCATTGGGAATGATTTTTTGCTCTGGCTGTAGTGCTTTTTCAAGCCAATAACCCCCAATCACTTCACGGGAGGTGAGGTAATAGTCACCCACTTTACCCACAATTTTTGTGATCGTATTCGCCTGAGCAATACTGTTAAAAATAAGGAAGGAAAGAGTATAAACAACTATTATGTTACGTTTCATTGATGTGCCCCGGTCTTCACTCAAGTTTTTAAATTTATTATGTTTGATTATAACTGAATCTTAGTTTTTTGAGTATTTAAAAATATTCGCTTAGACTGGGACAACTGAAATAAACTACTGGTACAAACTAAAACCTAGGTCCCGTTTTTTTATTAGGGCCTAGGTTTCTATATTAGATACTTTGAGTTATCTTAAAGATAATCATTAAAAGTTAAATCGGCCTGTGAGTAAAAAGGAATAGTGACTCATATTATCCAGAGGTTCAGAGTTTGGGAAAAATGCGGGATAATAAGCACCATCAGTTTTACTTGTAAGATTCCACAAATATCTAAACTCACCACCGATAATAAAATCATCTGAAATCACAAATTGAGCTCCACCTAATAAACCGATATCAAAGGCACTCACGTGTGTTTGTGTTGTAGATTGGTAGGCATAGGGGTTTTGGTAGTTTGAGTAGGTATCAGTGTACGTTCTGTAACTATAGGCTACTAAACCACCTGCGATGGGGCGAACAGTTCCTTTGCTGAATTGTGCTTTAACCGCGCCAATAGCTGAATACTCTTCAATATCTTTTAACCATATATAGTTACTCTTATAAGAAGCATATTGAAAAACTCCTTCCACAAGGATTTTTTCCTGAGCTTCAACTCCTAAACCAATTCCAAACACTCCATTACCTTGAACGTTATCAGCTTTTGGATACTCAGATAATCCCACCATACCGATAAAGTAAGAAGTACTGTGTTTTGATTTCTTTTGTTGAGCATCGAGAGCTTCTTTTTCGCTAAGAACTGATTTTACTTCTTCTTTAACATCTTCACGACTTAAAGAAGGAGTCACTGGGGCAGGAGCAATCACCTGAATAGGAACCTGATTAGTATTGGTGTTTGCATTCACATTAGTGTTTTCATTATTATCGAGAGCCTTGAAACGATCACCAAATAAAACATCATTTCTTTTTTGCTCGTCTTTCAATCGTGACTCTTCAATTTTTTCAGTGGCTTTTAGCTCAGTCTCAACTTCAGCTCTTTTACGATATTTTTTTAACTCTTCTGCTCGCGACGTTGTGGTGATTTCGTTGTCTGTGAGTTCATTTTTATTTTTAGAATCAGCTTTTGCACCTGAAGATGCCTGATTCACAATATAAATAGAACGATTTTGTTTGGCATCAGCCTTAACTGATGGGCCCACGGCCTTTTTATCTTCATCTTTGCCGGTCTCAGCATTAATCTCTTCTGTTAGAACAGGATCTAAATCAAGATCAAGGGAGTCATCCAATTGTTGAGCATGAGCTACATTCACCCCATTCAAGTGAGCACCCATCAGAATCAAAATCGATAATACTAATTTCATAAATACACCTCTTTTTAAAAACTTAAAATATAAGCAAAAAGAGCATGAGCAATTTTAATGCCATGAATTAGATCCCAAAGAGCCTTTATATCTATTTGAAATTACTGATATTATAATTTTTTCCTGGAGTCAAAAATGACTCTTTTTGTGAAGCAATTGTAAAGTTTTTCTATAAGAGTTGCAAAATAAGTAAACAAAATGGAATTTTTTTATATGCACCAATCCTTTAAGAGGCCTGAATTAAGCTTTGAATTTAACACTTTTCACTTTTTTCTTGAGATTGTAATAATTCTCCTTTAACTTCAAAAACCTGTTTTAACGATCTTGAAATAATATTTAGTTGCTCAATTAAAAATGTTTACTGAGTGACTATTTTAAATCTTGAATTTTAATTTTTTTGTCGACTATGGCCCTGTGGTGGAATTGGTAGACGCGCTGGACTCAAAATCCAGTGCCCGCAAGGGCGTGGGAGTTCGATTCTCCCCGGGGCCACCATTTTAGGGCTTGTGCAAAAAGCGTCCTCCACGAGGACAGCCTGCCCCGGATCTCGGGGTTCAGTATGAATAATCGAACCCCTATCACTTAAAATAAATTTAAATTCTCTATGACCGTTCGGCTTAGCCGGACTCACCACAACACTTTTAAAAAGTGCACGATAGGCCGAGCGAAGCTTAATGGCTTGGTCTTGTTTTTCATAATCCCTGGCCATACGAGCTTTTGAGATATTTCAGAATGTTGTGGACGGTAATCCAATCTGCGTGAGTCATTTCCATTCTTGATTTCTGTTTTATCTTTTACATTCACCTTAAATGGACTTGGCTCACTTTTTTCTACAAACCTCCTGAATACCCCCAGAGTTCTTGAAAAGTTTCGTTCTTACGGCTCTACGAAAACCTACTGCCAAGATTACTTGTCATAGGGGATGCTCGCTTTCTTACATTGTCTATATCAGAATATCCAAAAGCATTTCTTTTTTGGTCATCGAACCTATTGACCTCAGACGAGAATCGAATAAGTTAAATGGATGATCAGGACAATCCCTTGTTTATTTATACTTTTCATCTTCTCAATGAGTATCGCAAGAGGCCTTGATGAAGAATGGACCCTACTGGCTGTCCAGTCTCACGTAACTGGACCGGTTTTAGCCATCAAAATCTCACCTAAACG
>CAZTDX010000004.1:0-107905 GCA_964612425.1 uncultured Pseudobdellovibrionaceae bacterium
ACAAAATAAAAATTCATAGACAAAACTGTCAACTCAAATACTGACTACTGCAACTGAAGTTTTGACTGATAAATATGAAGAACATGAACTTTCTTTTTTGGGTAGTATTCCAGTCTATATTTTTTAGAATCTTTTAACAACTCAACTTCTTCAGGTCGAAGTCCCAGCCACACTGAAAGCAAAAGCCAGTTGTATTGCTCGGGTTTCAACTTATCTTTTGCTTTGTCCAGAATTTCTGGTGTGAGTGGTCTTGATTCAGTACGAACTCCAAGCTCAGTATCTTTGCCAGTTTTAGTTTGCTGAGCATCAGCAATCGCGGATCTCTCTCTTCCTCGAGGTACTGGTACTTCTTCAAAGTAAGTTCCATTAATTTTTGAAACAAACTTTCCCCAGCGATTTAGAAGTGAAATCAATCTTCCAGCGTAATTGGGACTGACTTTCTTTTTGATAAAGTACTTATAAATCTTCTTTGAATTTTCACGATATTCATCTGGCAAAATTCGAAGATCGTTACACAAGTTTTGAATGAAATTAAAATGAGAATTTAGTTTTTTAAGATGAACATCAGATCCAAAATTTTCTTCAGCCAGTAGTTCTTGGAATTCTTCGACTCTATTTTGTGGAAATAAAGTTTCATTAATAGTTTTAAGTTCAGTAACTCTCTTGGCTGCTTTTCTGATTTTCTCACGACGAAGAGAGCGTTCTTTATTGAGTTGAAAGCAATGGGCCTTGGCTTCATCAACAGACATCTCATTTTTGAAACCCAAATCACGAACAGCTTTATTGTCTACCTTCTCTCTTTGAGACTTTCCATCTTGGTAAAACTGGTACCATATATACCAACCAGCAGAGCGAACTCTGATGTAGTAAGTGCCTTTGATTTGTTGATTTACTGGAATAGTTTCCATATGCAGTTCCTGTCGGAATCGGCCACACCACTCCCAAGTCTTGATTGAATAAAGATATGCACCCAGTGCACCCAATTAGGGTACCTGGAATTTACTAAGTTATTGATTTTATTGCTTAAATCAAGACAAGTGGTAGTGAGGGAGGGACTTGAACCCCCGACCCACGGATTATGATTCCGTTGCTCTAACCAGCTGAGCTACCCCACCAATTATGAAAAATAATTTTATATTTTCAAATAACAATTCTAATAATATTTAGAAGTGCGTGAATATATTAACAGTAGTTATGTATGTCAACCACTCATCTGTTGGCGCATCCCAGAAAAATATTTTTTAAAAATCATAAGGTTGACTCTGCGGTTTAATCATTCTGCAATTGCTTATATTCATATCTAAATCAATGGAAACTCAGGAATGAGTTAATTGGTTGAGCATATCGTCATCTAAACTTAAGGGAGATTGAGTCTATGCAGTGGTTAAAACTAGTGTCCTTAGTGTGTCTTTCTGGATTAATACTTTCGTGTCAAAATTCCAACTTAATACCATTTGATCAAAATATGGGTAGCGGAATCCAGGAGGAGAGTAATTATCTTAAAGAGACACCAACTACAAAACCGATCATAATCACTGTAACGACCACCGAAGGTCAGCCGGTAGAAAATGCAAAAATTTTAATAGGATCAAAACAAAATCAACCTTTTGTGAATAATTTTTTTACGACAGACAGCACGGGGCAGGTTACAATTCCCGCCCTCTGGGTGGAACCAGCATCTGTAACCGTCGGAAGTGCTGGCTTTATGCGGGTAACCTACTTTATGGTTAAGCCTCAATCCTTGCAGTTTAAACTTCAGCCTTTAGTGAATACTCCCCAAATAGAGCTATCGGGAGTCGCAAAAAACTTTGGTTCACTAAGGCAAGATAATAAAGCTGATTTTGGACTTGTGATGCAGGCTGTATCAAAGGCGGATTTGTTTTCATTCAATATTAACAAGTTGATTAGTCCTGAGTTTGATAATTTATCGGTTGGCGCTTTTTCTGCACCGGTCCCTAGCAATATTACATTTCCGAGACAAACAGAATCTTATGTCGTACCAATTGAGTTATCAAAAGAACAATATCGACTTTATTTTAAAGATAAAGGGACGAAAAGACTTTATGCTCTTCATGGACAATTTCCCTTTAGAGAAACAATTGATCAATTTCGTCGACGAGATCGCTCAACAAATATTATTAACTCTTTTAATATTGTGAGTGGAACGATGAGAGAAATCGAAATCCTTGGGCCAACACAGCTTGATATTCCTATTGATGAAATGACTTTTGATCATACTGAAACGGTTGTGCCTCCAGCCATCCCACCCACGGCAAACATGATTACGGTATCGCTCTTTGAAAGAGATGGTCTGCTTTATCCAACGGATATGAAAAAAGCCATCAATGGACGCCCCTTTACTTTAAAGAGTCTTAATAAAGTGAATCGAGTTTTTATTTCTTTATTAGCAAAGTTTGAAAATAATAAGCCCGATGGAACGATTGACGAAGCCTCAAGTGTGGAATTCGTAGCACAAAGCCCTTCGCACACTCCTAATTTTTTAAATTTGATTTCGCAGCCAACACCACAAAAAGGAAACCCAAATGTTTATGGTTGGACTGCTGAAAATCCTTTATTAAAAAAAGAAATTCAACCACTCACGACCTATTCTGTCTTATCAAAAGTGATCAAGGACGGTAATTCAAAAAAAATTCAGCGTGAGTGGGAAGTTTATTCTGATACTTGGCTCAAGACGATGGAGTTACCCGAGTGGCCAGAGTTGAATTTTGAGGATTCAGCTTCTGAATCCCATCGTTGGGATGTGGCTTTTATTGGTACTAATCTACCGCTACCAATTCCGGTTAATGCAGCTTTGGGACCCGACGTATCAACTTATATGACCCATGTGAGTGCTAATAGTGTTGAATTTTAAATTTATAAAACTTTTTCCTATCTTTGTGGTTGGAGTCGCGACTTCAGGTTGTGTGACAATCATGCCGCCCAGGCCACCGGTTAAGGAGACTCTCTTTAAGGGAGCTATTGAGCAGGTTTGGATGGCTGCGGAAAAGGTTTTATCAGATTATCCCATTCTGGAAAGCAATGTGGATGCAGGAGTTTTAAAAACAGATTATTTGCGTGGCCCCAGCTGTTGGCGGGCTCCCATTTTTGAAGAAAAGTACACAGCAGGAATTCGTTGTAGTTTACAGTTACAAATTTTAAAAATTCCGGGGAGTGGCGTAAGGGTTAGGGTTAATAAATCTCTGCAAGTTGTTAAAGACTTTGTCTCTGAACCTGAAGATATTTCATCCGATGGATTAGAAGAGATGAATATTCTTTACCGGATTGACCGAGAATTAACGATCGCTCAAGAAATTACAAAGTCCTAGGCTGCTGTTCGCACAGCAATTAAATCAAAAGTATTTGTATTTTTTTCTTTGATGTCTAATTTACTGGCTACAAGGTGAGG
The DNA here is from genome assembly GCA_964612425.1 of uncultured Pseudobdellovibrionaceae bacterium. Lineage (GTDB taxonomy): Bacteria > Bdellovibrionota > Bdellovibrionia > Bdellovibrionales > Bdellovibrionaceae > CAUJGP01. Next base: position 3,407 of record CAZTDX010000004.1, read on the forward strand.
TTTTTAGTATAGAGACCTCACTTTGTAAATAAATTTCAATGACTTAATTAATCAGGAGAAAACGTGGCGACAGTATTGAATTTTCAAAGAAAATTAGTGCACATGATTTTAGGTTTTTTTGTTTTAACTTCAATGATTGCTTGCACTAACGACAGTGATTCTAAAGTGACGTCTAATGGCCATCAGAAACAGCCGATGTTCTGTCCCATTAATGATGATGGTGGGGAAGTCACAGACTTTGGGATCATTGGTGGTAAAACTTTAGCTCAAAGTAGTAACTTAGCTAAAGGAGTCGTTAAATTATATATTTACTTTTTTGACAAATCAAATGATGAACTCCTTAGTGGTTCTAGTTGCACGGGGAGTTTGATTGACTCAAATATAATATTAACAGCGGCTCACTGTGTGACACCCAGAAAAGACATTATTGAAGATAGCAAATCCTCTCAAGTATATTTAAAAGCAGCTGCTGTTTATGGATCAACAACTCTCTGTCGGTTAAGTAATAAAGATCTTAGTAAAGCCATGGCTGTTGATGCTGTAAAAGTACATGAAAAATATGGAAGTAAAGAGGGCGGGGATATTGCATTACTGCGTTTAAGTGAGCCTATGCCAGGGGAGCATGTTTTTTACCAGCTAGATGAAGAGACCCATGATTTTCCTCAAGATGAAAAATTAATTGTAGTAGGATACGGTAATTCAAAAGGATATGAAGCTGAGGAAAAAGAAGAGGTCCCACTAAAATTAGGCTTTATTCGTTCCAATAAAAGTAAGCAGTTTAGAGACGACTATCTCTCGCTTGTTCTATCTCTATTATCAAGTTCAAATAAAGAATCTATCTTTGACTATAGCAGTAAAGTTGAGACATTAATTTTTGATCAAAGTTATAATGAAGGTGTTTGCGCTGGGGACTCTGGAGGGCCTGGCCTTCGATTCTTCAGAAACACACTTAAAATTGTGGGCGTGGCCCAATCAGTGAGACGAAGATCTTACAGCGATGATCCTTGTAAATTCGGCTCTCAATTCACAAATGTTAGTTTCTACATAGATTGGATTATAAAAAACTTTAATGAACTCTCAAATTCTGAATCCCGTGTACGAACTCGGGGAGAGTCACTTTTTAATTAAACCTCTGAGTTCATGATTTATTGGAAGTCTTAATCGTTACTAAAAAAAGGGCATTGAAGGCGTTGAAAGCAACAGCAATGTCCCGCGCAAATTATGAGATTTAAAACTAATAGCAGATGATTTACTTCTTATTTTTTGCTAGCCTGATAAGACTATGAAAAATTCCTCACAAAATATCTACAACACCGTAAAACCTGACGTAAACCTAGCAGCTAACGAAGTTGCCATTTTGGAGTATTGGGATCAGAAAAAGATCTTTCAAAGAACTCTTGAAGGCAGTTCATCGAAAGAAACCTATAGTTTTTATGACGGCCCTCCCTTTGCGACAGGGCTTCCCCATTATGGTCACATTCTTGCTGGCGTTTTAAAAGATGTAGTCCCTCGTTATTGGACCATGAAGGGCTATGTGGTGCCTCGGCGCTTTGGTTGGGATTGTCATGGCCTGCCTGTTGAATATGAAATTAACAAAGCTCACAAAATTGAGAGTCGAAAAGACGTTTTAAAAATGGGTGTTGCTCAATACAACAATCTCTGTCGCTCTATTGTAAAGCGCTACTCTGAAGAGTGGAAAACGACGGTGCGTCGAGTGGGGCGTTGGGTGGATATGGAAAAACCCTATTTCACTATGGATGTTTCATTCATGCAAAGTGTGTGGTGGGTTTTTCAAGAACTCTATAAAAAGGGTTTAGTTTATGAGGGCTACAAAGTTGTCCCATATTCTGTGGGAATTTCGACGCCTCTTTCAAACTTTGAAGCCAATTTAAATTACAAAATGGTTCAAGATCCGGCGTTAACGGTGACCTTTCCCGTGTTGGGACAAGCAAACACTCACTTTATGGCGTGGACGACCACACCGTGGACCCTTCCATCGAATCTTGGTTTAGCAGTAGGAAAAGAAATTGAGTATGTTAAAGCAAAAGAGTTGAGCTCAGGTCGTATTCTTATTTTAGCTAAAGCTCTTCTTGGCTCTTATTTTAAGGATGCTGAGAAAGAAGTGGAAATCATTGAAACGCTCACGGGAGAAAAACTCCTTGGGTTAGAGTATGAGCCCCTCTTTCCTTTTTTTGCAGAAAAGCGAAAAGTCGGAGCCTTTAAAGTGATTTCTTCTGATCATGTCACTATTGAGAGTGGTACGGGTATTGTTCACATGGCGCCCGCCTACGGTGAAGAAGATTATTATGCTTGTCACAAAGCGGGAATTCCGCTCGTCAATCCAGTGGACGATGATGGAATGTTTACAGCTGAGGTGCCACCCTATCAAGGTAAGCGCGTGAAAGACGCCGACAAAGATATTATGGCAGACCTCAAAAAAACAGGACGTGTTTATAAACAAGATACCATACAGCACAGTTATCCTTTTTGTTATCGCTCTGATACACCACTTATTTATCGAGCGGTGTCGAGTTGGTTTATTGCCGTTGAAAAAATCAAAGACCGATTGGTTGAAGCCAATAAGGCAACAGAATGGGTTCCTGATCACTTGCGTGATGGTCGATTTGGCAATTGGCTGGAAAACGCTCGCGATTGGGCCGTTTCTCGAAATCGTTTTTGGGGTACGCCCATTCCGATTTGGAGAAACACTGAAGGTGAACTCATGGTCATCGGCTCAAAAGCGGAGCTTGAAAAACTTTCTGGTAAAGTTATTAATGATTTACACATTGATGTCGTGGATGAAATCACCATTCCCTCTCCCACAGGGAAATCGCCTCTTCGTCGCGTGGAAGGAGTGTTTGATTGTTGGTTTGAGTCAGGTTCTATGCCTTACGCTCAATGGGGTTATCCAGAAACCCATGCCGACGATTTTAAAAAAGGATTTCCTGCTGACTTTATTGCTGAAGGTTTGGATCAAACGCGTGGTTGGTTTTACACCCTCATGGTAATTGGTACGGCCTTGTTTGGTAAAGCCCCTTTTAAAAATGTTATCGTCAACGGTTTGGTGCTTGCTGAAGACGGACGTAAAATGTCCAAAAGCTTACGCAACTATCCTGACCCTAATGAAGTGCTAAACAAACACGGTGCTGACGCATTGAGATTGTATTTGATCGACTCTCCTGTGGTGAAAGCTCAGGAGTTGCGTTTTTCTGAAAAAGGCGTTTTTGATTTAGTCAGAAAAATTTTACTTCGTTGGTGGAATTCCTATTCCTTTTTTGTGAATTACGCCAATATCGATGCTTTCAAACCTCAAGGGGACGCAAAAAAATCGCCCAATATTTTAGATCAATGGTTGTTGTCGCGGTTGCATGGGTTGATTTCGAATACCGAAAAAGAAATGAATGCCTACCGACTTTATAATGTGGTTCCTCAATTGTTGCAATTCATTGAAGATCTCACGAACACTTACATTCGCTTTAACCGCGGCACTTTTTGGCAAGAAGGTATGCCTGAAGAAAAGCGCTACTCCTATGAGACTCTCTTTGAAGTGCTCATGACGCTTTCAAAGCTAATGGCGCCCTTTGCTCCTTTTATGGCAGAAACCATTTATCTGAATCTTATCCAAGCCTCTCAAAATAAAATGGATTCTGTTCATCTTGAGAATTATCCACAAGCGGATTTGTCCATGCTTCGACCTGATCTTGAAGAAGCCGTTAAAGCCATGGATGCCTTGGTCGCTCTGGGGCGTATGCATCGAGAAAAAATAAAAGTTAAAGCGAAAATTCCATTGAACCAAATAAGAATTATTCACAGAAGTCCAGAGGTTCTTAAAACACTCAAAATGTTTGAGCCCTTCTTTGTGGATGAATTAAATTTTCGTCAGGTCATTTACGATGCCAACGAAGATCAGTATGTGGCTATTAATGCTAAGGCCAACTTTCCTGTTTTAGGACGACGATTGGGCTCAAAGATGAAGACGATTGGAGCTGCGATCCAAGCCTTAAACTTAAGTGATATTTTAAAGTTAGAAAAAGGTGAAACACTCACTATCGATGGAGAGGCCATCACTCTTGCTGAAGTTGAAATTCGCCGTACAGCGAAGGGTGAAAATCCCAACCTCTCAACGCACCAAATAGTTTCTATTGAAGTCGACCCTACGGTCACGCCAGAACAAGAGCGCGAAGGACTCGCTCGCGAAGTGATGCGAAAAATTCAAGCGGCACGAAAAGCTGCCGATTTTAAATTGGATGATAAAATTTCACTTGAGTTAGCTTGTACGGCACCACTCCGTGAGGCCGTAACCGCCCATCAATCCACTCTGGTTGCAGAAACTCTCTCTCGTCAGTTCAAGCTTATGAACGAAACGGAGAGCCCTCGCGGAACTCATGTTGAGCAAGTTGAAATTGATGGTGAAATTTTAAAAATCGGTGTGAGCGTTCATTCATGAACTCAACGATGACTTCGGCTCAATACACTTTTGAGCCAGTCACTTTCGCGCCCATCGCTTATGTTCAATCGCCCTTTAAGCAACGTTACGGAGTTCCCAGACAGCCCGGATTGGTTAAAAATGCTGTCGGTATCATTCAATTTAAAAAGGACCCAGACTTAAAATCTGCTCTTAAAACCATCGATCAGTTCTCTCATCTTTGGATCGTTTTTATTTTTCATCAGCATGGAGGAAAAAAGTGGAAACCCAGCATTCGCCCTCCACGCTTGGGAGGACGAACCAAGGTGGGAGTACTGGCTTCGCGGTCGCCCCATCGCCCGAATCCCATTGGGATTTCTGTTGTAAAAATAAATAAAGTTAATTTAGATGATCCCAAGGGACCTTCGATCGAAGTGCAAGGTCTTGACGTTCTTGATGGTACCCCGGTTTTAGATGTTAAGCCCTATATTCCCTACGCTGATGCCGTCGTTGATGCTAATGCTGGATGGGCCACGCCAGATATTGATCGTCTCTCTGTCACTTACAGTTCAGAGGCTCAAGAATTTTTGCAATCAAACCCTAATAAATTCACTCACCAGCTTCAAAACTTAATCACTGAGATTTTAGAATTGGATCCCAGACCTGCTTACTTACAAAGGGAGGAGCCCGCAACCTCACCGCAGTTTTGGAATAAAATTTATGGAATCGAAATCTCTCACAATGAAGTAAAATATTCTTTCACTGAAGAGGGAATTTTAGTCCACAGTATTTCAGAAAATCTTTTTAAGGAGAAAAAGAAATGACAAAGGCAGAGAAGATTGCAACGGAGTTTTTAAAAATGGTTGGTCGTAGTGATGTTCAAGATGCTTGGACAGATAGTAAGTAAGGATTCACCAAACCAAAATGGCCCGACCTAAGAGTCTAAACCAAATGTGGAGTGAAGAGCCAGGGCTGCATCTTTTAAATTGGACTCATCTATCACGGCAGAGATTTTAATTTCTGAAGTGGTCACTAAATGAATGGGTATATTTTTTTGCGCGAGCACCGAGAAAAATCGGGCAGCAACACCAGGATGATTTCTCATTCCCACACCAACAACCGAAATTTTGGCAACCTTTGACATAACTTCTTTAGTAATATTTCGATCTTGAGGCAAAATATTTTGGAGTACAGTTTCAGCTAAAGGATAGTCTTCTTGGTTGACGGAAAAAGCTAATCGTTGACCTGCCTCGCTCTGACTTTGCGTGATAATGTCGACGACGACACCTTTTTCTGCGAGTTGAGTAAACAGTTGAGAGAGAAAGGATGTCTCTGGGGGGATGGGATAGAGTTTAAAAACATAGGTATTAGCATCATGAGTGACGCTGGAAACCACGGCTTGTTCCATAATTTCTCCTTCAGGGATAATCCAAGTTCCCTCTCTTAATTCAAAAGTAGATCGCAGATGAATTCTTACATTATATTTTGCGCCAATTTCAACGCATCGAATGTGAAGTACTTTGGAGCCTAAAGACGCCATCTCCATCATTTCATCAAAAGATAATTTTTTAATTTCACGAGCCTGCGGCACTAATCTGGGGTCAGCACTGAAAACAGCTGGAACATCAGTATAGATTTCACATTCTTTGGCATTAATTGCTGCGGCAATGGCAACAGCAGTAGTGTCTGAGCCGCCACGCCCGAGAGTTGTGACATTGTGATGCTCATCAATCCCTTGAAATCCAGCAATCACTGGAATAATTCCCTCTTTGATAAGTCGGTCGAGTTCGTTGGTTCGTATATTTTTAATTCTTGCTTTGGAGTAAACGGAATCTGTTTCTATCCCCAATTGAAAAGCTAGTAGCGGTTGAGCTTTGAGGCCTCGCTTTTCTAGAGCCATAGTCACTAATCCAACAGATACTTGTTCTCCTGAGGCGAGTAACAAATCATAAGCTGGGCCGCGATAAAGTGGATCTATTTGTTGCGCTAAACTTACTAACCGATTGGTTTCACCGCTCATGGCAGAGACGATAACCACGGGAATTTGACCAGCCTTATAATCCGCTAAGAGCCGCTCGGCGACGGATTCAATTCTTTCAATTGATCCGACAGAAGTTCCACCATATTTTTTGACTACAATGCTTCGATTTGTCATCGGTTTACTAAGATAGGGTGGACAGAAACTCTCTGTCAACGAGAGTCTAAGAAACAGTAGGGAGCTTATATGCATCGCCCCCTACTGTGATTCGGTAAAAAAAGTCATCACTAAAGTTGGTTTTTTTGATTAAATAACTATTATTTTACACTGATTTGTCGTGCGCCATTGGCTGACTTCTTTGGAATGGTCATCGTTAATACACCGTGTTCATAGCGAGCATCTGTTTTTTCAGCGTCGACCGCAACCGGAAATGTCATTGAACGCGAGAACGAGCCATAAAACATTTCAGAAAAATAAGTTTTGCTCTCCTTCTCTTCAGTTTTCTTTTCTTCGCGTCTCTCTCCTGAAATAGATAAACGATTATCATTGAGATCAATCTTTATGGCATCTTTTGGAACACCAGGAAGATCCACTTTTAAATAAAACGCCGTCTTATCTTCTTTGACCTCGCAGCTGGGATTAAAGTCATACTTTGCCATATCTTTGCGAGTGGCAGGCCAGTCTTCAAGCATTCGATCAAAAACTTTTCCGAAGCTCTCCATGTCACGTAACGGACTAAAATTCCTTCTCCACAAATCTAGGTTACTCATACAATCCTCCTTTGAGTTTAGGTTTGTCTTGAGATTAGAATATGTTCGAGATGAATTTTGGCAAGGTCCATCTATTGAAAAAAATTCTTTGGGAAATTTTGCCAGACCTCGAGGTTTCAAAATGAGATTTATATACACATTTAGTCGAGGCCTTTTTCAACGCAGAAGCAGAGAGGCTCTTTTCAACAGAATCTAACCACCAATGATTTGAGATAACTCAGTGGCAACGGAATCTTTTTTGACAATGGCTCCTTGAGCAAAGTCTGGACGCCCGCCACCTTTGCCACCAAGACGTTGACTCAAATCTTTTAGTATTTGCCCCGCGTTGAGGGAGCCCGCAAAGTTTTTAGTCACTGACACTATGATCGGGTGTGAATTATCAGCACCTTGTCCGACGGTGATAATAACGCCACTTTCAATTCGATTTTTCAATTGGTCAGAAACTTGAGTTAATAACTCTCGATCATCGACCTCCAGAAGAGCGACGACATATTTTCCAGGGATCGCGTTTTTGGTAAATGGTTTTGCTTGAGTTAATAGTGCATCAATATTGATTTGAGAGGTCTTCAAAGTTTTTATTTCTTTTTCTAAGTTTTTGATGACCTGCTTTTTATCATCGATCCAAGCAAGGAGGGGCGTGGCTGTTGCTGGAGCTTTTGTTTCGAGAGTTTGAGTCCAGGACTCTTGCGTGCCAGTTGCTTCACGAGCAGCAAGGGATTGTTCCAAATGTTTTTTAAGAAATTGAATCGCCGACTTTCCCGCAAGGGCTTCTATGCGTCGAACTCCGGCGCTCACTCCGGATTCGCTCACGATGAGCATCAATTGAATTTGCGCGGTGTTTTTCACATGAGTGCCGCCGCAGAGTTCTTGGGAAAATCCTCCCATTTTTATCACTCGCACCTCATCGCCATACTTTTCGCCAAAAAGAGCCATGGCTCCATCTTTAATGGCTTGATCATGAGTTTTGACAGTACCTTCAACGCTTAATGCATTTGAAATCTCCTCATTCACCAGAGATTCAATTTGAGATAATTCCTCTCGTGACAAGGATTTGGGGTGAGTAAAATCAAAACGAAGTCGAGTGGCATCAACGAGTGATCCCGCCTGAGTGACATGGGTGCCTAGAACTTTACGAAGAGCCGCGTGCAGAAGGTGTGTTGCGGAGTGGTGAGATGCCGTTGATCGACGTTCACTTTCCGAGACCTTTAATTCGATTTTATTATTAACTTGAATTTCACCCTCTATAATTTCGATATGGTGTAAATAAATATCATTTTGCTTTGTTGTATTATGAATTATCAATTGACTACTAGAGGTTGAAGCATGCCCACGATCTCCCACTTGACCGCCCCCTTCGCCGTAAAAGACGGTTTTGTCTGTGATGAGTAGTCCATGATCTCCGGCCTTCAATGATGAGACCACAGCGTGGCCATTTGAAAGCCCCAGAACTGTGGCAGAAGTGGTGAGATGCTCATACCCATTAAAGTGGGTGGCGCCGCTACTTCTCAGAATGGAATTACACCATTGGATCACATGAGCATCATCGGTGTTGAGACTCTTTCCTTTCCAGCTGGATTTTGCTTTTTCTTTTGCTTGAGCCATTTCTTTTTCAAAGCCAGCCTCATCGACTTGGCATTCTTGCTCTTGTGCCATTAATCGGGTGAGATCCACGGGAAATCCAAACGTGTCATACAGTTTAAAAACAATGGTGCCAGGTAAGAGTTTTTTATTTTGAGATTTTAATTGCTTTAACTCTGCTTCCAGTAATTCCGTTCCTTGATCTAGAGTTTGAATAAATCGTGTTTCTTCATCTTGAACAACGCTGAGGATATACTCTTTACGATCTTTGATTTCTGGATAAAAAGATCCAAGCCCCTTAACCAAGGCTTCAATCATCACTGGAAAAAAGGAAGCCTTTGGAGAGAGTTTTCGTTGATAGCGAAGGGCGCGGCGGAGAATTCGACGGAGCACGTAGCCTCTACCTTCATTGCTGGGGATAGCGCCATCAGCGAGTAAAAATGTGACGGAACGTGTGTGATCAGCAAGAACTCTTAATGAAGCGAGTTTTTCATTTAATTCTGGTGTTGGTGTTCCTGGATATTGGTGGCGAACGAGTTGAGCGAGAGCAACGTCTTCTGGAATTAATCGAAGACCAGCTTCGATTAAGGGTGTAAATAAATCAGAGTCGTAGTTATTGATCTTTCCTTGCATGAGCGCGCAGATGCGCTCGAGTCCGGCACCGGTGTCGACTGACGGACGAGGCAGTGGTTCCATAACGCCGGGTTCTTTTTCAAAATATTGCATCATCACCAAATTCCAAATTTCGATATAGCGATCACCACCACTGGCAATTCCTTTATAAGCGTCAGTTTCAGAACCTGCCTTTTCGCCGTGGTCATAAAAAATTTCCGTGCATGGACCACAGGGGCCGGTTTCACCCATACGCCAAAAGTTATCTTTTTCTCCAAATCGAAAAATTCTTTCTTTAGGAATGCCTTCTTGTTTATGCCAAATCTCTGCGGCCTCATCATCGTTTTGAAAAACCGTAACAAAGAGTCGATCCTTGGGAATTCCTAATTCGACAGTTAAAAATTCCCACGCAAAATGAATGGCTTCTTTTTTAAAATAATCACCGAAAGAAAAATTTCCGAGCATTTCAAAAAAAGTATGGTGACGAGCGGTGAATCCGACATTTTCTAAGTCATTGTGTTTTCCACCAGCACGAACACATTTTTGAGAAGAGACGGCTCGAACATAGTCGCGTTTTTCTAATCCGAGAAAAAGATTTTTAAACTGATTCATTCCCGCATTTGTAAATAGGAGAGTGGGATCTTTATCAGGAATCAAAGAGGAGCTTGAAACAGCAGCGTGTTGGTGCTTTTTAAAATATTCAATAAAGCGAGTGCGAACTTCGGCACTACTCATAAAGGGAGGAAGTGAGTTTGAATTACTGTTGGAGTTTTTCATAAATAACTGTCCTTACTACATCGAGTGAAAACCCTCGAGTGATTAATTTTCGTCCAATTTTTTCGCGAGCCATTCGATCAAGAGCTATCCCTGGCTTTATTTTTTGTTGTGCGAATTCTAGAGCTTTGCGGAGTTCTGTTTCTTTGTCAATTTCCTCTAGGATGGGCGGAGGAAGACCTCGTTTTTTGAGGTATTGGTAAATATAATTTCGTCCTTTGCCACGCCTGAGGAGGATGTCTGTGAGGATTTTTGTAAGCTCTTCGGGGGGGCGGAGGTAGTGACGTTCTTTTGCCCAGGTGATGGATTGAGCAATTATCTCTGAGCTAAACTTTTTTTGTGATAATTTTTCGCGCAGTTCTTTTTCGCTATGATCTCGACGACTCAAATAATCGATGATTTTATTCATACAGAGATGAAGCTCGGATTGTTTGTTGTCGTTTTTTAAATCCTGTTCCATTATTGATTCCTACTGAAGAGCTTTCCACTCCTTATCATAGTGGCTATTTTTTTCATATAAAAAATCATCTTACTATGATCATGATAATAGCTTGCATTACTAGCTGTACTTGGATCATCTTTACTATCTATATTAGTCAAAAAGATAAAAAGAGCGGAGGTTTCTTGAAAGAGATCAATCATAAAAATAAATTTTTTATTTCTTTAGCAACAGTTTTTGGTGTAGGGCGTATTCCGAAAGCACCAGGAACGTGGGGCAGTTTGGTGACTTTACCGCTAGCTTTTTTGCTTTTGAAATTGGGTCCGATCGTTTATATGATCAGCACTCTGATTCTAATTATTTTATCGATATTTGCGGCTGATCAGTATGAAAACCAAAGTGCCACTCACGATTCCAAAGAAATTGTCATTGATGAGGTGGTTGGAATGTTGGTCACGATGACGTGGCTTCCGATCACTTGGCAATCGTTTGTCGCGGGTTTTGTCTTATTTCGTTTTTTTGATATCTTAAAACCCTTTCCTATAAGCTACTTTGATCGAAAAGTGCCTGGCGGGTTCGGGGTTGTTATCGACGACGTGGTTGCTGGAATGATTGCCAATGTTATTTTGCAAGTCGTCTTGTATCAAACCGCTTGGCTCGGTGTGCAAATACAAACAGCATAGCGCAATGAGCAAATCCTATTTATTGAGTCCACTCGACACTAAAACTTTAGTTCCGTGGTGAGTTATTCGCGTAAAGTTCAGAAAGAAATCTTGCAGAACTTGGCTTCTACGTTAGAGAATCGTGGAGCTTCAGCAACAAATAATGATCAACTGCCAGTTACCAATTGGAATCTGAATTTCGGGCAAAAGGGGTCCGCAGGGCGACCTGCCGGAGGCGGGAGGAACCCGTAAATTTTTTGCTGATATTGGCCCTTCCTTTGAAGGGACGATGGAAGACTTCATAAAGAAGTGATGAGAAAAGTTAATAAACAAAAGGAGAAAGTTATGTCAGCGATTAATTCAGAAAAAACCAAAGCGTTAGATTTGGCTGTTTCAACGATCGAGAAACAGTTTGGTAAAGGTTCCATCATGAGATTGGGTGCCAACGAAAATTTAGTGAAGGACGTGGATGTTATTAGCACGGGTTCTCTTAGTTTAGATGTTGGCTTGGGCATAGGCGGTTTACCACGTGGTCGTATCGTAGAAATCTATGGCCCAGAAAGCTCGGGGAAAACTACTTTGGCGTTATCAGTGATTGCTGAGGCTCAAAAAAAAGGGGGAGTGGTTGCGTTCGTAGACGCTGAACATGCTCTTGATGTTGGTTATGCTCGTAAGTTGGGAGTAAACACAGAAGATTTACTTATTTCCCAACCAGACACCGGTGAGCAAGCTTTGGAAATTACCGAAACCTTAGTGCGCTCCGGTGCCGTGGATGTATTGGTGGTTGACTCTGTTGCGGCTCTTGTACCTCGCGCTGAAATTGAAGGTGATATGGGTGATAGTCACATGGGCTTGCAAGCTCGTTTGATGTCTCAAGCTCTTCGTAAATTAACTGCGGCTATTAATCGTAGTAAAACTCTTGTGATTTTCATTAACCAAATTCGTATGAAAATTGGTGTGATGTTTGGAAACCCTGAAACAACCACGGGTGGAAACGCTTTGAAGTTCTATGCGTCTGTTCGTTTAGATGTTCGCCGTGTTGGTTCCCTTAAACAAGGTGAAGATGTAATTGGAAACCGTACTGCTGTGAAAGTGGTAAAAAATAAAATGGCGCCTCCTTTTGCTAAGGTGGAATTTGATTTGATGTACGGAACTGGTATTTCAGCTGAGGGAGATGTCCTTGATTTAGCCGTTGCTGCCAACTTAGTTGATAAGTCTGGTGCTTGGTTTAGTATCAATGGAGAGAGAATGGGGCAAGGTCGTGATCAGGCAAAAACCTATTTGCATGACCATCCCGAAATGATGAAAGAGCTTCGTGAGAAAATTCTAGCTTCTAAGGGAATTGGTCAGCTCTTGATTACGAAAGGTAGCGAGACCGATGCGGATATTGATGTTGATGTCGATGCTCCAGCGGCTCCTGCAAAGAAAATGAAAAAGGAAACAAAACACTAGTCGGTCAAAACACTAGTTGGTCAAGGTAAGAGGATTGGTAGATTTTTATTCAAAAAAATGAATATGATTCCAATCCTCTGTTAAAATAAGACTACAAAAGTTTTTAACTCGAGTGCGAACTTCAGAGTGCGGGTGTCCGTATTTTTTAAATCGGGCAGAGGCAATACACTGAATTAAGTTTGGTAGGCTTGATAATAATTCAACCGACGAACTTGTTTTACTTCCATGATGTCCGAGCACAAGACGACGAATGTCTGTTATTGGAATGGCTTTCCTCGAGGTTGAATCAGAGAATGAGGAGTCGAGCCAATTCTTTTCTGAAGTCTGTGGGGCATCTCCAGGCAGTAACCAATGAGAATTTAAAACCATTTGACTCATTTCATTTTTATTCAGTTCATTTCGTCCCTTGGATTGACTTCTGGGGTTCTTGTGGTGAGATTTTTTTTGAGTGGGATTATAAAAAGAGAGCATCTCTAGTGGTATAGATTGACACTGTGGGATGGCTTGAGCGCCCACTTTAAAAGTGGGGAGTGTTTTCCACGAAGGTCCCCATAAACATAAATTATTTAAGTTTTTTCTGATGGACTTAATAAAACTATAATGGTCTCGATCGGCGTGGGATAAACTCAGAATATTTTTTCGCCACTGACAATGAGGTATTACTTCTTTAATGGGATTTCTTTCACCGCCAAAATCAAAGTGCCAACAGTAATCATTTTTTATGTGAGTGATCCAAAGTCCTTGACCAACGTTCCAAACAATCCACTGCGCTCTTGGAGATTCAAAGGAGATGCGCTCAGGTTGAGAGATTAGGATCATAAAAAGGAGGATCGACGTGAAAGTTTTATATTCATGCATATTTTTTTCTCCTGATGATGTACCACTGCAAAATCAATAAATAAATCCAGCAACAAATTAAATGAGATTGAGGCGGTGTTGAGAGAAAAGGAGAGGGATTAAATCCTCCGGCCAAATTATTGAGAGCTAATAATAAACCGTTGAGAAGTGGGTCCATCACATAATGTAAAAAAGGAAATGGAATTAATAATAAAGAGCAAGGAAACAAAACAATAGAAATAGGAGGGCCTAATATCCAGTTAAATAAAAAGCTTAATGGGTGAGGAGTGGAAAAAGCACAAATGATTGGAAAAACGCCGATCGCCATGCCCAGAGATTGAATGAAGAGCGATTTTTTATTGAGGATATGAATTAAAATTCCACAGAGCCAACTTAGTAAAAAAGACCAAGACGAGGCCCATGAGGGAAATAAAATGAGAAGGACACTGCTGCTATAGAGCGTGATAAATTCGGGCGGAGCCCAAAGCTTTGCTCGCAGGGAATATTTTTTCAATAGATAATCAGCAAAGGCTCGAACGACGGGTGGTTGTGCTCCTGTCATTAAAGTAAACAAAGAAAGTATGATGCTTGTAAAAATTGATTGTCCATTCCAAAATTTTTTAGTGATCCATAGAATGACGCTAAAATGTCCTGCTGAAACAATAACCAAGTGCCAAAGAGAGACTACTTTCAGAATATCGTATGAAGAATTCTTGATGGGGATACCGCAGGCTACTGCTTGGTAAAACTGCAAGTGTTCTGAAGGCGCTTGCAACAGGTTTTGACAGAATTTTTGAGTAGGAGCAGAGAGTAAAGTGACTGTGTCTTCTAGTCCACGGAGCTGTAAATAGTTTAATAGAAGAAATAATATACTAAATATCGCCATGATGGTTTTACTATGCAAATTGAGATGCCATCTAGCCTGTTAAATATGTGATTTAAGATACAGTAAGAGTTTTTATTTCGGACGTCCCGGACTGTAAAAGACTGTAATTAAGATGACTTTTCAGTAATTTTTTTTTGAAAAAGAGATCGATTTATTCTCTCATTTTCGATGATTTATATGCAGCGAAAAATCTGAGCATTCCGCTGAAATCCTTTGTTGATAAGCATTTACGGTCACTGACAAAGGTCTAGTCCACAAAACCTGTGGATAACTCAAGATTGTGGTGATTTTACCAAGTTTTGTTATGTAAGAAAATTTAAGATATTAGGTTTTTATCAATAGTAGTTAATTTAGGCAAAGGTCCTGGCCTTAAAGTCTTGGACTTGGCCAGGGGGGGATAGAATGACAAAATTTTAGTAAAGAATTTTTCCAGGAGGGAAGAGTATGATCATTGGATTACAGAGAAGATCATTGGTAGGAAGTATATTGTTATCTTTAACGGTGAGCCTCTTCGTTGCCTGCCAGTCCGGGGAGATTAAATCTGTTAATAAAACTAAACTAAAACCACGTACAGTAGTAGCTAGTACATATCCACGATCACAAGAAAATCAAAATATAAAATCGAGTTTTAATGCCAGAACTGAACTCGCAAATTCTACACCAATAGCGGCATCAAAACCTAGTCGCATACAAAATATAGAGATGAGTGAAAAAGAAAAAGCTTTTTTTGAATTGGCGGGTGAAAATATAACAACTTTAACAGAAATTGGCGCCTATCGAAAAGTGATTGAGAAGTATCAAATAAATGATGCGATAGCCTTAAAAGCCTATAGCAATATTTTAATTAAAAAATTTCCGAGAAGTATTTATTGTGATAACGCCCTTTATTTAATGGGCATGATGTATTTCACCGAAAATAAGTATGGTGAAAGTCTAAATGCTTTTCAAAAAATTCTGACTCAATACCCTCAAAGCAATAAGGCCGTATCAGCCTTGTTTGCTAAGGGGATTGTATTTAAAAAAATGCATTTAAATAAAGAGGCGATGACTATTTTATCTCAAGTATCAAAGTTGTATCCTGGAAGTCCGGAGTCCATGCGGGCAGAAATGGAAATGAAATTAATTTCACAAAATGAACTTCAAAGTACGAACAAGGGTCAAAAGTTACAAGAATAACCACGGTAGCAAACTGGTAGGTGTCATTTGCAAATCAAATTACTTCAAGTTTTGACAATAGTGTTATTACCTCTTTCCTTGTTTGCTCAAGAGAGCGGAAAAGAAGATTACTTTCATCAAGTTTATCAAAAATATAATGCCCAACCAACAGCGCAAGACGTTTGGGAAAAGGCTTTAGAGCAAAGGCCCAATCGTGAATACATAATCGCTGCTGGAGATACACTTTGGGATGTGAGTCGCACTCTTTTTACTGATGGCTTTTTTTGGTCAAAAATTTGGTCCCTCAATCCGTACATCACAAATCCTCATCAAATTAAAGTAGGACAAGTGATTCATTTTTACCCTGGAAGTGGATTAGAAGCACCGGGAATGGTAGTCAACTCCACGGAGGAGCTCAAACCTTTAACCAGCAGTTCTCCATTGATTGAATCAAAATGGTGGAACAGCCAAAATATGCCAATGGCCTCAACAAATCTTCATGATATGGCGTTACCCCCACCATTGAGGAGTTATCATCCGGCCCTGGATCAATTTCCTTCATCGCTGCCGAGTTGGTATTTTAGGACGGATTCACAGGTTGAAAAAGCACCGTTAGAAATTGTTCCAATTAAACATTTACCGATTGAGAACATACTAAACATTCCTTATTTTATTTCTGAATTTCCACAAAATATAAAGGGCACCATTTACGAAATTGAAAAAAATTCTAAAACAGCTTCAGAAAGAGATTATTTATTTATTGATGCGGAAGAGGGTGAAGAATTAAAAGTTGGAGAGGAATTTACTGTTATTCAAGCTATTGGCAAAGTTCGTGATCCTGACGCTGTAGGTGAACTTCCGAAATCTTATGAAGTTCAAGGGGAAGTAAAAGTTGTTGGTCGCGTTGAGGGGTTATACAAAGCATTGGTGATGACAGCATTGTTTCCAATTCGTGTTGGAGCCAGTATAGTTCCTGGTCACAGTCCAAAAATGAATTTAACAGAATCAGGTCATGTGGCACCACTGAAAGCAATGATTATTGGTGGCGAGAACGATACAACGAGGACTCTCTTTGGGCCACAATCTATTATCTATTTAAATCGAGGATCTGACGATGGTGTAAAAGTTAATCAAAGCGCACCTATTACAGCCATTCATCGCATTCGTCACACAGAGAGTGTTTTGTTCTCAAATAATTGGAGAATCGGCGAAGTTAAGATCGTAAAAGTTGAAAAGCATTATTCTACGGCTGTTATTATGGATGCAACCGAAGGAGTTATGGCAGGTGATATCGTAGGTCAACTGGCACCATCTGATATCACTGAAAAGTTTATGTCGATAGACTCTTCTGTTAAATTTGGAGATGCGTTTGACGAAAGTGGAAAAGATTGGAAAAAGCGAAATTTAAAAGATCCGAAATATAAAGATATGTCTACTGAATTTGAAGATACGGATGCGAATAAAAATGATGAGAATAAAAATCAAGATACAGAAAAACTACAAACTGATCAGACTGATTTAATTGACTCAGAATTAAATGATTTAGAATCTGGTGAAAATAATAGTGAAAAAAATTAAGATTCCTTTTTAATTCTTATCATTTTTGGACCGGCTTTAACGTAGGACGCAAATTCAATTTTTGATTCATTTTCAGAGAGAGATTTTATTTTGTTAATGATATCAATCGCTCTTTTGAGGGAGTGATCAATTTTTGGAATGGAAGGATGTTCGGGGAACTCAGCTTGAAGTTTGCTAAAGTGCGCAAGAACTATCGTTAGGGGATTGTTTATTTCATGACTGTAAGTTACGACCATTGCATGAATGGCTTCGAGTTCTTTCTTTCTGATCGTTAAATTATAATAATTTGAAAGCATGAGCTGAGTTTGAATTCTTGCCATGGCAATATCAATATTTGCGGGTTTAACAATATAATCATTAGCTCCAAGCTTAAGAGACTCCACAATATCTTGGACGTCTTCATTTCCGGAAAGCATTATAATTGGAAGTTCAAGTTGTGATCTTTGGGAACGAATTTCTTTTAGAACATCATGACCTGTAAGATCTGGCATACTGTAGTCAAGAAGTATGAGATCATAATTTTCTGCATTTAATTGTGGCCAAATATTAAAACCTGAGCTTCTAAAGTGCACCACTAGGCCCCGTTTTTCTAATCGTATCAAAAGGGGTTTTGATCCCAGTTCATCATCATCAATGAGGAGGATTTTCGTTTGAGCGCTCATGCAGATTCCTTTTGAATCTTAAGTTCATTAAGTTCAGTAGCTAATTGGTAAACTTGGTTTTGAATAACATAAAATTTTCCAATAAAATTAGTATCGACGTTTAACTTTGATTCTTCTTCTAAAGTCTTTAAATTTTCTTTTAAGGGTTTAGCAAAAAATGAACTTACCATGGACTTTAAGGCATGTGCATTTTTATTGATGGCATTGAAATCTTTTTGAAGGATGGAGTTTTCAATGTTTAGTAAATACTGTTTGTGATGAGAATTAAAAATATTAACGGTAGCAATAAAAATATCATCTTCGTCCTTAAAGTAGAGGTTTAAATCTTTATGATTGATTAGAGTTTGTCGAGTCCCAGAATTGTTGTTTCTATTTGTATCAATGAGCATTGCTTCTTTTTTTATAGCATCTGAAGTTATGGGTTTAACTATCACGGCATCCATACCAGCTTGAAAGCATTTCTCATGATCCTCTTTCATTATACTAGCCGTTACAGCGACAATTCGAGGTGAGTGAATAGACTTTGATAATTTTCTAATCTTAATGGTAGTTTCAAAACCATCCATTTCGGGCATATAACAATCCATAAGAATCAAATCATAGTGATTTTGAGTATACATTTCTATGGCATCTTTTCCTGTACTTGCAATATCGCATTCATATCCCAATTTTTTTAAAGTCATTTGGGCAACAACTTGATTAATATTATTGTCGTCCACAACAAGTATTTTAGTTATTACTTTTTGTGTTTCTGATTGAGCACTATTGGAGTTTGAAGTTAAATAAGACGAGCCCAACTCGCTGTTTATTTTATTGAGAGGTGGTATTGTTTGTTCTGCATAAAAATTAAAAATAAAGCTTGAACCTGTACCATAATTACTTTCGACCCAAATATGGCCACCTAAAAGTTCAACTAAGCCTTTGCTGATAGAAAGGCCAAGTCCTGTACCTCCGAATTGTTTAGTTGAAGATGCGTCGACTTGAGAAAAGGATTTAAATAAATTTTGTTGTAATTCTTTTTTAATTCCAATGCCATTATCCTTGACTTCAACTCGATAAAAAGTTTTTAAATAATTATTATTTTCATTCTTTGATTCCAAAATAATTTGAATCTTTCCTTTTTGAGTAAATTTTAAAGCATTTCCGACGAGGTTTGATAAAATTTGCTTGAGTCTGAAAGGGTCAGAACTTACCCACTCCTCAGAATTTCCAACATTAAAAATGACTTCAATCGTAATACCCTTTTCTGAGGCTTTTGCCTTAAATAAGGATGCAATGTCATTAGCAATATTTTTTATATTGCAAGCCTCGAATTTGAGTTCTATTTTGTTAGCCTCAAGTTTCGAGAAATTCAAAACATCATCAATTAAATTCATTAAAACATCACAGCTTTGATGAATAATTTTTACTTTATCTAAATCATCTTTTTCCAATTTTGAATGTAACAGGAGGTTTATCATACCCACTATCCCATTGAGTGGCGTCCTTATTTCGTGACTCATATTTGCTAAAAACTCGGATTTAACTTTTGAGGCCGAGAGTGCTTTATCTTTTTCTATGAGAAACAACTGTGTTTGTCGATCAGCAATTTCTTGGGCTTGTCGTCCTGTATTTTCAAAGCTAAATACAACGATTGAAAGTAGTAAACAAATTAAACTGCCAACTATAGCAACCCACAGAAGATTTTCGTTGTAGTTGCTGAGTGTAAATAATGGTTTTTTCCATAAGATGGTGAGTTCCCTTTCAGCTAGGATAATTTGTGTTTTTTTGTACAGGTTGAAGTCAGAGTTTTTTTCGCTGAAATTCTTATTTAAAAGAGTGGTGTCTTCGTAGATAAGTTGATTCCCTTCATATATAGAAAATGGGATTCTATCCTTCATTGTGGTTAGTGCTTCATTGATAAAAAGTTCTGTCACAAAAGGTGCATAGACCCAGCCAATAAATTTGGGAGTATGAGTTTGGCTATCCATTGACTTATAATCATAAAATGGAATGTAAAGTAAGAAGCCTGGGCGTTTCACTGAGTCTTGTACAAGTTGAATTGAATGAGTTATTACGGGAAGGCCCTTATCTCTTGAGTATTCTGCGGCTATTCTACGATTCTGTTCGCTACCAATATCTAAACCAAACGCTGGGTTATTAGTTTCAAATGGATAGACATAGATAATTATAAATTGATCTTTTTTGCCATTAACAGTTTCTATGCCCGGTACCTTTTTAATTTTAAAAGTGGGATTTTCTTTTTGAATTTTTTTTATAAAATATTTTTCTTCTTCATTTTTTAAATAGTAAATAAATCCTATGCCGTTAATTCCGGGATATTTAGAAGTTATATTTAAATTTTCTACATAAAGCTTAAAAGAATCACCTTTCAGTAAGTTCTGATTCAATATATTATTAGCGGCAATAAAACTTTTACTGCTATTGAGAGAGTCAATGTAAGTGTTTAGCCGATCTTTAATGAGGCTCTCGGTCTCTTTGATTTTCAACTCCAGAAGAGTTTTTTTGTTTTCAATATCTGATTTTTTTAAACTAAAATACAATCCAGAACATAAGATCCAACCACCTACTAAAACGATTGAGATCAAATTTCTTGATTTTACCTTATTAATTTCATTAAAAACCAAATGTACTATAATAAAAGTTGCGATGACATACTGTATGTGAATTAAATTTTCATTGAAGCTTCGACCAGGAAATAAAGGTGGCTGGTGAAAGGAGAAATACAGAAATATAAAAGATAAAAAGCCAATAAAAATTTGAGATTGGATTTCTTTAAAAAAATATATTGAAGCCCAAATAAGAATGTAAGAAAAAAAGAAAAGGGGAGCTATAGTTTCATTGGAATAGAGTTGATAAATAAAATAGGTACTGAATCCAGTTAAAATAACTATAGGAAAGAAGCGGATGTTAACGATTTCTTTTTTAATATTCTGGCAAAGAAAAAGAGAATTTAGTAACGGTAAAAGAGATAAGATTCCAAGCATGTCGCCGGTCCACCAAGTGAAGAGGACATCCACACCAGACTCTGGTAAGGGGAGTTTAAAGTTAAAAACACTTAATGTTCCTAGGAGGGCGCTGATGACAGGTGCGACAAGTCCTGCAACGATAATTCCGAGAAAACTGAAATTAGCACTATTTATATAATTATTTTTTTTGTCTCTGAGCTTTTGGTAGAGGAGGCATCCAATAAATGCTTCAAGACTGTTACCCAACATGATGATTAAAGAACTCAGCCACTCATGACTGGTTAAAAAATTAATGGTAAAAGCTCCAAGTGCGATGGGCACAATAAACTCAAAACCAAATGTGGCTAAAATCCAAATAGCGACTCCTGATGCGGGCCAAATCGGTGAGACTTGATGAAAGTGAGTTGCTAGGCTAAGGCCAATTTGACCTGCGGAGATATAAATAAAGTAAAAAAAAATAGATAATAAAACCTTGTTTGATAATAAAACCTTATCAAACCAAGAGATCTCAGTTTTTAATGTGTTTTTATTGATTTGGATCATAAATCTTTATCGGTCTAAAGACGAATGCAATTAAATCATTTACTGAAAAAATAAGTAATTAATATTTATTTACAGCTCTGAAAATATACAGAAAAATGGACTGGGATTTTTTGACCCACTCTTCTACAGTTCAAGTCCTACTCTGATTCGCTGGTGGCTTCCGATTTTGATTTATCTTTAGTGGGTAATGGCAAAAGTCGAGCTTTTGTCGTAATGGTTAATTTTTCTGAACCCTTGGTGTGATCAATATGGACTTCCCCTCCTAGGCTAAGAGGGCCAAAAAGAAGTTCATCGACTAATGGCTTTTTAATCCACTCGTCAATGGCGCGGGACATTGGTCGAGCCCCGTAGGCTTTGTCGTACCCTTTTCGTAGTAAAAATTGTCGCGCTTCTGATGTTACTTCAAGTGTGATTTTCTTTGGAAGGAGCTGCATACTGAGTTCATGAAGAAATTTATCAACCACTTGAAGGATGATTTCTTCTGAGAGATCTTTAAAGGCAACGATGGCATCGAGTCGGTTTAAAAACTCTGGAGTAAAAACATTTTTTATCGCGCTCAGGGAGACTCCTTGGCGATCTTCTGATCCAATGCCTATTCGCCCTTTGGCCACGTCAGTTGCGCCCGCATTTGTTGTCATGATGAGTATGACATGTCTCATATCGGCTGTTCTGCCATTGCTATCTGTGAGTCTTCCGGCATCCATCACTTGCAGCAGTATTGGCCAAATATCCGGGTGCGCTTTCTCGATTTCATCCATCAGCAAAACACAGTAAGGTGATTTGTTTACCGCTTCAGTGAGTAATCCCCCTTGTTCAAAGCCCACATAGCCTGGGGGGGCGCCGACGAGTCGAGAGACAGAATGTTTTTCCATGTACTCACTCATATCAAATCGAGTTAAAGGCAGACCCATCAATTGTGCGAGTTGACGACAAACTTCGGTTTTACCAACTCCCGTTGGACCACTAAATAAAAAAGCTCCAATGGGTTTATTTTCTCGACTTAAACCTGACCGAGAAAGCTTGATCGCATTCACTAACGTTGCAATGGCCTCATCTTGACCAAAAATGTGAGCTTTAAGTTTTTTATCGAGATCTTTGAGTTGTTGAACATCACTGAGAGTAATGGTTCCCACAGGGATTTGAGTCATTGAGGCGATCACTTTTTCAATAACTTTATCATCAATGATACCTTGGGGAGCGAGGTCAGGGTGCAATCGTACTCGCGAGCCCGCCTCATCAATCACATCGATGGCTTTATCGGGAAGAAAACGACTATGGAGATATTTTGTCGATAATTCTGCAGCTGATTTTAAAGCGCTGTCGGTATAGCGAACTTTATGAAATTCTTCATAGCGACTTTGGAGTCCCTTTAAAATAGAATAAGTTTCTTCTTGGGAGGGTTCATTAACATCAATTCGCTGAAATCGACGATTGAGTGCGCGATCCTTTTCAAAATGCTGTCGAAATTCTTGATGAGTCGTTGTGCCAATGCAACTGAGTCTTCCATCAGCGAGCATGGGTTTTAACAAGTTGGCCGCATCGAGGCTTCCGCCACTCGTGGCACCTGCTCCAACCAGAGTGTGAATCTCATCAATCATCAGTATAGCTTTTGGAAGTGCTGCAAGTTCTTTTAAAATATTTTTAATTTTTGTTTCAAAGTCGCCACGAAATTTAGTGCCGGCCATAAGGCTTCCCATATCAAGGGCATAAATGACTGCTTTACTAAGGGTTTCTGGAACTTGCTTTTGTTCAATTCGTTGAGCAATGCCCTCAGCAAGAGCCGTTTTTCCAACGCCAGGTTCACCAATAAAAAGAGGATTATTTTTGGTGCGCCGACAGAGGACTTGTATGGCTCGCTCGATAATTTCATCTCGACCTATAAGGGGATCTGACTTTCCTTGGCGAACTTTCTCATTGAGATTGACACAGACAGAATCCAATAAGCTTTGGTTACCATTTTGTGAATCATCTTCAGCATGCGAAGGGGTTTCAGTGGGAGTTGGTGCGCGACCATGAGATACATACTGAATAATATCAAATTGTCGAACTCCCTCTTGGGTTAAAAAGTAGACCGCAGGGGAGTTGCTTTCGTAGTAAAGGGCAATGAGAATGTGTGCCACCGTAACTTCTTTTTTACCAGAGTTTTGAACTTGCATCGCCGCTCGCTGAAGGAGCCGATGCGAAGCAAGTGTAAATTCAGGCATCCAAAGTCCTTCGCCCCCAGCTTGTTCAATTTGTTCTTTGGTGAGAATGGGGCTGTTTTTTTGAATATCATTTTCTAATAATTTTTTTAACTTTTGAACATTAGCGCCACAGGCCTCTAAAATTTCTACAATATAGGGTGAGCGAGTCAGGGTGAGGAGGATGTGTTCCGAGGTGATAAATTCATGACGTTGAATTTTAGCTAATTCTGCGGCTTCGGATAAGAGTCTTTCGAGTTCACGGCTAAGCATTATTCTACCTCCATGATCGTTTTAAGGGGATACTCATTTTGTTTAGCAGCTTCTTTGACTTGATGAACTTTCATCTCAGCCACTTCTTTAGTGTAGACACCGGCGATACCCGCACCTTTTTGGTGAACTTCGAGCATAATTTTTTCTGCTTCTTGAAGAGTTTTAGCAAAAAATCTTTGTAAAACCAAGGTGACAAAATTCATAGGTGTAAAATCATCATTTAATAAAATAACTTTAAACTTTTTGGGAGTTTCCGTTTTTTGTATTACTTCAATTTCGCCTTGTGTTTCTCGTGACATTGCACCACCTGCCCTGAGAAACATTATAACGCATTTTCATTGAGAATCTATAAAAAACAAAAGGCCCCTATCCTCAAGAAGGAAGGGGCCATGTCATTTTAATTGAATTAAATAAACTAAGAGGGATTAGTTACAACGCTTCCATTGTAAGTGGTAAATTAATCCTGATGAAATATCTGCAGAGTCAATAGTCAAGAGAGCTTGGTCATTATAACGATTCGTTGTAATTTCAGCTGAAGTATTGATTCTTAAATTGATGGATTGTCCACATCTTGACCAAACAACTGCAGAAGCAATAAGTTCATCGGAAAGAATAAAGTTGCCATCATAAGGTTGTGTTCTGTTTATCACAAAATCAGGTCCACGAATGCCGGCCCAAAAATATTCGGCTCTAAATAATCCTCGACCCCCCTGTGGGATAGAGGCAAATCCACGATAATCAATTTTAAATAATGACACACTATAGCCTTGCGGAACATAGACAGGAACAGCGATGTTACATGATTTACGATCAAGCGTTTTTCCCGTATTACCACCAGATTCTGCTATATAAGAATCAAATAAAATACTGAGGGCAGTATAGTCAGGGCTAAGAGTGACACTGGCAGAACCAGCAGGACAGCCATTCCCACCGTAACCAGGAATACCTAATCTTGGTGCATCTGTTGTTGCTGAAACAAAACCAGCAGATAAAGTAATGAAAGTGATTGCTGAAACCATTATTTTAGAAACCATATTTTTCTCCTTTTTACTTTTATGGCTTTGTAGATCCTATAAAGTCTACATTCAAGTTGGTGACCCAAAGCTTGACGAAGATGGAGTATAGCAATTCAAAGGCCATGATTATTGGAGTCATTTTGGCTCTAGACTTTTTGAGATTCAACTTTAATAGATAATTGACTTTGCGCTTCTTTTTTAAAAATTAAAAAGTAAACTAACTTGCTTTAGCTTCATTTTTATTTTGATCAATGGGAATTCTAATGTAGAAGCGCGTATTAGGGAAGTCGCGATCCAATTTAAATTCTCCAAAGTGAGCTTTGATAATCTCTTGTGAGATGCTTAATCCTAAGCCAGTTCCTTTTCCTGCCCCCTTCGTTGTAAAGAAAGGTTGCATTAACTGATTGGCAATGTGTTCTGGAATTCCATTGCCGGAGTCTGTGACGCTGAATTCTGCGGTATTATCATCAATTTTTTTAACAGCAAGATGAATCCACGGAGATTTTTGATCTCCAATAGCATCGAGACTATTGTTTATTAAATTAAGTAATACTTGGCTGATTTGAACTGGGCGGCACTCGAGACTCATGTCAGGATCTTCTAAATCATAACTGAGTTGAATACTGTTGGTTTGGATTGAAGCCTCACAAAGACCAAAGGTATTGTCTATAATATCTTGAGCTTTTGAAAGAATAAAAGGATCGCGAGAACCATCCCGAGAGAGTGCTCGAATACCTTTTACAATTTTACTAATACGTTCTGTGTATTGGCGCGCTTTTTCTAAGGTGCTACAAATTTTTTCGCGATTGACAGGTTTGTCACTCGAAAGTTCTTTGATCACCATTCGGAGCATTCCCATGATAATCGTTACGGGATTATTGATTTCATGTGCGATACCACCGGCCATCGCTCCCAGTGAACTTAAACGCGAAGCTTGAGCCAATTGGACGACCTGGTCTCGTTCTTTTTCGTGGATAAGACAGTTTCCGTATTGTCTGTTAAGTTCGTAAGAGAGTATTTGCAAAAAATCAGAATTGGAAAAATTTTCATTTATTTTTGGTTGAGTTGAAAAAAATTGCATAATGGCTTTGGTCTGGCCTTCATATTGAATGGGAATACATAAAACTTGTTTAAATGGTTGGAAGTCTGGGCTCAGAGAGAGGATCAGGGGGGTGGTCAACTCTTTTAATTTAGTTACGAAAGGAATTACGACACTGTTTTTTTCGCTATTATTAAAGAGCTTTGTTAATTGAGGTGCAGGGTTTTTGTCTTTAAAATTCCAATTCCGACTGGGGGTTATTTGATCCTCTTGGACCCAATGCCAATGAGTGGTGTCAAAATCCGTTTGCGAAATAAATACTTTACCGACAGCCTCAAAAAGCAGTTCCGTTGAAGATAGCCCCGAAGAGTTGGATGCAAGGCTATAAAGCAAGTGCCATATTTTATGATCAATCTTACCTTCAAGTTTTGAAAAGATGCTTTTATCCAGCATAATTGGATACTCCTTCTAAGACTAATTCTCCGCCTATTAAAATTTGATAAAAGTTGGCAGCATCTGATAACTTTTGTAAATCAAAGTTTTCATAATGATGTAACAATTTATTACCATGTTCTTTTGATTCTATAACGAGCTTTTGAATATTATCGAGATTCATATTGCTCACCTGAAATTTAGCTAAAATTTGATCTATGCATTCAAAGTGGATTTTAATTTGTTCTGAGATTCCACTTTTATCTTGGATAAATATATCAGGAAAGAGGAGGAGACTTTTTGTGAGAATCTTCATGGATTCTATGGAGTCCATAATAATAGGTATATTAGCCGTATTTTCATTTTTTAAATAATCAAAAAACTGACTGACAAAAATATTCATCGAGCTGATATGGAGCAAAACCGAAGAATGATGGAGTTGGTTTTTCTTTAAAATATCAAAGAGAAAGCGTAAATTAGAACGATAGTTTTCCATGAGGATAAAATTGTCATTAAAATTTTGATTTTTCTTGCCTTTACGCTTTACATTTTGAACTTTTTTAGACAGCTCTCGATTAAGTACCATTAAAATAGCTTGGAATTCGTAGAGCATTTCTATTGATTGATCTACACGCCTTAACCATTCAATTATATTTCGGTGCATAAACCGATATCCTTTAAAAACTTGATTTAAAGTATGATTGGCAATGAGATCGGTGCGGGTTGCTGGTCGTAAAGAAAGTCGCTCTAATTTATCGGGAAACGCACGAGAGGAGATACTAATATTGGCATCAATTTCGGCAGCTAGACAAGAACTTGCCCAGGATTGATAAGAAATAAAATTACGACTTAGTAGCCAGTGATTGAGTTCTCGTTCGGCATCCGAAAATGAATTTTTTTCAATATTGCATAAACGCTGATAGAGTCTTTCGATAGCTTGAATATTTTGTGCAATGGGCTTAATTCGAATAGAAAGATAATTTTCTTCAACGGGAATGATAAATGCATAGACCCAATAAAATCGGCCATCCGACGTTAAGTTTTTTATATAACCACCAAATGGTTCGCCGGACTTTATGATTTCCCACATAAGATGAAAGAGAACTTTAGGCATGTCGGGGTGACGGACAACACTGTGTGCGGCACCTTTAAGTTCTTCTAATGAGTAACCAGAAATTTTACAAAATGAAGCATTGGCCAGCTTAATAATTCCACGCGTATTTGTGATGGAAAATAAGAGTTCATTTTCGCTATCTATATCAACGGAAATATCTTTTACAGAGATTGATCGAGTCATTACTGTAGTTCTCCCATCGTCCAGCATTAAATATATAAAATTGAAGCGTGAAAATATAGATGCTGGTAGCGGAACCTGGATCATATAAATTGAAAATAGTCCTTAGTCTCGGTTAAGCGGCAAGATGTGGACGCCGAAATGGACCAATAATAATCACTCAGAGAGATTGCTCTATACGAGGAGGAGTATTTATGATGAATTTTTTTAAAAAACTGGAGTTTGTGACTCGTTGGCGCGTTCCTGAAACGGCTAGTCCTGTGGATCAACTACATTATCAAGTTGTAAACACGGTCAGTTTTATATTTTTGATGGTTTGTGGGCTTGAGTTGATGATTCAGGTAATTTTAGGCAACTGGTCAGGAACGAGTGCTAGTGCAAGTGTTATTGCCTTGGGAATCATTGTTCCTGTAATACTTTTTATTTATAAAAATAAACTTAATTTAGCACGAAACTATTTGGTTCTAGCTTTAAACGCATTAATCTTTATTTTTTCAAGTCACGTCGATTTACTTTCCTATCGCTTTAAAAACCTATTTTTTGCCATGGCGTTATTGCCTTTCGTTTTATATTCCAATACGGAAAGAGCTTGGCGTATTTTTGGCGTGGGTTTATCTGTCGCAATGCTTTTATTAGTAACGATAAAAGATTTTGTAATTCCTTGGAGTTTTAATGTGCCTGATCCTTTATGGAGTCCACAGGCCACAAATATTTTAACTTTGGTGTTAATACTTTTGTCTGTTCGTATTGTGCTGCATTTTCATGATTATACTATGAAATATCTCGACGAAGAGCGAGCGCGCTTGATTAATACAGATAAGCTTGCAACATTGGGCGAACTATCAAGTAGTCTTGCCCATGAGCTGAAAAATCCATTGGCTGTAATTATGTCACGGACTTCATTGCTCCAAGAACGATTAGAGATGGGACCTGTATCGCAAGAGGATTTAGAAAAAACTTTGGCCGTCATCATGCGCACAGGAACACGCATTGAACAAACTATTAAATCCATTCAAGCACTTTCGAGGGATTCAACTAGAGATAGTTTAACGCCTATTCCACTGCGCGTTCTACTGGAGGACGTCTCTATATTGTTAGATCATAAATTTAAAGCCAAAGAAGTGGAGCTTAGAATTGTCAAATACGATCCGCTGTGGCAGGTGATGGGAAGAGAGTCTCAGCTAGTTCAAGTTCTAATGAATTTAATCAGTAATGCCATTGATGCTGTAGAAGGTTTGGAATCCCGTTGGGTTGAGGTGGAGTTTTTAAAGGATCAGCATAACTTTATGATTCAAGTAAAAGATAGTGGTGGAGGAATAGATCCTGAAGTTGTAAAGAAGATCATGAGTCCTTTTTTTACAACCAAAGTGAGCGGTAAAGGAACAGGTTTAGGCTTGAGTATTTCAAAAAGAATTATGAAGGACCATGAGGGTGATTTAGTTTATATGCCAAACCAGGGGAATACTGTTTTTCATATGCAGTTTCCCATTAAACATCTCGTTTCTCCTCAGAAAAAAGAAACATTGGCAGCATAGCTTTGAATGTGTTAGCTCTAGGTCCTTATGACAACAGAAGTAATTACTTTAGCCGACCAGCGCATTAAAAATCTACTAGAACTTTTTCATTCTCTACAGAGTTGGGAAGAGCGCTATCAGGAACTCGTTCGCATGGGAAAATCCTTATCACCTATGGAATCTCAATACCAAATAGATGAAAATAAAGTTCGAGGTTGTCAAAGTCAGGTTTGGTTATCGGTAAAGGTTATTGATGAGGGGCGATTGCATTTTGAAGCTGATAGTGATGCCCTCATCGTGAAGGGTTTGATATCAATTCTCATTTCAGTCTACCAGGATTTAAAGCCCGATGAAATTTTAAAGGTTTCTCCACAATTTATAAAAGATTTAGGGTTTGAGCAGCATCTTTCTCCAAGTCGAGCTAATGGATTGCAAGCTATGCTTAAACAAATTCAGTTTTATGCCATTGCTTATCAACAACTTTTGAACCGCGCCTAAGAATTTCCAAACTTTTTCTACCTGAGGCTTGATTCTTGGCCTTGAGTCGGGAACAATAATAAAAACAGTCCTCATTTGCATTGATGCAATATGTTATACGACAGGGGAATCATGGATGAAAAAAAGAATAGTTTTAATATTTGCGGCCAGTATTTTTTTAACAGGTTTAATTTCTATCTTATTGTTTATTCAAAGAGAAAAAGAAATTGCTTTGCATTGGCTAACGGAGAATTCTCGCAGTCAGCTCGACCTGATGGGAGATCTCCTAGATAATGATTTAGATAAAATTAAAAATCAAATGGCGCAAATCGCGACTCAGATGGAAGCCGGCAATAGCGACGAAGCTCAAAAAAATCTGGGTGGTTTTACTGGAGTTGCAGCCATAAATCCGGACTCAACAGAATTTATTTGGAAAGTTCAACTTCCTATAGAAGCTGGACGCCCCCATGTGGATGAATGGTCCTCTCAGTGGGTCCAAAAACTTCGCGAAACTAAGTCCAACGATCAAGATATCAAATTTTATGCCTCTCAAGCCCATGATGGGGAAGTACACTCTGCAATCAGTGTTCTTGCACAAGTTCGAGATCGAAAAACAGGGCAACTAAATAAAATAAGACTTATTGGCATACGAACGAAAGTTCTTTTTCAGGACTTGATAGATAAATTAAAGGAACAAGGGGTTCATCTCTTTTTGACCACGCAGTCGGGATTAACTTTAGCGCATACCGTGACGGAGTACGTGGGTAACTCCATGGTTGGAGATCGAACCTTTGAAGAAATAAAAAAACAGAAGAGCACGTTTGGCACTTTTCTCACCCAAGATGCTAGGGGAGATGAAATTCTATCCTTTTATTTAAAGTTACCAAAAGGAAAACTCACCTTAGTGAGCCAGTGGAGAAAGGATTTGTGGGCCTCTCCTGATTGGGGCTTTTATGGACAAGGATTTTTTATTATTTTAGCCATGTCCCTTTTAACAGGAGCCGCTGCCCATATTTTACTGAAAAAAGTAAGCGAAGGGACAGTTCGAGAAATTCCAGTGGAGCGCATTGTAGAACGCGTTGTTGAAAAAGTGGTGGAAAAGCCAGTAGAAAAATTAGTCGAAAAGCCAACAGAAAAATCAGTGGACAAATTTGTAGATAAGTATGCTGACGGCCATTTCCAAAAAGGAGAACAGAAGGCTTCAATGGATTTGCCTCCTATTCCGAGTCGTCCCCCTACTTCATTTTCGCCCAATGCGGTGCCGACATCGATGAATAAAAGTGATAAAGAAGAGTCTTTTGTTTCTATGAAGATTCTAGATAAAGTTGTTGCTAGTCTACGAGCACCACTTTTATCCGTGTTAGGTCATGTGCAAATGGCTAGACTCAATCCTCAAGGAGGAGCATTACAAGCGATTGAAACCGAAGTCCGAAATGCCAGAGAACTTCTTGAAAGCGTTGGTAAGTACAGCGGCCAAGCACAGATTCCTTCAATCACGATTCCATTGCATGAGATTATTGAGTCGGCACTTCGCACAGTGGAAGCAAGTTTAATTCGCTCCAATATTAAAATTGTTCGCGAACTTCCCTTAGGATTTGCCATCAAATGCGATGTTGATGAATTTAAAAATGCTCTTGTTGCTATTTTTCGTAATAGCGCTGAGGCCATGGAGAAAAACCTTCGAAAAACATTGTACCTGAGGGCTACTCAAAAGGATCATTTTATTACCTTAGAAATTGAAGATACAGGAGAAGGAATTCTTAGCGATAATAAAGAAAAAATATTTGATCCCTTTTTTACAACTAAATCGACCTTGGATCATCAAGGATTGGGTTTGTCGATGGCTTTGGGAGTTTTTCGACAGCATGGGGCTCAAGTGTTTGTTAAATCAAAAGTTGGGGAAGGTACTACTTTTAATATTAAAATACCGGTGAGTAACGAAGTCATGCAAACTATAGATAAACAAGCAAGTCTTCGCCACCAACCTCTTTTTGAAACGCCAAAGGCTACACCACCAATCATGGAGACGTCTGAAGCACCTTCTCTCTCAATGTTTGATGATGAAGACGGGGATAGTGATTTTCAATTTAGTCGATTGGATTTTTCTGAGAGTAACAAAGCAGAGAAATTAAATACAAACGAAGATCCTGTAGAAGTTTCTGATTCAAATAATTTAAGTTTAGGTGAAAAGGCCGCCCAAGAGGCAATACGATCTATTTTAGAAGGTGACAAATTGACAAAAAATCCAAAGCACCGTTTAAAGAAAAAAGAGGAATCTTTTTCCCAATATAAAATTCAAATTCCCAGACCAGAGGAGAAAATCTAGTGGATTTAAAGCCCTTTAGAAATCAATTTGACTTGCATATGTTGCTCCCTTTCAACGAGGAGTTTCAGCAATTAAAAGTTCGACTTCGTAGTAAGGGGCATAGTGTTTTTCATTCAACCACCGAAAAAAAGTTTATGGAGGACTTTAAACAAAGTCCTAGTCACTTAATTATCTTTGATCGTCAACTCATCACGACTCCTATTGATGATTTTTTAGCTGAATGTTTAGAGGTTGCCAGTCAATGTCATTTCATCATTCTCGGTCCCACCATGGAACGACGTCAATTTATGGAATATCGAGATTATGGTGTTTTAGATTATATTTCAGTCGAAGATCAATTGATGGGTTTATTGGATTGGTCGATTGATAATGCTCTTGAGCGGGTGGTTTTGAAAGTTCTTAATAAAAATTTGTCAGAAGATAACGAGAGATTAAAAGAAAGAGTAGAAAGTCTAAAGGCCAAAGATCAAGTGGCAAGAACTCTCGTAGAAGGTTTTGTTGAGGAAGCGAGTCTAAACCCATCTGAACCTGAGCCACCTAAGGTCATCGAACCTTCCATTGGTGAGGTGGAACCACTGAAGATTGATGAAGTCCCTAAACAAGAAGAAAATACCAGTGTTTCTTTTGATTCGCCTTTTTATCCAGAGGAAGATATTTCAAATTTACTAAATCTTTATGAAAATGCCAGAAATAGAGAGGAAATACTTCAAGTCTTTTTTCATTCTCTGGAAAAATTTTGTGTTCAGGGTTCCAAAGTTTTATTTTTTAAATTCCTAGAGCCAGTTCAACTTTTAGTGGCAACTCATGGCTGTGGTATTCCATTGGAGCAAATTCAGGGAGCAGGTATAAAGCTCAATGCTGATGAAATTTTAGAAGCCAAGAACTTGCTGGTTTCTCCACGGGGTTTTGGAAGTCTTAATAAAATGCTTTCGGATGTTTTTCATGTTGATTCTTGTTTTGTTAAACCATTGATGGTGCGTGAAGATGTTGACGGGCTCTTTGTGTTTTTTGGTGATGATTTGAACTCCTTTAACTCCATTCGATTTAATAATCGATTTGCTTTATTTAGAGTTAGTTTTGAACGATTTAGCTTTTTTAAAAGACAAATGGAGTTAGAACTCGATGAGGTTTTAATGCATATTAAAACCTATGATGAATTTAGAGAAATCATTGTAGAAAAAATGGATCAGCTTAAAAGACAAAAGATGGGTCTTTCGATGATCAGAATGAGTGTAGATCGCATTCAGTACCTTGAAGAAAAGTTTGGTCCGACGGCTTTAACAAGTGTTATACGTTCTCTCGCGGTGGCGGGGAAAAAAATGGCTCGAAGTGCAGACAGTTTTTATCGAACAGGGATGAATGAGTTTGTCTTCTTGGCAAGTCATCTTACCCCCAAGGAAGCAACGATTTTAGCCGAGCGATTAAGACTAGCCATGGAAGGAATGGATATTCCACCCGTTACGGGATCTATTACTATCAGTTTAGGTGTGAGCAGCTATCCACAGTTAGCAACAACTCCTGAGGCACTGATAAAAAGTTCTATTCAAGCTTTGAGTGCCGCGATGGGGCATGGTGGGAATCGAGTGGGCTTGGCGCGAGTTGTGCGCAAACCTAAAGTTGAAAAGTTTGTTTCTGAGTCGAATCAAGTTAAGGAGAATGAGTTTTAGAAATGTCACGCCCAACAGTTGCGGAAATAAACATACAAGCTTTAGAAAATAATTGGAATGTATTAATTCAAATTAAAAATTCTAAGCAATTAATCCCCGTGATTAAAGCCAATGCCTATGGCCATGGAGTTTCAGCGGTGGCAGCCAATTTACAAAAGTGGGGAGCTCAATCTTGTGCTGTGGCTATGTTGGAAGAAGCTCAAATGGTTCGCGCTGCTGGATTTTTGGGACGTATTTTGATTCTAGGTCCTATCCCTAACTCTGATTTTTCTGAAATTAAGAAATGGGATGTCATACCCGTCATCGGAGATAAAGAAAATTTATTTGATCTTGGTCAAGCTGGTTATAAGGGGCCAGTTCATATTAAGTGGGATACGGGGATGAATCGTCTAGGGTTAAAGCAAGGTGATGAAGAATGGCTTTATCAATTTAAAAAAGCGCATCCAGCTATCACTTTTCAGGCCTTTTGTACCCATTTTTTAAAATCCAGTGACTATGAAAGTGCCGATGGATTTTGTCAAAAGCAGATTAATGAATTCAAAAAAATTGAAATTCTATTTCCTGACATAATTGAAAAGCATATTTTTAATACGGACAGCTTGTTTGCCAATCACCAAACGAAAATTCTTCCTGAGTCCTCCTATGGCGCTCGTCCTGGACTTTCGTTGTATGGCTATTCTAGTTACTCGTCGGAGTGGACGAAAAAACTTAAGCCTGTCATGACTTTAAAAACAAAAATTGTTCATCTCATAAAGGTTAAAAGTGGTGAAATAGTTTCTTATAATGCTTCTTGGAAAGCATCAAGAGATTCCGTGATTGGTGTTTTACCCATAGGGTATGCCGATGGGTACCCGAGAAGTCTATCGAACAAAGGTCAGGTTTTTCTTCACCAAATGCGAGTTCCGCTAGTCGGAATCGTCTGCATGGATTATCTTATGATAGATGTTACAGATGTGACGCAAGCAATGGTCGGGGATGATGTGGAGCTTTGGGGAAATAATATCTCTTTAGATTTTTTAGCTCAAACTTCAGGAACGATTGTCTATGAGCTGTTAACGGCGCTTACGGCAAGGGTTCCACGCATTATTATCAATCATAAATAAATTTAATTTATAATTTATTTATGATTGAGCTTAGGCCTTTTGTTTACTGGGAGGAAGCTCGTGGTCCAGCAACTGGCTCAATGGATCGACACTGTTGTTTTAGGAATATGGAACTCTTTTTCCAGTTTTGTGAAAGAGGTGGGCCAAATTGGACTTTTCTTTTATAAGACACTCATTGCTTCTTTGCAAAAACCCTATCGAATTTCAGAGCTCATTCGATATATGGAGTTCGTAGGTAACCAATCCGTATTTATTATCACACTAACGGGTCTATTTACGGGCCTTGCACTTTCTTTTCAAATTTATTTGGGGTTTAAATTATTTAATGCTGTTAACATGGTTGGACCAACCGTGGCCTTGGGAATTACTAGAGAGTTAGGTCCAGTGTTAACGGGGCTGATCGTGGCAGCACGAGCTGGAGGGGCGATGGCCGCTCGTCTTGGTACAATGCGGGTGAGTGAGCAAATTGATGCTCTCGACGTCATGGGCATCAATACAATGCAGTATTTAATTGCACCAAGAATTTATGCCGCGATTTTTTGCATGCCACTTCTCACGGCCATTTTTGATTTTGTCGCCATGCTTGGAACGTACTTTTTATGTGTACGACTTCTTGAACTCGATGAAGCGGTCTTTTGGGAAAAAATCTCTGGTCTCCTTGATCCAAGACATATCAATGAGGGTTTATTTAAATCAACTATTTTTGGTTTAGTCTTTGCGGTGGTTTGCACCTATCGAGGTTTTTACACCACGGGTGGAGCAAAAGGTGTTGGTGATGCCACCAACCAAGGTGTGGTTCAAAGCATGGTGATGATCATTGTCTTGGATTATTTTTTAACAAACGTCATTCGAATATATTATAGTTTGGTGGGAATTCAGTGATGATACAGCCAGTAAAAAATCAAGATCTCGCAATAGAAATCACTGATCTCAAAAAATCATTTGATGGTAAGGAATTTGTTGTTAATGGAATGAATCTCAACATTCCTCGAGGAAGCTTGACAGTAATCATTGGATTTTCTGGAACCGGAAAGAGTGTGCTTGTTAAACATATGTTGGGTTTACATCGACCAACGAGTGGTTCGTTAAAAATATTAGGCCAGGAAATTTCACAAATGAATATCGATGAATTGGTTCGGATTCGTCGCCGTTTTGGAGTGTTATTTCAAGGGGCCGCCCTATTCGATGATATGACTGTTATTGAAAATGTGTGTTTTCCATTACAAGAGCACCGACGTGACTTGAGTCAGAGTAATATTTTAGAGATCGCTCAACAAAAATTACATATGGTAGGGCTTGATCCCAAACACTTCAATAAGATGCCCAATCAAATTAGTGGTGGAATGCAAAAGAGAACGGGCCTGGCTCGTGCTCTCGCGCTTGATCCAGAAATCATGTTTTATGATGAACCAACAACGGGACTTGATCCCATTCTCACGGAAATGGTTGATAATCTCATTCTCAACACTCACAAAAGTCGAAAGGGCATGACCTCTGTCGTGGTTTCACATGATTTATCTGCCGCCTTCCGTATTGGAGATTTTATTGCTATGCTTGATAGTGGGCGGTGTGTTTTGTTTGGCACTCCGGAAGAGTTTATGAAAACCGATATTGAATTAGTGAAGCGCTTTGTGAACAAAGGAATGAAGCACGCATGAAATCTCTTTTACAAATGCCTGAGTTTAAAGTGGGACTTCTTGTGCTTGTCGTAGCCGCTCTCATTGCCGTCATGTCTATGAGAGTGAGCGAAGATCCTACGGTAGGAGGCGCAAAAAAATATTGGTTCTTATCACCCAATGCTGGTGGTTTAGTTAAAAGTAGCGCGGTCAAGATGGCTGGAATTCCCATCGGAATTATAAAAGATATTAAATTATCTCAGGGTATTGCACGCATTGATATTGTCGTTCGTGACGAAGTTGATTTACGACAATCAGCACGAGTGGAAATTAAAGCTAACGGAATTTTGGGAGATAAATATGTTGAAGTGTCTCCCGGTTCTCCAGACGATCCCCCACTCCCTGATGGCGAGCAAATTCTTAATGTTAATGATAAAGCCTCGCTCGACGGACTATTAAGCCAGGTGGCTGACATCGGCACATCTTTAAAAATGGTAGCACTTACACTTAAAGAATCCGTGCAAGATCAAGGTTCTGACAAACATATTCTGGGTCGGATTGTGCAAAATATAGAAAAGTTAACTTCTGATGTTGCCAATATAACTCACGAAAATAAAGATCGTATCACAGATATTTTAAAAGAAATTCATTCCGTCACAAAAAACTTAGATGCGACGCTTTCCAATAGTGATTCGGGATTGAAAAAAAATTGGGCAAGAATTGATTCCGCTTTAAAAAACATTGAGGAAGTCACTCAAAAAATCAATCAAGGACAAGGAACAATTGGAAAACTAATTAATGATGAAAAAACCGTAGAAGAAATTAATACGGCAGTGGAAGGAATCAATAATCTTCTTGATACATCCAACAAACTTCAAACATCCATTGATTTTCATACTGAGTATTTAAGTGCCGTGGATTCTTGGAAATCATACATTGGACTAAAGCTCCAACCAGGACTTGATCGATTTTATTTTATTCAAGCCATCGATGATCCCGCAGGAGTTTTAGAAAAAACAGAAACTGTCACAGCCTCAACACCTCCAGGTGGAAGTGTGCAAACCCTAGAGTCTAAAACATATTATAATAAAATGAAATTCACAGTGTTATTTGGAAAGAATTTTTATAATTATACCGTTCGTGGCGGTTTGATCGAAAGTTCTGGCGGAGTGGGATTTGACTATTTTCTATTGCGCAATCGCTTACGATTTACGACAGAGGCGTTTGAGTTTTCAAAACTTAATTTGAGAGCTTCATTAACATATAATTTGTATAAAGGAATTTATGTCACTGGCGGTGTTGCAGATATATTAGATCGAAGCAACCGCTATTCGAATTACATTGGCGCAGGATTATTTTTAACCAATGATGATATGAAACTCCTTATGACCAAAATGCCCTTTTAAAAAAAAGAAAATCAATTCAGAAATTTGGATAAGAAAAACTAAGCATATTTTTGTTTATTCTCTATTATATTTTAAGGATAATTTGAGAGTTCTTTTTGGCAACGGTTCCAGGTTTGATGATTTTTTTGGCGATAAAGAGGGCAAAGGGTTTGAATTTTATGCTTTTGTGACCGTCGTAAGAGTTGTTATTTAAGAGTTTCTAAGTTTTTTGTATTTTTTGGTAACACTAACCCCGTGTCTAAATAATGGATATTTAGAGAGAATTTAAAATTACTACTGATCAGTCTTGGTTTTGGTTATAAAGCAGATCAATATCCTTCGGAAAGTGATGAAATAGCCCTGATTATATTTCTTGAGGGACGTCCTGTTGGAACTAATGGCTATAGTCACCACTTTCTTTTTGTCCGAAAGGTTGTCCCCTGGCTGGGTAAAGAGGCGGAGGTTTTGTTGGAAGTTTTAAGTGGGAGAGGATTTTTTCAATGACTTCAGGTTTTTCGATGGAGGCAATGATTTTTGTATTTCCTCCGCATTTGGAGCATTTTGAGACATCGATATGAAATACTTTTTTGAGGAGTCTCGCCCAGGAGTAGCGCTTGGAACGAGTCAGTGGATTTGGCTCAAGGTTTTGTTTTACGTCAGAGGGGAGTTGCGCTGTAGTTCCCTCCAACGCAGGAGATGTAGGAGGAGTGGGCTTGGGAACGATATTCTTGACCGACAAAATTTATTGTGTTGGTGGTTTCATCTGCAATCTGTTTTCTAAAGTCTAGAAACTTTTCAGCATCTTTACCCTCAAGAGTTCTGAATAAAACTTTTAGACCTATTTTAGTTTGAAACTCTACCGCATCGAATTTCGCCATGGCTCCTCCCGTTTTATATTGTCAATATTGATTAACATCACCCCTGCCCTACTAAAGCTCCTCACCAAAAATCCGTTTGTAATATGTTTTAAAATCTTTGGGACAGTCGGCAACATGAATCCAATAGCCTGCAATGGCACGTACCTTTGTCATCTCGATATGATTAGCATCCACCATAAGTTTGAGTAATTCGAGAGTGCAGATTACAGTGACCCCAAGATCTTTTGCCATCGCTGACATATCTGAGTCATCAGTCACTAGAGTAATTTGGAGAATGCTCGCATAAGTTATGCCATTGATATCTTCGAGAGAAAGGCTGGTGTATCCAAGGTCATTGGCAATGCCGAGAATGGTTTGACGATCAGTTTTAAACTGCGTTCGCTGAACTTTGCTAAGCTGAAGAGGGGCACTTCGATTTTTGACGTACTCATCTTGCCAGAACCAACCGAACTTTGCTTTAAGGCGTGCGCTTCTCTTGAACTCCTTCTCAAGATCTTCAGTGATCAAAAGCATGTTTGGTGGATTGCCAAATACCACCTTGAGCAAAGGATGTATGCTTTGGGCCAGTCGAAAATAAGTATTGGTATCAATGAGGATTCTATTCCGAGACACTGGTCAAATCCTCATATATGGCCTGGGCGTCGTGTGCTGGCATATTGAGGACCCGACTTATAATCGAGGTGGACTTCTTGTGCTCAACGAGATACGCTTTCAATCCATCGAAAAACGGTGATTCAAAGTCTTTAGCCAACTTGATATAGTCAGTGGCTTTAGGCTGTGGCTGATTCTTAAATAGAATTTCACTAATGAGTGGAAAGTCTTTGTTGAAGTTGGTAACAGCTCCGCCAATATTAATATCCAACTGAGGCAGATTGTGAGCGGCAGCATAGCTATTTACTTCACCCAAGACTGTATACATTGAGATCACATACTTGTGTGCAGTTTTCTTGATTCGTTCTACTCTGGCGGCAGTCTTAGGTAGCTTAATAAGATGGTTGTACTCTGTTTTAGCTAGTTCCATCGGAAAAAGTAGTGCTCCCGCAAAGGCATCAGCGAAATCTTCACCATCATTACCACGAAGATTAGGGGCCATGATGTGGCCAATCTCATGAGCCATCCAGAACTTGAAATCAAACGAATGAGTATCGAGGTTTAAAAAAATCCAGGTAGTCATCGACTTTGGCAAATGGATATGGAGTGCGTTTTCATGAGCCTTAATGTGACCCCAGAGCACCGGTACCAACACCGCATGAAGTTGCTTAAAGGCACCAATTAAATCAGTGTACTCGATTTCATTCTTTATGAGACCGTGAGTACGTCGGAATTCTTGAACAACCTCTTGGATATAGAAATAGTCGTTTTTAGGCTCCTTCAGAGTAGCTGGTCGTGAAAACTTAGGAAAGCCCATGTAGGGAACCAGTGGCTCAAGGGCTTTGCCCATGTTGATAGCCCGCTCGATATGCTCAGTGGTGGTTTTAGTGTTGGCTTTTTTTCTAAAAGCAACCACAGGCTCAGAAGATAGGTCAGTAATAAACAAATCTTTATACGCAAGTTTTAATATACGCGTGATTTCAAGTAAATGTTTTGGGTGTGGGGATTTTTCGTTTTTCAGCCAGTTGTAGACACTCTCGCGACTGACATCGAGTTTTTTTGCAAGCATGGGAGCATTGAGCCCCTGCTCGGTCATTTTATGTTGTATTAATTCGGAGTTTAGTTGCTTTTGCATATTGATTTACATCCTATCTTGATTGTCAACTTTTGTCAACCGATGCTTGGGCAAATGGTTACAAGGAGTTAGATTCTAGTCTCAAAACTAGACGTTGGACTCCCTATCCTTGAGAAGCGGAAGTTGGTCGATAAGTCGACAAGCTACCTGATGAAATACGGCAGAACACTCAAAATTTTTGTTATGGGTAAAGAACCGCGGTCACTCAAATCCGTTGAGTTGGTGAATTGGACTGGTTGATTAAAAGCAGAAAAGCTCAAGATCAACCCCCAATTTGAGTAATTAAATTTTAATTAATAGTAGTTGTAGCCTTGGTAATTGAGGACGCACACTCCAGGACCACTTTGCGAGTAGCTTCCACCACCACCAGAGTTGCTCAGAGAACGGCAGACTGCGCCTGGACCACAAGAGTTTTGTGAACCGATATCGCACGATAAAATTGCAGAGTAGGGGCAACTGTTTCCAGCACCGTATCCATAACTACCGTAACCGTAGTTATTATACCCACCATTATAGCTATTGTAACCTGGATAATAGCTGTTTGCCGAAGATTGATATTTATTCCACTGAAGTGTTGTTGAGTTCCAAGTATACATCAAAAATCGAGTGGGATTCGTGTAATTGTAAGTTTGAGGAATGTTGGCATTATTAATACAACCCAAACCCCAATTACTGTTGTAGACGGGATATCCTGATTGACCGCATCCACAGAAGCCGTTGGAATAATTATTAGTTAAACCATTTACGTAGAGATTGTAATCGTAGGCGAAGAATCCATAGTAGCTTGCGTAATTGTAATTACATTGCCCTTGATAGTTGTTGGGACTAAGGAGGCAAATACTTGTCGGTACGCCAGCAACGTTGGGATCCATGTTGTTGCCACGTCCTCTATTGTTGTTGCAAGCATTCTGAGTAAATGCAAACAACAATAGTATTGCTATAAAAGAAAATTTATATAGGTTTTTCATAATAAAACCTCCTCCAAGGTTCTACTATTGCCTTTCCACAAACTGTGCCAACCCATTTTATTCCTCATCTTTGTTTTAATTTGAGATGAGACTCAAAATGGGGGGCTACTTATGTTGCTTTTAGAAATATCGACAAATTTTGTAAAATCGACTGTCTAAAGTGCGAAAAATGTAATTCGGTCTATCTTTATGAAAATTACGCCATTTCATATTGAGGTTCTTTCTGTTGATGACGCTCACTTCGTTTTGCATGGTGGCTTTGATTCTTGTGATAGTATCTGATTGCCGCTTCTTTTTGTCGATGGGAACTGAAATGAGAGATCCGTTTTAAGTACCCAATCACACGCGTGGCATGATCAACATTTTCAGAGTGGCATTTGGGACAGAAGTGTAATGTTTTTTTATCTATATGGGAGCATTCATTACAAATTGTAATTTTGACGTTGATGCACCAATAATTACATCCTGCTTTTGCCGCCGCATTAATGAGTTTTCGATAGGCTTCTTCTGTAAGTATTTCTTCGAGATTGAGGTGGAGGGCTGAACCACCATCAAGGTACTTCATAAAGTCTTTTCCATGTAAATCGATTTTATCGAGTGCATTAATGGAGTCATCCTCTACGGGGTAAAAATAAGAATTATAGCAGTCTCTGGGAACGAAAAAACCGTCATGTCGATCCCATTGAGCATTTTTGACGCCGAGGTTTTCTGCGGGTACAAATTCAGTGTTGAATAAGTAGTGTGTTTTTTCTTTGGCTCGATTATTTTCTTCAAAAATCCCTTTTAAGATAGATTGGACAAAATCTCGATATTCGGAATTGTTTCCAACATTGATATTATTAAACTCTGCGGCCTCAACCATTCCATTGATTCCGATGGTTAAAAATTGTTGTTGGAGATGAATGAAGCCGGCTTTATATGCTGTCAAGAGATTGGCGTTTTCATATTCTTCCATGATTTTTCGATAGGCAATCAGGTATTGATGAATTTTTTTAACCTGCTCTCGGACATCGAGACCTTTTTGAATGATGCGATTGAGGTTCATTGTGATGACTTTAATGGACCCCGTGGCCACACCACCAGCTCCTAAAGAGTAGCTAAATTGGTTTTGTTTAATCTCATTTCGAAGGCGACAACAACTGGCTAAGCTATCGGCGGACTCACTCAAGTACATAAAAAAGCTACTGCCCTCACTGAGTTGTTTAGCGCACATATCTCTAAAATTTTTATCTTTAGGTTCGTCATTTTCGACAAGCATCGCAGCAGTAACGACAGGGAAGGTTAAAATGGCTTTATTGCGCTCTTTATTAAACCAACTTAAGAAAAAGTCTTGAAGCATTTCGATGGTATTCCATTGGGGGCGATCGCCATCGGGAAACACAAAGTCCCCAAAGAGAGAATTAAAATAAAACTGGTCATAGAGGGAGATGTTCCAGAAGACCGATTGATAACCACGGGCTGCCGCTGGTTGATTGATGGCATAGACCACGTGTTGTAAATGATTTTGAATTTCTATCTGGTGAGTTTGAAGGTAGTTGTCTCCATAGTCTTTTCTGGCGAAGTGATCAAAGTACATCAAAAACTCAACGGTTGCTATAGCTCCGGCAAATTGAGATGAGATTGCAAAAACTAAGTTTACAAAAGCCCCGCAAAAACTTTCAATATGTTTAGGCGGTTGCGACTCGCCCCCAAGGCTCACGAGCCCTTCTGTTAAAAGGGGGTACATCGAGATAGAGGCGCAGTAGGGCTTTAAGGATGTTTCATCGTGGACATAAATTTCATGTTCTTTGATTTGTCGGAGATATTCTTTTGAAGATTCTTCTCCGAAGAGTTCATTGAGTTTACGACATACGAGAGCGCGATTGATTTGAATATTGATGTCTTTATTGATTTCAGCCTCAAGGGTCGCAATGTTTTTTTGAGTGACATTGGCGTTGGCATCGACCGTGGAGCCATCGGCAGCGTTATTGGCCAACTTATAGTGGTCAATAAATTTTATTTTCCTTTGAAGTTGCTCCTCATTTAATTTTACAAACATATTGAGACCTCCCTGTTATAATGAATCTGCTGGTTTGTGTTTGGTGAATTTAGACCGCCGAGTTCCATTCTCCACGGTCCAGTTTTAATAATATTGAGTTCAGCTTTTAATGCTTGCGGAAGTTCTCCTAGCTCTCTTCCTGTGTAGAGTGCGGTTTTCAGTTGCTTTTTTCTAGCATAATGGGCCCACATTGTGAGTTCTTTTGGTTCCCACTCTCCTCCCATAAAAAGCACACAGCTGATTTTTCCTTTGTATTTTTCGGTTAAATCTTCAAGGAGTGATGAAGTAAAGGGGCTTCCATTTTTAGGATTCCAGAGTTCAGGTGAGTGACACCCTGGGCATCGAAGGGAGCACCCCGTAAAGTAAATACCGAGTGATATTTCGTCGGGGATTTCTTGAAAGAGGATGTCGTACTTGTAGTAGTTCATGCCTCTTAGGTTTTATGATAAAACAAAATAAGACACTACCTATTGTGGTGAATGGTGATATAAAACACTATATATGTCATTTCGCTAGACTAAAGTTTGATCTTTAATGTAGCACATTTTAAGTATCAATATGATCTAGATCATTCTTCGACAATTCAATCTAAGCTAGTCTTCAAGGTATGAAAAACAAAATGGATTTACTGAGAGTTATTAGTTCCTTGGGTTTAACGGGTATCCTCACGGAGAATTTTTTAAGACAGAATCATCGTGTCTTGATGTGTGATCCGAGAGAAATTGTATTTAAAAAAGGGGACCCCGTAAATTTTATTTATTTGATCCTATATGGCTCAATTCGATTGCAGAATTCAGATCTGCCCCAGGAGGATAAAGTGATTTATGCCTTTCGAAGAGCTGGGACCTTGCTGGGGATTTTCACCTATTTAGAAAAAAGTCATCATCATACGGCAACGGCTGTTTGCATGGAAAATACATCGCTACTAGAAATTCCTGCGGATTACTTTTTAAATGAAGTTTACTCCCACGCGCCCCTCCGAGAAGAAGTTCATCGCCAAATTGCTCAAAATTTTAAAGAGCTTCAATATGATCGCGAAATGCAAAGAGCGACAACCCCTGTTCGTCTTGCGCACTTTTTGGTTAAACTTTTAGATTTTCAAACAGACTTGCAAAGTCGTTCGATTTTAATGAAGCTCACTAAAAAAGA
The DNA here is from genome assembly GCA_964612425.1 of uncultured Pseudobdellovibrionaceae bacterium. Classification (GTDB taxonomy): domain Bacteria; phylum Bdellovibrionota; class Bdellovibrionia; order Bdellovibrionales; family Bdellovibrionaceae; genus CAUJGP01. The sequence goes on from CAZTDX010000004.1 coordinate 47,788, forward strand.
TTTAGCTAAAAAAATTGGCTCTGAGCCAGAAACCGTAGTGAGATTATTAAGTGAGTGGAGTCGTAAGGGAATTATTAAAAATAAAAATCGAATGATTGAAATTTGCAATTTGCAAGAGCTTCAGCGATTAGCTCAAGTGTGATTATAATTCCTGTTTAATTTATTGCGCTGTGATTATATCATCAAAAGAAATGAGTTTAAAAAAGAATGAATTGATTTCTTCAAAATGAGGTGGATAGATTTCTCCCGCAAAAATCAATACGGGGTGAACAGACGTTCGTTTGGGAAGAGTAAGTACCTTTAGTTTTTTCATAACTTCAGTAATAATTCTTTTGTCGATGACTTTTTGAGATTTGATTTCGCAAACAAAAAAGGAGTTCATTTGAGTTCCTATAAGTAAGTCGACCTGGCAGGCACCCTTATTAGATTGAATTTTATTTTGTTTGTAGGGCGATGAGAATAAAATTTCATTAGTCTCTAATTCTAATAATTGGTGAATTAAGGATCGGTTTGCGAGGATTAAATTTTCAAACTGATAGCCTAGCAGTCCTTCAATATTTTTTATTTCTCGAAGTGACTTAATAACCCTAGATTTTTTATTAATCTGCTCTTTGAGGGGTTCAATGTTTTTTAAATAAAACCGAAGGTAATTGTCTTTCACTCTTAAATGACTTAGTTTTGACATAACTCCATCAGGTTTATAATAATAGTCTCGACTTAAAAATCCTGATAACTCAAGTAAATGAATGTAGTGATGAATTTCTTCATTATAAGCTCGGCCTATTTTTTTAGAAGCGTCCGACGGACTCAACTTTGAATCCAAACAAGCTCTAATAATTTTCTCTAGTATCTTTGATTTTCTTTCAAAAATTTCAGTAAAGATTTTTTCAAAATCATTAAATAAAATACCCTCTTTTGTATAGCAAAGGCGAATCAGATTTTTCTCTAGTGTTTCTGATTCAATGATTTCCTCAAGGTATTTTGGTACACCGCCCATAATGGAAAGAGCCAAAAGTTTTTCAGAGGAGTTTATTTTTAAATGCTTTTTTTGAAAAAATTCATTAGATTCTATGAGCGACAACTCCTCTAGATTGATTTCGAGTGAGAGACGTCCTTCAAAGTTCATATTTTTGATAATATTATCTTCAATCCAAGATGATACTGAACCACAAACAATAAGGATGAGTTTGGGATTTTTTTTAAAAATAATATCCCAGCATTCTTTAAGTGATGAGGCAAAAGCTGGATCAAATTGTCCCATCCACGAAATTTCATCTAAAAAAATAAGGTGCTCACCTTTTTTTGTATATTCACCAAGTTTAAATAAGGCCTCTGACCAGGACTCGAAATAGTGACGATCCTTTTTAAAATGCTGAGCTAATCGTTGAGAAAAATGATCCAACTGGGTTCTATTGTTAACGCCTTTGGCAGGGGCAAGTCCTTGAATTGATATAAAATTTTTAAAACATTTCCCGTATTCTTCAATTAAAGTGCTTTTGCCAACTCTTCTTCGTCCAAGGACGCAGACTAAACTCGATGTTTTTTTATCTTTTAATTTTTGTAATTGCTTGAGTTCATTTTTTCGACCAATAAACATTTTAGTGCCTACTTTATGTATTATCAAAGTCGCATGCAAATCAAGAAACTTTGATTTACATGCGACTTTGATGATACCTAAAAGTCGCATGCAAATCAAGAAACTTTGATTTACATGCGACTTTTAAAGGGCATGCCCTGTTCTTCTCGCACCAATTTAGGGACCAAATACCCTGGAAGTTTACAGGAAAGGTCGTGGTAAATCATTTTGGCGTTTTCGTCACTGACTTCAAAATGCTGAGTTCCTTGAGTGCGGTCGAGAAGGTGGAGATAGTAGGGGAGAATGCCATTTTCAAAAAGACTTTGACTCAGTTTAGCTAAGACGAAAGCATTATCATTAATACCCTTCAACAGGACCGACTGATTTAATAATGTTATGCCAGTCTCTCGGAGTCGTTTTATTGAATCTATCACTTCCTGATTGATTTCGTTGGAGTGATTGAAATGACTGACCAAAATAACTTGCGGACCTTGTTTTTGAAACTCGTTCAAAATCTGAAGTAATTTTTCATCAAATCGTGAGGGCAAAACTGAAAGCAGTCGTGAGTGAAGTCGCCATCGTTTGATTTGAGGAATACTTAAAATTTCTTGAGCCCAGGATTGAAGTGTGTCGTTCGTTAAGAGTAGAGGGTCGCCGCCACTAAAAATCAATTCTTCAATGGTGGGGTCTTCATGAATGAGCTTAAATAAAAATTCTTTAGATGAAGCCGAAATAACTTGGTTTTCGTAGGGAAAATGACGACGAAAACAGTAACGGCAGTGCACCGCACAAGCTCCCGTCATAATAACCAAAACTCGGCCATGATATTTTTGAATGACCCCTCTACTTTTTGAAGCTGATAAATCTCCTACGGCATCACTGAAAAAATGAGGAGAATTTATATTTTCTTGGAGCTGTGGTAATATTTGAAGAAGCAAAGGATCGTTAGGATTACCTTTTTCTATCCGCTGTGCAAAGGAGCGCGGAACTTTTAATGGAAAGTTAGATTGGTAAAGGAGATTTAAATTTTTTGAATTTATATTCAAGTCATCCAAAAGCGCTTCGACATTGCGATATCCCTCTTGAAGTTCCTTTTGCCATTGGTTGATCATAGTTATTTAGGTCCAATTAAATAATTAAAAGTAGAGGCGTATACCAACTAAAGAACCTTGTATAGATTTTTTTGTCGTTACAGTATTTAATGTTTGAACTTCATTTTCTGTATAAACGCCTCCAAAGACTCTCAGGGCTTCAAAATCAATAAAAAGAAGGGCTTTTTGCTCAGAGCCTGTTAAGTCACCCCAGGTAGGGTTATTCGTGATGGGATAAAATGATTTTAAATAATAAGAAAGGCCAAAGTGAGAATTAAAATAAAGGGTTAAATCTAACTGCCCCAAAGTTTGCGTGCGCAGAGGGAGTAAAGTATTATTATTGTAGCGCCTTGTTTTTTGCCCCAGGCTGAGTGTGAAATGAGAAGATTGATCGGCGGCTCCAAGAAGTCGCATATGAAAGAGCAGGGTATTATCGATAAGACCTTCTTCGGCATTATTGGTGTTTTGAAATTCTAAGCCAACGAGCGTCGCGTAAGCAGCAAAAGCTCCACTGAGAGTTTTATAATCATCATTAGAACCAGAACTTTTAACGCTGTAATCGTGTTGCTGAAGTTCAATAAAAAATTCATAGGGGGTTGGGGTGTGCATTTGGAGCCACTGATCCATGAGTTTGTTTCGTTCTTTTTGGGCCAACCATTCTTGAAGCGTCCATCGTTGAAGATTTTTTTTATCAGCTTTGGACCCCATTTTGTCCTCTGCATGGAGAAGAGAAAACGGTAGCATCAAAGCAAAAAAGACGAGGAGTATATTCCAAATGAACTTTTGAAAAAGGTTTGAGTGTGTAAAAAGTTTTTTTAGGGTTCGGTGCATTCCCATATGGCTCCGGTGGGAAAAGGTTTTCGTTCATCGACATTACAGTGTTTATAGTAAAAATCGAAATTATTGTACTCTCTTTGTTTGTGCGGTTTATTAAAAGTAAAATGTTCTTGTGAGTAAGCGGCCGGATGGGCGGGGGCGGAGCCTCGTTTTTCCTCAGACTCTAAATTGGAGGATGCACAAGAGGTGAGTAAACTTATTGCAATGAAGAGAATGCTGAGAGAATTAAAAAGTTGTTTTAAAAATACAACATATTTCATATTTAATAGTATCTATTGAGCTTGTCCCGAAGCACAAGTAATATTAGAATTGATCTCGTTACAGGAGTTCAATCAAATTGAAAGGTGTTGCATGTTCCTACAAAGAACATTGAGACGAAGTACAACGGTTACTGGGATTGGGTTGCATACAGGAAAGCCTTGTCAGCTGAGCTTTCGTCCAGCTCCCACAGATATTGGTATTCATGTCATCAAAAAAATGGAGAATGGTCGCTCGCCTTCTGTTCGTGTTTTTGCCGAAAATGTTAAAGCGACAACGAATGCAACAACTATTGGGACTTCGGAGTTTTCCGTTTCAACGGTAGAGCATTGTCTTTCGACCTTGGCAGCCCTTAGAATCGATAATGCTTTTATTGAAATTGAAGGCCCTGAATTACCTATTTTAGATGGAAGCAGTTTGCAGTTTTTGCAAGCAATTCAAAGTGTGGGGGTGGTTGAGCAGGATCAACCCCGAAAATATATTTACATTAAAGAACCCATCGAAGTGAGTGATGGAGACAAAACAGCAGCTGTTTACCCTTATGATGGATTAAGAATTACCTGTGCTATTGATTTTGCCCATGCGGCTATTGGTAAACAAAAAATCGATATTGATATCAATGAGGATTCCTTTGCTCGTGAGATTGCAGGGGCCCGTACCTTTGGTTTTTTAAAGGATGTGGAAAGACTTCAGTCTCAGGGGTTAGTCCTCGGCGGCAGCTACGACAATGTGATTGTATTAGATGAGGCCCGAGTTCTCAATAAGGAAGGTTTACGATATCCTGATGAATTTGTTCGCCATAAAGTTTTAGATGCCCTTGGGGATTTAGTCACCTTGGGTGCTCCTTTAATGGGCCATTTAGTATTGTATAAGGCGGGTCATGATATATTGAACCGGCTTGTCAGAAAAATTTTACAGTTGCCAGAAATGACGATTCCCTTTGAAATGGCTGAACCAACCTATGAACTGGATGCTGATCACTTGCCATGGCAAATGATTTAGAAATAAGGAGCTAAGAAATGATTATCGGCGTACCAAAAGAAATTAAAATTAGTGAAAATCGAGTCGGTTTAACTGAAGCGGGAGTTAAGCAGTTGGTCAAAGAGGGCCATACTGTTATGGTTGAGGTGGATGCCGGCCTTGGTAGTGGCATCACCAATGCTCAATACGAAAAAGCAGGCGCAAAAATGATTGCGACTAAAAAGGAAGTTTATCAAAAAGCTGAAATGATCATAAAAGTTAAAGAGCCTCTTCCTGATGAATATGATTTATTACAGCCTCAACAAATTTTATATACCTACTTGCATTTAGCCGCTGAGCCGAAGTTAACGCGTGTTCTATGTGAGAGAAAAGTTAAGGCCGTAGCTTACGAAACAATTCAGCTCGACAATGGAAGTTTACCACTTTTGACCCCTATGAGTGAAGTTGCCGGAAGAATGGCTACTCAGATCGGGGCTTTTTATTTGCAGAAAGATCATGGTGGTAAAGGAATTTTATTGGGTGGAGTCACGGGAGTTCGACCTGCACGAGTAAGTATTATTGGCGGTGGTGTGGTTGGAACGAATGCCGCTAAAATGGCTGTGGGCTTGGGTGCTGATGTCACCATTTTAGATGTCAATCATGCGCGTCTTGAGTACTTAGATGATATTTTCCATGGTCGCTGTCGTACTTTATATTCCAATCCACAAAATATTGAGCAAGCAGTTCGAGAAAGTGATTTGTTAATTGGAGCTGTGTTACTTCCTGGAGCGAAAGCACCAACATTGGTCTCTAAAGATTTAATAATCTCTATGGGTAAGGGGTCTGTAGTTGTTGATGTGGCTGTGGATCAAGGTGGTTGTATTGAAACCTGTCGCCCCACTTCGCACACTCAGCCCACCTATGAGATTGAGGGCGTGATTCATTACTGTGTTCCGAATATGCCAGGAGTGGTTTCTCGAACTTCGACGTATGCTCTCACAAATATGACTTTAAAGTATGGATCAATGCTTGCGGCCTATGGCGTAGAAGATGCCGTCGCAAAGGACAAAGCTTTGTTAAAAGGTTTAAATGTTTATAATGGGTTTGTCTGTTATGAACCTGTTGCAAAGGATTTAGGATTAGAGTTTCGAGCCTATAGTCCAGCAAAAGGATAAGAGAAAGTACTGAACAGAAAGTATAAATCTTTATTTGAGGACTTATACTTTGGTATAGATTGTCGTGAATATAAATAAGAGATATTTAATATTTAACGACAAAAAATTTAACTATTGTTAGAATCTTCAAGAGATGAGTGCTAACAATAAGTCGAAGCGATTCAATGATAGAATATTTGTTAAAGGCGGTGGAGGCGGCGAAAAAGCTCCGATTCCATCAATGCCTTCAGCAAGTCATGATGATATCACGCTGTTAGCACTACAGCTTTCCTGTCCACAGCGTTGGGAGCCAGGTCAGCATCAAAAATTTGAAAGTGTTCATGAAATTCAAAATTTAGTAGCTATTACTGTGGAAACCCGCCATTTTTCAAGTCTTATTGTATTGGGCTCTAATAACTCAAAAAATATTTTTACAGATCTTGCCACTACCATTTCAAAACAATTGCATAGTATTATTAAATCCGCTCAAGAAAAAATATATTTTATTGAAGTGTTTCGGTTGATTGATCCCACGCAATTACCATGGGATTTTTTTGTAAAGATGAGCGATTTTTGTTTTATGCAGGAAAATCCTAAGGGACCGGTTTTTTGTGGTTACTTCAGGCTTGAAAAAACGAATGATGACGAAAGGTTTGAATCCCGTGCGGTTCAAACGCTCGTTGAAGGTGAAGTTTTAGAGCAAGATGTTTATCTTTATTTTAAGAAAAATAATCGATATATCAAAATTGCCAAAAAAGGTGAGCCTGTTCAGCAAAAACAGATTGATCGTCTCAGTTCTGGAGGGGTGACCGATCTTTACATGACCGCTGATCAAGGAATAGAAACTCAGCAGCGCCGAGTTCGACTTATTTTATTGGAACTTCAAGAAGATTACTCGCTCATGGTTAATGCAGGGTAGATGGACAATTAATTAATCATAGATAATTCTTATTCAAAAAGGAGTATTTATGAACTTTAAGAATTCGTTTACGGTCATCGTTATCAGTATAATAGTGAATACGTTTTCAAACGCTGTTTTCGCGCAAAAAGCCGGAGTCACTTTTGGCTTATCTCAAGTTCAAATTGAGGGAAAATCCGGTGTCAGTGTTGATAGCAACGGAAGCTATCAAGCGGGAGCGCTTTTTTATCAACCTATGGCGGAAAATATTAGTTTAAGAATGGGTGCTTTCTTTATGAAGGAGTTGCTAACGATCTCATCTTCGGGAGTAGACACTAAATTAGATTTGTTGAATGTAAATGTGCCACTTACTCTGGGATATGGATTCACCGAAAGGTTTTTGCTTTTCGCAGGACCAGTATTGAGTGTCAATGCCTCCAAATCCTGTAAAAATACAACAACCTGTAATGTCAGTGACTTGAAAGTAAAAGGCACGGATGTTTTGTTGAGTCTTGGTGGTCATTTTCAAATGACGGAAGTTCTAGGAATGGAAGTCACCTATGATCGAATGAATGGTAAACCCTTTGAAGGTGCCTCTAGCGGTCAAACTTTTAATGTGAATTTTCAATATTTAATTGAATAGAGTGAGAGGGCGCGAACTCTTGAAATAAATCTTGAGTTCGCGAGAAAAGGGGACATTATCTTCGGGTTTTAACCGTGCTGCCTTCCAGATCGAGATCCTTGTATGAAATCCCTTAAGTAACGAAGATCAAGTATAATAGCTGGAGTACCATCGCCTAGGATGGTAACTCCGCTGGCGCCAGGGCAAGTTGTCATCTCTGGGCTGATAGGTTTTTGAACGGTACGATGGACGCCGAGAACTTGACTGACGACAAACCCAATTTTGGTTCGATCCACCGTTGCAATAAGAATCATATCGCGTTTACGATCAATGAGTTCCTGGTCATCGGAGTGACCTAAGATTTTACTAATATCCAATAGCTCTAGAATCTCTTCGCGCATTTGAATAACTTTGCTTCCCGCATTGATGTCTAAACCTTGAACGTCAATGGCGCGAACAATTTCTTGGATTTGCGAAGATGGAATAATAAATTTTTGTCTTCCAATAGTAACAAGTAAACCATTAAATAAAGAGAGAGTAAGGGGAAGTTTGATTCTAAATAAAGTTCCTTTATTTACTTCTGAAAAAATCTCGTGCGATCCCTTAAGGTGTAAAATGGTTTCTTTGACGATGTTCATGCCCACACCACGACCTGAAATCTCAGAGGCGATGTCTTTGGTTGAAAAACCATCGTGAAAAATTAAATTCAAAAGCTCTTCCCGAGTGAGGTTGTGGTCTGCTGGGATAATTCCTAAAGATATCGCTTTTTCAGCGAGCTTTGCGGGATCTAGACCTCCACCATCATCTTCGAGTTCAATAACAAAAGAAACCCCCTCACGTCGAGCGCGAAGGTGGATCATTCCGGCCTCGGGTTTGCCTTTGGCTTTTCGATCCTTTGGCGATTCAAGACCATGATCAACGGCGTTTCTGGCTAAGTGAATTAGTGGATCTGAAAGTTGATCAACAATCACTTTATCTAATTCATTGTCGGCGCCATGAAGAAAACACTGAACCTGCTTGCCAGTCATATAGGCGGCATCACGTATAGCACGCTCAAGTTTTGAAAAGGTCGCTTTAAGGTTGATCATTCTCAAGGTGAGAGTAGATTGTTGTAAATCAAAGGCAGTCTTTTTTAAATTAAAGATAGATCTCATAATATCGTCACGATATTTATTAAGGTCTTCTTTATAAAAATCTAAAGCTGAAAGATAAATGACTTGTTCTCCGAAGGCATTGAGAAGATCATCGATCTTTTTTAATGGAACGCGAATGAACTCATCGACAGTTCCTCTGTGAGCTGAAGCTAAATTAGGATTGTTTGGATTCGAATTATCACTGTCAGAGAGTGACTTTGGCCCACGACTGGTGGAGGAGTTGGTGTTATTGTTATTAGTCGATTTATTTCCAGAGGCTGTAGTATTTTTTGCATTGTCACCGGCCTCGCGACCTGATTGCGCCATGACTATTTTAGCTTTTAGCTGAGTGTGATCTAATTTTACTGAGCGATCTTTTTTTAGAGCTTTCACATCGCTTCGCAGTCGATCCACGCATTCTAAGAGAGTATTGGTAATCTTCGTGGTAAGCGAGACTTCTCCGTTTTTAAGTGCAATGAGTAAGTTTTCGAGATTATGGGCAAAGTTTGCAAGTTCATCAAACCCAACGGCTTTAGAGGAGCCTTTAAAGTTGTGAAAAACTCTTTTTATTTGATCAAAGCTAGCAGGGTCGCCCTTTGTTTTTTCAATGCTAAGACATAGTGATTCGGCTTGATCAATAAGGTCGTCGGCTTCAACTAAAAATCCATCTTGGAGATTTTTTATAAAATCATCATTCATGACAAAGTCCCTTTCGTCATAGATAAAACCAATAGTCTGGCTCTCCTAAAGTCTAACAGTAGGATGAAGGGATAGGGTACGATTTTTTAAGTTGAAGTACAAAACAACTAAACATCGACTGTTTGCATCATTTTGATATGTAACAAAACATCCTCCCCTCTCCCGCCCATTCCTGACAGATGAAAGAGGGCGAGCATTTGAGTTATTAGTGGGAACTCAATTATTGAGAACAGGAGAGAGGCTTTGTTATTGGCGTGAAGGACGATTCGAAGTAGATTACATTTTAACTAAAGGACGAAAAGTCTGGGCCATTGAAGTAAAAACAGGTGACTCTAAAAAGAAATTTCCACAGGCGACACTTGTTTTTATTAATGAAGATAACTACAAGTTATTTGAAAAAAATCCAATGACTTATTTAGAGTCTGCTAAAAGCTAACCACAGACGCGAAGATATTATAAAGACTAAGCTCTTTGTCGTAGAGCTATTTATTTAGAATGGAATATCGTCGAATTCACCACGAATTCGCGCTGGAAACTCAGGATAATTATCGTCATAATGTATTCCTGTCTCAGCATTACGATAATAAGTGTCATCAATAGCATCAGGTCGATCATCAACAACCAAATCGGGATCAATATTACCTGTGCTTTGCTCGATTTTAGCCCAACAATAAACCGAATCTATTTTAGAATAAACTTCGCACTTTTCATATGAAGAAAGTCTCTTATGGCTTGTGTATCGACATTGTTTATTTTGGTCACAGATATAATTTCCTTTTACAATTTCAAAGACTTGCGTTCCCCATTTTAATACCATAATGCCACTTAAGGCATTAGTGCTTTTGTTCGTAAATAGCTTTGAACTCTGGTAAATAACTTTAGTGTTCATCACACCAACAGTTTTTACCTTTTTAATTTGATAAAGTGACGCATGAGTTATGCTAGAAAACAAAACATAAATAGACATCAATACAAAAAAATTGCTTAAACTCTTTTTTGAAAACATAAAACTCCCATTCCATTTTAAGAAAACATATAGATTAAGATTTCGAAAATTCAAGAGTAAAATCTATATTGAAATCTTATCGTATATAAATTGCAAAAAATTCACTAGTTAATGTCTCAGAAATTGATCTTCAGGTCGTTGAGAATTGGAGTACCGTCAGGAGAGGGCAGGTAATTCTTTGCGGCTTTAAATACTAACGATAAGCAGCTCTTCTCCAGTGGATGGTTTCAATCCGTCAGCCCTATTTGAAAAGTACCGTGGTGTCATACCGGAAGTGGATTGATGTTCTACATTTTTAAATCCAACTTCTATTGCAAGCTTTATCATTTCCTCTGGTGTAAAAAAACTAATAAAGGGAGTTCCAGAGGTTTGAGCGCCTTTGATGGCTCTTTCGTATCCTAATCGATCCTCAGAGTTGACCAACTCAAGTGGCAGCATAAAAGTCATAATAAATTTCGAACCAGGAGCCAGTGTCATCATAAGTTGAAGCATTTCTATAATTGCAGATTTTGTTAAGTACATACTAACACCCATGGAAGTAACGAAAGTGGGTTTCTTAATATCAAAACCTGACTCTGTGAGTTCTTTCCACCACGCCAGGTGAGATTCAAAGTTGACTGGAACAAAATGAAGCCAAGACGGGATAGAATAACCAAGTTCATGAAGTCTTTGCTTTTTCCATTTTAAAGTATCTGACTTTTCTACTTCGAATACTTGAATTTTTGATGCAACTTCAGGTCGGCGTTGAGCAAAAGTATCGAGGCCAGCACCAAGGATGACGTATTGATCGATTCTTTTATGAGTAACTTCATTTTCAACGAAGTCTTCAATAAAACGGGCGCGAGCAACAATAGAGGCGCGAAAAGTTTTTGTACCTTGAGGATGCATATCAGGACGCTGTTGCCATCCCTCGTTCGGATTGACAAGTTTCAATCCTATTTCATCGACGAGAATATGAGGCGGGGAGTCGACTTGAACATGCAGGGCACGCCAAAGTGCCACTCGAACCGCTGTGCTATCTGGAATTGTTTGATTCATGGACTGTACAGTTTTGAAAATAGAAAGATGGAGTTTTGAGAGTTTCTCAATTTCAATAAATTTGGTTTATAATTAGGGACTGTATAGTTGGTAATTAATCCCAGAGGATAGGAGCCATGATCGGGAGAGGGTTTGATTGGTATTAATTTTCCAAACTCGGTAGAAGAAGTGCTTTTTTCAGCGGGAATGATCGAATAATAAACAATGATCTGAGGGAAGGGCGGAGCAATTTGTTCTACTGAAAGGATTTGCTGTTCATGAGTAACATCACTTTGAATTTGCAAATTAATAACTCTTCCATCCTCTGTTAAAGTTTGATAGGTGCCATCTTCGATGGACCAGGCATTAGGACTTATAATCATTACAAGAACTAATGTAAGTGCATAAAAATATTGAGTCATAGGTTCTCCTTTGAATTTAGGTACTTTATTGTTCACTTGGTTATTAAATTTAAAATGCGTCCAGCTTTATAAATCACCTTTTCAATTTTTTTATCTCCAATGGCGGAAGAAACAGAAGTCACTGCTAAGGCTAGGGTCATCGCCTGTTCTTCGGTGGCCGCCAGAGGGATATCAATGGTTCCTCTGGTTTTCCCTAAGACTTGCACGGCCATTGTTACGGTATCATCTTTAACTAATTCTTGTTTATACTGAGGCCAAGGTGCGAGAGAGACCAATCCTTGACCACCGAGTTTTTCCCAAAGCTCTTCGGCGAGATGAGGAGCGAAGGGCATTAGTAATTGCGCAAGTGTTTTGAGTGCAGACTGTGGTTTAATTTCTGCCTTATAAAGTTCATTAACAAAAATCATCATGGCACTGAGAGCTGTATTAAAACTCAAGGCTTCAATATCTTCTGTTACTTTTTTAATAGTTTTATGCAGTGATTTCTCAAGGGACTCAGGCAGTTGGGTGTCAGTCGCAATCAAGTGTCCTTCCTCATTACAAGTCAATCTCCAAACGCGGTCAAGAAACCGCTTAACTCCATCAATGCCATTGGTGGCCCAGGGTTTGTCCTTATCAAGGGGGCCCATAAATGAAATATAACAGCGAGCTGCATCCGCGCCAAATTGATCACGAACTTCATCAGGATTAATAACATTACCTCGAGACTTTGACATTTTTTCGCCATCAGGTCCTAAGATTAAACCTTGATGAACTAGTTTTTTAAAGGGCTCAGGGCATGAGACTAATCCAGCATCAAATAAAACTTTATGCCAAAAGCGAGAATAAAGTAAGTGACCAACCGTGTGTTCAGCGCCTCCTAAATAAAAATCTACGGGCATCCAATATTTTTGTGCAGCCTCACTAAAAGGAGCATGATCATTGTGTGGATCGATATATCGCAAGAAATACCAACTCGAGCCTGCAGATCCCGGCATGGTATCGGTTTCACGCAAGCCTTCTCCTAATTGACCTCGATAATGAACCCAGTCTTTGGAGCGAGCTAAGGGAGCTTCCCCAGATTCTGTAGGTTGATAATCAGCAACATCAGGAAGCACCACGGGAAGCTCTGCAACAGGCACTCCGCGAACAACGCCATCGGAGCATTGAACGAGAGGGAAGGGTTCACCCCAATAGCGCTGTCGACTAAAGAGCCAGTCACGAAGTTTGTATTGAACGCGCTTTTTACCTACTCCTAAATTTTCGAGTTTTTCAATGGCCTTTTTAACAGCATTGGATTTTTCAAATCCATTTAAGAAGTCGGAGTTAACTAAAGTGCCTTCGCCCTCAAAAGGTAATTCACCACCTTCTAAAACACGAATTATTTGTAAATTAAATTTATTTGCAAATTCAAAATCTCTAGAATCATGTCCGGGGACAGCCATTATAGCTCCCGTTCCATAATCCATAAGCACATAATCAGAAATCCAAATAGGAATCGGCTTTTTTGTCAAAGGATGTTCAACAAAAGCTCCGGTAAAGACACCCGATTTTTCGGTAGAGGCTTTACGCTCAATATCACTTTTACTTGCAGAAAGTGATTTATAATTTTGAACAGAGGAGTTTTGCTCAGGCGTCGTGATTTTGTCAATGAGTGGATGCTCAGGAGCCAGCACCATAAAACTCACGCCAAAGAGAGTGTCAGGTCGAGTGGTAAAAACTTCCAGTGAGTCTCTATGACCTAAAATAGAAAATTGAATTTCAGCGCCCTCACTTTTTCCAATCCAATGGCGCTGTGCCTCTTTGGTTCGCTCAGGCCAATCAATAAGATCTAGGTCTTGTAAGAGGCGTTCAGCATAATCTGTAATTTTGAGCATCCACTGTTTCATCGGTTTACGAATAACCGGGTGACCACCCCGTTCGCTTTTTCCATCAACGACTTCGTCATTAGCAAGAACAGTACGAAGTGCTGGACACCAGTTCACCGGAGCTTCTGTTTGATAGGCTAATCCTTTTTCAAAAAGTTTAAGAAAAATAAATTGAGTCCATTTATAATAGGAAGGATCACAAGTAGAAATTTCTCTCTCCCAATCAAAGCTAAACCCAAACGATTGAAGCACGCGGCGAAAGTTAGTGATAGCACTTTGTGTTGTCACATTGGGATGCACGCCCGTTTGAATGGCGTATTGCTCAGCTGGTAAACCGAAAGCGTCGTAACCCATAGGATGTAAAACGTTGAAACCTAAGGCGCGTTTATATCGAGAGACAATATCGGTTGGAGTGTAAGAGGCAAGATGGCCTACGTGCAAGCCAGAGCCAGAAGGATAAGGAAACATATCTAGGGCATAATACTTTTTTTTGTTAGAATTATTTTCAGCTTTAAAGGCATTAGCCTCAGCCCATTTTTTTTGCCATTTTGAATCGATGGTGCTGTGATCGTAAGACATAATCATCCTCTCTCTTTGAATTACAAAAAGATATCATAAATGATTAAAAGGTGCCAAACGAAATGTGGAATGCCCATGGCTCCTCATCGCGCTTTTTATTGGTATCAAGTTTCCAGGCAAGATCCAATTTGAGGGGGCCAACGGGAGTATTATAGTGGATTCCGATTCCTGCGGCGTCACGGTAAGGGTCATCAAATTTAATTTTATCAACAGTAATAAGTCCGCCATCATAAAAGACAGCTCCCCCCACAGAGCCCCAAAGTGGAAAACGGACTTCGGATTTAATGAGGAAAAATTGGTTTCGATCTTTGAGTTGATAAGTTTCATCTGGAGAGATTAAAAGATCTGTGTTGTTAGGAAATCGCTCTTTTGTTCCTTCGTAACCTCGAATGGTTGATAGGCCCCCAAGAAAAAAACCTTTTTTATCGTAGGGAATTCCTTCCGTACCACTTAATTTTTGTAAATCACCGACTCGTAGCGAATTAGCCCAAACCACAGGGGCGGGTGGTGAGAGCGGGAGGTAGTGCGTGAAGCTGCCGGTGGATTTTAAAAACGAAAAATCTCTTGAGTTCCCCAAAAAGGGGTTGGAGTATTCCATTTGGAGTCGAGTGAGCGTTCCTTGGGTTGGATTGAGAGGATGATCCCGATAATCTATTTCCAGCGCTGGCCCTGTGGAAGCAAGGTTAATTAAAAGAATTTGATTATTAGAATTGATTTCAAAATCGCGAACGTGAGAAATATTCCACAGATCATAGGTAAAAAGAATATGAGATGTCAGGCTGTTTTCAAGTAAGAAATCCAGTTGATAAGTATCACTCGCTGTGCGTTTTTCGTAGTTTTCAACTTGAATGGCACGAGTGAAATTCATTCTTCCTTTAGTGCGGCTATCAAAAATATAAGGTTCTAAATATCCAGCAGTAACTTTAAGCTCTGGAAATTTTAATTCAGCCACATTATAATTGAGTTCAGCACGTGTAGAAATTCCGCGTGCTGTGCCTTCGATATTTCTATAAGCCACACCAGCAAAACCTCGGACCGTCAGTTTTCGCTCATTGGTCACACCAGCACCAATATTGAAAAGTCCGGGTGGGCGCTCAGACACTTTGATGACGACCGTTCGCTCTGAGACTTGTGTTCTCTGTTCAAGAGTTTTGATTTCTACGGAATTAAACAAACCTAGTTTTTGAAGTCGGCGAGTGGACTCTTCAATTTTATAAGGAGTTAGAATTTCGCCTTCTTTAAAATCAATTTCTTTTCTAAATACATATTCTTTAGTGAGTGAGTTACCATCAATAATAATGTTGTTTACTTTTATAATGGGTCCTTCTTCTACAATGAAGTTTAGTGTAGCAAAGGTATTATCCTCATTGTATTTCACTAGGTTTTCTTTTTCATTTAATATTCTAAACTCCAGATAGCCTTTATCCTTGGCATAGGACTGAATTCTCATAATACCTTGTTCAAGCTCCGTTAATTTAAGAGCTTCGCCGGTTTTCAAATTAAGAGGTTTTGTGAGTTCGTCGACGGTTAAGTTTTTTAAACCATGAAACTCCATGCTTCGAATACGGGTCAAGGGGCCTTCGTCAAGGTTGACTGAGATTGAAATGCGATCTTTATTTTTATTATAAAGGTATCGAGTTGAAATGAGTTTTGCTTTTAAATAGCCCGAGTTTTGTAGTTCGATAATTAAATTTTTGATTCCATCTTCAAAGTTATTTCGATGAAATAAGTCGCTGCTGACAGTCTCACCACTATGGGTCTCGAGATAGGATTTGTAAAATTTCACGGGCTGTGAAAATGACCCTTGAATATCTATGGACTCAATTTTAACGGGACTTCCTTCATTGATAGTAAAAAACAGAGAGGATTTAGCATTGATTTGTGTGATTTTCTCTTCCCCTTTTATATCCACTCGTGCATGACCCTTTTTCCAATAAAACTCTTTTAGTTTAGTAGAAAGTTCAGCAACAATATTAGGTGACGTCGATGATAGCGTGTTAAAATCAATGGCGGATAAAAGTCGTGGTGATGGAATGATATAGTTGCCTTGAAAATTAATCGAATATTGCTCGGTTCGCTCAATATGGTAGGTGAGATCCACTACAGATTTATTGGGATTCATATGAACTTCCGGACCAGAGACTGTTGCTCGGATATAACTATTGGTTCGGAAATAATCTTGAATATCTTTTGGAATTTGGGTGACAAGTTGTGGATTATAGATTTTATCCAAATGTCTTTTAAGAAGTCGATTGAGTCTGGTAATCAAGTCATTGTTATCTCCAGCTATAAAAATAGTACCAACCTTAAGCGGAGTTTCTTCCTGAATCTGAATATTGAGATCGACTAAATTATCTGGATAGTCAGCGACGCTTACATCGACACGGGTGTTTAGGTAGCCCTGTTCATTATAGTAGGATTTAATTTTTTCTCTAATCTCAACTAACATTCGAGCGTCAAAGCGTTGCCCCACTTCCAACTGGAGAATCGGATTCAGATCTCGTGCATCAAAACTTGAGAGTCCAGTATAGTTAATATGCTGAATGGTTTTTAAGAATTGAAATTCTAATTTTATAAATCCCTCTTCGTTGACAAATCCTAGACTCGAATAAATGTCTTTTTCCATCAAAGAACGAAGAGCCTTGTCGAGTTCCTCTAAAGTGGGTGAGTTTGTTCCAAGACTTGGAAATTTAGTAATAAGCTCTTTTTTCTGATCAGCAGCGAGAGAGTTCCATTGGATCGGTTTCGCTATTAGGGAGGAAGCAAAGTTTAATTGTATAATAATGAAAAGTAAAGCTGTATATAAGTAATGTTTATAAATGGAATTCATTTAAACTCCACCTTATATTCTAAGTCTAATCCGAAAATACTATTAAATGAGCTGTTGCTACCTGTTCCTACTGCGGCGCCAGGATTATTGTTTTGGCCTTCTGTTTCCTCATAAGTTAAAACACTACTGACGCGGTCATTGAGTAAGTATTGAAAGCGAAAGTTCTTTTGGTTTTCACTGATAGAGGCGGTGGCATTGAGTTTTCTTGGAATGAGTTCTTTGGAGGCAGTGAATTTATTGATCGTTTCACTTTTTGTATCATCGTAGTTGGAAGAGAACTTCACATCCACACCGAGACTCTGTTTGATTTCTTTGTTTAATGGGTTTGCGGAAATAATGGCCGCACCTAATTGATTACCCATTTGTGTGGCTTGTTTTGAAGACTGCATTTGAGAATCTATGGTTTGAGTTGTGACTCCTAAGGCGAGGAGTGAGATAATTTCTTGCTCTTCAAGAGGTGGTTGACTTGACAGATTTAATTGAGGAGTTTTTGCTTTTCCTTGTAAGAGGAGATTGACTTCGTATTTTTCTACGATGGAGCGCGCCGTAAAAAACAGTTCAGGATTTAATTCTGTAGGGTCATTGAATTTTACAAGACCTGATTGAATATCAAAGATTTTATCGCGAAAAAATAATTGTGCTTGAGGCTGAGTTTTTATTGAGCCCAATAAAATAGGATTTTCAGGAGGACCTTTGACCTGTAATTGACCCGTAATAAAGCCAGCAATTTTAGGATTCTTAATTTCTACTTTTTTATCTAAGTAAATTTGTAAATCAAGGATTAGAGGATCAAAACTCGATTTAGTAACGTTCTTTGGAAGATAAATTGATTGGCGAACTGAATTTGAGTTCCCTCCATCTTCAAAATCTTTATCCACGAAACCTTGATTGACTCGGTAAGTTCCACTCAATGTGTATGGAAACCAGTTGCCCGAAAGCACGACATCACCGCTCCCAGAGCTTTGCACATGTTCAGGAACTTCAAGTCGAATGTTTCTGAGTTGAGCTTTAAGATCGACTCGAACATCTTTGAGGCCATTGATGACAACGGTACCATCACCAGCAATCGATCCGCCGGCGAGTGAACCCCTGATTTGTTCAATACTGATTCTTTTTTGACTGAATTCTAAGTGAGAAGAAATATGGTCAAAGAGAGCACTGAACCCTTTTATTTTTAAAGTGATATCTTTGAGATCAATATTACCATAAATCTCAGGTGATTGAAGACTCCCATCAACTCTAATTTCACCACTCACAGGACCGCTCACATCATCAAAAAAAGGTGTAAAGAGCTGGTATAATTTTAAATCGGTAAAGCCCTTGAAATTTACTTTTAATTTTTTGGGTGAGAAGTTTTCGCCCAAAGCCACGATACTCGATTTAGGACCTTTTAGAGAAAAGTCCTTAAACGAAGCAATACCTTTGTTAAAAGACATATACATGGGCTTTTCGTTTTTTAGAAAGAGTTCGTTCCTAGCGAGAAAGAGATCTTGAACTTTTAATTCACCACTGGACTCAAATAAATTATTATTTTCAGAAAGTAAATTTAATTGCATTGATAGGAGAGAGTTATAATCGTTTCTGAGTGGACTACCAGAAGTGAGAGCTAAAAAATCTGCAAAATTAAATTTAAAAATATTAACTTTCAGTTCTGCAGATTCTGTTTTCTTATAGGGTAACTTTAAATTCATAAACAATTGTTTAGATAATAAATCGAGGTTGACGAATAAACCTGTTGCATCTGTTTTGAAGTTAAATTTAGAATCAGGAAGCTCTGAATCACCCAATGTCGTGTGAGTAATACTTCCTTCTAAGTTTATATCGGGCTTTAAGATATGATTATTCACCGACATATTAAAATTGATATCACCACCTAAAGTTTTCACATACTTTGATAAAAAGGTGCTGTGTTCTAATTTAAAATTATTGCCATCGACTTTTAAGTTTAAATTTCCTTCTGGTGTTGAAGTTCCATTGACAGTTATTAATGCATTTCCTTTTTGTAACGTGTTATTTTCTATACTGACATGTCCATTTTGAGAGTACCAAGCCCATTTAATTTCATCAAAATTTTCACCCTGAATATCACCCTTTGATAAAAAACCATCAAACTGATAGGTGAGTTGTCCCAGTTGAAACGGGCCTTCAAACTGAGCTCTTGTTCTACCCATACCAGAAATTGTAAAAGGCACGGGAACTCTTCTTGAGAGGGAAAGAACGGCGTCTTGGGCATCAAATTGAGGACTCTCAACTAAGCCTTTTAAGTGAGATTTATTTAAATCTACATCAATTTGAGCTAAATAATTACTATTTTGTAGTTTACCGTTGGGTGAATCTATAAGTAAGTGACCCTTTTCGTAATTGAGCTTTCCCTGAATACTTCCTAGGCCATAGCTTTCAAACCAAAAATTATCGACATTGAGTGCAATTTCTAGAGTTGCGGCATTGGAATCACCCTGAGTGCGTCCCTGAAGTTTGGCTTTACCTTCGAACTCCAATCCAGCAATATGGGAGGCATCTTGAAAGCTAAAATCATCTGATTTAAAGTCAATGGTAAAGCCTGTATTATAATTGATAACCCCTTGGGATTGACCACTAGAGTGAGCCAGTTCAATCGCAGATTCGTAGCGAACCTCTTCTGTATCTATTGAAACAGTCCCCGTTCCAGTAAATGATTTTAATTCAATAATGGAAGGAGGTGGGGCTTTGAACGCGGTTCTTACATCTAAGTTTTCTCCATCGAGTTTAGCTTTGCATTCAAGTTTGAATTTCTTGATTATAGAACCTTGGCAAAAAGCATTTCCTTTAACATTAAGATCAACGGGAATTTTTTCTAAATGAAGAGTCTTAAATAATTTTTGTAGATCAAAATCTTTCAAATCGACTTTGGATTCAATATCATCATGTTCAATATTCCAGCGTAAGTTTTCAAGTTGAGCATGGCCGACCTCATGTTCATATTCAATGACTTTTGATTCAAGCGTTTGATTTTTAAAGTTGAGATTGGTTTCAAGACTACCGACCAGGAAGTTTTGTAAGTTAAAATTTTGAATTTTTGTTTTTAATTCAAAAGTGGGGTCATTCCAGTTTTCTAAAATCAGTTTTCCTTGAGCAGACATAGTGCCAAGGATGTTGACTTTCTGAAGCCACGTTGGGAGTAGTGATACTGGTGCCAACGTTTGAATCCATGAGTTTATTTCTTGCGCATCTAATTTAATATCAATCATGCCTCCAAAATGAGGTTTTTGAATCACTTTTGAAAATTGAGAAAATTCTCCATCAATGCCAACACTCGAATTTTGGGTATTAAGTTTAAAAATTTGGATGACCAAATCCTTTGGCGTTAGTGTCCCTTTGGAAAGGAGATCAGCTTTGAAAGGAGTTGTTTCGTTATTGTTATTTGAGTTTGTTGAACTCTCATTGGGGTCGGCTTTAATTAATTGAGCCGTAGTTTTTAAATTATAAAATAAGGATTGAGGCGAGGATTGAATTAAGAGCTCACTTTGCAACTTTAAAGGATTACTCTCGTTAGATATTTTTAATTGAACTTCAGCTTTTTCAATATAAACCATTTTTATTGGAATTATTTGTAAGGAATCAAAAACGGCAGCTATCGGTAAACTTTTGATTGGATCGTTAGTTGAAGGAATTTCGTTCACTGTTAAATTCAGGTTCAAGCCTGAGAACTTAATAATACTAAATTTAATTTGACCGGCTAAGAGATTCAATAAATCGATACTGGCATCGATGGATTCAATTTTTAGCGGTGTCATCCAAGTTTGTTTAGAAGGTGGTGTAACTTCGAGTTGATCAATTTCAATTCGTGGCGGAGCGAGGTGAATCTGAAGTTTTTTTACTTCGAGGGACCATTCAGTTTTTTCATGGACTAAATATTTTACTTTATTAATTAAAAATAATGAAAGGGAGCGTTCACTGTAATTCCAAATAATGGCTAGCACACTCACAAACAATACAATGGGAATGAAAATCCAGAGAAACTTTCTCATAGTTCAGATTTCCATTCTTTAATCAACGTTGAGGCCATTCGGTAATTAGGATTGATTTCTACGATGGCGTTCATAAGCTCAATGGCTTTTTCTTGCTCACCCAGTCCCCAAAAGCAAAGTGCTACTGAATAAACTTTGGCTGCAAAATTTGAGGGATCATTCGATGTTGATTGATCAATCTTTTGGATTAATGAAAGAGCCTCGGCATATTTTCGATTCAGTAATAAGAGTTCTAAATGTAACCAAGTATTTGATTCGTTGAACGTTAATTGGGGAATGAGTTTGAGGGCATGGTCAAAATCTTCTATGAAAATAAAAAAGTAAATAAATCCTTCAACCTGATTTGAGTCTGCATTTTGTGCTTTTACAAAAATATTTTCTAAAAGCGATTTTTCTTCTGGGGTAAAGGAATCAAAAGTAGGGAGTTCCTTCTGTCGTTTTTCAGTTTGGTAGCGTTCAAAAAAACGTTTGAGTTCTTCAAGTTCAAAGCGTGCTTTGAGTTCTTGACCGAGTTTGTCATTGGGAAAATGCTTAATAAATTTTTGAATGGTTTGTTTTTCAATACTGTAATTGCGACTTTGATTAAAGACTCGAATTTGATCTAAAATCGTTTGACGATGCCGATCGTGCATTTGCACTTTACGTTGAAGTTGGTGAAACTTTACTTCTCGTTCATCTGGAAATAAGATTTCAAATAGTTCACTATTAGAAAATTCATCTAATTTTTTTTGCTCTAAAATATAATTCTTTATTGCTTCATAAATTTTATTTTTAAAATTCGGTTCTATAAATTGCAGAGCTTTACTAAAGTAATACCAACTGACGGGATCTTCTTTTTCTATACATTCGATATTAAATTTAATGAGATCCATCATGGCATTATTAGCAAATAAAAAATGACTAATGATATTGATGTCAATAATTGAAAATCCTCTAGCTCTCCAAAATGGAAGATATGTTTTTAAACAATCAGAGGCAGAATCTGAATTTTTCATAAAATTAAAAATATCAGTTTCAATTTGCTTGGACAGATTTAATCTCCTCTTTTTTAACAAAATCTAATTAGAGCGGCATCTCTTAATTATGGAATATTAAAGAACAAAAGAGGAGATTTACTTATATAAGTTAGCCCACAGACTGGGCGAGGTTTTGATTACTTTAAATTAACACGCTCGACATAGTCACCCGTCGATGTGTCGATTCGTAAAGTATCGCCCTCGTTAATATGGAGAGGAACAGTGACTATAAGTCCAGTTTGTAAAGTGGCGGGCTTGCTGCCTCCCGTAACTGTGTTACCTCGAACTCCGGGATCGGTTTTTGCAACCTTAAGATGAACAGCTTTGGGTACTTCAACCGAGATGGCGCGATCATTAAAAATTAAAATATTTACGACCAGGTTTTCAGTTAAATAATTCGCGGCTTCAGCCACATCGTCTTTGTGCATGCAAATTTGTTCATAGCTCGACTGATCCATGAAATTATAGCCATTATCGTCTAGATATAGGAAGGTCATCTCTTTATTTTCAACATTTGGCACACCAAATTTTTCACCAGACTTATATGTTTTTTCTAAAAGTTGACCTGTTAGTAGGTTTCTTAATTTAGTTCGAGTAAACTGATTTCCTTTACCTGGTTTAACGTGTTGGAAATCAACAACTGAGTATGGTTGGTTATCTTCAAGTAAAATTTTAAGACCTTTTTTAAAATCTGCGGTTTCGTACATGCAATCCTCCGAGTGGTAGAATTTAAAATCGACTTTAAGCGCTATGTCAATACGTATCTATTCAAGGGCAGAGTGATTTGAGCCAGCTGATTATAACTTGAGCAGGAGGTGATGCTTTTTCGGATACAGGACTGAGGTCAGATTCAAGGACTTTAGTCGGGGCTGACTTACAATTTTTAGGTGTTAACTTTTCAGGAGTTATTGATTTTAGAAGATTAGAATATTGCATGAGTTGGGCAAGTTCGACTTCAGAAAGTTTATCTGAGTTCGATAAAATTTCTTTATCAGCCCAAGATTGAAAGGCCACAAGAGCTTTTACTTTTTTATCAAAAGGGTTTTTAGTCTTTAGGTATTTATCGATGATTGTTTTTTTTGCTTCAAGTGGCGAGGCAAAAGCTTTAAGGGGGAATGTTGCCCCCATCGCTAGCGATACTAAGATAAATAAACTAATTTTAATGCTCATCGGAAGTTTCAATTCAGAGAGATTAAATGCCAAATCCTACAAATATTTTTGCATAAGTTCCAGACATGTCTAAGTCATGAACTTGAGATGAATTAATAGAATCCTTAGCATTTTTATACTTCATCTGCATATTACCAACTTCAGCGCCGACTAAAAAGCCAATCAAGCTTGCGCCAGCTTCAATTCCATAGCTGTAAGAAGAAACACTATCAGAGGTGATTTTGCTGAGGTCAGTTCCATTGGAAGAAAGCTTAATTTCGTTGGTATGCGAAAGACCATAAGTAAAAATTGGCCCTAAATAAATTAGGGTGTTTATAATTCGGTAGTTTACAATGAGAGATGTTCTTTTTAGTTCATTTTTTACATTTAAAATACTTGAGTTATAGGCAATGTTCATATTTTCATATCGAAGTCCACCTCCGAGGCCAACCAAGGGTATGGTGACAATGGCGTCGAGGGTAAGACCTGCGTTGGGTGCAGCTCCGGGTAAATCTCCGCCGTAAAACCCACCTAAATTAGGTTTAGAATTTAAAGCACCATAGCCGAGGCGCGCTTCAACTAACGCCATTGAATTGTTTGATAGAACTAGGATTAAAATTGTGACTAAACTTAATTTGTTCAAAAGATGTGATTTCATTGAGTGCTCCCCTATTTAAATAATTACATCACTACCACACATAAGATTAGTTTTACTTCAAAAAAGGAGCAATAAAACAAATATTCTAACGCGCAGAGTACACCGCAGGATTTCTCACAACTCCAATAAAGTTTAAAATAAAATATATTTATTTATAATTGTTTAATGTTAAAACTAATTACTCGTTGATGAACTTATGGCCCAATGAGCTGAGCCTCTTCTTTAAATTTTTTCACTTTTTCAGGGCTCAATTTAATATTTTTTTCCATCTCATCGACCGCGAGTCTGTTACTACGAAAACTTTCCTCTCCTGGACGATGTCTCTCTCCTGCGGCTAACCCTCGGGTGGCTGCTGAAACCGCGTAATCAGTCGTTCTTCGGCGAGAGGTTTTAGCGCTGGAGTCTAAATTAGCAGTATCTTTTAAGAGTTGCGCTTGTCCCAAAGGTTTGACTGTTGAGGTTAATATTTTGGGCACCCAACCTTCTGTTTTATTTGTTGTTTTAACGAAGAGCCAAATCCCTTCTTTTTTTATCACATTAAGCTCATCGCCTCGTTTTAACTCTTGAATTGATGGAGCTGAGGCTTGAGGATCTTTTTTTAATTGACTTGATTGGGATTGTAAAAAAACTAAAGTTGGATCGGCAGCAAATAAAAATGTGCTATAAAATAGCCCAATAGACGAATAAACTAAATTTGTTAACAATGACTTGAAATGATTCACCATAATACGTCCCTTCTCTTAAGAAAATAAACAGCAGTACCTTATAATCATGAACCTAATTCAGAGGCTTGTCCAGAACTCTCACTTTGATTCATTAAAAGTTGTTTAGAATTGACTTAAAATGATTGCAAAATTAGCCTTGGATTGTACCACCTTAATCTCAATTTGGATAAATTATGTATTTTGCCGCTATTGACATTGGATCAAATGCTATTCGTTTAGTGATTGCAAGTAAACACAATGGACACCAATTTCAAATAACCCATAAATATCGTGCGGCCCTGAGATTAGGGGAGGATGTATTCCTTCATGACAAAATCACGAATAAGAAAATTACTAGAATTATAAAAATTTTTAAAGCCTTTAAAAAAGTACTCAATAAATATCAAATCCAATCCTACTTAGCGGTTGCAACTAGCGCATTGAGAGAAGCTCAAAATCGAGATGAAGTTATTTGTTTAGTAGAAGAAAAAACCAAAATTCAAATAAAATTAATAGATGGATTACAAGAGGCTCAGTACATTTTTACCGCGGTTCTAAATAAAATCAATATTGTACCTCATCATGTTTTGCTCATGGATATTGGCGGTGGTTCCGTGGAGTTAACTTTTGCATTAAACGGTAAGCCAGTGGCAACCAAAAGCTTTTTAATCGGAACGGTCCGCTTGATTGAGTTATTAAAGAAGAAAAAAATGTCTGAAGGGGATTTGCCCTTTTTATTAATTGAAATTGCACCTGAGATTCAAAATTTTATAAATTCCAATCGTTCAGAAACTCATCCCATCCAGTATATTATTGGCACGGGCGGAAATCTTGAAGCTATGGGAAAATTAAAAACCCAAGTATTGCGTAAAAAACCAGGGACATCACTAAGTGCCGATGAACTCTCAAAGCTACTTGAAATAGTACGGAGAGTTCCTGTTAAGCAAAGACCTAAGAAATTAAAAATTAAATCCGATCGTGCCGATGTGATAGTGCCGGCCATGTTAATCACCAAGCTCATCATGATACAGTCTGGGATTCAAAAATTAGTGATTCCTTATGTGGGTTTAAAAGATGGTTTATTACAATCGCTAAACTAATTAAAGAGATCCAAGGCTTCTTCTTTTTGGAAATATTTTCAATGTGCGTCCAGTTTGGACGCACATTGTGTCCAAATCTGACTTTTTAAATCAAACAAACCTTGATTTGAGAGTTGTTTAGGTGTTTAAACCACTCGCTGCTAAGGAGCGAGTTCATGTTAGTTAATGAGTCAAAACTTCCAGATAACTTTGTTGAATTTCTTAACGAAGAACTTTTATTAAGAAATAAAAAAAACGCTCGTTATTCGTTACGAGCATTTGCCAAGCAAATGCAATTAAGCTCATCGTTTGTTTCAAAGTTATTAAATGGCAAGAGACCATTAACTCAAGCGACTTTTAAAACAATTTCATTGAGGTTGCCACTTTCTCCTCAAGTTGAAAATTATTATTATAATCTTGAATTTGGTCAGAAAGATTTATATTTAGCGCGCTCAAATAATGAAGATCTTGTCAAGAATACTTCAAATCGAGGACGTTCTCAATCCATCTATAGAAATATTAATCTCGAACAATTTAAAGTTATCTCTGAGTGGTATCACTTTGCCATATTGGAACTTGTATCTGTGGATGGGTTTATCCCTAACTCAAACTACATTGCTTCCCAATTAGGAATATCAACTTTGGAAGCACAGCAGGCGCTTCATAGATTAATTAAAATGGGACTTATTAAAGTGAAGTTAGTGAGCGGAAAAGCCCCCATCTATAGTACCGAAAATTTTACCACGGTAGATAAGAAAATTGCAACAAAGGCCACTTATGTTCAGCAAAAAGCATTTTTAGAAAAATCAATTGAAGCTATGGAGTTTATACCAATTGAGGATAGATCTCAATCTTCGATGACGATGGCGATTCCTAAAAGTCGATTAAAGGAAGCAGAGTTCCTTATTGGTAAGTTTCGAAGAGAGTTTACAGAATTAATGCAAAGAAAAGGAAAGCGAGATTCAGTTTATCAACTCAACATTTCGTTTTTTCCGCTAACACAGTTAAATCATAAACCAATATTAAATAATATAAGTTCAAAAACAAATACAAAGGAGAATAAAAATGGAAACAAACAATAAAAATTATTTTCAAAAGCTTTTAAGCTTAACATTGATTTTGATGTTAAGTTTAAGTGGTGCAATGTCAAAGGCGTTAGAACCAACGACTTCAGTTGAGAATACGGTCTTAACTGATATTATTATTTCAGTGTACTTTGCTTCACCAGATCATCAAGGACAATACCACTTCCAAATTTTAAAGAATGGAAATGCTCAAAGTGTCGATAATAAAGGAAAAGTAACAGTATGGACAAAACTATCTAAAGAAACTTTAGTGAAGCTGAATAAAAATATCTCTACTGTTCCTGATGATGTGAAAATTATTCCAAGCAAAGAACCTAAATGCATGGATGCTCCTGGATTCAGTACTTTTGTATATAAACAAAATCAAAAGCAAGTGCAAATTTACTCCAAAATCGGCTGTGTTGATAATTTTACGGATAATGATAAGGTCAATGATTTTGCGAAATGGCTCATGGATATGAAAAAACTTTTTGAACAACAACCTGTTGTCTCTGAAGCGACATTAGCACAATTGCAAATGAGTCGATTTGGTCAAGAAGGCTATGGAGATGTGTACCCTGTGCCGCCACTTGAAAAACCAAAAAAGAGAATTTATTCCTGCAAAGAAGTGACTCCTAATAATCAAGCAAATCTCCTTGTTGAGATCTACGTTAAAAATGATTTAACTCAATATTGGCTGAAGGAAATTACTCGAATTGGCGATGAAGATTCTATAATTAAAATAATTGAAGTATTTAAAAATGTTTCTCGTAGACCCGGAGCTCCAGTAGTTTATGCTGATCATTCCAATCAACACAAACTCAGTATTCAAAAGAATGCGGCACCTGAACCTGGAAAAGTTTTTTTGGCTCAATATCAAGTAACCAGTGAGTCCCAAACTGAAATACACTCGATGAAATGCACAGCTCAATAATTATGTCTAGGCAACAAACGCGTGTTGAACTTGGAAGGAAGAGACATCTAAACAAATGCGTCTTCCAATTTGCCCACCAACATTCTCTTCAATTATTGGGATTGAATATTTTTTTAATAATTCTCGTGCCATTAAAATATTTTTAGCACCGACGTTTAGGTTTGGGTTAGCGTTATTAAAATGATTTGAGCCCCCATAGATTTTGGCTTCAAGATGATGGGGGTTTGCGCCCATTTGTTTCAATCGAAGTATGAGTTCGGAGATTGCAAATAAGCCATATCGATTCCCCATCTGTTCACCGAATAAGGGTTTGGGTAAAAGATAGTGATTGAGTCCAGCAATTTTTTGAACGGGGTCTGCAATGGCAACTCCCACGCAAGAACCTAATAAAGTTGTAATGAGTCCTTGATTCTTAAGCACTTGAATTGAACCTGGATGAAGAAAATACTCGTTGATACCAACTTCATCAATTTTGTTTTTAGCTTGATTGTGCATACTCATACCCTTCGGGTCTGATGAATCTTGTTATATTGTAATCTATTTTATTATTCTTGGATATTAATATGCCAATCTATTAATATATGATTCTCAAAATAATACAGTAATATGAGATATTTTATTGATAAAAATCATTTTCTCAATTCGAGAATTTAAGCCAATTTTACGAGATCATTTCGGCAGAATCTAAAGAAGACATCAAGGCGAGAGCCATTAAAGCTCCGCATGATCCAAAATAAAATGAGTAGTTTGCACCTAAGTGATCCCAAATATACCCAGCCAGAGAGCTTGCAATGATTGTTGCAAAACCAGTTACAGTCCCGAGCAATCCGAGGGCCGTGGCTTTAAGATGTTGCGGACTAAAATCGACGGCGAGAGCTTTGCCAATACCATCGGTGGCTCCCATATAAAGGCCATAGACTAAAAAAAGCACCCAATATTGCCAACTT
This sequence comes from uncultured Pseudobdellovibrionaceae bacterium, assembly GCA_964612425.1. Classification (GTDB taxonomy): domain Bacteria; phylum Bdellovibrionota; class Bdellovibrionia; order Bdellovibrionales; family Bdellovibrionaceae; genus CAUJGP01. The sequence continues at coordinate 76,275 of CAZTDX010000004.1, forward strand.
TCAGTGGCAAAACCGAATCCCAAGTAGACGATGGAGTATATGAATAATCCAAAGATCATTAAAAATTTTCTGGGGACGGAATCAGATAATTTTCCCAAGTAAGGTGAGGACAAAGCGTAGATTAAATTATACACGCAATATAACAGAACGATCGTTGTGATTGATGCTCCAGAACTTTTTGCTTTGAGTAATAAAAAAGTATCGCTAGAGTTGGCTAGAGAAAAGATAGTCCAGGCCGTCAAATATTTTTTAAAATTTGGATTAAATTCATTAAATTTCCAGCCAGTGTTTGGTGGTGTCGTTGTCTCTTTATGATGAGGTTTGATTTCCTTGACAGTCAGAGCAATAAATACGGAGATGATTCCTGGAATTAAAGCCCACCAATAGAGTTTTCGAAGATTATCGCTTGTTGATGAAATAAGAAATAGGGTTAGTAGAGGGCCAACCGCAGCACCGAGTGTATCCATGCCACGATGCCAACCAAATGCAGCGCCTCTACTTTTTATATTTACTGATTCAGCGATGAGCGCATCTCTTGGTGCGGATCTGATTCCTTTTCCTATGCGATCTAGGCTACGAGCCAATAAGACATGGGTCCAGCTAGAAGCGATTCCAATAAATGGTTTTGAGGCGGCACCTAATAAATACCCTAAGACAACAAAAGGTTTTCTTTTCGAGATTTTGTCGGACCAACTCCCTGAATAAGTTTTCAGGAAACTAGCGAGTGCTTCGGCACATCCTTCAATAACGCCTATGGAAGACATTGAGGCACCTAAGACTGTGCTTAGAAAAATTGGTGTAATTGGATAAAGCATTTCGCTAGCCACATCAGCAAAAAAGGAAACAGCTCCTAGTTTCTTAACTGTTGGGTTTAAAGATGTCTCATTTGTATTTTCCATTACTAATCCAATTTATAAAGGTACATTCGATGAGAGAAAAAGTAAAGTTTAGCGTAGTCTTTCAGTTGTAAAAGTCATTGGTGTCTCACAAATATTGAAACCATTTATCTTTGATAGCTTGTTCTACATCAATGCCACGGTGCTTTGCAAAAAGCAAAGTCATCGCAATTACGTCTGCGATTTCTTCACGTAAATTTTTATCGAGCTCTGTTTGTGTGTCCTGACCGACCCGCGCCCTTTGGGTTAGCTTGAGGTACGCAGCTGACAACTCGCCAAGCTCTTCCTGAATTTTTAAAACAAACCAATCATTATCTCGACGGATTCCAAACTTCTCCGCGTAGATATCGCTGACTTTGTCTAGTCGCTCAGAAATTTCATTTAAGTTCATTGTTGCCGCTCCCATAAAAAAAGACCGAAATTGACCTGTCGCCAACCCCTTCGGGATCAAAATTTATTTTTCCATATATTTGGATTTTAAACTTTAATTTTTGTCATTATACTTTAAGTTTAAAATGAAAGCTAGAGGCTATTGATAAAATTATCAATCTCTTTTCTTGAACGCAGTCGATAAAACTTGAGGTGAGAAAATTGGTGGTCCTTTATTTTTGCAGAGTTTTTTGTAACATTTTGTTTATAGGTTTTAATGAGCCAAAGCAGAATAGAGTCATTCGAAAACATACGAGAAAATGTTTCGCGATTTTCCGTTCCCTCCCAAAGCTCCTCATATTTAATAGCTCTCTTAATGGATATTTTTAAAATTTGGTAAAACGTAAGCCAGAAAGGTAGGTCAATCCAAATAATTGTATCTGCCTGTGACCAAGTCAAATGATTAGTTCGAGTGTAGTTTCCGTCGATAATCCATCCTTCTGTGCTTGCGATTGCAGCTTCTATTTTTTTACAAAACTCTTTATCGCTTGATCCCTACCAATGAGGTTTCCAATATAAGAAATCAAGTTGAATATAAGGAAGATTTAATTTTTTCGCTAAGGCCTTGGCCAGTGTGCTTTTACCGCTTCCAGTGGTTCCGATGATGATGATTTTATTCATCTGTTGAGGATAATTCAAAATGCGTTAGATGATCAACAAGCTAATGTTAGACTGGAAAGCTAAATTCCAAAGTAAAAAAGTGAACTTACAAATTTCGCCCTCTGAGACTCGAGTCTCCCTTTATTAAAAGGGGAGACTGTATATTAACCTAAGTCCTAACGCGTATACTTCTTGGTTATCATAATCGTATACCAAGACGTTGCTTCTTTATGAATTTAAAAACAATATTTATTTATGTTCGAACATAAAAACTAAGGTGTAAAAATTAGCTTATAAATATTTAAAATTTACCATTGATTACTTTTCGTAGTATAATTTTAGCTCTACACGACGATTGATCAAGCGCCCTTTTTCAGTATTATTATTGGCAATTGGTTGCGATTCTCCGTAACCTAAAGATTCAATTTGAGAAGCTTTTAGTTTAAATTTTGATACTAAAACTCTTTTAACGACCTCAGCTCTTTTTTGGCTTAAAATAAAATTGTACTTATCAGTACCAATATTATCTGTATGCCCAATGACAATAATCTTTTTAATCTTCACTTGGGATAGATTTTCTAAGTTTTTCTGAAGTTCCTTTTCAGAACTTTTAATCAAGCGGTTGGTATTAAATATAAAATTAAGTGATTTTAGCGTTATTGTTTTGGCAGGAGTGGGGACTGGAATAACGTGTACAATGGAGGTTCCTCGTCGACCGGTTTGATCTTCAATCTGAATTTTGACCGTGCCAGGTTTTAGGGGAGCGTTATAGACTAATTCAGTATTAGTAAAATATCCAAAAAGAGCGGGATCTAGCTTAGCTCTATAGGGTGGTAAGCCATCGGAAGTTTTAAAATGGACAGCTCCTCCAACATACACAGTTGTTTCTGCAGGCTTTACTTCAAAGCTTCCAGAGGGAGGAGGAAGCAGGTCTTGCTTGGTTATTGCATTTTCAATTTTAATGGGTACCGAAACACGAGAGCCATTGGCATCGGTTACAGTAAGAGTTTCTTCGCCGACAGATTGGTTGGCCGTATATTCTAAATTGGTCTCATCAAAAGTGCCTAGGCCTTTAGACAATTTAAAGTTATAAGGAGCTGTACCATTAAGTACCGTTATTTGTTGTTTACCATTGGGAGTAACAATAATTTCATTTGGTATGACTTCTAAGTGAATCCGATGATCAAGAAGAATATCTTTGTGTTGTTCTTCCTGAGCATTTGGACCGAAGAAGTAATTGATGCCGGCATAGATCCGATAATCTGGAGCTAACCCTTCCGGTGAGAGTTCTGCTGTTAATCCAAAGTGGGACCAAAGATTTTTAACTATGCGATATTTTCCGCCAATAAGTCCTTCGAGAGAACTGATATGTTTTTGATCGGGGTGGTTATCCTTTTTTAAACCATAGGATCCAAACAGTTCTAGATGAAATCTCCACAAAGAAGAAAGGCCGATAACGTAAGCGCCAGAAAAAATAAATTGATCACTAATCGGTAAAAAGTAGGATGTTGACGTTGGGGAGCCGGGAGTTCTTTTTCTGTACCCAAGGTTAAAACCATAACCTGTTTCTTTCCCTAATTGATCTAAGGCTAACTCAATATTCCAAATAGGAGAAGGTGAGTTACCAATGTAGGGATTATCGCGTGCTTCGGTTAAATCAACAGAAGAAAGAACGGCAAAGCCGTGGTTGAGGATATCCGAAAAATTGTATTTTAATCCTAGGCGATGACCATGGATACCTGTTGAAATATTGTGTTGATTATTTTGGCCAGCATCAGGTTTTTGATCGAAGTAACCAGGAAGAGAATAGGTGAGTTCTAGATGTTCGGTAGCTCCCCAGCCCAAAATCATGTCAAAAGTTGTGGCCCGATCTTTATAAGGGACATACTCAGGGGTTGTAAGATCATCATAGGTGCTAAGTTCATTTCTCACGTAGGCAGAAAAAAAACCGATATTAAAATAACCTTTTCTGATGGTTTGTGAGGCATGGACATTTTGAAAAATTAACGAGTCAGGATTTGGAGCAAAAGTTTGCATAGTTCCTAACACATTGGCTAAAGAAAAAGACGAAATAAGAAGGACGATCAAGCTATAAAACAACGTAAGCATTAATTTGAATTTCATAAAGACTACTTCTGAATTAAATAAGTTTAGTTGTTTAATCTAACTATAGAAATGATATGGCTGTCAAATCATTCTCTTCATTATCACGACGGATTCCAAACTTCTCCGCGTAGATATCGCTGACTTTACCAAGTCGTTCAGAAATTTCACTTAAGTTGATAAAATTTAAGGTGAGTAAATTGGGGGGTCACACCAGCTTCATATCTCCAAATATTAGGGCTATAAACTACTTGAATAAATGGACAATTGAAATAACTCTGGAACTTGTCAATTTTTTTACTTTCAATATGAGTTTCATTCAATTTGCATTCAATCATCACCCAAGGCTTTTTATCTTTAACCAGGAGAAAATCGATTTCTTGCTTTTCTTTATTTCGCAAGTAGTGCAAATCAAAATCACCTTCACCCGTATCTGTCCAATAGTGGCAGGCTTTTAATAAATGACTAGCAATGAGGATTCAAAATGGAGCGGCATCCAAATGCGGGACGAACACCTCTTATTTTATTGAATTTATTAAAGTCACATTCTCACTTCAATGCTTAAATTTAGATGGAGTTCACTCACTTCGGTAAAATTTTGAGTTTACTTAAATATATTAAGACATTTAAAACTTCGACGATCTTGCTTCAAAAATAAAAAGGGATTTTTAGCAAAGTCTTTTGTTTCAAGGCCTAATTCATTTGTTTTAATTAATGCGACCCAATAGGAGTGACCGTTTGTTCTGATCTTTTCAAATAGCAATAAGTTATCATTAAAAAATAATTGAGGAGCATCTGGAAATTCTGACACATTATAACGGAGTTCAAAATGCTTTCCCTTATGTTCTTTTTCTGAATAGGATTCAAATAATTTAATTCCTTTTGCAGAGTAATGGAGCTTATCTTTTGATTGAATATTGGAAACAAGTTCATTTATCATTGAATCTAAATGTGGGTTTTTGAGTTTCAACATTCGTTTAACATCTTCCCAGTCTGATTGAATTTTTGTTCCTGTTGCGAATCGCGAGAATTCTTCTGTTGTAATTGATTTAAAATTCTCTAAGTAATTTGGTTTAGCTAAGTAATCCATTACAGCAACAAGTAACTGAGCTAGAGCTTCTGCATGGGCAGGAGTAGGTGGCGGACGAAACATTCTGAATTCAACTGTAAACTTACCTTCAGACGAGGCAGGAGAGTAGAGGGATAATGATCTTAAATGTTCTATGTTAATGAATCGATAATGGGCAAACCAACCGTAACTGGAAGAAGACCAGATGATTTGAGATCTATCATTTTTAAATAAATCAATTAACTTTAATAATCCATTGGGACTTGATGTTGTTTTATTTCTAAAATATTCGTCGTATTGTGCAATTATTTTTTCGAAAGCCTCTTGATGTGTTTTATAATGAAGCGTTTCAATGTTAGAATTAATACCAATATCATAAGCTTCTGCAAAACCAAAAAGTAATGAAGGATGTTTATGGAAAAATACAAGTACATTTCTTAAGAGATTTTCATTCTTATAAAAGGGGCTATCTTCAAGATTATGACCACCAACGTGTATGTGTCCCATGCCTGATCGCTCAGCGGCTGGTTGTACGTATGGTTTTAAATGAGTCAATTTTGCAGCCTGATAGATGGGAGTTGCTGTTTCCAAAATTTCATTTAATTTTTTTGGAGTACTATTGAATTCAATAGTTACGGGCTCAGTGTTTATTACATAGTTTCCATCATTAGGTACCTCAATGTAAAAGCCAGGCTTCCAGCTTTTTTTTTCAACAATTACAGACTCAGGTAACCTTTTAATATTAATATAATGACTAAGCATTTCTTTTAGTTTTTCTTGCTTGTACGCGGTTGTAAGAGTGGATCGACCTGGTTCATTGACCATTTCCATATCTTGAAAAGAATATTCAATACCAAATAAAGTTTTATTTAGATCAATAAACTTTTGTCCATATGAAAAAAATGAATAAAAGAGAAAGAACGAAAGTGTAAAATACTTCAATCAAGTCTCCAATAAATAGATACCGTTCCAAATGTTGTGGGATTGTTTCCCATAGTTTCAACCGAACGCTATTTTGAATGTATGTTTATACAGCAACATGTCATTAATGTAAAGTAAATGTGTTTACATTTTATAAAATTATGAACGTAAAAGTCCATTACAGTCTTTTGCTTATAAAACCGTTAAAAAAGAAGTTGTTTTATTGAAGTGACAAAAAAAGTCATATAGTGCTTCCATCCAAGTCGTTGACAGTACCATCCGGAGACTTTGTCGAAATATTATTAAAAACTCACCTAGCGAAGATGGATTTTGCTTTAACTGTGACTTTTTTCAAATTTGAATTATTTTGGGGTGTTCGTCCGGTATTCAAAATGGTGCGGCCGAAGCAACTACAGGCGAACACCCTGTTAATTTATCTAACTATCATGATATTATTAAGTTTTCTGGAGAGAAGTCAAATTCCTATTTCGCTGATTTTTTCGATTTATATCAAAAAGGACTCTCTTTAAACGATATATCGCTTAAGACGAATCAAGCCGTCAGCACCATTCGCACCGTGCTTGTTGATGGTGGCGTGGCATTACGAACAAATAAAAAAGCCAACGGCACAACTATAAAAGAGTCTGGCCGAACAATTACAGGTCAAGTCCCTTACGGCTACTGCGTCATTGACGGCGCGCTTGTCGCTGATCCTAGAGAGCAAAAAGTAATCCAAAAGATTTTGGAACTTTGGCAATCAGGCATGGCTTACATTGCCATCAAGCGATGGCTCAATGGCAAAAAAATACCTTCAAAATGGCGCCGACAGTGGAATGACAAAACCGTTGCGGCCATTATTCGTAAACATAGTAACCAAACTAAAAAATTGGAGGCATCATGAAAGAAATTATCGTTATCGCATCAACTTTGGCTTTACTCGCGGCTGGGAGTGGCAAACTTCCTAAAGTGGTACACCATGTTCGCATTGCTCAATTGCAAATTCTCAAGGAGATGCAGACAAAAAATTGGGGTACGCCTTGGACCCCGACTGAGAAGGTAAAATGAAAGTCAACCGACATTCATTTCCAGTTATCCGAGATGATGCCGTCTAATTATATCTGCCTCGGATTGCAATCCGCGACTTTCTAGCTCTTTTACAAAAATATCCCAAGGTGGAACATTACTCATATAAGGATCAGACCCGACAGACATTCCTCCTCCAGGACCTACTGAAAGACCACCTCCGGGACCCACACTTTTATTTCGATTCCACATTTGTCGACTCCTTTTTACTAGCAAACTTGTTTCAATTTTTACAATAACTCAATCTCGCTCTCATCAAACCATCCCTGCTCGACGGCATACTTCTGAATTTTCTCCGGATTCGATGAGTATGCAACAACCGATAAACTTTTTTTACTACGGCTACAAGTAACGTAGAATAGTCGACGTGTCCTATCGATTCCGGTTTCGACTCCTGCCTGTTCATTTTTTAAATCCGTGTCGGTTCTTTCCTTTACTCCAAATAACTTTTCGTAGCTGAATAAAAACCCCCCAGCGTCTTCGTCATCTATAACAACTACGACCCTAGGAAACTCAAGACCTTTAACCCCCTGATGAGTTCCAAAGGGGGCTTCGCCAGTTACGTACTCACTATATCGCTCTATCTGCTCAAACGGAGCACTTAAAAATGCACGAATTCCGTCTAACTTCTCACTCCCCTCGTCAGCGTCTTCATCGACCAACGCAACATTTTCAGCAGTCGAAAGGCCAACAACGGCTGACTCGATGAACGGATGTAACGATTCAGGTATCTCGAACAAATTATGTTTAGCAACTACTTGCAGAACATCGCTAAAGCTTGGTTTAGTCGTTTCCGTAAAAATTGACGTAAGATCACCTACTGCCACAGAAGCCAACCTCATTTGTGCTGCGCCTGCTGCCTTAAGAGCCTTCTCACTAAGAAGTGGAGACCATTTTCTGACGACTGTTGCTACGGCAAAATCGTTAGCTGCTCGCTTTGCCTTTACTAGCGGCCAGACCAGCTCGGAAAAAAATCGCAGAAATGGCAAGCTTCCATCTCGAAGACCGGTCTTAAAATCATCTACTTTATATAGTGGCTCAAATAATTCAGCGAAATCCATTCGCTTCGCCGCCATGTGATGCTCGAGGATCAATGTCTTTACCTGATCCGACTGTCCCCAAAGTGGGTCCGCTGTTACCTCAGCCATTTTTTGACGAACCTGCTGCTCGATTACAAACTTATTACCTGAATCATGCTTTGCTATGTACAACCGAGCATGACCTTCATCAGCGTTACTTCTGGGACGCTGTTGCTGCGAATCAGCCGCTGATCTGATTTTATTTATCAACCGGATAACCCGCTTAGGACACCGATGATTCATTACTTTTGCGGGCGTAGCCCAATCGGCAGCCAAGTTTTTTCCAAGATCTACCTTGCCGTCAGAATATATTCGCTGCATCGTATCTCCGAAAAGCCCAAGCCCAAAGTTATCTTTATATTCTACTTGAACACCCAAAAATGCATCCATGAGAAGCTTATTAGTATCTTGGCTCTCATCAATCAAAAGAATTGGAAATTTAGTGATCAACATTTTTTGCAATAAATTTTTATTTTTAAGGAAATCGGCTCCAATTTTAATTACTTCCGAATGATTAAGAGAATCTCGGCTTCGATTGTCCCCCGTAGGGCTGTATATAAATTTCCTTATTGAGGGCATTTTTTCAATGCGCCTTTGCTTTGACTCAAGACTACGTTGTCTCTCCACTAGGATCTTGGTTCCGGGTCTTCCTTTTTTTATCTGCTCTTCAAGTTCACTAACGTTATTTCTAAGATCCGCAAGAAGCCATTCCTTGATATCAGAATTGTAGCCTTGAATTAGATCCCAAATAAAACTATGAATAGTTGAGACTCGGAATATCGGATCGAATTGAAGCCGACTTTGAATCTCTTCACAAGCGGCAATTGTATAGGTAATAATGGCTACTTGCTTTCCGTGCAACCTCAGGTATCTGCCACTGCGATCGCGTAATTCAGTTAAGGCAGAGACCAATGATCGGGTCTTACCGGAACCGGCTCCGGCAAATAAAAAAAAACTTTTCGGCTTTTCAACGCTTAAGTAGCTAGTGATCTCTGAATCAACGTGATTATCAATATCATTTTCAATTTCTATCACTGTGTTGCCTCGGTCATCACTTCAACTACCGTCGGAAGAACCACCACTTGCTTCGCCACAAGTATATTCTCAAGCCAGGAAAGTCCTTCATTGATGTATTTAGGAACTACCAACTCATCAAGCAAAGTCTCACGCTTCTCGAAGCCCAGCAAATCGAGAGCAAATAAAGCTTTATCCCCTTTATTAATAATTTTAAAAAGTTCACCACTAAGAGTGGCAGCGTCAGTACTGCTTTCGGTGACTTCCTTAACTTTTTTGATCATTCCGTCACCGTCCAATGCTCTAAACAATGGAAGATTTTCGAAAACTAAGGAATCCTCGAATGTCGTTGCGAGGGCTTCAATAGGATCTGTTGAAGCGGTCATCTTAACCGTAATTGGAATTTGATATGCTACCCTAACAAAAGACATTGGAATTTGAGGGTCCACTTTTACTTTTTGGTCATGCGGATGATCAAGCAGCTCATCAAACAGAGTTTTAACAGGATGCCATGTCTTCAAAGTGGAATTACCTGTTAAAAGGCCCTTGCCGCGCATCGGGATCTCTGCGAGATGTTTGCCTGTTGCAGCAACTGAATCTATGTCGGTAATAATAAGTGTTATCAAGCCGAGATGTTCAATCAACTTACGGAGTTTATGTGCATGGCTGCCACCAATCTCGAGCAGAGTCACAAAGCATCTATTCAGACCTTTAAACTGATTTTTTATAAAATGTGGAACGAGCATCCGCTCTGCGGGACCTTCGACAAGAATCGCCGCATCTGCGAAAAACAAGTCACAATGCGTGGCTTTAAGATACCGTGTTACAAACCTTTCTGTTTCGTCATTTGTACCAAAGACTTCCGAGAGATTGATTACGGCGGATGTTGGAACGCTCCCTTCAACTCCCGGAGGCAGCCGTCTAAAATACCGAAGACTTGAATATGGTGTTTCATGGACGATATGACTCGAGTGGGTACTAACAACCAACTGCGTTCGCAATGTAGTTTTTTTTCCTAAGTCACCGTGATTGCGTAAAACTTCATACGCTTTTCGAACAAATACTTGCTGAACCTGCGCATGTAAATGCGCCTCAGGCTCTTCAACAAGAACTAGATGCAAAGGTGCTAATATGTTTTCTTTATCGATGCTTTTGTCCGCTTTCCCAACCCGCATCCAACCATCTCGAAAGCTCATTAACTTAAATACCATTGAAATTAAATTCTGATAACCTAACCCATTATATTCCTCAGGTAGTCTTAGTGAGGCCGTAACGATTTTTCCGTCCTCAGGCAAAACTTCATATTGAACGGCAGCACTATGCTTTAACCCATCGGTAGGCCTGAGCTTGGTGGCAATTTTCATCTTAGGATCAGTTATGCCGGGGTAATTTAATGTTGCCAGTTCTTTAAGAGAATCCGCAAAACTATCAGCTAAACGAATATCAAAAGCTTTCTGAGCACCTTCAATGGCCTCAAGCGCTTCTAGATCAGCAGGAACTGGGAAATCAAACGGGTCCAAATGATTAATATAATACGTTCGTAGCTGCTCCGACAACTTTCGCTGCTCACGTGAAGAACTCGTTTCCTTTCCGTCTGCATCCATCCGATTACTGTTCTGATCACCTAAGCCTCTTTGGGCACCAATTTCGTCGATCTTAATCAGACCAGTAAATGGATGCCCTTCCAGTGGCTCGCAACCAACCGGGAGAGCTTGAAGTTTGGCTACCCCATTCAGAGGAGTTTCTCTTTTTTTCGGGTCAAGAAGATATGCCTGGACAGAAAACATTGTGCGCAATTTACGATCTAAAAAATCTCTAAGGTTCTGCGGCCAAAGAGCTAGCGCGTACCCCTCTCGACCGTTGGCTTTCGCACCAGCCAACATTGTTTCCTTAGCCGCTTTGATGGCAGCGAGATAATCACGTTGTAATTCTGCAATTACTTTAGGACGAAGTTGCAAGCGCACTCCTAAGAGACCGCCTGCCCAGTCTAACGTTGGCACCAAATGTCTTACATGATGAATTTCCTCTGCTCCGACATTTAGCCAAATATCAACCGTAGGTAAAATACTTTCGATGTCAGAAGCAGTGGGTGTTGGAGCGGGCTCTGCCTCTGCTCCCGTTCCAGGTACCTGCTTCTCCCAAAGTAGGCCTACTTCGTTCATTAAACTCCAATTAGATAATGTAAAGTCATTAGTGGTGAATCTATTCGGATCAACTAAGAAATGACCGAGAGCAACCATCGCTGATGTTTTCCCGCTGTTGTTTGCGCCCACAAATAGAGTTGTTTTTTCACTGAAATCAATGCGGACCGACTGAAGCTTTCGAAAATTCTGAATCTCAACAAACTGGATGCGCATTTTACCTCTTTATGTAAATTTAGACTTTAGAATTCAGGTCAAATCGGTAGAACTCAAAAGTTTTTCCAATTTTTTCAAAATCTTCAAAGAATCCAACACATCAGCTTGTTGATATTCCGTTTTAAAGTTAGCTCACCATTCCGACCTTAAACTTCTTTTTCTTAAGTTAAAGGATACCATCAATGGTACGGGTCAAACTTTGGGAGCTAATGCTTTTGGCCCAGGTGTTTGCAAGTTCAATCAGTTCATTTTGTTTTTGCACGTTTGTTAGAACTTTGTTCCCCATTTGAACTTCGGCTGCGATAGTCCGGCCGGTGCTATCATTAAAAAATATGGGCCACCATTCGGTTTTGCTTTCAACAAAAGACAGCTTAAATTTAAATTGAAAATCAATCTTATCAAAATTGTCTTGTCCTGATCGTTTGGAAATCGTCAGAACATCGCCACTACGTTCAAGCACAATGGGAGAAGAAACATTCTTTTTGATTTCGGTGGTGTAGTCGCTAGTAGTCTCCAATTTTGTTGCTTCATTAGAATTTAAAAGTAACACACAGGCTTTTCTTAGCTCTGTGGCACCAGACATTTTTTTTGTTTTGTTGATCTCACTCATGTTGCCTACCTCTCATTTGGACAAATCCATTCTGTCCAAGCAAACTTGATTCCATTCCCATCACACCTAAACTAACTCTTACGTCCACAGACCGCTCAATCGTCCGCAAAGTCGGACTGCTTAAATTGCAATTTGTCGCAGGCTAACTTAATGGTCTCTCGAACTCCTGGTTCAAAACCAGCGGTGTCTTGCGCTACTATTTCAATCGAAATACTTACGGCGGTCGTATGTCGCGCAGTGAGCTTCATTAAAACTTCTTCGAGAACTTCGTTAAAATCAAGCCGCGCTTTTTGTGGATTTAATTCCTTAGTCGCAAAGAATCGTTTCTTTGTTCCTGTCGCGCTTACAGTCTGACCAGGAGACCCGCCCATGTTTAAAGGGATACTCCCATCAGAAGTATGCGAATGCGCAACTGTGCCAGGTGTAGCTCCCGTGGTGACCGCCTGCGCACGTGCCTGATTGTCTTTTTTCTTTTGTTCAAGGGCCTTTTCTTTTTCAATCAACACTGAGGCTTCGTCGATTGTGACTGAGCCCGGCGATCCCAACAAAAACCCTTGGTATCTGCCACTTTCAAGTCCTCTGGCATAACCAAAGAAGTCCTCTGACATAATTCCTTCTTGAATAGCATCAACAAGAACGGTCTCATTCACTAAGCGAGGCAAATAAAGATAGCTCGCAAAGTCGTTCAAAACCCTCTTGGTCACGACCTCATGAGTTCCGTCTTTGAAATACCATTGCTTCAAAGTGCGAGCGAGGTGAATGGGCGACCATTTAGAAATAATCCATTCTTCTTCTTTAAGTTTATTTTCAATAGAACCAATACAGTTCGAGGTACCATAACCAACTTGGACATTTTCCCAAATCAAATTGAATTTCGCGCCAACCTGCTCTTCGCAAGGATTCAAAATCCACTTATAACAATCTCGAACGCCTTGCTTAAGTACTTTTGCGGCTTGCTCGTAAGACTGCTTCGCTTCGCGCTTCATGTGAGTGTCGGCATTTAATCGACCATCATCAATTTCCGAGTCGATTGATTTCCAAGCCAGAAAAGTCTTCGCATGGTCCTTTAGCCTTCCCAGCGCATCGTAGTCCGGGGCAAGAAAAACTAAACGGTTGCGGCGTTGCCTAGGTTGCTCGCCTCGATTGAATAAAATTTTGCCAGCAGACTCCTGAGCAACAATCGCATTGGCTTTTGAAAAGGCAAAAGAGGTTTCTGGTTCAAGAACTACAAGTCTTGGGCCCGTACCGATTTCGTCAGGCACATCACTTGAAGTCGCAAAAACGTGAACGCCACTGAATAATGAAGTGCCTTTTAATTCTGAATTTAATAGTTCACGAAGACAGGGCACGATGTGCTCACGGCCCTCAAGGCGTGTTTTTCTTGATTCCATTTCACGACGAAGATTTGGCCTAGTATCAAACCAGCTTCGCGTGTCGTCTCCGAAAAGATAATGAAGAGTGCCTCTTAGGCGTTTGACGGCGTCTTCATAAGTCGCAATCACTTGGCCCGGCTGAGCTGCTCCTAACAAGATTCGATCAGGAGTAATGCCTCTTGCGCCTTGACTACTTGACGTTGGCGCACTTCCTAGAAAAATTGTTCGCGCAACTCGTCGAGCAGCGTGAATTGCGCCGAGTCTTGTTTCTTTGCCATCTATTTCAAAAGCAGCGGATCTCACTCCATCAATTTCGCTTTCGATAACGGGCTCCCAGCCTTGCGGAAGATAGTGAATACTTTTTGTTCTGACATTCACATCGTCGAGTGGGATTGAGCCGGGCATAATCATTGGGTCTCGATTATCAGAATTCCAAAGGCGATGAATGACAATGGCAAGATATTGCAAAACACCTCTTGTTCGTTGAAATTTTTCAAGAGTGGACCAGTCTTCATAGAGTCGATCAAAAACTTCAGGATGAATTGGGTACGAGAGCAACATCCGCTCTTTGTAGCGGCTTGACTGTGTTTCAGTTGGGAACTTGTTATTGTTTTCAATATAGTAATTGAAAAAAGCATTGCAGACACTTTCCACTTCAGCTTTATCACCTGTAGTTTCAAAAAGCCTGCGCTTTACAATTTCAAAAGCTTCTTCGGTTGCCACGGGCTTCCAAACGTTTTCAACACGAGCAAAAAACTTTTCTAAAGTTTCCAAAGCCAACTTACCCATTGGACCTGCAGCTTCAATTTCAGATTCTGGTAAAGATGCTAGGAGAAGAGCATTGGGAACAGCTTTAATTGATTCGGTTAACGCCTGAATGAAACTTAAATTACTATCGAATGTTCCGGCGGAATATGATTTACCCGTTTCAAGTTGGCGAATAAAGGCCACCAACTCGTCTAGCAGAATCACACATGGCGCTGCTTGCTTTAAAACTTGCGTAATAACTTCTTTGCCTGGGGAGGTTCCGTCTCGATCAGCTTCAGCTACCATTTTGTAGCCTGGTTCACCGAGAAGTTGCCATGCAATTTCACCCCAGATTGTCTTAATTGAAACATTGCCGCGAACGCGCGGAGTACTTGGGGAAATTTCATTTCCATCAATGATGGCGACCTTCGCCGATGGAAGATCGGTGATGTTAGCATCAGAAAGAATTTTTCCAATTCCTTGCATTTGATCGGGACTAACTTGTCTACGCGCCAAATGATATACAGCAAGTAAGGTGTGAGTTTTTCCACCACCAAAACTTGTTTGCAGTTGAATAACGGGGTCGCCACCTTTGCCAGAGATTCTTCTTGCAACAGAATCCAAAAGCAAACGCATACCTTCGGTAATGTAGGTCCGTCGAAAAAATTTCTCCGGATTTTTATATTCTTCAGATGACGTCCCGTTGTGAACTTGTGTCAAATCTGCAGCAAATTCGCTTTGCTTGAATGTTCCGTCCAGTACGTCTTTATGCGGCTGAATAAGTTCTCGCCAAGGTTTAAGTATCATTGCTTTTTCTTCCTTGTTTTTTTCTTTGGTACTGTTGGTTCGCCTTCATTTGATTGTGTTTCTCCAAATAATGAAATTTGAGTCCCAGTATACCCAGCTGATCGAGCCGCCAACTCAATTGAATCCCAGGCGCGAATCAGCGAGTCGTAAGTGCCGGCGTCCAAAGACCAGCTCTTTCTTTCACACAAAGTATAGAGGCGGTAAGCGAGAGTGCGAATCGACTCACTAAGCTGGCCAGCACGGGCAAGCACTTCGCCTGCTCCAGTTTCCCCATTGCCAACAAAACGAGCGATCATTTGATGTAAAATTTCCCAGACTGAAACTCGTGAGTCTGCTTCAATTCTCCAACTTTCTGAAAACTCATCAGGCTTCAATAAACGCAAGTTACCACTTGAACTTTCTATTACGCCGCCATTTCGCAGCCCATCCACAGACGTTCCTTTTGCTCTTGCCAGCACGTCAGCCTCACCGAAACGCCCCTTTTCCCAGCCATGGGCCTCGAACCAATGCACACAGAACTGAGTGTCGTGATCAAAATCGTCTTCAGCAAAAAAACGATTGATGAGCTGAAGTGCAGTTCTGACCGACATGGGCTGTCCGTCTGCCTCTAAGACAGCTGCATATTTGGAAAAAATAGCCATTCCTGGACCAATGATCGCTTGGCTCAAATCAACCGGTGCTACCAATGTTCGACCACCTGCAGTGGTCATATCTAGTAAGGCACCAGGAAGAGTAGCGTTGAGTTCACGCACAAAATCACGTCTCGAAATAGTTTGGGCATTTCGATTACGAATTTTGCAAGTCAAAACAACACTAGATGCAAGAGAGTTCATTTCCTTTTTTAAATTTCCCGTATATTCGGTTCGCATCGGCCAAGTACCGGTGATAGCGTATCCAGAGGCAATAACTGCTTCAAGAAATGTTTCCCAACCGGTATTCGTGGTTAGTTGTTGTTTCGTCTCTGACTGTTTAAACGCGTAGAATATCGAAATCGGAAATGCTGGATGCGCAGACTCTGCAAGCCGCTTAATTGCATTTGTCATCCCTGCTAAGAAGAAACTTTCGGCAGCCAACTTGCCGCCGTGCCGGTAGGGACTCGCGATAAGTTCATCTATCTTAGGTGTCGCTTTTTCACCAAGAAGTTTAGGGTAATAGTCACCAATACTTTTTTTCAGCCAGACATAAAAAAAATCTGAAAGGTCTGCGTAACCGATATTGTCGTAGTATGGGGGGTCAATTGAAACAATCTTATTCGTGCTCGTTGATTGAACTGCGGCGTCTTCTTGGGTGGCAAAGCCCACTCCTGCGCACGCAGATGTCTTTAGAAACTTACAGGCCTGCTCCACTCCGCCCTTGAAATTGCCAGATGAGTCGCTAAACGGGTTTGCCTCGGTAAAGTCCCACACCATTGGAAGAGCTTGGCGACCAAAAGTGGAAATCATTTTTTGAGTGCTAGTGCTCCATGCACACAACGATGACCAATAGTTCGTACCTTTATCGACAGCGAATGCTAAGTAGGTTGCCACAGCTTCGGCGTATGCGGTGGCTCCAACTCCTCCATCGGCTATTCCGACGCTATTATCAGCAACGCCTGCTGCCAATGCATCTTTGCGACATTTCTCACGCACTTCTTTAATCAAAACCGTAAACATATTAATGGCTGTCAACTGGCGCTCAGTAAATAAATCGCCAAAGGTAGTCATACCGTACTCGACGACATTGGTTCTACCTGGCCAATGACAAATCTCCGTATCGGGCCTCCAACTTGGAGACAGATTTGTAACAACCTGTTCATGTGATTCTAAAGGGTCTATATAGATCCGACCTTTAGGTCCCTCCACCACGATTGCCATCAAGCGAACACCAAGTCTTTTTGCTTTTCCTTCTTCCCGTAGATAGGTAAAAGGCATCGGTGCGCCTGAGATAAGGCAATGTCCGCCCGAGCGCTCAACAGTACCCGCCTCGAATTTTGCTGGTGCAATTCCCGTCCGAATTTCGAAACGGTACTTGTCCCCAGTAATTATAGGTTCAATATAAGCTTCGTTTCCTTTTTTACTTGAAAGTACAAATGTAGAAACTAGCGGCACATCTACATGCGAGAATGCGGGATTTGGACTACGAACGGTTCTTGTCCATATCCATGCAATTACCATCAGTTTTTCACCAAGCAGAGGTTTCAGCTCAGGTCGCAACTTTATAATTTGAGAATTAATTTCGACCGAGGGATAGTTATGACCGATTCGCTTAATTGCTTCCGAACGCATCCATGAGCCGTATCGCCTCACGTCCTCCGCCAAGCCATTTGAGCCCTCGAAATCAAGACTAAACTTCTCCTCATCGTTTTCAGGAATAGGACCGACTGGCCTGTTCGAAATAAAGCGTGAAGGTATCTCGATCATTGCCTTATTAATAACAACTGCTACTGGATTTAGATCTGAAGCATAAGTTTCTAACCCTAGTCGTTGTGCCTCTAGTGGGATAGCGCCGCCACCGGCGAAAGGATCGTGAAATGCAGGAAGTTTATTTGGGTCAAATAAAATTGCGGCTTGAGGATGTTCCCGATTTAATGCGCAGGTTTCCTTCCAGCTCTTCTCAATTTCAATCCGCGCCTCTTTTATTACCGCTTGATTTGAAGTATTTTCCCACTGAACCAAACGTTCAATAATTCCAAACAGACGTTCTCGCTCGATGCTGGCAGCTTCTTTATTCATACCTCTACCAAGATGGCGCTCATATCCAGGGTCATTCACCATTTGCGCAAATATCACAGCGCGAGCCGCTGCTAATGGCCGTCGCGCCCACCAAAGATGAAGAGTGCTCGGATGACCATGCCGAATCGACTTTTCTCGGGCGCACGCCTTGTTTATAATATCTAGTGGGAGCGCAACTTCGATTAGCTTTCTCGGGATCTTAATCTCAACGCTCATCGCTTCTCCAAAGTTGTTTCAGGTTTAACTGCTCGACTGAGGAGCTGAATCAAGTTAAAATTTCGACTTTCTTCGCCAAAGCCGGGTCCA
This sequence comes from uncultured Pseudobdellovibrionaceae bacterium, assembly GCA_964612425.1. Lineage (GTDB taxonomy): Bacteria > Bdellovibrionota > Bdellovibrionia > Bdellovibrionales > Bdellovibrionaceae > CAUJGP01. The sequence goes on from CAZTDX010000004.1 coordinate 94,380, forward strand.
TTTTCAAAAGGGTTCTTGATATAAAAAGGACCTTCCGTTTGATCGCCATCAACAATGACTATCGCTAAAATAAACTTATCACGCTGATTAAGCGCATACATAATTTCGTTCGCCGTGATTGTGACAGTAGGCTGCCCCTTAGCTTTACCTTTTACTTCTATGTGCCGATCGTCCGGAAGCCGATCTCCTCGCGGTGGTGGCCTCGCAGTAATATCCCACCCACATTTTTCAGCAGAGACATCCACAACGACATGACCGAAGGAACGTTCGATATCGACAACAGCTTTCATCGCCGCTAATTCGATTCGCTTTCTTGCTGCGGCATCTGCCGTAAATGAAGGTTCTCCCGATAGCTGCGCCAACAAACCCGCCGGAATCACAAGTGCGCCACCAATCACGTTTGGAGTAGTTGAAATCACGTTTCTCATTGTCACGATCTCTCGCTTGCGCTGTTCTAAACGAGCAGTCATTTCATCGACTCGGCGTTTAGCATTGTCTGGCTGAAGTCTTGGCTGTTTGCCCGCGGCCACATCTTCTTTAAGCTTGATATAACGGTCAGACCAATAATCTATTTCTCTTGTCAGTCGCTCGTGAACTGCGGCGGCAATCCGGTCGGCCTGGGTTTCTCTACGGCCTTTGACTTCTGCAAAGTGGGCTTGCGCCAAGTGTTGGGAAGCATACTCTTGCGCCTTAGCCTCAAGGTCTTGTTTGATCCATGTGGCAGTGGTTATTTCTGAAACGAGTTTTCTTTCTCCATCTGAAATTGGACGCAAATCTATGTGTGGCGCCCAGCCAGCATTTACTGGTTTCAAAGTTTCATCAATAGATACAAATTGAAGTCTTTGAGAAACTGTTCGTTGCGCTCCGGAGCTTTCTTTAATGGCGTGATCTAGCATGAACACAACTCGTGGTTCAATTCCATCATCCGATGGGTCAACTAGCATTGCGCCTTCTCGAAGGTTCTTGCGATAATTTTCTAAAATGATGTCGGTAACTGAAGCCATCATTGGATGCCCCGGATGGATTAAGTCTGCCATTGGCTTGCCATCCACACGAATATCCTGTTTTTCAAAACAAATTCTTTCGTAGGCTTTGGCAACCGGCGTTCGCGTTTCGCCGATAACTCGATCTCGCTCACGAATTGTTGGCGGAACATTTCTAATTTCCCAGCGACCTGTCTCTCGGGGTTTAACTTCGCCGCCCAATGATTCAAATGCGGCTTTGAAAAAAGATCTAATAAAATAAGGCTGAAGTTTTCTGGCTTCGGCTTTATCCATTTCATCTTTGACCTGATAAAGTTGTTCAAGGCCCATGTGCTGTTCGACCAGCGCATTTCTTCGCATGATTTCTTCTAAGTTTTTTGTATCGAGCGCGCCCTCAATGACTTGTTTTTGTCTGGCGCGTACTTCTGGGCTTTCGCCATATCGTATTGCTTCAATCAAAAGTTTTTTAAGCGAGACCCCGTCAAACGCTTCACCCAATACATCAAAGACTCTGCCGCCCAGTGCTTTTCTTTGAACTTCAAGCTTGTCGAATAGTCTTTGGAAAACTTCACCTTCACGCGTGCCCTTGGCAACCATGTTCCACAAGTGGCAGACTTCAGTTTGGCCAATACGATGAATACGGCCAAAGCGTTGTTCGATTCTATTTGGATTCCAAGGCAAGTCATAGTTAACCATCAAGTTTGCGTTTTGAAGATTCACGCCTTCACCTGCCGCATCGGTGGCAATCAGAATAAGAACATTGGGGTGACTTCTAAACTGCACTTGGATGTTTCGGCGCAGATCACGATTCGTGCCTCCGTGAATGGTAACGACTGACTCGGGATCGCCGCGCATTTGCACGATGCGATCATGCAAATAATTGAGAGTGTCTCGGCTTTCCGTAAATATGATGAGTTTTCGTTGTCTACCAGAGGCATCTTTCATTTCAGGAGTATCTTGTAATAATTTAGAAAGCTCGGTCCATTTACGATCTTCACCAACTTGAACTATGCGGCCCGCATCCACCTCAAGGTCCTTCAGAATAAAGATTTCAGCAGACAGTTCTTCAATAGTTTGCGATGCCGTGGCTTGATCGACTACGTCCTGTGTGAAGTTTTCGTACTCTTCCGCATTTAGTTCTTCTGAAGCATCATCTAAGTCTTCTGAAATTGTCTGGTCATACTTCGCAAGAATATCTGAGTGCAGTTGCCCGCGACGAACGAGCTTAAGTTCTTCAAGTTTAGCTTCAAGCTTCTTGCGACGCCTTTTAAGCGATTCATAAATCGCGGCGGGGCTTGACGCCAATCTTCTTTGGAGGGCTGTTAAGGCAAAGCCAACGGTGCCTGCGCGTTTGCGATCTTCAGTAATGCGTTCGGCGCGATTCATTTCTTCCCGAACGTAGGTTGTAACCTTTGAATACAAATCCGCCTCGGCATCGGATAAATCATAAGACGCTGTATAGGCTTTGCGTTCTGGGAATAATTTAGTGCCGTCAAATTTAAGAAGCTCTTCTTTCACCATTCTTCTCATCATGTCGGTCACATCAACTTTATGGGCACCTTCTCGGAATTTGCCATAAAACCGATCCCCATCAAGAAGGGACATGAATAATTGAAAGTCTTCTTCTTTTCCATTGTGAGGGGTTGCAGTCATCAGCAGTAAGTGCCGACAAATAGTGGATAATTTTTTACCAAATTTGAAAAGATCTGACTCCTTCAATTCGCCGCCAAAATAACTGGCCGACATTTTGTGGGCCTCATCCACTACAATCAAATCCCATTCAGTCGAAAGTAATTTATTTAAATAGTCCTCATTCCATGCCACCTGGTGCAAACGTGCAATAAGGTGATTGGCCTCTTCAAAATAGTTCCCAATCACCGACTGCTCTTGTTTTTCTTTACTGAAGATTTGAAAATTCAGGCCAAACTTTTCGGAAAGCTCATCTTGCCACTGTTGCGAAAGTGAGCCCGGAGAAATAATTAGAACACGCTTGGCATCACCCCTCATAATAAGTTCTTTAATGAATAATCCTGCCATGATGGTCTTTCCAGCCCCTGGATCATCGGCAAGAACAAAGCGCAGTGGTTGTCTTGGTAACATTGATTCATAAACGGCTGTAATTTGATGAGGCAAAGGATCAACGTTAGATGTGTGTACAGCCATCATGGGGTCAAAAAGATGTGCAAGTCTAATCCGCTGTGCCTCAAGCGCTAATTTAAAATGGGAACCATCTGCCACAAAACTCCAAGGGCGAGCGGCATTTTCGGCAAGACTAAGATTTGCTTCTTGAGCCCGCCCAATGAGCTGATCGCGGGGCTGCCCCTTGTTGTTACGATAGATCACGGTGACGGAATCTGCACCAAGGGGAACAGTGGCAATGACCTGAACAACATCATCACCTTCGAGACCTCGGACGTACATATTTGGTTTAAGATCTTCAATTTTTAACATAATTAGGCTAACCCCGGCTTCTTTGCTTTATCGAGGGCGGGAGTTTCAGATGCGCCACCCTTCAATACCCATTCATCAACATCTGAAGCACGAAAACGCCAAAGCTTGCCGACCCGACTGGCGGGTATTTTCTGTCGATCCAGCCACCGATAAATCGTTTCCTTCGAGACTCCCAAATGCGAGGCAATTTTCTCCACACTGAGCCACGGTTCAGCTTCGTTCATATTCTTTCGTTCCCACTCTTTTTGCACCATCATCTGATTGTTAATGACGATCAATGACTAGTAAACACTTCATAAGAGGACTGACTCGATGCGCGAAATTTTACAGCTCTTTACTGCTCTTTAATTAGGCGATCTATTCTAAAAATCCCCTGACGTGTGCGGTCAACTTAAGCGCTACATACAGTCACCTTTTTATTCTGAAATTGAAACCAAGCTAAATAATTTCCCACACTTAGCATATGAGTGAGACTTGAGTCTCACGAATAATGTAAAAATTAATAATTAAATCAGACAGTTGACATAATTAAAGTCTCAGACGACATTGCCGCTGAATTAGATTCTGAATTTGGAGGAACAAATGAATAAGCAAGTACAAGGTGTCTGGAAATTAGAAGCCTTTGTGATCGAAAATCTTCAAAAAGAGTCTCGGCCATGGGGTCAGAACACAAGCGGACTTCTGATCTACACTCCATCTGGCCACATGAGCGTCAGCATCAATAAATCAGTCGAAAAAAAATCTGAGGTTGAATCACAAAATATTTTTGATTCGATTCTGTTTTACTCAGGGACTTATTCAGTTGAAGGCACAACCGTAAAACACAAAGTCACTCAAGCTTCAAATCCCGCTCGTATCGGTAAAGAGATGCTTCGCTTTGCAACTCTTGAATCTGATCTACTAACGCTTGCCTCGCCACAGGAATCATTCGGTACAGCCATTTTAAAATGGAGAAAAATTGCTTGATGAGAATATTATTTTTAATTCTTATTCTGCCGTTTTTTGTTTTAGCTAAAGCTAAAGAAACAGAACCAATTAAAATCAAAGTTGTATTCATGGAAGCCCTTGCACCAAAAGACACAACATCTTCAGAGCGATTTCAAAAAGAATATGAATTTGCAATTCAAACTGGAAAAAACTTTACTCGTGAAGAGTTGAAAAAATGCGGTTACATTCTGGAAGAAGAAAAAATATTTTATGACGCTAGTGATGCGCTTCAATCACTTGAAGAAACCAAGAAAGCTAAAGAAAAAGGGGCTTGGCTTATCGTTGGCCCACGACGAAGCAATCACTATCTTCTGCTTGTAAAAGGCGCGCCAGACATGGCCACATTAAGCATCATGGCTTCTTCGCAGGAAGTGTTTGACCTAGATTCACTTCATCTGACACTCGCGCAATCAAATAAAAATATGGCTGAAGTCGCAGCCAAAGAAGTGGTCGCTCAAAATAAAAAAATAAAAACGTATCTTTCAATTGTTAGCGAAGACTGCGTGACCTGTGTGGATTTTGCAGCTCACTTTGATAAAAAGGCAAAGTCATTGGGTTTGAAGAATATCAAAGAAATTAAAATTTTCGGCGAAGAACCAAATATTAGTGAATACGAAAAGCACATAACAGATTCAAAACCTGATTTTATTCTTTTACCAAACTACTCGAAGGTCTCATCAAGCCTTATGGCGACAATTCATAAATGGTCACCAAAAACAATGTTCGTTGGTGGTGATGGCTGGGGAGATAGCAAATATGGATTTGTTAGCCATTCCCCTGAGCTTGAAAATGTTCAAGGTTTGACGGTGAAAGGTTTTCCACCTGTTGACAAAGGGCTTCTCTATTTCAAATTAGGAAAGACTATATTGAAAAACCCTTCGCTAGCAGCGGCATTTCCGGCAAGTGGTTCCGCTCAAGCATTACTTAAAACCATTGAAGGCATCGCCACTCTGCTTTGTCAGCATAAGCCGAAGTCAAAAGATGAGTTCACTAAAATATTTAAACAAGCAGGCAAAAAGTATTTTTCAAACCCTTGGGGTACTAGCGTATTTAAACTAACCGACGGAGAAATTGTTTTTAACAAGACTGTAAAATGATAAACGAACAAAACCGCTCACTTAGATTTTATGTTTTATCATCCTGGATTTTGTCAGGAATCATATCGCTATTTGCGAGCGCGATACTTTTGTCATCTTTTGGATTTTATACTTACCAGCAAAATCAAAAACAGTTGAAAATAAACTTAGAGGGCAAGGCTCAACTGGCGGCGCGTAGAATCGCTGCGGAACTTCTGATTGCTCCTCGCGGTGCGCCTGAAAGTATCGCCCTACAGATGCAAAAAAATTTGGGCTTAAATAGTATCGAAATTATTCCTGAGCCTAGCAAGTCTCAAACGTCCGTATTTTCTTATGACAAAGGCAATCTGGTCATTGCTTACCCAGTGCCACATCTTGAATCTCGTTATCAAATTAGAGCTGCTGTAACTCAGGATTCATTTTGGAGTTATTTAAACTTACCCTTTATCTTTTGGAGTTTATTTATCACGGCGATTTTCATTGCTGTCGGGGTCATCGTCCAAACTTACTATCTTCAGAAAAAAATATTGAAACCAATTGTGTCACTCGTTGCCACTTCTACGGGCGAAAAACAAATCTGTACGGATTGGCCGAAAGAGCTTGTCGAAATATCTAATAAGCTCAACCAGTCATTTAGTGAGCGAGAACAAGTTGTTTATAGTCAATTAGCAAGAGGAGTCATTCACGACATTAGAACTCTTCTGCAATCGGTAAGAATTGCAAGCGACCTTGCTCGTGAAAGTAGTAGTGAAAAGCGAATTAAAAATCTCATCGACATTTGCCACTCCAAGATTCCGTCAGTTCTTGAAATAGTAGATACAGCGCTTGATGGCAGCCGTGACATCAAAATTCAGAAAACACAGAAGAACCTTTTTCAAACTATTAAAAACTCTATTGATACAAATAAATCTTTTGCTGAAGCAAAAAATATTCAACTTGAATTTATTACGACTGAGAGTGATCTGCTTGTTCCACACGATCCAATGCAGCTTGAAAGAGTTTTTACTAACATCATAAAAAATGGCATTGAAGCTCACCTTGATTCCCCAGCTCCGAATCAAAAGGTTCAGATTAAAGTTGATTTCTCGTTCAAAGATAAAGTTTCAGTTTTTATCGAAGACAACGGTCTTGGACTTCCTCAAGCGCATGATAAATCTTTTAAAACTTTAAAAAGCACTAAGCCCCATGGTTCAGGTCTTGGTCTTCTTGTCTCACGTAAAATTGTTGAGGCTCATGACGGACAATTGCGAGCTGGAAAATCAAAAGAATTAAGTGGCGCACAATTTGAAATTGAACTTCCACGAGGGGCTTCTTTATGATTTCAGAAAGAATACCAAAAATTCTAGCCATTGATGATGACCCACAATGGCTAGCTCAAATTCCACTTATTTTTGAAGACACCAATTATGAAATTGATATTTATGCAACCATTGACCAAGGGCTTGCCGCAATTGAATCGCAATTTTATGATGTCGTCCTTTTAGATCTTAATTTTGATGGTGATTGCAGAACAGGGCTCGATGTCTTCAGGCGAATTTCAGCATTGGATTCAGAAGTCAGTGTCATTGTCATCAGTGGAGAAACTGAACCTAAAAAGTTAATCGACATCATGAACGCGGGGATCACTCAGTTTCTTCCAAAACCAGCTGAGCTGAACGAAATTAGAGATGCTGTTAACAGGGCCATCGCCAACAAAGAAATTCGCAGGAGGTCGATCTTAAGTGAAACTGACAATCGAATTCATATCGTCGGCTCATCCAAAGCCATTCAACAACTTAAGGCTGAAATAATTCAAGCTGCAAAAAGAGGAATCAAAGACATTTTAATTCAAGGCGAAACTGGAACTGGAAAAGAAGTATTTGCCAGAGCTATCGCCGAATATGCCGACCCATCGAAAAGGATCAGCCCCGTTCATTGTGCGGCGATTAGTGATGGACTTGCGGAATCAGAACTTTTTGGCCACATGAAAGGTGCCTTCACCGGAGCCGACAAAGACCGGCTTGGCGCATTCGAAGGCGCTCAGGGTGGATTTGTATTTTTAGATGAAATTGGCGACATGCCGTCGAACCAGCAAGCAAAACTCTTGAGAGTTTTACAAGAGCGAAAAGTGCAACGCGTTGGCTCCAGTGAAGAACGGCCCGTTAGTTTTAAAAGTATCTCAGCAACCCATGTGGATCTTGAAAAAGCTGTCGTTGATAAAAAATTTCGCGAGGATCTTTATTATCGCATTGCTAAATTCGTTATTAAGATTCCATCGCTGCGGGATCGACTTGAAGATATCCCAGAACTTGTGACTTACTTTCTTGTGACGCGACTCAAAAACAAAGTCACGATTACTCCACAGGCGATTACTTTACTCCAAAGTTATTATTGGCCTGGAAATGTACGCCAGCTTGAAGGTGTAATTGAGACGATGAGCTATCGCTGTGAAAATCGCATCATCCGCGAAAAAGATGTGTGTAATGCCATCCCTGAAATTTCCAAATTATTTACACCAAAGCAGACGCTTTCTTTCTTAGGAAAAACTGGAGCCTCGCTGGTCAATCAAGAACGCAAACGCTTTCAAAAAGCGATTATTGATTCCAACGGTGATCGCGACAAAGCCGCTGAACTTTTGAGTTTGTCGCGTGCCACTTATTTTAGAAGAGCTAAAGAGTTGGGGCTTGTGACGGCTAGGAGATGTCATTTATGAGAACCGCTTTTTTTCAGATCACAAAAAATAGTGCCTATTACTGAGTCACATTGGTTTCAGAAAACCAATCTTTATTAACCTCTATTCCATTATTGAAAATAAACATGATCACATGCGTGATGTAAAAAACACATAATGCTCTTCACTATAACTCTGCTTAGCTCTAAGTTTATGTTCCGACATTTTTTTGTTCATTGCGAACACAGCCAGCTAAACTGCCAACCACGATAGTCATTAAAAAAAGACTTAAACAAATTTGAACAGAACTAAGAAAAATCGCGCAATTAGCATTCGGAGTTGGAGAATCAATAGGACCAATTGTCGCTGTTGTTCTTAAGCTGTTATAGAAAGCGAGCAGTGGCGATTCATAACCATCCGTTTTGTTTAACAAGTTTAATATTGCAAAACATACTACTATTTCATACAGATGAATTAGTGCCCCAATCACGCTCCTTGCAGGGGAAATTATTCCTTCAGCTATAAAAATTGATCTAAAATTAAATGAAAAAATCTCAACCAATCGCCAAGTAATCAAAAAAATAACTAGGCCAATTGGAGCAATAGAAGAGAAAAACAGAATCACTGTAAACAATAATGAGAGAATGATTTGATAAATTACTACGGCTTGATTTTCATTTTTTTTACCAGTGAAAAAACTATCTAACCATGAACCAAAAGTTAAGCGATCATAGAGCCAAACAATTGGAAAAACGACTATAACATAAATCCCAATTTTAGATTGAATAGGTTTTTTTAGACTAAAATAATTCTTCATATGGTACCTAAGTTAATGCCGCGATAAACTTTGCAATAGATCAAATACTCTTTTAAAAAATTTAACACTATCCATATCAGAACTCAATAAGATTTAAATATTTTCAACTAACCTTTGCTCGCATGTGCATGCGCAAACTTGAACACTGCAATCACTGATACTCGAATCTCAACGCCACAAGGCGGCGTGAGACTCGTGCTGATACTCGTGGAATTGAGTACCAAAAATGAGACTCAATCAAATTTAAATAAATCATCAGATATTAATCACTTAGTATTTTTAGCGCCTCATCGAGCATGCTGGCACGGCTTTGCTATCTATGTCCTTCGAGACTGTTTAAGTCTCAGAAGGGAGAATAGAAAATGGAGGCTTGGCAAAAGCAATACGTGAAACTTGTAAATAACAAGTGGCAAACACAAGGGGGGCAGGATGTTGACCACGAACTCGATGAAGACGAGCTCTATCTGCTCGAAGAAAAACAAAACAATTTATATAAAGGTGGCTATCAGCAATGTCCCCACTGTGAAGTGATGACTAAGTTTGATCCCTATGATCTTCACTGCAACATGTGCGGATGGAATGCTGGAAATGATCCGCACTGGACTGACAACCAATGCGCAGCTTGAAAAATAAGATCATCACTCTTGCTCATCTTACCGCGAAGAAAATGACATCAACAACTTATTATGAAGTGAGGGATGGCTCTCACAAAGAATGGATCACGCCCGATGTGTGGTTCAAAAGACAAAAGTTCAACAACCTTAATAATTTTTACCTTGGAGGTAATAATGGAAACTCAAAACAAGAAATCAAAAGAATTTTATCGCTTTCAAATTCAAATGCCGACTCTAAATCAAAATCAAAAACCTAAATCCGTTGGGATGGCCTATCTCAGAGATGGAGAAGGCACATACACCATTCGGCTTTGGATGTTTACTGAGCGCTATTACATGATTCAAACAAAAGGTGATCCCACCAGATATTTGTTGATGAGCCGTGAACCCAGTCGTGATTCAAATTCAAAAAATAAATTTCGTTGGAGAATTATTGGCAATGGAAAATTTGATTCAAAAAAAGGAGTGATTGAACTCTACTTTGATCTTTTGAGCAAACCAGTTTTGATGAATCTATTTCCTGAAAGCTACGTTGATAAATCTTTGTCTGACGAAATGATCGAAGCAACACGTTTTGCAGAGGAAGCAAAACAACTTATCGCAGCCTAATAATTGAAAATAATAAATGTTAAAAAAGGAGACGTTCATGAAAATGAATAAAGGGATTGCTTTAACTTTTGTCGCCCTGTTTGCGATTACAATGTGTTTAATGCCAGAGCTGGCACATGCTGGTCTTGAGTCTTCACTCGTCAGCGTAAAGATGAAACTCACCGGAGTCATCTTGCCATTGTTATCTGTGATTGGAATTTGCATTGCTGCGATTTCATTTTTCACCGGAAATCCATTGGCCAAGCAACACATTATCTATGCAATTTTAGGTTGCGCCTTTGGCTTTGGAGCGCAGGCCATTGTTGATTTTATCTCGCAGACAGTGAGGTAGATCATGAATGATCAAAATGAACCGCTGATTTCAAAAGTGCCGAGAGCTTTAGAAGTGAAAAGCAAGCTCTTCGGCTTTGAACTTCCAGATTTGCTTGTGATCTTTTCAAATCTTGCGATCACAAATTTAGTTTTTGGAAGCACAAGTTTTCGTTACCCACTCGTTTGGGGAACCACTCTTGGATTGGCTGGTTTTTTGTTCTTTGCAAAAAAAGGAAAGCCCGACAATTACCTTCAACATTTTGGTGAGTTTTGGGCCAGTCCAACCACGCGATTCGCAGCTCTACACGACATTAAGTTCAAACGATTTCTGAGGAAAGGAAAGTAAATATGAAATCACGAATGAATCAGGAGGCTCCTCATCATGGGGAGCATCCGCTCTGTGAGGAGCTTCCCTACTGGGAGTTTTTTGAAAAACCAAAGGCGCATGTGATTTTATCAGATAAATCACTTGTCGCTGGGCTGAAGTTGAACCTTACGGATATTGAGTGCCTTGATACCGAAAGCATAAATCAATTTACACTTGGACTTAGGACTGCTCTGAACTCTGTATCAGAAGGTGTTACGTTGCAGTTTTATCTTCATGTTGATTCTGAGTTTTCAGATGTTTTGGCTCGGCATAAAGCTGGCGAATCAGAAAAGTCCCATGAACTTGTAAAAATGATTGCGCAAAATCGCTATCAAGTTTTGGAATCAGCTCAAGACAAGGGTGAACTTTATAGACCACATTTGTATTTATTCGTAAGATGCCCGATGGTTGAAGTGAAAAAACTATCTCCATTTAAAAAGAAACATGAGTTTGATGAAAATGCCCAAAAGTCTATTGAAGACAGTCTTGAAATACTTTTTCAAAATACAGAAACAATTGCCTCTAGTTTTTCATCACTGGGTATTCCTTCGCGAGATATTTCAAAAAATGAACTGCAAAAGTTAATTTACGTTTACCTGAATCCAAAAAGATCACAGAGCGAGCAGCTTCCGAAGATTCATAATTCAAATGATATTGAGCTTGAGAGTGAAATATTAAAAGAAAATCCTTGGATGTCAAATCAGTCACCAAGGGAGCAATTAATATTTGGCGACTTGATTCTTGATTATGAACAGTTCACTTTGGATCGGCACTATCACAAAGTCATTACTCTTAAGACGTTGCCAGAAGTAACTTATGCAGGACAACTGGCTCATTTTCTGCGGATGCCTTTTCACTATGATCTACTCATGACTGTTGAGATACCGGCTCAGTCATCAGAAATGGCGAAGCTTCAGCAAAAAAGAAAAATGGCACACTCGCTTGCAATGAATAGTTCAAATCAAGCCAGCGATCTTGAGAGTGAATCAAAGCTATCATCAACCGAAGAGTTGATCCGCGAGCTTTTGAATACTGGCCAACGAATCTATGCCAGTCAGCTCACTATTGTTTTGAAAGAATCCGCTACCCAGGAAGGCTTGAAGGCACTGAACCGTCAAACAAGAGAAGTCTTATCGCGTTTTCGATCCCTACAAGGGGCTGAAGGCTTAGAAGAAACCGTTGGCTCCTGGAAGATTTTTAAAGGTGACTTGGTTGCGGCTCCTGTCAGGCAAGAACGAGCAAGGAAAATGAAGACTAACAACCTTGCAGATTTTTTACCTGTGTACGGACCAAGAGAAGGAGACTTCGACCCTGCGGTGATTTTTAGAAATCGCCTCAATGGGCTTGTGGGTTATAACCCTTTTGATCCGAGCCTTCCCAACTATAACGTGCTTGTGACAGGTTCTTCGGGTGCCGGAAAATCTTTTTTGAATAACTGCATTTTGCTTCAAGAGCTAAATCGCAATTTGCGTGTTTTAATTATCGACATTGGCGGCAGTTATAAAAAATTAACTGAGGCATTGGGTGGTCAGTATTTAGATATCAGTCTAAATGACAAATACTGCATCAATCCTTTTCATTTGGATAATCCCCATGAAGAACCAGGCGATCAAAAAATAAAATCACTGCTCGCGATTATCGAGTCAATGGTCAGTGAAGATGAAAAATCTCGGTTGCCAAAACTAGACCGTGTGCTTTTAGAAAAGGCCATTATCGAATTATATAAATCTCGACGAGCTAAGGGCCAAGTGCCAACGCTTACAGATTTATCAAGATACCTCTCAGTGTTCGAGGAAACTAGCATGAGGGATATTTCAAAAATGCTTTACTCTTGGACTGGTGATCGCCCCTACGGAAAGCTTCTTGATGGAGTGGGTTCACTTCGTGCCGATGCAATGATTTGTGCTTTTGATTTGAAGGGGCTGTCTTCTTACCCTGATCTTCAAAGTGTGATGCTTTTAATTCTTAACGATTTCATTTTAACCCAAGTCGAAAAAGATAAAGAACATCAGAAGCGAATCCTCATTGATGAAGCCTGGTCGCTTTTAAAAACACCAGCAGCCGCAGCCTTTATGGAATACTGTGTTCGTACACTTCGCAAAACTAGAAGTGGAATCACTTTCATCACTCAAGGCGTGGAAGAAATCATCACTAGCCCAATCGGTTCGGCAATTTTAAATAATACGGCAACCAAGTTCATTATGCTTCAGCGTGGAGGCTCTGAGGTTCTGAAGAACACTTTGAAACTAAATTCCGAAGAATTGTCACTCATCTTTTCTCTGCAACAAAAAAAGGGGGAATTTTCAGAAGGATTTATGATTGAAGGGCTTGCAAAACAAGTCGTCAGGATTTTTCCAAGTCCGATTGAATATTGGCTATCAACAAGTGATGCGTTTGATAACAAGCATCTTGATGGTTTGATGATGTCTGGTCTTACTCTTTCAGAGAGTATCATCAACGCTGCGGCAGAGTATCCGAATGGCATTCAAGGCGCAAAATCGGAGGTGACTGCATGAAGAATTTGAAAAAACAACTTATTGCAATTTCAGTTTGCTTTACGCTGATGCTGCCACTACCAAGTCGAGCAGATTTTTGGGGTGGTGATGGCGTGTCCAGAAGAACGCAAGTGTAGGTGGATGAAATGTACCACCCTCAGAAAT
>CAZTDX010000005.1:0-107553 GCA_964612425.1 uncultured Pseudobdellovibrionaceae bacterium
TTTTTGAGTAAAAATGTGATATAGGGTTAGAGTTCCCCTACGTTGAGTGAGATTTAAACTTTTTCAGCAGAGTCTAAGCTCCAGCGAAGCCATAGCAAATAAAGCAAAACTAAGGCGGCTCCAACCTGATGGAGTACGGCAACTGGAAGTGGAACTTTAAAAATAAGCGTTAAGATTCCTAAAGTAAATTGCAATCCAATGACGGCCAAAAGACCAACTATTTTATTTTTATGGAGCTTTAAAGTTTCTTTGAATCCAAATTTAAAAACGATAAACAAACTCATCAAAAGTAAACACCATGCCAGTGTTCGATGTATCCATTGCACCAAAATTGGATTTTCAAAAATATTTTTCCATTGAGGGAGTAAACTCCAAGCGCCCAGTGGAAAAATCTCACCATTCATATCTGGGAATGTATTAAAAATAAATCCCGCGCGAAGACCTGCAACTAGCGCACCATAAAAGATTTGAAGTACAATGACTCCTAGCATGACATTTAAGAATTTACTTAAGTTATTTGGGCGCAAATTCTCAATTTTAGTTTCGCTTTGCTCATCTGCTAACGTCCATACAAGACGCCAAAAATAGGATAAAATAAAAAAAGCTAAAAGGAGATGAAGAGCTAATCGATAATGACTCACTTGAGGTTGATTCACCAAGCCACTGGCCACCATTATCCAACCAACAGCACCTTGTAACCCACCGAGAAGAAATCCAATTAAGTATCGCAAGGCTAAACTTCGATTTAAAATTCCCTTCCACCAAAAAAAAGCCCACGGAATTAAAAAAACAACGCCCATTAATCGACCCAAAAGACGATGAAAATACTCCCAAAAAAAGATCCACTGAAACTCAGATAAACTCATCCCCTGATTGACCAACTGATATTGAGGAGAATTCTGATATTTATTAAAAACCTCAAGCCAATCGGTTGTTGTTAAGGGAGGAATTGCTCCCATGAGGGGCTTCCACTCAACGATTGATAATCCCGAGCCCGTTAACCGCGTCACTGCCCCAATGACAATCATCATAGCAATCATTAAACATAATATTAAAGTCCATAAGATGAGTTTTTGCTTTTGTTTCTGATCCATTTTACCCTTTTTTTTAGTTGAAAAATCACGCCAGGTCTAACCTATATTGGTCCAGAGATCACGCTAAAAATAAGAATTATAAGAGGGAAAACATAAATTTCATTACACACTCAGCTCAGCGAATTGAAAAAAACTCAGAAAAATGTGACCTCATTGAGAATAAAAATCAAAAAGAATGGTTTTTAAAGTATAAAGAGCTTCCAACTAAATCACCCTCAAGATCAAGGTCTAGGCTAAAAAAATAGTAATGCCAACGAGATTCACTGCTGCTTAAAATCTAAATAGAGAACTTAATAAAATTTTTAAAAATGAAATTCCTAAAATTGACTGGAGAAATAGCTATGTCGGGAGATGAGAAAAAAACTAACGATCGTAGAGAATTTTTAAAAATTACAGGTGCTACTATCGCTGGAGCTGCTGCCGGAGTTGTCGGAAGTAAAATCAATGACTCCCAAAATACTAACGACTTAAAAACTAAAAATATAGAACTCTCCTCCTTTGAAAAAAGTTCTGAACCTTACCCTCAACCTAAAAGGAATCGACTATCCAGTGATTTATCTGGATTAAAATCCGAATATAAAGTCATTGTGATTGGCTCTGGATATGGCGCTTCCGTAATGGCAGCACGAATTGCTGAAAAAAGTAAATCCCTTGGATTAAATGCGGGCGACTTCTGTATGCTTGAGCGAGGATTAGAACGACAGCCGGGTGAATTCCCCAATAAAGTTGATTTCTTTGATTTTAATAAAGACCCAAAAAATGCAGCTCTCCATTTGCGAAATGAATCTGAAAATCCCCTTGGTCTATATGAGTTACACGGAACTGGTGACACAGACGTTATCGTGGGTAACAGTCTCGGTGGAACTTCAAATATTAATGCCAATGTAGCACTTGAGCCACTCCCCAATGTTTTTACTGAATTTCCTGATCGATGGCCAGAAGGATATTCTTTGGATTCACTAAAACCTCATTTTAAAAAAGTAAAAGAAATGCTCTCTACGGAAAAGTGGAACGAAGACACCATGGGCAAGCTCTCCAAGGTTGAGTTTATGAAACAGTGCAAAGATAAAATTGCTACAGAGTTTCAAGCATCTTCAGATGAAGATAAAAAAGTACAATTCAATTACTTAGATATTGCTGTCAATTTATCAAATTTAGATAAAACAACGAATCCGCATGGAGTGTATCAAAATAAATGCTCTCTTTGTGGTGATTGCGTTACGGGTTGCAACGTTGGCGCTAAAAATACCTTGATCATGAATTATCTTCCCTTTGCGAAAAATCGAGGACTACAAATTTTCACTCAAATTGAAGTTGTATCTATAAGTGAAAACTCCACCAAAGGTGGATATGATTTAAATGTAAAAATTTATACTGATAATTCGCTCTATGGTTATAGTCACCAAACTAATTCTGATAAGATAATAGAAAAAACCATATTTGCTAAAAATGTGATTATTGGGGCTGGTACCATAGGAACATTTAAAATTTTACAACGTTCAGTAGATAATAATGGTCTCAGTTTGTCTGAAAAACTTGGACATCACTATTCTGGCAATGCCGATGTCCTCGGAACTTGTTACAATAGTAACTTACAAACAGATAGTATTGGATATGGTACTGAGGAGAACCCACAAAGACGTGTTGGGCCAACAATCGTTTCGATTCTTGATATGAGGCAAGATCCAAAGAATAGATTTTTAATTGAAGATGGAGCCTTCCCTTCCGCTTTAACAAATATTCTTCGCAAATCTTTTGCCTTTGCTGGACAAACAGTCGCCGTTCAAGAAGGAAAGCATACCAATTCAGAGCGTTTGAACAAAGATTTAAAAATTGGTGAATTAAAAAATGATGGTGCCCTTAACCACTCCATGTGTTACCTAGCAATGGGTCATGATTCTTCATCTGGGAGAATGTATTTAAAAGACGGACAAGTTAAAATCAAATGGAAAAATAAAGAAGATAAATTAAATTTGGGCCAAGAAACACCGCTCAACCAAGCTAAAAAAGCTTTTGTTTATATGAGCGAACTTACTGGGGGAATAAATTTTGAAAACCCCAGAACTAAATTTGAAGTTCTCGATTTTAAACCATCTAAAGATGGAAGCCTCCTAAAAAAAGGAGGAGTTCCAGTGAGTGTCCATGCCCTAGGAGGTTGTTGCATGGCTGATAGGTTTGACAAGGGTGTCGTCAATGGCAAAGGACAAGTTTTTCGAAAAAATGGATCTCTTTATAAAGGTTTGTATATAGCCGATGGATCAGTAGTACCAGTGGCTATTGAAGCGAATCCCTTTTTGACCATTTCGGCCATTGCTGAATACTTTGCAGAAAATATTAAAAAAGAAGATCTAAACACTTAATCTTTAAAGCATAACTATTTATTATTTACCTCTCGCGAATGAAAGGCCTATTTAATATAGGTCTTCAAATGCTCAGATATAAGAGGATAGACATCTTTCTCGGCATTTTCGCCAAAGATGCTGTCAAGATGTCCATATCCATCGATAATTCTTAATTGAATGCGAGCCTTGGTTTCATTGCGTTCATTTTCACTGGAAGCAATTTCTAATTGAGATTTCAATACTGCTTGATAGGATTTTTCTGTCCCTTTCAACAACCAAGTTTTATTTTCTCTTCCATGAATAAAGGTGATAGGCATCGTGAGGCGTTTTAAATTTTCAGGAGTATCATAAACCTCCTCACCCTTTGAATTAACGATATGACCTTTTTCAGTTATCGCCATTAATTGACGGATATGCCCCATTCCTACCGGACCAAAAATTTCAGCAAGTCCATGATCAATCATAGCATCACTGAGATTTTCATTTCTATATAACTCACCAAAAATAAATAAAATCCTATGATGAGCATCACTCATTAATAATTTACGATCATTCTCCGTTAAGATTTCACCTACTTTCGGTATCATGGGTGTTGTCAGTGCGCTGAAGGCACTAAAGACACGATCAAATCCCGACTCAGCTAAATTATCTTTATTGACATAATTGGGACTCGATGACAGGTATTTTATTTTTCGTTGCTCCTTTAAAAAAGGGCCTAATAAAGCAATCTGAGCGCGTTTCTCTTCAGGAACTTCAGCATAAATTGAAACTTGCGAAGATAATACAGACTTAATAACTCCGGGATTCAAATTGGCAAGCTTCCCATCGTTTAATCCACTCAAAAGTGACATAAATAAAGTTGTCGACCCATAACAATGGCCCACTAAATGAACGCCTGAGGCTCCAGTCACCTCTAAGACTTTTTGAATTGCAAATGGAATATCTAAGAGCGCAATGCTGTCCGCCGAGTAAGAGTCAATTTTTGCTTCTGGATAGTGAATATTGGCTCTAAAGTCCACAAGCCAAACATCACGATTTTCTTTAACGAGATGTTCCACTAAATTGGAATTGGTTGTGGTCTGAGTAAAAATTCCATTATCAACACCCAAGCCAGGTATAAGGACGACTGGATTTTGACTCGATTCATTTTGAAGAGTTTCAGCATTATAACGATGAAGCTTTAACAAAATAGATTGATGAGAATCTTTACTTACTGGTGATCGGTATGTATAGATTCTTTCTTCAACTCCAGGAGTTAAATTGATCATTCTATCCTTAGTATTTTGAGGGTGATTGAAAAGTTTGAATAATTTTTCTGGCAAAGACTGTAAAAATTGAATAATACTTGTGGTACTAAATCTCTTTTCTGATTTAAATCCATTCAATGTAGGATCGATAAATACTTGCCATAGGGAACTCGCAAAGTATGCCACAAAATTGGTTAAAGCGAGAGAATCTTCAATTAAATCAGCATTATTGAGTCCTTCTTTTAATTGCTGGAAATGGATTTTATTATTCAAAATTTCATTTAATGTTATGGATTGACTCCCATCAGGCCTAACCACTGACATTGTCGTCATCTGCGTAACGAAATCCTCAGGTAAAATATTCAATTTACCACGGGCAATCACAACTCCCTTTTCCCTAGCTTCACGGATATCCCACGAATCATTATACTCTAAAATAGTCGTATAGAGGGTCGAAGTGTCTTTCCATATTTCTGAAACAGAAATATTTTTTTCATCTTTATGAACTGATTTAAAGCCATACATTAAATATGTCTTAGAGCCTTTTTTAAACTTCATGGAATAACACATTTTTTTTAATAAACTATTTTTATTCTCAGGTTCACAAGCTCCATCGGTAAGAAGTCGAAAGTCTCCATTTTCAACGGTTAACTCTTCAGTAAGCTCTGTATCACCAAATAAGTTTGTTTTTACATAACCGTTCATAGTTCCAGATCTGTTGACATCATGAAAGCGCATTTCTCGGGTATCACTTACTTGAACCGTGAGGTGAAACATAAAATTAAACTGATTGCCTGAATTGAGTTGTGCCTTCTCAAAATCCTGATCGTATTTTTGTAAATCACTTTCAAAGCCACCAGATAATCGCTCTTGAGTTTTAGAGATAAAACCCTTCATTTTCTCGGTAAATTTAATTCCATTTGCAGGTGAAATAACGGCAAAAAATTGAACCAATATAGCTAGGAATAAATTATAATATGATTTTTTAAGCATAAATAGGCACCTCATACAAGTTAACCAATTTTATCTATGCAAAATTGAAACAACGTTCACTTGAAATAAGTAATGATATAAGTGTAAAAACTTTAATCAGAGTCAACAATTGGCAGGCCGATTCTAAATTTTTCTGAAAACTAGATCTATCACTAGACTTTTGTATGATCGATAAAACTTATTGAGTTGAGTCTGCAATTTAGTCAGTGGCATAATTTTTAAGAGCTTATTTTTAAATATCGATTTATTTTCTTAGGGAGGTCTTCCTTGTCTGAAAACTCAAATAATTCTAAACAAAAAAAGTGGAGTCGAAGGGATTTACTCGTCGCAGGCGGCGGAGTGGCTGCAGGTGTCATCATTGGATCAAACCTTCACAAAAATAATTCAAATTCTGAAAACAAAGATCGTGTTCAAAGCTTAACACCCCAAGGGCGCACCCAGCAGTCATCAAATTTACCATTAGCTAAGAGATACTCTGATCCCTTAAGTGACGACCTTCAGGAACTCATCCAAAATAAATCAACTTGGGATATCATCATTATTGGTTCAGGTTATGGTGGATCGATTATGGCCGCTCGATTAGCAGAAAAATATCCAAACAAAAATATAGCTATTTTAGAACGTGGTAAGGAGTATCGGCATGAAGCCACTGGTAATAATAAAATATTCCCAGAAAGTGCAGAACAAATGCTTTCTCAATTTAAAAGTCATATAAATCCTCTGGGACTCTTTGAACTTCATCCTAGCAAACATATGAATGTTCTTGTGGGCTCAGGCATTGGTGGAACCTCGCTTATCAATGCGGGAGTCTTTATTGAACCGAGTGCGAAAGTTTTTAAGCAACCGGAATGGCCTAATGAACTGAAAGATAAAAATACTCTCAACCCATATTTTAAAAAAGTTCGTGAAACCATTGGCGTCAATCCCTATAAAAAAAGTATTAAAGCGGGCACTGAAGCATTGAGAAATAAAAAGTTTGAACAAAGTGTCAGAAATTTAGCTAGTACGAAAAATTCTTCAAATGCAAAGTCATCACAACCGCAGTTTAACGAGCTTGATTTAGCTATTACTTTTGATGCTAAAATCCCTCGAGGAGAGTTCCAAGAAAACCAATTCGGCGGCTTACAAAGTGGTTGTGTGCAATGCAGCGGTTGCTATACCGGATGCAACGTGGGAGCAAAGAACACACTCGATAAAAATTATTTACCATTAGCTAAAACCAATAAAGTTAAGATATTCTCTGGCGTTGAAGTCGATTCAATTATAAAAAACGGATCAAACAATTATGAAATAAAAATTATCGCTCGAGAAACTTCTAGTCCACTGAACCCTCAGCGATTAAGCATTAATACAAAAAATGTGGTCGTTTCCGCAGGCACTATGGGAACTTTTAAAATTTTAAAAAAATCCTCAATCAATATCTCACCACTTTTTGGTAAGCAATTTACTTCCAATGGGGATTACGTCAATGCCGCCATAAACGTCCAAGAACCAACTGATATTTTAGGCTGGCCAACCCAAGGTGGGTCAAACGTTCAAAAACCAAATATAGGTCCGGTCATTATTTCTGTCGCTGATTTCCGCCAAGATAATCCAAACACTGATTCGCAAAATCCTCTTGAAAATGAATTTATTGTTGTTGAGAGTGGTATTCCTTCAGGATGGCAGCCGGCACTGAGCCCTACTCTAAGACCTAACCAGGCAGGATTGCAAAAGTCCGTTGCCTACTTTGCTATTGGTCACGATAATTTGAGTCAAATGGGCGAGCTAAAACTAAATAATAATAATTTAGTGGGTTCTGAAATAGTCACCGTTGAATGGCCAGCAGTCCTCAAAGATGAACCGGCTTATATTTCAAAAATGAAAGATGGAATGAGTGAATTAGCGGAACAAATGAAGGGAAAACTTGCTGCTCCCAATAAAATTATGAAAGATTATATTCAACCAATGCTCAGTAAAGTGGGCGCTGAGCCCGCTCAACTACCTTTAACGACCGTTCACCCCCTTGGTGGTTGCAAAATGGGGAATTCGATCAGTGACGGTGTGGTTAATCATCTTGGGCAGGTTTTTGATCCCAATAGCCTCGGAGGGGTCCATGATGGACTTTACATTTGTGATGGGTCGATCATTCCCCGCTCCCTTGGTTGCCATCCCATTTTAACCATCTCAGCACTTGCAGAGTATATGGCAGAAAAATGCACCATCGCTTAAGATCACCAAAACAAAAGTAGTCTAAATTAATTTTGTTTAATGAGCTAAACGACCCTTACGAACAAGGGTCGTGACTAAAACGTATACAAGGTGAACAAATATAAATGCTGAAACGTATTCTACTCCACCGGCGCCAAAACCATAAGAGTGAAGACCTGCCCCCAGTACATAATTAACCCCATACCATGCCATAATAACTAGTGAAAACGTCACAACGGCCGAGACAAGCATGCCAAAATCACGAATCACTCCATTAATCCTGCCATGGAGAACAGCCAAATATCCAAGAAGTGCAATCAAGGCCCAAGTTTCTTTTGGATCCCATCCCCAAAATCGCCCCCAAGAGTAATCGGCCCACACGCCCCCTAAGATAATTCCCGCAGCGAGCAAAACAATTCCTATTTGAAAGCTTCGATAGACGCCATTGACGATAGATTTTAATCGATCTTTCCATTGTGCTTCACCTCTTAAAACGTAGTACAAACCAAGATCCCCTAAAGCAAAGGCTACAAAGAATGCCGAATAACTGATGGTGATTGTCAGTACGTGAACCGTCAGCCAAAAATTACTTCTTAATACAGGTTCCAGGGGCTGCAAAGTTGGATCTAATATCGACGGAGCCATGTCAGTTAGTATTAAACAAAATGTTGCCACTAATGGACCAGCTAATAAGGTCACTCCAAACTTGTACACTTTCTCAAGAAGAAGCGAGAAGAACACCGCTCCCCAACTCACCCACACCACAGTCTCAAACATATTAGAAACCGGAGGTCGCTCCGTTAAATACATTCGAAGGCCAAATCCATAGGTATGAAAGGCCCATCCAATAAGAGCAAAAACCCACACGCCCCGTTGCCACGAGGTTTTCCCCGAAAGCCAAACAAAAATAAAAATCAATACAGACACTAAGTAACAAAACCATGCCCATCGAAAGGGATTAATTTCATTGTAGTGAACTTCCAAACTGATGATCGAATCAGAAGGGTATAGAGATACATTCTCGCTCATGGCTGACTGCTTAAACTCATCCACCGCTTTTTGCAAAGTATCGCCACTGTTTGATCCAGCAACTCCAGAAAGTGAACCTAAAAAAGCTTTGGTTAATTTTACAAACAGCTCTTGTTTAGAAGGCTCTACTTCATTTAAGGAGGCCCATTTATTTCCTGTTTTGGGAGGCCATAGGGCTAACCACTGCCCCGCTGTAATAGATTTAAAAGTCCAAATTTGATTTTCTAATCGTTGAAGGGCTTGAAAATAGGGATCAAGCTTTTCCTTTCCCTCTCGCTTTGAATTCAAGTCTTGCATCAACAGAGGAAGACGGTCTGATTTTAAAATTTCATTGACTGAAAAATATCGTTTCTCTTTTGGAAAGCGCAATGCTTCCTTCACACCCACGTGCTGAATTTCAAAAAATTCACGATCAGCCCAAGTTTCAGGAGCGAGCATCAACGTAAACATAATCTCATAAGCAGGCTTCTTCTCATACGTTGACTTGCCATAAATGACCGCCAACGCCTCTCGTGCTAAAGTATCATAAGGTTTAACTCGCCCTTCCGCTTGTACGGGAAGATACTTCACCGGCGCCGTGGCACTTGAACTATTTGAAAAATCTGCCCTTGAAACGGATAAAAAAGATAAACTGATAAAATAAAAAATAAATAAAAAATAGTTACTTAAAACGTTAGTTTTCATGATTTCCCTTAGCTCCCATTTTTTTCTGTCTCTGCTTAAACCAAAATAAATGTATAATACCTGCAACGATCATCAATGAACCTAAATATTTAATCCAACGCCCAGGGTCTTTATTCACTGATAATATTGAGGCTGTTGGCTCACCCGTTCGAGGATCTTGCTGAAAACTCGATTGGTAAAAAGTATACCCATTATACTTCAGAGGTTCATTCATAGAAATTAAATGCTCTCCCTGCCCCGGAACTTCGACAACACTTTCATAGGCCATGGCTCGACGTGTTCCTTGATAATGTCCCACGGAGAATTTTTTTAAAAATAACTCGTCTCCAATATCCACCTGCTTTTGACCATACTTTAAAATATAAGCCCCATCGGCAGTAAAGAAACGTACAATGTCATTCATTTGCACCCATTTTTTTTGATCTTTGTACTGCACCAAAATCGCCGACGTGGTCATGGCATTCGGTCGCTCCACAGCTTTAATATCCCAATCCCGTCGAGCCTGTGGATAATATCTTAAAATTTTGAATTTAAAGCCCATCCAAGGAAGATCTAATTCATCACCCTCATTGATAAAACCCGTTTTAAATGGTTGAGGAGATTCTTTTTTATAGAGCGTGTATTTTAATTTTTCTTTATGATTAGTAGATTCTAAAACAAAGGCATTTCGACCTGCAACTTCAGAGTCTTTCCCGCCACCCTGAAGAGTCCCCAAAATTAATTTTAAAGGGCCAAACTCATTCGTCACGAGCTTTCCCTTTCGAGATTGAACCAACCACTGTAACTCATTCACCATATTATTATACAATTGAAACCGAACAGCACTTCCATCGCTTTCATTTTGGGAGGCGTGAATCTGCTCACTCACTTGCGCATAATTTATGGAATCAATGACATCAATGGTTCCATCCATGACGGGTATTCTGATAGGCTCTACTTTTGCTGGAGTTTTTAGAAAATTGACATCGCGGTGAAGAAGATCTGTGTAACGACTCCCATCAAATGTGGAATAGGCACTCAATTGTTTTTCACTGAGGGTGACCATTCTCGATCGGGTCCCGATTTCAAAATACATACTGCCATCAATACCCATTTTCTGAGTAATAAGACCGCCCGTAAGCAATATAATAATTCCTATGTGGGCTAGAACAAAACCCGTGTGGCGAACTCTCCAGGGCCATCGATCCACCATCACCGCCGTCAAGTTGATGGTTAGCAATGTTAATACAATGTACATCCAAGGACTTTGATAAACTAACGCTGTGGCTGTTTCGGTGTCATATTTTGCTTCAAAAATTGTTCCAACGGCCGCAACTGCAGCAAGGGAAAGAATAATTATTACTGCCAAATTTAAAGAAGCCAAATACTTCAGGAGAGATTTATTTTTGTTTTTCATGTTGGGCCCACTTTAATTCAGAGTCGATAAGAAATACAGCCAAATAATGTCCCTCCTTGTAGAAAAAATACAAAAAGTGGATTTCTACTAATAAAAATTGCTATTATTGAAGGCTAAATTTATAATATATGGGCACTTTTTAATTAAATTAAATTACAAACAACATATTATTGAAAACAAATGGAGTCTAAAAATGCTTCGCCTATTTCCCATGATCAAAGACAAAAAACATATCATCTTTGATTACAATGGAACGATTCTCTACGATACACATATTTGCGTTGAAATTCTGAATGAACTCCTTCAATCTCATCAACTTCCAGCCATCACCGAGAGTTTTTACCGCGAAATATTTCATTTTCCCATAGCTAGTTTTTACACTCAAATTGGCTTTGATTTTAAAAAAGAAAATTTTGATCAGCTCGGCAAACGATACATGAAAATTTACCTCAGCAATATCCATCGCTGCAAAGTCTACAACGGAATGCGAGCGTTGTTAGAGCAGCTAAAACAATCCTCAGCTAAAGTTTCTATTTTAACGGCCCTGAACCATGAGGCCCTTCACGAACAGCTCAAGTTATTTAATTTAGATCATTATTTTGATGCGGCCTTTGGGCTTGCTGATCACCACGCCCTAAGTAAGATCCAGCGTGGCCACGAATTGATGACCCATGTCGGCGTTCCTCCTAATGAAACTTTAATTATTGGTGATACAGACCATGATCTCGAAGTAGCCCAATCCCTTGGGATAGAGGCCATTCTTCTTGCTGATGGTCACCAGGATGAGGCGCGGCTCCGCAGCAAAAAAGCCACAGTTATTAATCTCGAACGAGTGACGGAATAGAATAGATTTTTTTAACGACATTCTATTGGGTTTGGACTAGCCCCAGAATAAAACTTATGTCATTTTAAAGTTGAAATGAAAAAAGCAAACTTGTCTTTATTGACTCTTTTATTTGTACTCGGTCATTCCATTCTTGGAAGCGCTGCGGATCAACCTCCAGCAACGTCTCCCATAACAACCTCCGATATTTACTGCCAACATCTTCAAGAAATGCAAGCTCGTACGCTGAGAGAAAAAAAAGAGCCAGGTCCATTAGAATCAATTTTTAATTTCGTCAATGCACTCACTAAAAAAGTTTCCCTGGAAGATATAGAAAAGCAAGCCTTAGAAAAGAAAATGACTTTTGAAGAGTTTCAAAAATGGGCGCAAGAAACCCACTCACTTCCAGTGAAAGATCATTTCAAGGCCCAATATCTTGCCGATTATATTAAACACGTTTGCGGAGAAATTACTTTTTCTGCGACCTTCTCCGACAAACCTGATCCTGAAGTCTCCGCAACCGCAGATAAAAAATTTGACCCTACAGGGCACCCCTACGCCGACGAGCTTTTAAAAGAGAAAGACAAAAAATAGCGGGTATTTTAGCAATACATCCCTATTCTGACCTAAGCGCATCAATAGGATTTAAGCGAGAGGCTTTTTGCGCCGGATAGACTCCAGAAATGAGATCTATTGGTAAATCAATCTAAACCAATTGAATCGCCTTCATTTTCTTATTTAAAAGATTTTGTTAGACCATAGTTTTTCTAGAAAACTTTTCCAATGGAGAATATTTATATTATCATCAATTCGATTAATAGGGTCGTTGGTAATTATATAAAAAGAGCTTATAATTTTTTCCTCTCTTATTGCTTTTAACCCCTTTAAGTGATTAGAACTTACTTTACCTGTCGACTTCACCTCAATGGCAATTTCATTACCCACAACAAAGTCAACTTCTTGTTTATTGACACTCCTCCAATAACAAATCTTTTTATTCTTTTGCTTATAAGAATTATAGGCCCTTATTTCAGACAAAATAAAAGTTTCAAAAAGCCTTCCCCAGCGATCTGAATGAGGATCTAACTGATGAACACCCAATAATGCATTTTGTACTCCAGGATCAAATATGTAAAATTTTGCAGTTTGAATAGCTTTTCGCTTTTTAGATTCAATCCATGGTTCTAATAAATATCCAATTAAGGTATCTTCTAAAATTTGAAAATATTCTCGAACTGTCGATTGGGGCACTCCAGAATCACTTGAAATATTTGAAAACTGAACCATTTCGCCAGAGTGAAGTGCCGCAACTTTTAAAAATCGTTGGTATGGTCCAAGGCTTCTTAAATTAGACTCAAGCCTAATTTCCTGTTCTAAATAAGTGTTAATATAATCATCTAATAATACAAACGGATGTTTACTATTGTATACATTAGGAAGACCTCCAACTAAAAGATATTTTTTAAGATTAAAATTTGGAATTTCAATAAAACTAAGTGGCATAAAATAAACTATGCCGGCTCTACCACCAAGTAAATTAGCGTGACTGCGCTTCACTTTTCTAGCACTTGAGCCAGTAAGTATAAATCGGATTTTACGGTCTTCAATGAGTCTATGAACTTCATCAAGAAGTTCTAGTGCTTTTTGTATTTCATCGATGATACAAATCTTTGATGATTCGCCATCTATTATTTGCTCCAGCAATTCAGGGGTCTCCTTAAGTCTTATAAGAAGACTACCTTTTAATAAATTGATGTAACAAACATTTTTCTTTAGAGTTTCTTTAATTAAAAAAGATTTACCCGTTGAGCGAGGTCCAAATAAAAAATAATTTTTCATTTTTAAAATTGCATAAAGATCAAGTTTTCGATTAAATTTTGTGGACATCCTCAACTCTCCTCTTTGAGACAGGGTAAAGTTTTTCACCTAAAAAGTCAACTAATAGCATTATAAATACTATTAGTAAATATTATTAGCGGATATACTACTAATAGTTGACTTTTTATCCGACTCCGAAAACGTTGCTATTTAGGGATAATGACAAATAAAAACTATTCAGACCTAAGTGCATCAATAGGATTTAGACGAGAGGCTTTTTGAGCCGGATAGACTCCAAAAATGATTCCAATCATCGCTGAAAAAATGAATGATACAAGAACAGAATTCAACGAAACCGATGTGGCCCAACCAATCACTGCGGAAAGTGAGATGGTTATTAGCCAACCTAAAAAAATTCCAAAACTTCCACCCACAACACTCACTACCACGGACTCAGATAAAAATTGCGCCAAAATATCCTGGGCGCGAGCCCCCAGTGCTTTTCTCAAGCCTATTTCTCGTGTACGCTCCGTTACGGAGACGAGCATGATATTCATAATTCCAATACCACCCACCAAAAGTGAAATTGCTGCAATGGTCGAAAGAAGGAGCGACATCGTTTGACTGCTTTGCTGTAATGCGGATTGAATATCCGCCATATTTCGAATTTGAAAAGCCTCTTCTTGCTGAGACTGCGGAATTTTATGTTGCGTAGTTAATACATTACCAATAGACAATTGCGTGTTGTCCATATTCTCGGGATTATTAACCTCGGCCTCAATTAAATCCAAGTTTTCTCGACCGAGCAAGCGATGCATGGCTGTGGACAACGGAATTATTATTACATCATCTTGATCACGCCAACCACTAGCTCCTTTTTCAGGTAACACTCCAATGATTTGAAAATTCACTTTGTTGATTTTAATCATTTCACCGATGGGAATTTTTGAGCCAAATAATTCTCGCACAATGGTGGCCCCAACAACGGCCAGGCGCTGTCTTACGGCATTCTCATCTTCATTAAAAAACCTCCCAATAGGTGGAACCGAATTATGCATTTCAGCCCATGCCGCAGAGGTCCCTTGAACTTGGGTGTTCCAATTTTTAGCATTCGCAGTCACTTGCGCACGGCCACTCACTTGGCCTGATACATTTTTTAAACTATTGATCCGACTTTTTAAAATGCCAATATCATTATAAGATAAGCGATTGGCAGCACCCCCCTCTTGGGTAACTCCAGCCACTCGAACTGATCCGGGACGAATCATTAATAAGTTAGACCCTAATGATGACAGTTGCTCTTCAATAGCATTTTGGGCGCCACGACCTACTGCAAGCATCGCTACAACCGCTGCCACACCAATAAGAATCCCCAACATGGATAACCCAGTTCGAACTTTATTGGCCATGAGAGTTTTGAAACCTTGCTTAAAATAATCAAGAGAGTCGTAAAAGGGATTGGAATGTAAAGTGGAAGAGGACGACTCAACACCCATGTCAGACTTCAAAGGAGCAGTATTTTTTCTTTTTAAGAAAGTATTTTCTTTGATTCGCTCATCAGACACAATCAAGCCATCACGCATACGAATTAATCGGTGCGCTTGATGACCTATTTCTTCCTCGTGAGTTACGATCACAATAGTAATCCCAGACTGATTGAGGTCCTTTAATATTTTCATGATCTCTTTTTCACTCACGGAATCTAAATTACCAGTGGGTTCGTCCGCTAAAATCATTTGCGGAGAGTTAACTAAAGAGCGCGCAATAGCCACTCGTTGTTGTTGACCACCTGATAGTTCGTTAGGTCGATGAGTGGCACGATCGGAAAGCCCCACCAATTTCAAAAGCTCCAGTGCTCGTTCTAGCCCCTGGCTCAACTTTGAATACAAAAGAGGAAGTCCCACATTTTCAACGGCGGACATTCTGGGTAATAAATTAAATTGCTGAAAGATAAATCCAATTTCTTTTCGTCGAAGGATGGCTAAATCATTTTCATTCATTTGGGCAGTTTCAATTTGATTAAACTGATAAGATCCAGAACTAGGAACATCCAATAACCCCAAAATGTTCATTAAGGTCGACTTACCAGATCCTGAGGGTCCCATGATCGCCACAAAATCACCATCTTCAATCACTAAATCAATCCCCTTTAGTACGTCTAATGTTAGAGTCCCCATTTTATAGGATTTTGTGATGTTTTTAATTGAAATCATAAATTTTATTTACCACTAGGAGCGCCACCATTTGCACTTCCTCGTCTATTGGAAGCGCCACCTCCCCCAAATGGAGAAAAGGGATTACTATTATTTTTATCTTTTTTATTAATCATAAGTACTACGACATCATCTAACTCTAGTCCGGAAAGAACTTCGGTCACCTTACCATCACTAATTCCTAGTTTAAGATCTTTGCTTTGATTTTTATTTTCTTTCATTACCATGGCGACCGGCTTTCCGTTCTCGTAACGGATAAACTCGTTGGGAATTAATAATAAGTTTTCTTTCGTTGCACCGATAAAGGTTACATTGGCGGTCATTCCACTTCGCATATAATCAATGGTCTCTAGAGGTAGAACATCGATGACATAGGTTGTAACATTGTTGACTGTTTTAGCTTCAAAAGCAATTTGATCAACAAAGGCTTCTAGAATTTTGTCAGGGTATGCATCTAAGGTGACTTCTGCTTTTTGTTTTAAGTGAATTTGAGCTAAGTCTGTCTCATCCACTTGAGCTTTTACAGTCAAGCGATCGGACATCACTAAAACAGCATCACTGGTCGTGAAGGTTTGGCCAGGCTCAACATTTCGTTGAATGATCGTGCCGGAAATAGGGGCCAGCAAAGGAGTTGGCTTATAGAGCTCCTCCCATTTTTGCACCTCCCCTCCTCCCTGAGAGCGAGCGGCATCCAATAAGGCTGCTCGCTCTGTAGAACTCATCCATGCGAGGATTTGACCTTTTTTTACTTTATCACCCTCACTCACTAAAACACGATCAACGCGTCCTGAAATAGGAGATTTTATTTGTAATCGATTTTCTGGTTGGACCGTTCCCGTCGAAATAATTTTTATGGTGATACTTCCTTTGTTGATTTTGCTTTTTAGAAACTCTTGGGAATTGGTCTTGTTACGAAGAAAAAAATAAGCAATTACTACAATAACAACAGCAATAACGGCCACTATTACAGGCATTGATTTCAATTTATTCGTACTGATTACTTTCATTAAAAACTCCTAAGCCCTGAGATTGCTGCCATTGAGCCAGTTTGATGATTTTGTCTCTTTGACTCGCTAACGATGTTTTTTGTTTTAAAATTAAATCATTTTCAATGAGATCCCAATCATCAAAAGACATTAATCCATTTTTATATTTACTTCTCGCAATTTGCGCTCTGACTTCTGACGCTTTTAAAAAACTTAAATCGACTTTTTCTTTTTGTTGCGCTTCTAAATAACTATTGTGGGCACTTTTGATATTGATCAAAACGCTACGTCGTTTATTTTTTACTTCGCTTTCTGCCGATAAATATTTTGCATAACTTGACTTGGTCGAGTAATAATCCCGACCCCCATCAAATAAAGGAATATTTAAACTCAAGCCAACAGACCAATGATAGGGCTCAGGGAAAAACTTTGTATCGGTATATCCATAATTACCCGTTAACTCTAAACTTGGATAAAAGTTCGATTGCTCCATTTTATAATTTAAATAAGAACTCTTCATTTGAGCTTCTTGCATTCTAACTTCTGGGTGCTGTTCAACAATTTTTTCAAAGTCTATATTGGAAGCCACTTGATAGTTTTCAATTTCATTTTTATAGATTGCATCTGGTTGAACCTCTACATCTTCAAGAGGCGATAACCCCAGGATTCTTTTTAATTCATCCAGGGCAATATCTTTATTGTGCTGAGCTTGCAGTTCGTCATATTGAGATTGCTCAACGTAAGACTCCGAAAGAAGTACGGAGCCTTTATTTTCTCTTCCACTTTGAAATTGTAATTGCACATTATCAAAATTATCCCGTCTTCGCTTTAAAATACTCTCCGTTAATATTTTATATTTTTTTGCATAGAGAACAGTGACAAAGGTTTGAATTAACTCACTGCTCAACAAAGATTTTGTGTTTTGAAAACTGGCTTCTGCAAGATTTAATTTTTTTTGAGCGTCTTCCACTCTATAAGTATCAATAAATCCGGCAAAAATATTTTGATTCAAATTAAGCTGAGCACCGTAAGATCTTGACCAGTCACCTCTTTGAAAATCGGATTCCGTGGTCACGAGAGAACCTGAAATTTTAGGAAAATAACCACTGTACGATTTTTTTAAGTCGGCCCTGACTGAGCTGAGGTTTTGCTGAGCACTTTGAACTTCTTCGTTATTTTCTTGAAATTTTCTTACAACGTCTTTCCATTGCAAGCTTGTAATAGAAAAAGATTGATTATTAAAACAAAGGAGAAATAAATAAAAAAAGATTATTTTCTTTAAGCTCATGGTAGTTTAAAAATTATTAACTCTTTCAAAGATTCTGGCTATTTAATTTCTCAACTACTGGCGTTATGGGGTTGAGAATAATAACCTCAATTTTATTTTCTTAATCAACGAATAGCAAATTGGCACTTATGGTGTGGCACAGTTTTTGCCAGAGCAAATAAGCCGCGACAAAGCGACACCAGTTTTTTAAAAACAGGTTGCTGAGCTGACACTAAAGATAATTAGGGGGAAATTCATGAAAAAGTATTTAAAGCAGAGAGGAGCGCTGCTTCTTCTGCACACGCTGCTCATTTTAATTTTTACGGCCTGTATAGGGTCGAACAGTTCAAATCCAATTCTTAAACCGAATTTAGTTCATGCAGATGATGGACCAGAACAAAATCCCTATCGAATAGAATTCGACGAAACCAATGTCGATTTTACCTACGGGGTTTATCGTGAACTAGAAATCCATTTAAATGGTGGAACGATTGATAAAGATATCGTTTGGCAAAATATTGAAGGCGATTTACCTCCTGGTTTAGTCCTTGAAAACTCCAATACCACAACCATTCGTTTATTTGGCGCCGGAGAATTTGAAGATCGCTGGTGCTTTGTCTTATCTACTTCAAACACTAATAACACACTGGTTAGTCGCGAAATCTGTGTCAACGGTATTGAAAACAAAGAATTGGACTACCCTCGCTTTAAAAAAAGAGCCGTTTTACCCAATGGGGAAGTCACAAAAGTTTACCGTGAAAGAATTAAATATGTTGCTAAAAAGAAATATACTTATTCTGGAGAGATTCTACAGTCACAAATTTCAAAAGGCATGAAGGTCACTTTTGAAAAGAAAAATAACCGATTTCTTGTTGCAGGGACACCGAAAGAAGATGGCGTTTATCGTTTCTCAATAGTGCTCGCAGATCAATTAGGCCATCAAGTCAGTAAACAATATCAATTTGAAGTGCTTCCTAAAGTAGAACCACCACCACCCGATGAGCCTCCGCCAGTAGATGTTATACCTGAGCCAGAGCCTCAACCACAACCTATCTATCAGTGTCCTCCCGGCTATTATTACAATCCCACATTAGGATATTGCGTTGAAGATAGAGCGGCGTCGTGTCCTCCCGGAAGTTATTACGATCCCTACAAAGGATCTTGCGAGCATTATCGCACAGAACCCACTTGTGGATATGATGAATATTATGATTATTTTCTTGAACGTTGTGTACAAAAGGAATACCCACGTTGTCCTTGGAACTATGAATACAGTTACTATTATGGACGTTGTATTAGACTTTCCTACACTTGTTCCTTTGGTTATGAATACGATTGGAACTCAAGAGAGTGCCGTCGTTCTTGGAACTCAAGAAATTGTCATTATGATTCTTATTGGGATTATTTATTAGGTCGTTGTGAACCCTACTGGAAAGGGTGTCACGCAGGATACCGATGGGATCATAACTCCCATAATTGCGTTCGTCGCTCGGTTGAGTGCAGACGCGGTGAATACTATGATCCAAGCTACGGTCAGTGCGTGAAAAGAAATGAATACTGCGAACCAGGAACTCGCTATGATTACCGATCTGGTCGATGTGAATACTTTGATCATGAAGGTCGATGTCCACGAGGGCAGCATTGGGACTTCCACAAAAAGTCTTGTGAATCTGATAATCAACACAACCCTCCGCCACCCAGACCACCTTGTGAAGATGCCGTACAATCTCCAGTTGCTTGTGCTCAATACGCCGGTCAATATGGAATTCCCAATAATGCCACTCAAGGAATGGCTAATTGGACTAAAAACACTTGTACTGCAGCCATAAAATATACAGGTGGATGCTCCGTCCCCGCGAACAACGTTTGCCGTGAAGAAAATCAAACTCCTGTTGCTTGCTCTCAATATGCGGGCCAATATGGAATTCCAAATAATGCCACTCAAGGACACGCGAGGTGGTCAAAGAACTCTTGTTCCGGCGAAATAAAATATTTAGGCGGGTGCTCCGTCCCCGGAAGACCAGTAGATCCTAATCCTCAATGTAAAGATGAACGACAAACTCCCGTAGCTTGCGCTGACTATGCTGGACAATACGGTATCCCTGCTAACGCCACAGAAGGACGCGCTTCGTGGACTAAAAATAGTTGCACGGGCGATATCAAGTACACTGGCGGGTGCTCTGTCCCCAGAGCAACTTGTAAAGATGAGCCTCAATCTCCAGTTTCTTGTGCCGACTACGCTGGACAATACGGTATCCCGTCAAACGCTACTGAAGGGCGCGCTTCGTGGACTAAAAACAGCTGTACCGGTGACATCAGATACACCGGCGGATGCTCCATCCCCAGACCGACTTGTAGAGATGAGCCTCAATCTCCAGTTTCTTGTGCCGACTACGCTGGACAATACGGTATCCCGTCAAACGCTACTGAAGGGCGCGCTTCGTGGACTAAAAACAGCTGTACCGGTGACATCAGATACACCGGCGGATGCTCCATCCCCAGACCGACTTGTAGAGATGAGCCTCAATCTCCAGTTTCTTGTGCCGACTACGCTGGACAATACGGCATCCCAGCGGGTGCTACTCGTGGCTCCGCATCTTGGACAAAAAACAGCTGTACTGGTGAAATCAGATACACTGGAGGCTGCCACTAATTACCACGGGTATTTATAAGCCAAGTAATACCAAGCATTTAAATAGCTACTTTGAAAGGGGTGTTTTAAAGCACCCCTTTCTTTTATTAGCTGCAACTTTTTGTCACAATGTCTAAATAATAACAGTTTAATTAATCATCAAAATAAATTATATTTAGTGTCCATAAATCATGAGGACCTAAATAAAATGAACATACAAACACGAAAATTAAAATTGTATTTTATTTCTTTATTATTATTTTTATCGGCCCAAGGGTTGACTGAAACTACCAGAGTCAATTCTCAACTCGAAAATTGGTCTCCCGAACTTCAATTTCGACAACAACTCGAAACCATCAATAAGAATTATTTAAATAATGCTATGACAGTTAAAGTTACTCCGTCAGGTTTTTCTAAGCTAAAAACCAAAATTCCCCAAATTTTAAAAAATCAAAATTTAAATCAGAACACCCAACCTAATTTAACTATGAATTTGGGCAGTTTTAAAATGGATCAACTTAAAAGTCTGACACAAGGTAAATTAAAGAATTTTGTTATTCTTCTTAAACCTATGCTTGAAAACATCTTCAAAGTTTCTTTAGACCAAGTTTCACCTGTAGTTCAATTTGAAAATTTATTTTATTCTTTTGATTTATCGAAATTAGATCTTCAAATTAAAAATACAAAAAATGAAAATGAAATCATACTTAGCTTGAATATTGAAGTCTCTGATATTATTCTTCGCTGGGACTCCGCAAATATAACTCCCAATGCTGAAGGCATAAGTCATGCTGTGCCAACACCAAGTTTGGGCTCTTTTAAATTAATAAAAGCAGAAACCAAGATGGCCCTAAAAAGACCATTTACGCTTAAAGGGGATATCCATGTCTCTCAAAATGAGGACAAGAAAATACAATTAGGATTAAATGATTTAACAATGAATCTTAACAAAGTTGATTTGAATTTTGATTTTAAACAAATTCAGTGGAAACAACTTACTGAAAGCAACAAAGAACAAATCGACGCTTTAAATGAACTTGCCCAGTCATTTTTAAAAGAAGATCTCCCGATTGTAGTTTCATCGATACAAACTGCAATTTCTAACGGAAAACTGGCCACATTATTCAATGGACAAGCATCGGAATTTGCTCATCAATACACAGAAGTAGGAACGACCATACCTGAAGTTTTTACCAAAAAAGACTCGGATACCAATAAAGACACAATCATTGCCGGCTTTAATTTAAAAGCAATGAAATTTATCAATGATTCACTCTTTTTAGGCTTTAACTCATTTATTGAGAGTAGCAGCAATAATTATCCCTTACTGAGTAATATCAATGATGAGAAAAAAACAAAATCATTAAAAAACTTTATATCTACAACTGATGCAAAGACGGATAAGAGTGCTGACCTCACACTTTTAGTGAGTACAGATTTGATTCGTCGTTACTTTCAAATAAATTTTGAACACAAGGTTTTCTCTAACTTAAATTTTGAAGACTATCATACGACGGTGGATATATTAGACGCGCCTAAAGTGAAGGTGCTCTCAAAAGACGAATATAAAAAGTATAATATTACTCCCCGAACAAACTCAATTTATTTAATTTCAAGTAGTCTCATCAATCTTGATTTAACGAATTCAAGACTTGCAACACTCCCTTTGCGCTCCATCCAAGTCGCAGGAACTGTTCTTTTAAGTTTAAACTACATCAGTGATAACAAGTTTACTTTGCTCCTTGAGCAAATACTCGATGCTTCATTACCAAAGGAAAATTTTATAATAAGAACTTCATTTAGTACTGCAACGTTGCAATTTAATCGATTCCTTAATAACCATGCCATTAATTTAATGTCCAGTTTGAGCTTAGTAAAAAATCAACGAGGAGTATTTCAAATGCTTCCCGACTCCATGCTTGGGATTCCAACTTTAATAAAGACGATAGCGCCAAGTGCTGAATCTCCTGAAATGCTACTGATTGATATGAGCTTTGATAAAAAATAATTCGCCTTTGCTGAAGCAAGTTCTTTTTCAGAAAAGACTGTTTATAGTTGCTTTATAAAAATTCTAATCCATAATTATTTAGATGATTTTAAAGCAAATTTATATTTTCTTAGGGGGACTTTTTCTTGTTATTGGTGTTATTGGTGCTTTTTTACCTTTATTACCAACAACTCCATTTTTACTCCTGGCAGGATTCTTTTTCTCCAAGGGGTCAGATAAATTTCACCAATGGCTATTAAACCACAAGCACTTTGGGCCACCCATTCATGATTGGAATGAGCATGGGATCATACGATTAAAACACAAAATCCTCGCCACATCCATGCTCATCATTAGTGCGAGCTTTATGCTTCCAAGAGAAACAATTCCCATGGTAGGAAAAGCCTCTTTTTCAGTACTAGCCATTATTTTACTGACCTTTATTTGGTCGCGTCCATCACATTAAATTTTGCTACAGTTTATTCTGTTACTGTTACCATAACCCAAGTAAGTCGCGGGAAACCCGATCGTAATCCTCTTTGGCATTTCCTTTAGAGTCAAAAATCGTTTTTCCGCTGGCAATGGTATTTTTGATTTCAGAAGTTTGTCTAACATAATTTCGAATCATCTGAGAGCCAAACATCTCCAGACATTGATTAAAATAGGCCTCACTCGCAGACTCTCGACCATCATATTTTGTAAAAAGTAATTTGATCTCAAAATTCAAATTAAAATCGTCTTTAATTTGATTTAAATCCGCTAAATGTTTTTGCGCTCCAAACAAAGTAAATTTATCGGGATTAATGGGCAAAACAACGGTTGTTGAGGCACAAGTTACAGCGGTATTAAGAGCACTTAAGCTTGGTGAGGTATCTATAAAAATAAGATCATAATCTCCCATAACACCCTCTAAGGTGCTACTTACTACTCGCCCTAAATTTCGAGTCCCCTGCAAGAGAACACGTTCAATCACCGAGTTATTTAAATTAGACGGCACTAAACCAATATTCTCAGACAGTTTTATAATGGCATCACTAAGTTTTATTTTCTTCTCTAGTACGTTAATAAAAACGGGTGTCTCTAAATCATCAATTCCAAAAGCAAAACTTAAATTAGCTTGCTGATCTAAATCTAAAAATAAAACACGATACCCGTACATCGCAGCCCGCAAGCCCATATTAAAGCAAGAGGTTGTTTTAGCCACTCCTCCCTTGAGCATTTGAAAAGAAAAAACCTGAGGTTGATAACGATAACCACGAGCTTGCAAATAAGCTCGTACCGATGACGGTGGAAGCAAGATCTTTCCTTGCTTGAGGAGTGTATCGGCTTTTAAAATATCCAATTCCTTTTTAATTTTTTCTGGTTTTATCTTAAGAACAGAGGATAAATCTTCTAAACGTAAACAAAAATCATTGTTAAAAACACTTTCAGATTTGTTTTTATTTTTCATTGAATCACTCCATTGGTTATATTTATGCTGAGAGGAGCTTCCGTTCAAGGTTCATGGGACTTCAAACAGCTTCTATAACATCTAAATCTTTCATCTTGAGTCGTCGTAACTCAGTTGGCAGAGATTCTAGGATGGACTTTTCTAAAGAATCAATCAACTCTTTTTTATAATGTTCACGCTGATAGACTAAACCTATTTCTCGCGCAGGAATGGGACGCTCAAAAGAAATTAACTGAGACTGCTTGCCATAGTTTTCCGTCGAGAGCTGCGGCAATAAAGTATAACCGCCATAGTGATCAACAATATTTTTAAGCGTCTCTAAACTTCCACTCTCAAATTGAAACTGGGCGCCATTGGTTTTTGTTTTTTTGATGCTACAAATATCAAGCACTTGGTGACGAAGACAATGCCCTTCTTCTAAGAGCCAAATATCGGAAAATTTCAGTTGCGAGTATTTTATTTTTTTTAAATGCGCGAGCTCATGATCTTTATGACACAACAAGGAGAATGGTTCACAATATAAAGCTCTTTCAAAAATCTTAGATTGTTTTATGGGCAAGGCTAAAATTCCTACATCGATCTCATCATTTTGAAGAGAGTCGATGATTCTGTAGGTTTGCATCTCAAATAATTTCAATGACAACTCGGGATTGTTCTTCTCAATCACGGGAAGGAGCAGTGGTAGTAAGTACGGGGCTATGGTCGGAATAATCCCCACGGTGAGAGTCCCCTCAATTACTCCAGAACGAATTCCCGTCAAAAGAGAGTCAATTTTTTTTGCCTCAAAGACCACGGTTTGCATTTGTTCAATAATACGCTTACCCACTTCACTCAATAAAATTGGTTTTTTGGTCCGATCAAATAAAACAACGCCGAGTTCATCTTCGAGCTTTTGAATTTGCATACTGAGTGTGGGCTGAGTTACATGACAAGACTCCGCGGCCTTAGCAAAATGCCCATAACGATGAACAGCGAGGACGTATTCAAGCTGAGTTAAAGAAAAATTCAAATGAGTTAGCATGAGTTTTAGGCTAATAGATAAAATCTATTGAAACAATAATAAAATCGATTTTACTTAAATCGATTTTTATTTTAGGCTTTAAATTAGATAAAACACAGACGTTACGTGTCAAAGTGTAATGTCTTTTCCGTCGAACAAATTCGACATAGGAGAGCAAAAATGAATACACTCATCAACACTAAACTTCCTGACTTTAAAGTTCAGGCTTACCATAATGATGCCTTCAAAGCCGTGTCACAAAATGATTTACTCGGCAAATGGTCTATCTTGTTTTTCTATCCCGCAGATTTTACTTTTGTTTGCCCAACAGAGCTTGGCGATATGGCTGACAAGTATTCTGAGTTTCAAAAAATGGGAGTGGAAGTTTACTCTGTAAGCACAGACACTCATTTTACACACAAAGCTTGGCATGACGCATCTGAAACTATCAAAAAAATTAAGTACCCAATGCTTGCAGATCCCACTGGCACTCTCACAAGAGCTTTTGGCGTGCACATTGAAGATGCAGGACTTGCTTATCGCGGAACATTTTTAATTAATCCTGAGGGAAGAATTGTCCTGGCTGAAGTGAACGATAACGGCATCGGAAGAAACGCCGATGAGTTATTAAGAAAAGTTCAAGCCGCACAATTTATTGCAAAAAACCCCAGCGAAGTTTGCCCTGCTAAATGGCATCCCGGTGAAAAAACTTTAAAGCCTGGACTTAATTTAGTTGGAAAAATTTAACTAACTTAGCTTCTGCTGAAAATGGCCTACTTCTTCGTTGAAAAAGTTTAAATCTCACTCAACGTAGAGGAACTACGCCTCGCTCGATTTAAATCTTTTCCGCCTCGAATTAGGCTCATTTTCAGCAGAAGCTAAAGATTTTCCCACTCTGGTCTTTTCTATTGAAAAAAGTATGAGTGGGAAAAAAATAATTTATTTATAAATAAAATATATTTATTTTTTAGTACTGGGAGAGCTTATGCTAGACACTGCGATGAAAGAACAATTAAAATCCGTTTTCGCTCCACTTGAATCCACAATTACTTTTGTTTATGACGAAAGTTCAAATCCCGATCAAGCGGAACTTCTAGAAATGCTTACGGAGCTCACGCAACTAAACCCGAAGATACAACTCAAAAGCTCTCTTAATCAGAACCCCATCCCAGCTTTTCAAATAGAAAAAAATAATCAAAAAACTGGCATCAATTTTAAAGGAATTCCCGGAGGCCATGAGTTCACCTCTCTCATTTTAGCTATTCTCCATACTGACGGAAAAGGAAAATTTCCAGATGAGGGAATCACAAAACGAATCAAAGCCCTATCAGGTCCGATTCATCTTAAAACTTTTATATCCTTAACTTGTGAAAACTGCCCCGATGTCGTTCAAGCCTTAAATCAAATGGCCCTCATTCATGGAAACTTTACCCATGAAATGATTGATGGTGCTTATGTACAAGATGAAATCAAAAAACTATCTATTCAGGGCGTTCCCAGTGTTGTCCATGGTAATGAGCTGCTCCACTCTGGACGCATTCAATTTTTAGATTTACTCAATAAATTAGAAACAGCCTTTCCCCCTTCATCTACTAGTTCAAAAAGCGCAGGCGAACAAAACCTCGGTCACTTTGATATGGCGGTCATTGGTGGAGGCCCTGCCGGCGTGTCTTCAGCCATATACAGCGTAAGAAAAGGTTTAAAAACGACGCTCATCGCAGAAAGAGTGGGCGGACAAGTTCAAGACACTAAAGGCATTGAAAATTTTATTTCAGTCACCTACACCGAAGGACCAGAGCTTTCCCATCAACTCCATAAACATTTAGAAAGTTATCCTGTTCAATTACTAGAACATCGCCGCGTGAAAGCTATTTTACCGACGAATCCTAAACAAATTCTCTTTGAAAGCGGAGAGACCTGCACGGCGGATCAAATCATCCTAGCCACAGGCGCTAAATGGCGAGAGCTTGGTATCCCTGGTGAAAAAGAATATCTTGGGCGAGGGGTCGCATTTTGCCCTCACTGCGATGGCCCCTATTATAAAGGTAAAGATATTGCAGTTATTGGTGGAGGTAATTCAGGTGTTGAGGCCGCGATCGACCTTGCGGGAATAGTTAATAAAGTAACTTTGTTTGAATTTCAAGACGCTCTCAAGGCAGATCAAGTTTTAGTAAACAAGCTCAAATCCCTATCCAATACTCAAATCATTACGTCTGCTAAAACTTCTGTGATTCAGGGAGATGGACAAAAAGTAATTAGTCTTGAGTACGTTGACCGAAAAACTCAAGAGAATAAAACTCTTCCCCTCGATGGAGTTTTTGTGCAAATTGGACTTTTACCTAATAGTCATTTTGTAAAAGATCTTGTGAAGACCACGCCCTTTGGCGAAATTATAATTGATGAAAAAGGGCGAACATCTCTTCAGGGCGTCTACGCCGCAGGAGACGTTACCACCACTCCCTTTAAGCAAATCATTATTGCAATGGGCGAGGGAGCCAAAGCAGCCCTGACAGCCTTTGAAGACCGGATGAGACAATCTTAGAATTTAGTCTAATATTAGCGGATAAATGTATTATATTATACCTATCCGCTAATAATATACTTGTATTTAGCGGATAAATGTATTATACTATATCTATCCGCTATTTTAATTAAAAAGAGCTTATTATCAGGTCATCGGTTCTTTTTAAGGTGAGGGGCACTTTAATATGAACTTTGTTGGACGTAAGCAATTAAAGACCAGACTAACTCAATTACTCTCAGAAAGTGACCAAGCTCAATTTATTTGTGTCTACGGCCGAAGGAGAATCGGAAAAACAACTCTTATTGAAGAGGCTTATAAAGATAAAACTCATTTCATTCCACTGGAGGGCATTGAAGGCGGAAGCAAAAAGTCCCAAATTGAACTTCAACTGAAGTTATTTACAGAAGCGACCGGAGCTTCGAGTTCAAAAAAAATCAAAACGTGGGAAGAGTTTTTTGATTTTATCATTGATCACCTCTCCGATGAAAAAACCGTACTGTTCTTAGATGAATTTCAGTGGATGGCACAAATGCGTCCAGAATTGGTTTCAATTTTGAAACTTTATTGGGACCGAAAATTAAAAAAGAAAAAAAACCTTATCCTCATTGTCTGCGGATCAGTATCTAGTTTTATTGTTAAAAAGGTTATAAAATCAAAAGCCTTATATGGAAGAGTCACTCAAGAAATCGAATTGGACCCGCTCACTTTATCTGAAATAAAAGAGTTTTTTAAAGGCAGCCTTATAGAAAAAGATTTTTTAAAATATGCGATGTGCTTTGGTGGAATTCCTGAGTATCTCCACCGAGTAGATAAAAATAAAAGCTTTAATGATAATTTAGCGGCTCTTGCTTTTTCTCCACAATCCTATTTTGTCAAAGAATTTCAGAGAATTTTTATTAGTCACTTCGGAAAACACACCATTTATGAAAAAGTTTTTCATAGTTTACCCATAAGAGGGGCTAGCGCGCAAGAGCTAGCCGAAGAATTGGAACTTCAAACTGGCGGCCGACTCACAGAAGTTCTGCAAAATATGGTTTTAGCGGGTCTTATTTCGAAAGAAATATCTATGGACTTAAAATCCAACTCCAAATTTTCTATTTATAAAGTTAGTGATCCTTACCTCATTTTTTATCGAACTATTTTAGAAAAGTATAAGGCAGAAATTAAATCAGGTTCACTTGGTGGATTTGATCTCATCAATAACAAAGTCATGGCACAATGGTATGGGTATGCTTTTGAGCGTCTTTGTATAAAAAACACAAAACTACTCGCAGAACTCCTTGGGTTTTCTGGAGTGACCTATCAAGCAGGTCCCTGGTTTAGAGTTATTAAAGGAAAGAAAATCCAAATTGATTTATTATTCAGACGAGCAGATAAAGTCATTGTTTTATGTGAGCTAAAACATCAAGAAGTTTTAAAAACGAATTCCATTCGAGAACAGTTCGAACGAAACTATCAGTATGCACAAGATTATTTCCCAGGATATTCAATTCAAAGAGTCCTTGTGACAACGTCTAATGAAATCAGTCCCGCTCTTAAATCTATTTTTCACCAAATCATTAACTTACAAAATATCGCTTAAACAAAGTCAACTTCAGCTATTTTTGAGTCCCATACGAATCATTTTTGCAATGAGTTTTATGGTTTGATCTTCAATCTGATCTTTTCGCTTAACGAGATAGACCTCAGAATAGCACTTACGACCAGGGTACGGTGATGGATGACGATGGAGATGATATTCAGATTTATATTTACGATTGTGCTCTTCAATAATAAACGTTGGGAAATATCCAGCACATCGTCCTTGTCGGCATAGCTCCAAAGCTGATTCCATCAATGATACTTCAAATTGGATTTTTCGACTGTAAGCTGTTTCTGGCCAGCCATCTAGCCCTCGAACACGATTAGGGATACCAGCTAGGGGGTGAGCGGGTATCACGAATGGTAATTCTTGTTGAGGGAGGTTTGCAAAAGTACCATTTTTTTTAAACACTCCCATTTCAATCGATGTGATTTTTATATGTTCAATATTCTGAAATGGAATTGGTAAATAGGTAATTCCAACATCGACTTGATCTTGCTCCACCGCACGCTCAAGCTCCCCAGGAAGCGTCTCTTGAAGAATAAGTTTGCGGTGATCCCAACCCATTTTATTGAGAACATTCAAAAAATAAGTAGAAAAAACTTCAAAAGTAGTAATTCGCAGCGGAGAATGAGCACTTTTAAATTTTTCATCTTTAAGTAAATCTTTCAGAGACTTAAAATCTTCCAAAAGTTGATCTGCTTTGCTAGCAAAGAGCTTTCCCTGCTGTGTCAGCGTAATACCTCGTCCAATGGGAGCAAATAAACGAACTCCCAGCTCATCCTCAAGGGAGCGGATAATTTTTGACAGCGCTGATGGAGAGATATTTAAAATATCTGAAGCTTTTCTAATGTTCTCAGTTTTTGCGACGACAGTGAAATAATAAAGACGGTTTGTTTCCATAGTGTTCTTTTATAGATAGAAGACTTGATTC
The DNA here is from genome assembly GCA_964612425.1 of uncultured Pseudobdellovibrionaceae bacterium. Lineage (GTDB taxonomy): Bacteria > Bdellovibrionota > Bdellovibrionia > Bdellovibrionales > Bdellovibrionaceae > CAUJGP01. Next base: position 30,192 of record CAZTDX010000005.1, read on the forward strand.
TTTCAAGTGATTTTTAATTAATTCCAAAATGGAAACAATTATGTCTTATTAAACACTTGTAGATTGCCTTTTCTTTGGTCTATTGTCCATGAAAAGGAAAGGGTTGATCTCTTATGCGAAGTATTCCGATTTTTAAAATAGCTCCTCGATTACAAAATTCATGGATTTCGCTTATAGAGCAAACAACTCCTGTTTATCGCTTGTCAAAATTTTCGCAAGCCTTTAATCATTCTCAGCTCTATGTTAAGAGAGAAGATTTAACTTCGGACCTCTATGGTGGCAATAAAGTTCGAAATTTAGAGTTTATTTTGGGAAAAGCATTATCATTAAATGCCGAAGGAGTTGTTGCAATTGCACCGGTGGGCTCAAACTATATTGCCGCATTAGCTGCCCAAAGTAAAAAGGTCAATTTACCTGTGCAAGTTTACCATTTTCAGCCTCATCTCTCAGAGCAGATGATAAAACATGCCTATTACTCATTAAAAATGGGGGCGGATCTCAAGCTTTATCCCGGGGGTTATGCCCGGTCTTTAATGCAAGCGAGCCTTCAATATGCTTTTAATAATATTACTAATAAACAAAATTTATTCTATAGTCCTGTGGGGGGATCAAACTTGGATGGAGCCCTGGGGCACGTCAATTCATTTTTAGAAATGCTTGAACAAGTGAATCGAGGCGAAATCCCTTCTCCCGATGTTTTGGTCGTTGGAGTGGGAACCTGTGGAACCATGGCGGGCCTTTTAGCCGCAAAATATTTAATGAACCATCCAGTAAAGATCGTGGGTATCCGGTGTGTAGATAAAATTTATTGTAATAAGAGTAGGATTGCTAGGTTAGCTAATCAATTATTAAATAACTTGGGAGTATCATTTAAAATTAAACTAAAAGATATTCATCTGGTATCTCATGGCGAGGTTCGATACGGTGAGAGCTCATTACAAACCAAGGACCTTGCAGACTTAATGAAATCTCAAGAAGGGATCATTTTAGATACTACTTACACGACTAAAGTTATTTCAAGCTTAGTAGAATTATTGAAATGTAGTGATTTCAAATCAAAAAATATTTTGTATTGGCATACATTTAGCGATGTTGCCGTCAGAGAGACACATGAACAGATTGAGGCAAACCTAATTCTTCTTCAGGATTTGCGAAAATTTTCTTAATGGTCTTAGACATGTGACTTGCGTGCATTCCGTCAATCACGCGGTGATCGAACGTCACACAAAGGCTCACAACTTTTTTAACCTTAACCTCGCCGTTTACCACGAGAGCTGCTTCGCGAACCGCGCCAATAGCAACTAAACACGGAATTCTTGCGTAGGGCACCAACGGCACAAAAGCTCGATCAATACCAATGGACCCAAGGCTTGTAATCATAATAGAACCAAAGGGATCTTTGGGAACCCCTAATGGCTTGGCCCAAATATTTAAGGTGTACATAATAAAAGAAGATAAATTGAGAAGATAATGACTGAGCCAGGCAGGAATCAGTTTCATAGTTTTTTTCATTTCTTTATAATCAACATCACCTGTATCTCGAATACGCTTTACTTTTTTTTGCATATCTTGCGCAATTTCACAGATATTTTTTTTATCGATCTGTCGCACAGTGGTTCCAGACAAATCCTCGCCCTTCGTATCAGAGGCCACTTGGAAAAATATATCCACATCAGAGCGACGATATAAAGATCCCCATCTTAAAATGCAGTTCAAATCAGGGTGACGACGAATGGTTTCTGCGCAGGCTCGACCCACAAAATGAGTGAAGCTCACTTTAACTCCAGAACGCTCCGACACCTTTGCAATATAAGCCATGGCGGGCTCTACATCCAGCTCTAATTCCGCATAAACGCTAGGATCTCCAACCGTGCTCCAAGTCCCTAGGGCTACTTTTCTAAAGGCAGAAAGTTTTGCTTCTCCCGAATACTTAACATTGCGACTGATAAAACTCACTTCAACTCCTCATTAGAATTCATTACTTGAATGATAGTCTTTCGAATATTTATTTTTTAGCGGCTCTTTACTGATAACGTTAAACTGAATTCGGCCACCTTTTCATCTCCTGTTTTATCAGGAGTCATAGCATAACTATTAAAAGTCATTGTTTGTCGCTCCTTGGTAGACCTAGCCGCTTTAACCATCTCGCGAATAGACTGCCCCTGTTCACAAACAAAAATAACATCAGATTCTGCGCGTTTTAAAAATTGAGCTTTGAAATCTTTAAAAAGAAAATCAACTCGACCCTCTGTTCTGATCTCATCGAGCACATGAAGTGCAATAACAGCCTCAGCTCCCATACAAAGAGCGCCAAAATAAACTGAGTTTAAATGATTTTTAGTGCGATAATTACAGGGAATCATCAGCTGACTTCGCTCAAGGCCAATCTCTTGCACCTCTGGCCAAGCAAAAGCTAAAAGTGGAATCTTTATGAGTGCGCCCCCACGAATTCCCCAATTGAGCTGGGTTTTAATAGGAATTTTTGATAGCATGTTTTTGACAACGGGTTTTACAGTTGGAATCACTTCTTAATCCTCCACGACCGGTAAATGTTGAAGTACATTCTGATAGTCTTTAATCATTTTTTCTAAAATTTCTCTACAACTTAATTCTTCATCTATCAATCCAACACTCTGCCCTGCACTCCAAACGGTTTTCCAACTAGGTTTGTCAGGATGCTTTTCGCTTTGAGATTGTTTTGATTTTGTGGACTTGCTCTCTTTAGATCCAACAATTGAACTCTCTAAAGATTTCATTCCCATATAGTGGATGATGGGCACCACATATTTTTTTGTCAATGGCTGCTTTTTTAGATACTCCATGAGCCATGGCAAATCTGTGCCCATTTTTTCAGTATAAGGAGTTTTTATGACAGCGGCGGGAGTTCCTGAAACTCGTGTAGTCATCATAATGTCCTCGGGAGTTGCCTTTAAAATAGCATTTTTATAATCACTGCCCACCTTTGACTCTTTAGAAACAATAAAACGCGTTCCAACGCTCACACCACTGGCACCCAAAGCCAACATTGCAGCGAGCCCCTTACCATCGGCAATTCCACCGGCAGCGATAACAGGAATGTGCAATTGTTTTGCAAGCCAAGGAACGAGCACCAGTGGAGAAATAGGTCCCGCATGGCCTCCGGCCCCAGCTCCCACAGCAATCACACCATCGGCTCCATAGTCTTGCACTTTGAGCGCGTATTCGAGATTTGTGACATCACAAAAAACTTTTGCCCCTTCTTGATGAGCCGACTTAATGACTTCTTTGGGATTTCCGAGAGAGGTAATAAATAAATTCACTCCATGCTTTAGAGCAATCTTAAGATCATCACTTTGTCGTGAATTAGATTTGTTTACAATGATATTGACGCCAATGGGTTTTGAAGTACGGCGCCGAATTTCTTTGAGCGCCTTATCATAGTTTTCAATGGGACGATAATTGAGGGTTGGAAAAGTGCCAATGCCGCCCGCTTCTGAAATTTCCACCACCATATCTTCATTCGAAACTAAAAACATGGGTGCCCCAATAATGGGATATTGAATACCTAACAACTCAGTCATTTTTGTTTTTATAGTTTTCATCAGATCACCCTATCCGTTCTTACTCGAAGGAGCAAGTACCGCATTTTTATCAGCAATTATAAAGTTTAAATTTTGGCCAACTAGAGAATCGAAAAGCGTTTTCGATTGGAAGTGCTTTGAGTCATCCCCATCGTGCGAAGATATTCTGGAGAAGGAATCTCTGTTATTTTTTTCACGGTGCAAATAAAAGTTCGGTTCCAGGTGGCGTCTGTAATTTTTGATTCGGGAGGCAAACTTCCACTATACGTGACCCCTGTTTTCTGAGATCGCACTCTTACATTGAGCAAAACACCAGTGTCTGTTTTTAATAGAAAGTTTGCAATAGTAACACTGGGTAAAAGTGGGTTCGTTGGAATAAGACGAGAACTCCCTGATGACGCTGTCATTCCTGAATAAGACTGTGCCCAACCCATGGCTCCTAAGTTGCAAACAGGATAATTGGCATTCGTTGCATAATCAGTGTAGCCAATGTGAACTCCCATGGCAGTTCCACCCACGTAGTAAATCTGACCATTTCCAGAGTCGCCATCAATGACTTCAATATCATCAACACTCAATAAGTTCTCGCGCCGATAAGCAGGAAATACCGGAATACCTCCGAGAGTACCGTTTTCCAAAACTTGATTAGAACCCGGTCCGGGCGCACCAAGATCGACAACGATTCCACTAATGTTGTTTAGTCCAAAATAATGATCACGAAAAAAAGCTAATCCTTTTACTCCCCCCACGGCATCTAAAGGAGAACAAGAACCACCTCGGAAAGTTTTAAACTCTGTCCATTCTCCATTGAGACATTTATTTTGGGGATTTTGAAGTTCTTGAGTTATCGAGTTATTGGCACTCTCCACATGTAATTGATAATCCGGAGTCCTCAGGGTAAAACTGACTTTTTTAGAATTGGATCTTACTCCATTTTTTAATATAACGGCATTCATGATAATCCATGAACTTTCTGGGATAACTCCATCCAAATAAAATTCCACAGCATAGGGAGCCGCTAATGGAATGCGAACCACTCCATTTTGAGAAGCTGCAGTGACAGAATTATTATTGATTGTCCATTCCCCTAAGTACTGAAAAAGAGCTTGTTCAGCAGCATCGAGGACACTAACATCATTGGTATTAAAAACTTTAATGGCTCCCAGTGAGGCGCAATTATGCCCTTTATTGAGTGCTTCTAAAAAGGAACGAGCAGGATCACAATTGGTTACCATCTCTAAGTACTTTGACTCTGCCAAATCGAGTGCGGGTAATAAAGTTTCAGCAGCGGAGCTTATTAAAACAGCCGCAAAATTTTCATCTATTTCAATTTGACTTCTCTGTTTTGCAGACTCAATGGATTTAAAAACCATGACCCCGGCAATTCCAGAAAGTGCAAGTAATACTAATGCGAAAGTCGTTGAAAATCCACTTTGTTTGTTTCGCTTATAAACTTTCAAGGTAATACCTCCGCATGATTGATTTACCACCTGAAAGATCTTCAACTTGAAACTCCAATTTATCTAAATAATTTTGCTTTTTATAGGAAAATCGTGTGCTCTCTAAAATAGGAATGTCGAACTCCGTCATACTGGCTAAAAAACGTATGGGGGTCGTAAAACTGAGATTTTTACATGTACTATCAGCACAATCCGAAGCTCTGCCAATGGAGTAGCGAGTGGTTAAAGGGTTAGCTCCGAGAGGAGCTTTAAAATATTCAAAGATACTCATCGCTCCCACCTTATCCACAAAAAGAGCTTCATCAATGGTGCAGGAATTAGGATAAGTTTGATCACAAAAACGAATACCCCAACGTTCTTTTTTAGTTGGATTTCTTCCAATAGAAATCATACGTGTTTGAGTAAGCCTAATGGGAAAACGTCCAAAACTACTTAATACTAATTCACTGGGTGGCGTAACAGTTCCACTTTGTGGAAGTCGATAGGGCTCAACATTTACAACAACAAGTTTAGTTCTATCTTTTACTAATGAAACGCAGTTAGGGTTATTCCCAAACTGAGGATGATTATACAAACCTGTTCCTGCATTATAAAGTGGATTAAAAGAAGAAGGACGTCCTGTTGCTACAAAAAGAACCCCCGTTGGGTCATTCATCGCAAGTAAAACAGCATTGGTATCGATATCAATTTTTCCACTGATGAGACTATTATGTGAAGTGACGTTGATCCCATTACTCACTAAGCTACCTGTTCCTAAATTATCATAACCGAGGTCCACAATGATTTTATTAGGGCTTAAAGCACAAATGGCGGTAACTAATTGCGATTTGTTTATGTCAGTCAGTGCTAAGAAAAAAGCCGTGTCATTGGGGCAGTCAGTGACAAGATCCCCACATTTATCAGGATAGGGAACAATGACTTTGGAAAGACCGCTGATATTTACACCTGTCGTGGCACCCGTTCCGGTAAATCCATACACGGCAAGATCTCGTCTAAAACCAAAACGCTGCAGCCATTGAAATAAACTGGAAAGATCAGAGGTCTGACTCATTGAGCTTAGTGAAGAATGGGTTTGATTATTTAACTGCAATGCCAGAGTGCTCAGCATAACAATACCAATGCCAAAAACACCCATGGCAATGACAACTTCAGCGAGTGTGTAACCACGTTTATTTTTAAAGTTTTTTACAAATTTGTGATTCATCGCACACCTCGGCGAAATGAAAGTCGACGAGACTGAGCTTCGGCAGTGACAGGGTCATGCCAATGATAGGTGAGCTGAACCTCAAATAAAGAGCTTGAAATAAGATACCGGCAATTATTGATGTGAACACAACTAATGGCGGGACTTGATGAGGTGTTTGAATTTTGCATTGTTGTTACATTAATGGTGGCATCAAAAAATGCCTCCAATGGATGAGCCCAGGGACCACGGGGACTAAGCAAAGCTAACTGTTTTGCACTTGTCTGACAGGGATCAGCGGGCGTCGCATTGAGTGCTCCTTTATCTTGGCAGATGAGTAAAAGTTCATTCAATGGAATTCCGTGGAGTTTAGCTATGAGGTTAGATACCATTTCAAAGGATTCAGATTTTTTTTCAATGCTCCCTCGGCTCAAATGTCCAATGGAGGTTAAGTAAGCAATAAAGGCAAACAGAATGGCAGTGATTCCAACTCCGACAATGGACTCCAAGAGTGTAAATCCATTTTGTTTATTAAATAAAATTACTTTATTCACAATCATCACTCTCTACCCTGGTTTATTATGGGTGTGGACAGCAGGACCCAGGAGTTGCAAATGATTGATTGCTGAAAATGAAAATAAATAATATTAATTGAGTTATTTTTTTTCTTTGGATTTTATAACTTTTCAAGTTCATTTCAAACTCCTTTCGCATCAACACTTTTTAAATAAGGTAATAAATCAAATTATTAAAAAGCGCGACCACCATTCAATAAAATATGAAGTGACTCACCCTTATCTTTAACGCCAAAGGAACGTCCAGGAACTACGGCAAGTATCCCTTGAATAGCACCCCTGTCTTCTGCAACCGAAATTTTAACTCGAACCGTTGAAACCATCTGTTGACAAACAAAGGGAGTATTTAATCCTCCTGCAGAATTTCTGCCGGCATTAAAGGAAGGTGGTGTCGTTGTGGTATCATTAGCAGGGACCAATTCATAATCCAATTTACCTTCGCATCGATTCCCATTATTACAAAAAATCATATAGGAAATTCCCTTATGATCTGCCGGATCTCCTGCTTTTTTAAGTAAAAATGTGTTATATACTTTGCGAGGAAGCAGAGGTACTGCTACCGCCTTATCAGGAATTCCACTATTAATCGTACTACTTACAAAATAATCATTAGCTGTCGGCTCAAAAGTTACTGTCACAGTTTGATCCACATTAGACACATTATTTAATTGTAAATAATAATTATTTGAAACTGCCCTTACTCCGCTACCTAATACACCACTACCATTTACATCCGCTGATATACATTGTACTGCAGAAAGACATGTTGCCCCAATAGTACTCCACGGTGGATTCGTACACACATTATCTCCAGCAACGATAAGTGTTCCAGCAGGAACACTGGTAAATAAGCGAGCGGCAATTGAAGGGAGAGCAAAAAATAAGACAAAGAAATATAAACCAAGGGATTTCAAAATATACGTTAGTTGTGACATCGGCCACCCCCTTTTGATTTTTTAAATTATATAAATATATAATTTTCAATTTAAATGTAGTTGTCTTAAATTATTTCATATGAAGGAATGCTTTTCAATTGAATAACTTTTATCATCTCAAAATAATAATCTCATATTAAGACAGTAAAATAATTATTATTTAGGATGCATACCTTTCAAATTCTGTTTTTCACGCAGCTTCGTCATAAAATCACTCACTAAATTTTGGCGATCAACCCCGCTCACGGGGCGGTACATAGAATCAAATTGCAGATATAAGTCAGAAGGGATTTCTAACAAAAATCGAGAAGGCGCAACATTTTGCAAGCGACCAAAGCGTTGCCGTTTAAGACATCGAGACAGCAGAAGATGTTTTTTGGCACGCGTTACAGCCACATAAAAAAGACGCCGTTCTTCATTGATGTCTGAACCTAAAATCCGATGAGGAATAAGATCTTCTTCGGCCCCAATGATAATAACAACCGGATACTCCAAACCCTTGGAAGCATGCATGGTTAAAAGCTGAATCTCAGCTTCATCATCATCTGAACTATCAAAATCTCGAAGCTCCATGGCCTCTAAAAACTCCATGAGCGTAATAAGACTACGCTCCCCTTTTTGAATAAACCCATCCAAAATTCGCCCTAATATAGCGATTAAATTCCAGCGTTGTTCAGCAGCATGAGGCTCTGGACTTCGCTCTATGAGTTCATCGCGATAACCAATGGAACGTAAAAATTCTTCTAACTCTTGTCCTGGAGTCAGGTTCGAATTTCGATCGGCTAGTTTTTTTCCAAAATCTTCCAGTTGTTGAATTCGCTCCTTTAAGCTTTGAGCGGCACTTGGTTTAATCGAAAGTGACTCGATGTCGTTTTGTAAAATAAAAAGTAAATCACGACCTGTTTCTTGCACACGCTCATTGAGAGCCTCAAGAACCGCGTCCCCTAAGCCTCGTGGAGGTACATTTAAAATTCGTTTGAGGGAATAATCCGTAGGTGCTACGGCACTTCGAATAAAACTTAAGCCATCCTTTACTTCGCGGCGATCAAAGAGCGTAGAACTCCCAGTAATTTTATATTTAATCTGATGGCGGCGAAGAGTTCCCTCTAAGAGAGCCCCCTGACCATTAGAACGAAAGAGAACGGCAATCTCATTTGGCTTAAACCCAAGACCGGTAAAGTGGCGCACCTGCTGAACAACAAATTCACACTCTTCTTCATCCGTTTCACACTGAAAAACTTCTGGAAGTGGATTTTCTGCGGCATTTTGAGCAATCAAAACCTTACCATGACGATGTTCATTTTTCTCAATCACGCTGTTTGCAACAGACACAATAGCCGGGGTTGAGCGATAATTCTGCTCAAGCTTAATCACATGAGATTGATTAGCGGATTTAAAATTTTTTGGAAAACTTAAAATATTTTGTATGATAGCCCCACGCCATCCATAAATGGACTGATCATCATCACCAACCACAGTAAGATTATTTTGAGGTCGTACTAATTTTTCAATGAGTTCCATTTGGAGCGCATTGGTGTCTTGAAATTCATCGACCATCATAAAACGCGTTTGTTTTTGAACCTCGAATAATATTGTGGGGTGCGATTGAAATAATTTGAGAGGCAACAACAATAACCCTTCAAAATCCACGGCACCAAGCAAAGTAAGACGCTTTTCATATCGAGGAAGCAGCCATTCCGCTGCTGCTAAATAATCCTCTTCTGCTAGTTGCTTCTTTTTAGGAAAGCTTCTCTTTTCATTCACTAAATTAAGTAGTTTTTCTAAAGCAAATTTATCTTTTCCTGCAACCCGCAAATCTCGGAGCAAATCTTTAATCATGGCTTGAGAATCGCTTTGATCGATAATCACGGGAGAGACTGGCAATTGTAGTTCTTTGTGGTAGCGTTTAATTAACTGCAAACCAAAGGAATGAAATGTTCCCGCACCAATTTTTTTAGCCACACGGCCCAACCGAACCTGCACCCGATGTTTTAATTCTCGAGCCGCTTTATTGGTAAAAGTCAGTACTGTCAGTTCTTCGGGCCGACAAACCCCTTCGGCCACTAAACGACCTGCTCGTGCCACTAAAACAGTGGTTTTTCCAGAACCCGCCCCCGCTAAAATTAAAAGCGGCCCTTCATTATGAAGAACCGCTTGAGCTTGTTCCCTATTAAGTCCCTGAATCCAGGGGTTAGACACGTCCATGGACAAGTAAACGCACCTCATCTTCAAAAAACACTTCGATTTTATCCCCTTGAACGGAACGAATTAATCCCAAGCCAAACTTAGGATGCTGCAATAATTGTGATACTTTAAAAGTGGTTTTCATATTGTAGTTTACAACATCATTGGAGTTGGCACCATTTTTAAAGGTTTCGTATTCAGCGGCATGAGCTGAAGCTCTCGCTGACAATGCCTTTGCAGATGCAGGTCGGGCTGATTTTGACTTTGGCGCGCTCGAACTCTTTTTAACCTCTAAATTATGATTACCCGTCTTGCCACACACTTCACACTTAAGTCGTACCGTCGTTTCGTTGGTATGAGTGACTACTTTATGGTAACGGTCCAATCCACACTTTGAACATCGACAATAATAACTAGAGGCTACCGGTGGTAATTCAATCATAAACTTTCCTTCTTTCATTTTTTTGGCATATAAACGGTCAGAGGCTCAGTCAAACTTTGTGCTGCTATTTGAGCTGCGCTCAAAAAATAGGGTCCATCACCTGACTCAAGTTTCTTTTGTAACCTTATTAAACTCTCTTTGTCCTTCGGGTCAACTGTCAGCTCTGAGGGTCGATAAGATTCCAAAAATTCCAAATCCGTTTCGCGTGTAAAAAACAACATCCAACTATTGACATTCACTTTAACTCGATAGGTGAGGGTTTCAGCGTGAGAATGCACGGGCGTATAGCTCGTTAAAATTTCCATGGGGCCATAGTGAGAGTGTAATTTTCGTGCTGGCGATGCCCATTGAGTCATCCCAACGCAGGTTTCAACATTAGCATACCAAAGCCCAAAGGCTTTTGACAAAAATCCCAAGCCATAAAATTGCTCTTGCCGTGGGAGCAGAGAATTTACGGAGCACAAATTATGAGCAGCCCATTCTCCCTTGGCCATCGTTGGAATAATGATAAACAAACTCAGTGGAGTCCAATCAAGGTCAGGAGAATTTCGAAGCAATTTCTTAAGGGATGGAGGGAGCGTCGCCGTACGATGGGCAAACCCTGCCACAAAACCTGGCACAACTGCGCAATCATAAAACACCCAACGAGGCATGGCTAAATTCGTCGGGCCAAAGGCACGCTCTTCAATATGATAAATCTGCTCGGCAAACTCCAGGTCGTTGAGATCGAGAGGATTTTTATAAACGGGTTGAGTCCCTTGAAACCAATCTAAGTGATGACGTTGGCCAGGGTTAGGGATGTGATTTTCAGAGCGAACATAAACATAAGGACGGATATCGGGAGAAGTAAACCATTGCACTTTATTAAGTAACTCTTTCAACCAAACTCTCCCAATAAAATCACTTGATACTATATTTAAACATTTACTATTTAATTGTATTTTATAAACAAAAAGAGTTCAACTTGAAAGACTAAGGAAAAAATTAAGTAGCCTCTAGCGGCACTAAGCCACTTGTTTCAGCCACTTACTTAAGATCAAGCCTAAAGTCTTGAGATCCATCGGTTTAGAAATAAAATCCGAAATTCCTATCCGAGCACATCGCTCGCGGTCATCAGACATTGCTGCCGCCGTCAATGCAATGATTGGAATGTTCTTTTTATCAGGAAATGTTTTTATTTTTTGTGTGGCCTCAAATCCGTCCATTACTGGCATATGAAGATCCATTAAAATGATATCAAAAGACTCTTTGTAGATAGCCTCAATAGCCTCTTGCCCATTCTGAACAATCCGACTTGATACACCCATTTTCTTTAAAAGCTCACTCGCAACAAGTTGATTCATCGGATTGTCTTCGACTAACAAAACATGGGAGCCAGAAAAATTAGGAACCTTGATCGGTGGCTGAGGAGGACTCCAACTTTGCTCTTCAGTGAGTGAAACTTTAGATTTAAATTCAATCGCAGGAGAATCACTCATCAAAGCTGCTTTTGCTCTGATATAAAAGGTAAACGAAGAGCCCTCATTGAGCTTACTTCGAGCTTCTATAGAGCCTCCCATCATTGCTACCAAATTAGCACAGATAGACAACCCTAAACCTGTGCCGCCATACTTTCGCGTGATTGATGTGTCGGCTTGAGTGAATGCCTGAAACAGAGTCTTTACTTTTTCAGGAGTTAGGCCAATTCCCGTATCAAGCACTTCAAACTGAATACATAAATCCTTTTCTTCTAAATTAGATTTTATCTCTTGAATGGGATCATCAATGATAGAAACATTGACTTTAATCTCCCCTTTTTCGGTGAATTTAACGGCATTACCAATTAAGTTATTTAAAATTTGCGCGAGTCTTAAGGGATCTCCTAAAATTTCTTTTGGCACTCTCGAATTTATATTAATTAAACAGGCCAGTCCTTTTTGACTCATCTGCGCCGAGAATAATTCACAGGATTCACTCACTAACTTAAATATATTTATTCGTGTTGATTCTAGCTCCATTTTACCGGATTCAATTTTAGAATAATCTAAAATATCATTTAGTACACCGAGAAGGGCCTTAGACGAAGAATATACTTTGCGAAGATAATCCGATTGAATAGGTTCAAGTTTTGTTTGTAAAACCAATTCTGTTAATCCTAAAACTGCATTTAAGGGTGTTCGAATTTCATGGCTCATATTAGCTAAAAATTCACCTTTGGCTCGATTGGCAGCCTCTGCTGACTCCATAGCCTGACGGTAACTTTCGCTAACTTGTTGTAAATCTTTGGTCTTCTCCCGCACTCGAGATTCCAGCATCATTTGTTGTTCTTGGATACTGCCTGCCATAAAATTGAAACTCCGGGCGAGACTTTGAATTTCTTCAATATTTTGGGTTGGAGCTCTTTCTGTCAATTGCCCTGTTGCAATCAATTGCGAAATTCGAATAAATTGCTGAAGTGGCTTTACAAAACTTTGCGCTAAAAATCGAGCGAGAAACGTTGCAAATAAAATCACTATGATCAGCGCAATTAAAACGGTTTTTCGCATTTTATAAATGGGCGCATAAACTTCATCCCGATCCACTTTGGCCACAATCCCCAAACGCATATGAGCAATGTATCTCCACACGGCCAAAATTTCTTCTTTATCTTCGTCAATAGAGAGCCCTTTATTGCTTTCACCTGTAACTGCCGCCAGCATGGGCTTTGAAAGTTTAGAAAAGGGCACCGAAAAGCGATAGGCAGCATCCTTATTATTCTTAAGTGGTCCAACATACAAGGCTTCGTTGGTTCCACGATGGGCCAGAAGTGTTTCTCCTGTAGAACCTAATCCTGTATTATCGGCAATAACAGAGGAAAGAATATCCACATCGAGTTGAACAGCAATGACACCAATTAAATTTTCTTTATCAAAAATGGGGTTTAAAATAAAAATCGCGGGTCGCCCCATAGAAGCTTGATAGGATCGACTTAAAAATATTTGCGTGTCCACTAGTCGCACCGTCTCACGAAAGGCGATCGCTAAATCACTTTTATCCTCACTTTTATTAAATAGATTAGTCCCAAGATCAGGCTCATGAATAACAGAAAAGACCACATTTCCAGATCGATCCATTAAAAGAATATCATAATAACCATAAGAATCACTCCGAGTTTTATAAAACGGTCGATACTTAAATAGTTTTTCTTGAAAGGATTTAGTATGAATAGATTTTGATTTAGAAAATTCCTCGGACATTGATTTTAAAGTAGAAATATTATTCTCCGTGTGAGCAATAACAAATACTTCACTTAATTTTTCATCAATATAAGAACTGATCTGGCCTGCTTTACGATCCGTGATCGCTGAGAGATTATTATCGATGGTTTCTAAATGAGTTTTTTCAAATTCATTGATATAAAATAACGCTAAGCCGCCCAGAGGCAGTAATGATAAAAAGAAAAAGCTGAGCATGAGTCGAGGAAAAATCCGACGAGGTATCATTTTTTTACCTCAAGACTTTTGATCCATTTCAATTTTAAATTTTCCCAATCTTCCCTTGATCGATGCACAGGCCAGGGCGCAGGTTTTATGGGGAATGGGGACTCTGACACTATGGTAAATTCCCCATTGGAATCAACTTTTGAAACTCGAGCCGGACGCCAAACATGACGAGTTCTGGCATCGACCGAGATCACTCCTGACGGTCCAATAAAAGTTAAATGGAGAAGTTTATCTGTATTAATTTGCAATGGATCAAAAGTCTTCTTTTCCGTTGTAACTTCCATCCACATGCTGATTGCAGTATAGATGGCTTCAAACTCCTCGGTAAGCAAATGGTTTTTAAATAAAATTTCACTCATTGGATTTTCTTTTAATTTTTGCAACCATTGTTGGTTGGCCACTATATTGAGATGCTGAAAATAGTTTACCAATGAATAAAGATTATTGAAATGAACACTCAACTTTGAATTTAAGTCATACTCATTGAGATGTTGGGAGAAAACTGGAATTTCACTTAAACCTTGATCCAATAATTCTTTAAAAAAAATCTGATTACTATCACCGCTTAAACTATTAAAAATAAATTTTGGTTTTTTTTGCTTAATTTCTTTAATTAACTTTTGAAAATCATAGGTACTTGAAAAGTCAATGAGTGATTCACCTAGCAGTTGACCATTTTGAGCAACAATCATGTCGCGCGCAATTTGCAGAGAAGCAATGGAGTTGATATTTTTATTTCCAACGAGGTAGGCACTTTTTCCTATATGATCCATAGCCCAACTTATTCCAGGAGAAACTTGCTGATTGGGAACTGATCCAAAATAGATAATATTCTGGGATTTTTCAAAACCCTCATAGGACGAAGGAAAAAATAAAAGGCTATGCTCCCTTTCAACAATTGATTCGACTGATCTTAAACAATCTGATTGAGTGCACCCAATCAATAAAACCACTTTTTCATTTAAAATCAATCGTTCTGCTTCACTGGCATAAGTAGCATTATTGGATTTTCCATCAGCAATCACTAACTCTAGAGGATGACCTAATACCCCCCCTTTTTGATTTATTTCATTAATTAAAATTTGAGTTGCTTCCACTAAATATTTTTCTTCAGGAGCTCGATCACCCGTCAATGAAAAAAGTAAACCAATTTTGATGGTTTGAATATTTTTATTGCGATTTAAAAAATAAATGACACCTGCGAAAAGTAAAATCACGACAGTGGAGATTAACCAAAATTTATTTTTCCGTAAAAAAATTTGCGACTTGATAACCCAATACCTCCATCAATGGAATAGCCTAAGGGCTGTTTTTCAGATCACCCAACACTTTTTCAATGGTATGCTCGGTCACTTCTCCCGTTTCATTACCCATATAGTGTCTTATTGATTTAAATAAAACTCCCTCATAGGGGCTCTTACTTCCAATCCATGCCTCAAAGACTTCGTTGTCAAAGACCCCACTTCTTTTATAATTGTACACTTCGTAAGAAACATCATATTTATTTACTCCAATGGTGAAAACTT
This sequence comes from uncultured Pseudobdellovibrionaceae bacterium, assembly GCA_964612425.1. Lineage (GTDB taxonomy): Bacteria > Bdellovibrionota > Bdellovibrionia > Bdellovibrionales > Bdellovibrionaceae > CAUJGP01. The sequence continues at coordinate 45,518 of CAZTDX010000005.1, forward strand.
CATCCCTTTTTGAGGTTGGTTTTAACCCCAAAGGACGCTCGGAAATCTTAAATGTCACTCCTTTTAGACAGAGGTCGAGAAAATCCTTTTTATTCATGCTCAGTTCTGCATTCACTAGACCCTTTTCAGGAAGAATTAATTTTGTTGCCTTTGTCCAGGATACTTTTTCATTGGTATTTTCAGTGATTTTTAATTGAACAACATTTTGAGAGACGATGCTTGTTTCTTTTTTCACGGTAATTGAATGAGTCTCTTGGTAAATTAATTCCTGTCCTAAAGGGTTGAACTTAACATATCCAATCCATTGCTCGTCACAACTTACTGGAGTTGGTTTTGAGTTTTTATCTTTATCTGTTTTACCTTTATCATCTTTTCCACCACTATCAACAACACCACTGGGATGGTTGTAACTCTTATCATCACACGAAGCTAAAACGAAGCTAATAAAAATAAGGCAAAAATAGAATACTATTCTTGTTAAATAACTTGTAAACAATTCAAATTTATTCATTACTCTATTCACCTTAAACTCCTCTTCAAAACCTTTTTATTGCGGAAAGGCGTATATCATTTTTAGTAAAAAGCTCCAACGATTGTAGCTGTCATTAGTGTACAAATAGTCCCGCCGATCAGAGCCTTAAGCCCAAGCTCTGATAAGGATCTTCGTTGATTGGGTGCCATCTGTGAAATCCCTCCCACTTGAATACCAATGGAGGCAAAATTAGCAAATCCACAGAGGGCATAAGTAGCTACGATTAAAGATTTTTGGTTTACAAAAGCCTGGGCAGCCTTAAATTTGGCCAACGTTCCATAAGCATAAAACTCATTAAGTATGGTTTTTTCTCCTAAAAGCTGACCCACTTTTGAAATATCAGCTCCATCAACTCCAATCACCCATGCCAAAGGCGAAAAAAGATAACTTAGAGCACTTTGCAGCGACCACTCAGCACCACTTCCAACGACAATGATTCCTGCTTGATGCAAAATACTATTCACCATTGCCATGACAGCTGTAAAAACTAACAGCATAGCACCCACATTAATAGCCAAGGACACACCTTCAGTTGTTCCAACACAAATGGAATCAATGAGATTATAGCTTGGATTTGCTTCTGTTAAATTGAGCTTGGTATCAAGTGTTTCGCGATTGAGCGTTGGTTCTAAAATTTTTGATACTAAAATAGTCGCTGGCGCGGACATGATGGAGGCACATAATAAATGAGTAGCAAACATCTGTCTCTGAACCGGGTCATCACCACCTAAAAAACCCACATACGCGGCCAAAACTCCTCCAGCAATATTCGCCATCCCACCAATCATAACACAAAGAAGTTCTGATCGAGTCATGTTTGCAAGATATGGTTTTATTAATAATGGGGCTTCCGTTTGACCTAAGAAAATATTTCCAGCTGTTGATAAACTTTCTGCCCCCGACAATTTGATCCCTTTTGATATAACCCAAGCACACCCATAAACTATTTTTTGTAAAATCCCTAAATAATAAAGCATGCTCGTAATGGCTGAGAAAAATACCACGGTTGGTAAAACCTGAAAGGCAAAAATAAAACCATGAGTTTCAACATTTAAAAGATTCCCAAGCAAAAATTGTGAGCCTTCCTTAGTAAAATCTAAAACTTTAACAAAGAAACTAGAGACAAAATCAAAAATATCAACGACTCCTGGAACTTTCAAAACTAAAAAGGCAAAAAGCACCTGAACAGCTAGGGCATACAAAGTCTCTTTCCAAGAGATTTTTTTTCGATGCGAACTCAAAGCAACACAAATTGAAATTAGGATAACTATACCCACAATGGATCTTAATACCGACACCCAAACCTCCCCACTACTTGCAGTGGTACTTCACAAATAAAGCTAAACTACTTTACATTACGCAAGCTATCATATTGAAACCCGTCGAACAAGTTATTGGAAAAATCTACTATTATAAATGATACCATCCAAAAATCTAGAAATTAAAGGATACCCTAGACCTTTGTAATATTTCCATTTAAATTCATTCGACAAAGGACGAATAGTCATGCTGCAATAAATAGTGAATGTTTATAATAAACGTAGGTTTACAAAGGATTAAAAAGTGAGCACAGCAAACTCTTCACCTTCAGGTCGAGCCGCATTTATCTTTGTTTATGAAAATATGGGTGTCGTAATGGCCATTGACTCTTTTATTAAAGGCGAAGAGCAAAAAGGAGGAACTCCACCCAAGATGAGTTTAACTCAAAATCGACCCAAAGCGGTGGAAAACTTAAAAAAAACAAAATATGAATTCATTATGGTTGATCAAGCTTGTATGGGCTCAACCACTCCCCAAGAGTGGATTCAAGCCCTCTATAATGAAATGGATGGAGGTACAACTAAAGGCACCGAATTGAAAATTTTTCTACTTGCCAACAGCAACCTCAGTAATAATGATTTAGAAAACTGTCTCATTGCTGGTTATGATGATGTCTTTATAAAACCATTGGATATGCCCATTGTTGCACAAAAGATAAATAATATCACTGGAATTGAGTTTTCAAAGGAAAATCAGCTTTATTTTGCTCCCATCACTTCCCCTGTAAAATTAGCCTACCGCTACGATCTAGAAGGACTTTCTGAAGCAGGTGCAAAAGTCCTTATTGATGAACGACTGGCTGCGGGAGAGGTTTTCACTATTATTATTCCAGAATTTGAAAAATTTGGCATACGTGAAATTGTAGCAAAAGTAATCAACTGTAAAGAAAGCCAAAAGCACAAAGGGAAGTTCACCGCCAATATTAATTTCGTGGGAATTCAACCAGCAGTGACAAAAACCATTCGTCGATGGATGGTTGAAAACTACATCAAAGCAAAATAATTATAAAATCGTGACAGCACTTTGCCTTTTCGTTACATTGAACCATGGCTTTTCGACTACTGCGTTTAGTTTTATTTGACCGCTGGCCCTGGCGTCTTGCGATTTTACTTATTAGCTTTACTGGTTCTATCTTTGGTATTTTAGGTCCTTACATCCAAAAGCATTTTATTGATGGTTTATTGATGGTTCCCTCAAAAGATATTTTTGGTTTTGAAAGTGGACTCCACCCTTTAATTTTAATTCTGCTCGCTTTCTTTTGCATCGTTCTTTCTTTGAGTTGCAACTTTATTGCAAACTTTATTGGGATGCGCGAAGCACTATTTACTCAGCAAAAGCTCTCTGAAATGCTTTATGAAAAAACTCTCAACCTACGAACAGATAGCTTACAGGGAAAAACTGTCGGTGAATTAGTGGCTATTTATGCCACGGATGTTCCTGGTGCCTCTGTGCTTTTAGAACAATCCATACCCAGTGGAGCTGCGACCTTTTCTCCTTTAATATTAGCTCCTCTGGCACTTCATCTACTTTTTGATTTACCCCTCGGGCGAGTGCTCGGCGTGATTGGAATATTTATTATTCTGAATTCATACCTTGCTTACCGTCAGTCTTATTTTTTTAATCGCTACAAGCAACTTGCTGCCGAGCGCGTAGGACTTGTCAATGAGTGGATTCTCAATATTAAATCGCTCAAAATAATGGGATGGATAGAAGCCTATGAGGCACGAATTAAGTCAACACGGATTACAGAAACTGAAAATCGCATCGCCATGGTGACCAACGGTCAAACCATGAACTCCTTTTCTTCAACGACCACTTTTATGATTAACATTATGGCGATTTATGTGCTGATCGCCTCCCATCAAAATCAAGTGACTCCGGGCGAACTCTTAAGTCTTCTTTGGATTTTAGGAATTTTTTTGACTCGTCCTTTTAGGCAACTCCCGTGGTTCTTTACTTTTGGTATTGATGGATGGACTTCATTAAAACGCATTGCCGGTTTTTTAGAACTAAAAAACCAAGGTCGTGATTGGCCCCATGCTATTTCTGCTGACGAATCTAAAATGGAAACTCAAGGTCCTTCCATCGAAGTCCACAATCTTAATTTAAAAATCGGCAATGATTTTTTACTAAAGAATATCAATCTCAATATTAAACAAAAAGAGTTTGTGGCTTTAGTTGGCGAAGTAGGAAGTGGGAAAACCTTACTCCTCCTGTCACTCATGGGCGAGACTGGCGCTTCCATGGATTATTATCGCATCAATAATAAGAATGTGCTCTCGTGCTCCCATGAAGAACTTTGCCGTCATTTTGCCTTTGTCCCGCAGGAAAGTTTTGTTATGAGTGCCAGTCTTCGCGAAAACATTGCCTTTGATTATAATATCAATAATAAACTTGATGCTCGAATCACTCACTGCTTGGAACAATCACAGTTTGTACTCGATGAAAATTTATTCCCAGAGCAACTAGACACAGAAATTGGTGAACGCGGAGTGAATTTATCCGGTGGTCAAAAACAAAGAGTCAATATTGCGCGTGCTAATTATTATGATTGTCCCATTGTTTTAATGGATGACTCTCTGAGCGCGCTTGATGTTAATACAGAACACGCGCTCATTGAAACTTTAATCAAGGGGCAATGGACCCATAAAACTAGAATACTCGCGACTCATCGGCTCTCTGTTTTAAAAGAAGTTGATCGTATCTTCTTTATAGAAAATGGGTCACTAATCGCGCAAGGGACTTTTGATCAACTAATAAAATCTTCTCCTCCTTTTTACCGCTTTATCGAAACACTTAAGCCTAAGGAGAATCATGAAGCCGAAGCTTAGTTTTCAGCAGGAAGAAACTCAATTCAAGGGAAAATACCAACAGCAAGTATTTCGAACTTTAAAACTAGCTTATCAACCTTATTTTATTTATATCTTCTTGTTGTTAATTTTAGGCTTTATTGGCCGGCTCGTGTTACTTTTTAATACCAATTTAATTGGATTTTGGGTTGATTCATTCTGCAATACCGATCAATGTCAACACCCTCCTCTTTGGTTCCAGTCATGGACGTCAGAAAATTACTTACCGGCATTATTAGTATTGTGTATTCTAGGGCTCATTTTTACACTCTGTTTTAGAGTTGGCTTTTCAAGACTCTCGGCTCTTGCAACGAGCACGATTTATGACGAAGTCACTTTGCGAACATCACGCTACCCTCTTTCTTTTTTTGACACCACTCCCGCCGGCAGAATCATCACTCGTTTTTCAAGTGACTACGGAAATGTGTTTCGGCTTTTTGGCGGCCCTTTAGCAGAGTTTATTGCTTTAGTCTTCGATATACTCTCTATGATTATTCTCATTACTATTGCTAGCCCCTTTTATTTGTTCTTAGTTTTTTTGATTGTCGTTTGCAATTATTGGATCTTTAAATTTCATAAAGACGGAATTAGAACGGAACGACGTCAACTCTCGCTAAGTCGAGCCCCCTCCATTGCCCACTTTGCAGAAACAGCTATAGGAGCCTCTTCGATACGAACCTACTTACGACAAAATTCCTTTGTTAAAAAATTCATAACTTTAAATGATTTATTTTTAAATCAAAGATTTAAATCTTACAAAAGATTTACTTTTTTTTCTTTTCAAATCAGCGCGCTCACTTCTTTCCTTTTGCTACTTACCGGATTATCTTCTTTTTACTTATTAAAATTTAAACTTGTGAGCGTTGGCTCCATTGGGGTCGCTTTTACTTTTATCATGCTCTCTGGCGGTACTGTGCAAACATTTTTTGAATGGCTCTCTCAACTCGACGAAGCCTTTGTGGGAACGGAACGTCTTGACCACTATTTGCACTTACCCATTGAAGCGGGAGAGCGCTTACCAAGCTCTGCTCAGTTTCCAACGCCCCATTGGAATCAAAACTCCCCTCCGCTCTGCCAACCGTCAAAAGATTTCGTAGCTACTCCGACTTCGATGTCTTCAGTTCCACAAATTCAGTTTGAAAATGTCTCCTTTCGCTATCGCGAAGATCTCCCTTTAGTGTTAAAAAATATTTCCTTTGATATTAAACCCACAGAAAGAATTGGAATCATTGGTAAGACAGGAAGTGGTAAATCTACTCTTATTCAAACTCTTTTTTATCTCTATCCCCTCACTCAAGGAAAAATTTCCATCAATGGTTTTACACCCTATTTATCTGATAAAAATCCTCCTCAACAAAATGAGATTAGCCTCACGGATTATAGAAATAAAATTACTTTAATACCTCAAGATCCTATCCTTTTCAGAGGCACATTACGTGACAACTTGGATTTAGGTAAAATTTATTCGAGTGAAAAAGTGATTACTAGTTTGGATCGAGTGGGACTAAAAGAGTGGTTTCAATCTCTCTCTCAAGGGCTCGAATACCCCATTGAAGAACGAGGTAAAAATTTAAGTCTTGGCGAACGGCAACTCCTTTGCATGGCTCGTTGTCTTCTGAAGGACTCGCCCATTATTGTAATGGATGAAGCGACATCCTCCGTTGACCCTCAGAGTGAACAAATCATGGTCAATGCCACTCAAAATTTCTTTTCTGATCGCACTCAACTCATCATTGCCCATCGCCTCTCAACCGTAGAGCATTGCGATCGAATTTTATGGCTTCATCAGGGAGAAATTAAAATGCTTGACTCACCTTCTGTCGTTTTACCTGCTTTTCTTAAAATGCATAAAAATGAGGTCCACTTATAATGCTTAAGTATTTCAAAAGTTCACTTATTGTCAGTATCCTCGGGCTCGGACTCGCGGCCTTTGTCGGATGGGAGTACCATCATACAGTTTTAGGAGCGTTCGAAGCCCTTTTTATTGCCCTAATCTTATCTCTTTTAGAAGTTTCTATTTCCTTTGATAATGCTATTGTCAACGCTACTGTTTTAAAAAAAATGACTCCACTTTGGCAGCACCGATTTATTACCTGGGGAATGTTGATCGCTGTTTTTGGAATGAGAGTCATTTTTCCTCTGATCGTCGTAAGTGTGGCGGCCATGATTTCGCCATGGAGCGCTTTAAAAATTGCGACCTTCCATCCAGATCAGTACGCCCAACTAATGACTCAAGCTCATATACCTGTCTCTGCCTTTGGTGGCGCCTTTTTAATGATGGTGGCATTAAAATATTTTTTCGATGATACCAAAGAACTTCACTGGATTCGAGCCATCGAAAAACCCCTTACAAAATTAGGCAAAATGGAGGCCATCGAAATTGGCATCGTCATTTTATTTTTATTCGTAATGATGCGCCTACTTCCCCAACATGAACAAATTTCATTTATCGTTTCAGGACTGATGGGGCTTTTGACTTATATTTTAGTGGATGGCCTCGGGGGACTTTTAAGTCATGACGAAGAAAATGAACACGAATCTAAGAAAAACAATTCGTCACTCCATAAAACTAGTTTACTCTTATTCTTGTACTTAGAAGTCCTAGATGCTTCTTTTAGTTTTGATGGCGTCATCGGAGCTTTTGCTATTTCAAACAATCTCTTTATTATTGCCATTGGCCTTGGAATTGGAGCGATGTTTGTTCGAAGCCTTACCATAATGTTTGTAAGGCAAAACACACTTTCTCAATTTCGTTATTTAGAACATGGCGCTTTTTATGCTATCTGGTCACTCTCAATCATCATGTTTTTAAACACCCTAACTGAAATTCCTGAAATCGTGACAGGAGTCATTGGAGCTGCCTTTATTGGTATATCTCTTTTTTCATCGCTCAAAGAAGGAAGAACCTAAATATGTTTAGTTTAGATATTGCGCACATTTAAAATCTTGTAAATGTTCAAATATCAAACAGCTTTTTTACTTGAATTGGGGGCTTCTCTCAAAAGGGAAGGAAATAACTTCTTTGCAAAAAGTCGGGACGGCCATCCTGGCCTCACCCCGAATTGGAAAGTTAAGATAATTTAAGGCAAAAATGGAGTTTTGATGTTAAAAATAATTTTTGTTTTGCCTTAAATTATTTTAACTTCCCATCGCGTCCCGCTATTCGGAGCCCTCCTTTATGCAAAGAAGTTATTTCCTTCCCTTTTTGAGAGAAGCTGTGCCCTTACGAACTTTTTTAATTCGTTATTCTATTTATGATTTCAGTTGATATCAAATTTTTTGATATTTTTCTGAATGTAAACTAGTTTTATTTTCTTTAGAGTAGATTCGGTCTCAAAATGGTTCAGACAAGACAGCATCTAGACTTATTTTAAACGCACAAAGGAGTCATTAAGCTGTTCTCGCCCGCCCTTCTGGCGTCCTGGTTATAATTTAAAATTATTTATCTCCAATACTATAAACGAGGCCAATAGCTTATTAGCTATAAAAGTCTTTCGGAGGATGTTTTAAAGTTCTTTTCCAATCTAATTGAAGTTATTACTATTTAACGAATATACAAAACCAAAATTCTTGAACTAAAAAATAAAAACAGTTTGTAATGGCACAGCTTCTCTCAAAAGGGGAGGAAATAACTTCTTTGCAAAAAGGAGGGCTCCGAATAGCGGGACGCGATGGGAAGTTAAGATAATTTAAGGCAAAACAAAAATTGTTTTTAACATCAAAATCTCATTTTTGCCTTAAATTATCTTAACTTTCCAATTCGGTGTGAGGCCAGGATGGCCGCCCCGACTTTTTGCAAAGAAGTTATTTCTCCCCTTTTGAGAGAAGCCCCCAATTCAAGTAAAAAAGCTGATTGATCTCTTGATTGTTTGTTTGCTTGCTTGCTCGCTAACAAAATTCTTAATCTTTATAAAGGCCCACTATCAATGAGCCAGGAGCGACATCTTTCATGACAAAAGCATTGGCACCAATTTTAGCGTCATCACCGATATGAACTGGGCCTAAAATTTTTGCCCCTGTTCCAATCACTACACGATGTCCTACTGTTGGGTGCCGCTTAACGGGATCAAATCGAACACCACCTAATGTTACTTCGTGAAATATGATACAGTCATCACCGATTTCTGCTGTTTCACCAATGACAATGGCCATGCCATGATCAATCACAAGGCGACGGCCAATCTTAGCCCCTGGATGAATCTCTACTCCAGTCAACCAGCGTCCAATCTCCGAAATCATCCTCGCAATAAAATAAAATTTATTAATATAAAAATAATGAGCCACCCAATGCAAAAATATGGCTTTAGGGCCCGGGTAGAGTAAAATAATTTCCAAATACGACTTCGCAGCAGGATCATAATTTTTATAAGCTTTAAAAAATTCAACAGTTCTCTTAATCAATGCCATAAATCATTTCTCTATATTGGTGGAACGCTCACAAAGGAGTTCAGGATAATTGGAATCGGTCATCGTCAGTTGTGTTAAGGCTCGCACTCCAGACTCACGAGAAACTCGCATTAAAAAGGAACCACCTAATAAACTGACGTGACGCCCATCTGTAACATTTATTTCAATTCCAGGATCTCGAATTTTATTTAAATAAGCTTTGGTGATGTCAAAGAACTTTCCACAACCGCTTCCCACCTTCTGTAGTCCAGCCTTTGCAATGGCGTCACTTAAAAAAAATACTTGTGTTGTCACATTATCAATCTTGGTGCTTGGTTCAAAAGAAAAAATAAAAGTTCCTTTTTTAAACTTTATATATTGAGCTAAATCAATTTGCAATCCACCAGATTGTTGCGATACAAACTCCAAGTTTTTCCCACCCAATATTCCCGGTGTTTTTTCAACCAATCGAACCTTAACTCCCACAAAAACATTCTCCTCAAGTCGTCGCACTTCTTGAGTGTTGTTTTCAATTTTTCCTTTAGAATTTATAATTTTTTTTTCCTCCAATAAATCCCAAATAATCGGTGGAATAAAAACTTCAGGTGGAGCTTGATTCTCTAACTTAGTTTCATAAGTGCTAGAATCGGACTCATTGGCATGGTGACATGCCACGCTAAAAATAATCATTGGTAAAATTAAAAATTGTCTTATCACTTTACACCAACCCTAAAGAGAATTTTTCAATTCTAAAAACGGCATATAAGTCTGAGAAAGGCTTAGACCTCGCTGAATCCAATCTAAAGCGTTTTTCTTATTACCTTTTTTTACTTCCAACTTTGCCATTCCTACATACAATGGCAAACTTCTGGGACTAACATTCATCAGTTGAGTGAGTGATTCCTGAATGCAGGAATCATTATTTTCTTTTTCACAAAACTTTGATTTTAAAAGCCAAGCACTGAGAATTCTGCGATCTGATAACGCCACACCTAAACTCGCTTGGGACTCTGAATCTTGCCCAAGTAATTTCATAATATACGCTTTTATGGCGGCGATATTGGAATTTCTTGGAGCTTCCGACTCAGCTTCTAAAATAACTTTTTTAGCATCAAGATCTTGTCCTGCCTTAGAGTAGCAATATGCCAGTAAGCTTTTAAAAAGCAAATTATTAGAATCAGATTCTACAATGGTTTGACAATAAGGAAGTAAATTTTTCCAATTCATAAAAGTCCGATCCACTAATAAATCAATTCGATGACCTTGCCCCGATTCTAAATCACTATTTAGAAGTGAAGTAACCTCATCGATTTTATCTTGGGTTTTACCTAAAACGGTATAAATATAGGCTTTCAATAAATAGGCTTCTTGTTGTAAATCAAAATTATTTTTTAAGTAATCATCTAGCATTTGAACAAGCACTGGCAAAATGCGCTTAGGCATTAAACCCTTTCTATTAACTTCAATTGAGGCCATTGTAGAGCCAAGAACAACGACACCATTGTTTGTTTGATTCATGACAGGTTCAAAATTTTGTTCAGCTAGCTCGGGATTTCCGTTCACAAAGTCAATTATCGCACGATCAATTAAAGCGGGTGAATAATTGGGATCGATGATTAGAGCTTTTTTAATCAGCTCCCCTGCATTTTTATAATCATTATCATTGAGATAGGACAATGCCATACCTGTCGTTGCCATGACTTTAGCTTCTTTACTTTCCAATTGAGGTATTAATTTTTCTATATTTTTTCGGCCCGTAGTATTTTGATTTTGTAAAACCACTTGAAAAAGCGCTAAATCCAAATCGACTAATGGATTTGATCGTTCTGTTAATTTCGCCTTTGAGAGAAGAGCAAATGCTCGATCGTAGAAACCTTGGGTTTTAAATTGATTCACAGTGGTCAATATTTCTTGGAGAGAATCCTTTTGCTTCACTCGATTAACATTGAAATAGGCCAAAGCTCCAGCCACTAAAACGACTAAAACTCCACCCAAAAAGGCAAATGTTGATTTACTTTTAGAATTAATTTTTTCCGATGAAGTAACTAATTTTAGTTTATCTAAGACTTTGGGATTATTTTTTTCAATTGCTTCTTTAATGGATAAACTAACATTCATGGAAGAGGAAAGGGTGTGAGTTAAAGTTGCTGTATTTTCAGACGTTTCAGGACGACTTCGGATTTCTTTTACTGCTGATTGAAGTGCCAATTCATCACGAATCAAAACCCAACGTCCAAAGGGAGGCGAGATTTCATCCATTATGGTAAAGTGTTTTAGTTGTAAACCAACGATAACTTCGTTTAACTTAAAAGGGCCCATTACTCGATTCGCACTTTTAATGAGCCACTGATCTGTTGTACTTTTGGTTGTAGAACTTTCCATAGCCCTCTTTTCTAAAACATAACCTCAATGTCTAAAATGTCTTTTCCCTGTAAGGATCATATTTACTTTCAATTCTTTCGCAGTTTTAAATACGGCCTCGTCATTAACAGAACCACCAGGTTGTATCACCCATTGAATTCCGGCTTTCGATAACATTTCAATAGAATCCGCAAAAGGGAAAAACGCATCGCTGGCTAATACCACATTGGTTATTTGTGAGTGGAATTTCTTCCATCGATTAACAGCCAACTCAACGGCATCGACTCGATTGACTTGTCCCATTCCTAAACCCAAAGTTTTTCCTTCGCCCGCTATAGCAATGGCGTTACTCTTCAAGCTTGATACCACTTTCCATGCGAGTTCCATTTCTTTTTTTAACTGAGGTGTAGGCGTTTCACCAAGAATTTGCCAATGATCACTCCATCCTTCGGACGCATCTTTTTCTTGAACTAAATACCCACCGGCAATGGTTTTAATGTCCACGGTATTAGTCATCGTTAGCATTTCTCTCCACTCTAAAATTCGCAAATTTTTCTTACGAGCAAAAAAATCTTTGGCCTCAACAGTGTAACTTGGAGCCACGATACACTCTAAGAAAAGGGTTCCCAACTTTTCTGCACACTTCAAATCAATCGTAAAATTGGCAGCAATAATTCCGCCAAACACACTCACTGGATCAGCCGAAAGTGCTTTTTCAAGAGCCTCAAGCCCTACACTCCCTACTCCAACTCCACATGGATTATTATGCTTTACAGCAACCACTGCTGGCTCTGAAAATTCGCGAACTAAGTTAGAAGCTGCATCTAGGTCCAGGAGATTGTTATAGGATAATACTTTCCCTTGCAAAATTTCCGCCTTATGCCAGCCATTGGTCTCGCCTTTTTTTCGAAACCAATTGGATTTTTGATGAGGATTTTCACCATAGCGTAGCTCTTGCACCAGTTGTCCACCCAGCGCATGATCAAGATTGGAAGACCCTCCCAGAGCTTCAGCAATCAAAGCATCATAACTTGCCGTGTGCGAAAAAACTTTAGAGGCAAGATGCTTGCGCTGATCAAAAGAAAGATCACCTTGAGTTTTAAGAATCCACTCATAATCTTTGGGATCACAAACAATAGTTATTGATTTAAAATTTTTAGCTGCTGACCGTAAAAAAGAAGGACCACCAATATCGATGTATTCAATGAGTTCGTCTCCCTCATAACCTTTAGCTAAAGCTCCTTCAAAGGGATAAAGATTTCCAACCACTAAATCAAAGGGCTCTACTTCATAATGCTGAAGCGTTTTCATATCATCGGCGCGATCCACCCTTCCCAATAACGCCATGTGTACTTTCGGATGCAAAGTTTTTACTCGCCCCTCTAATATTTCTGGAAAATCTGTTTGCTGTGAAATATCAATGACCGAAATCCCTGCCTCCTGCAAGTGCTTCGAAGTGCCACCTGTTGAGACAATCTTTAATCCTTGTGAGACCAAAGGTTTTAAAAAGTCCACTAAACCCGTTTTATCGGAGACACTCACTAACGCTCTTCGAAACATAATTCCTCCCCTATTATACTTGATTTCTAAAAAAGAAATGCAAGTCTAACAAAATCAATATGACGTGTAAAATATTATATATAATCACTTTATTCATGATTATTTTATACGCTAAACGCGACGCCTTAGCCTTAATTCAATTTCATTATGTACTAGTAGTTTGACTATTGATAATTTTTTTTGCCCAGTCTATGACCTGGGTTGCCGAAAGGTAAGATCCTTTAATTTCATCAAGCGTGATGGGTAAGTGTCCTTCTTCATATCTTCTGATTGAGGCGTAGGGGTTCAGTGCCGTCCACTCAAAGCCACCTGGTGGGTATTCGTTTGAGGGCAAAAGAGCGATTAATATTCCCAAATCATGAACTAATGGAAATGGAATTTGTTTATTTATTAAAACTGATTTTAATGTTTTTTCAATTGCCTGTTGGATCATATAAAGAATATTTTCCAAGCGCCCAGGATTTGGTGATTGTATCAATGCTTGGGCCGTTGTCAGATCTCCTTCTGCAATTTTTATTAAAGTAACTGCATAGTCGGGGCTAAATAATATTTTTTTATCTGAATTCATTTTAAAAAATCCTCATTCCGTTGATATGAGCAATTCTGGCAACTCCACCTGTATCTTTTTTTAAATTGAACTCCGAAGACGACATAAAAATCCAATCTACGGCTACGGGCGAGAAGAAGGGCTGATTTACTATAGAATAATAAAAAGGAATATCATTTGCAAAATTATCTAGGACTATTACTAATATATCTAAATCAGAATCAACTGTATTTTTTCCTTCAGAAGCCGATCCAAATAAGTAAGCGAATTCAATTGGCTTGCCTGAGTTTTTTCCTTGCTCATTCAATTTTTGAACTAATGAATGAGCTAACTCAGGTCCATTAAATGCAGGTTTGAAATTAGGATCCAGTTTATGTAAACGCGACATAGAGAAACTATAAGACAAATTGAACTCATTTCCAAGAGTTTTTGTTGGTTTCTATTGAGCTTTAACTAAATCTTTTGATAAACTTTATACCGCAAAAATACGGGAGAGAATTGATTTTAAAAAGAGCTTCACTTGCGAACTTGACCAGTCCCTTCAACAATCCATCTCTGAGTTGTTAAAGAGTCTAACCCCACAGGACCTCGCACATGAAGTTTTTGGGTGCTAATGCCAATTTCGCCACCCATTCCAAATTGACCTCCATCGGTAAATCGTGTGGAAGCGTTCCAATAAACAACGGCTGCATCAATTTCATTTTCAAATTTTTTTGCCACGGTTTCGTTTTTAGTAATAATAGCCTCTGAATGTCTTGAACCATGAATTTCGATATGCTCTATGGCTTCCTTCAAGTTTTTAACTACTTTAATATTTAATTTCAAATCCAAATACTCTCGATCAAAAGACGTCGAATCAACAGGCCAAACAACCCCACTCTCTGCACTCCCCGAGTACGCTTGGTTTTTGAGTGCAGACAATATTTGAAATGATTTTGGGCAAGCATAAAAATCAACACCCAAGGGCGCCATCTTTTCGAACATCAGAGCTAAAAACCTATCGGCATTTGAATCATCCACGAGAAGAGTTTCAACAGAATTGCAAACGGAAGGGCGTTGAGTTTTAGCATTGATCAAAATAGAAATTGCCATCGCTAAATCCGCCTCTTCATGAACGTACAAGTGACACAATCCTCGATCATTTTTAATGATGGGAATTGTAGAGTGATTTGTAACGTGCTCGATCAGCTTATCTCCTCCTCTAGGGATGAGCACATCAATAAACTGATTTTGTTTTAATAAAAAATCGGTCGTATCTCGCGAGGGATCTTCAAGTCCCCAAAAGGGAGTCTCCGTGATTTGCAAAGAGCGCAAACTTTCATTGATACACCGATAAATAACTTTGGCGCTGAGAGAAGATTCTTTCCCTCCCTTTAAAAGAAGTCCATTTCCCGCTTTAAAGGCCAAAGAAAAAGCTTCTGTAATGACATTGGGGCGTGACTCAAAAATCATAAAAATCAATCCCAGAGGACCTTGCACTTGACGTAATTTTAAACCATTAGCTAAGACCTTCTCACTCACTGTTTTCCCAATGGGATCAGGCAGCGATGCTACAAAACGCAAACTCTCAGTCATTTGCTGTAGGCGTTGTGGCGTTAGAAGCAATCGATCTTCAAAGGCCTTTTGGTAATAAGCCTGCTCGCGATACGTCTGAATATCTTTGGTGTTTTCTTTTAAAATCTCATCAGAAGCCGAAGCTAACACATCAGCCAATGTGAGTAAAACATGATTTTTTAGATCAGCACTCATCATCCGCAAAAATCGCTTTGCTTGATGCATTGCCACTAACTTTTCGTGATACTCATGCTGTTTCATTTTAATTTTTTCTTTTGATGGGTTTACCAATGGAGGTTCCAAGGGATTCTCCCTGCCACAGCCGAGTCAAAACTCTTTCTGTAGTGCCGCGCACGATGTGAGTTGAAATTCCTTTTTTTAAAGCGCGTTGTGCAGCTAATAGCTTTGAAGTCATTCCTCCTCGTCCTACACTGGAAATTTTATTTGAAGCAGTGGATTTAATAATTTTTTGAGAAAGTGTTGGTAGCTGACTGATGAGAGTAGCACCTTCTTGAGTGGGATCACGATCGTAGAGCCCGTCAACATTCGTTAAAATCACCAATCGATCGGCCTGGAGTTCACAGGCTACCATCGCTGAAAGCTGATCGTTATCGCCAAACTGTATTTCATCCGTGGCGACAGCATCATTTTCGTTGAGAAGAGGAATGCTTCCCCATTCCAATAGCTTTAAGATCGTATTACAGAGATTGATGCGGCTTTCTCTCCGATTGAAATCAGAATAACTTAATAACACTTGAGCACCCATAAGTCCCTGTGATTGTAAACCAAGATTATAGAGTTCCATAAGCATCGGTTGTCCAATAGCACTGAGCGCTTGTTTTTCTGGTAATGAATGCCATTGATAATTCAAACGCTGGCGAGCTGAGGCAATGGCTCCCGAGGTGACCCAAACAATATTGATTGACTTTGTCTTTACTAAAAAAGAAACCTCTTGTATCAGAGCACGGATTAACAAAGGACCACCATCAGTAATTAATTGACTCCCAATTTTAATAATCCAAAGTTCTTTTTTATTTCGTCTTTGACTATTTATTTTTTTACTAATTTTTTTCCTGATTTTGTTCAAGGCGCAGCTCCATGATCTTTTACCAAATTATTTGCTGGTTGTTTAATCCCCTTTAAGCATGTTAAATAAATATTATTTAACACGTCAGCAGTTATGTATTGAGTCACAAATGGCAGAGATAAAATAACTGTTGAGCGCTGCTCAGCCTCGGTGAGTCTGGCATCTCCCCACCATGGCCAACAGGGATAAATCCCATCCCATCGACTTAAATTTGTTGTTTCACAGCGAGATTCAAATCCAGGAGCTTTAAGCGTCTCTAATTTTAATTGTGCCAGTAGCTTTTCTATAAAATAACTCCCATCAACACCTCGAACTTCGAAAACCAGTCGATTATAAAGTCTCTTCGCGTTTTTAAAATCAAAAACTTTAAAATGCTGCGAATAGAGAGAGAGTTCTACCTCTAGTTTTTGAATCAATTCTTTATTTTCTCGACCTTGCTCCTTAGCCTCATGGAGGGATGGACCCCAATCCAACTCAGTCCAATCCATGAGTTGTGCCGAAGAAGGACTCATTCTAAATCGAGGGCCCAAAACCACCAAGACTTTCTGTGCATCAATAATTCTTATTTGTGCCCCGAATGGATGAGGCACACTACTTTGCTTCGACCAAGCCCAATGATGTTGAATTTCTATATGTGAAATGCGCTTATCATTTAAAACCTTGAGTTCTTCTTCCGTTAACTCTAATTCCCCTGTCACACCATGATCTCTAACCAAGAGTGTTACCATGAGTTCTTTCGTTATTGCCTCTTCCAAACTTGAAATGGTTCTTTTAGACAGTGGCGAAAGGGTGTGGACCTGATAGCCCTCAGTAGCAAAACTTTGTACGGATTCAGTCAGGTATGGACTCCCCCAAGGCATAACCAAAACACTTTTTCTCGTCGGCCAGAAGTGTTTCAGCCCTTGTAGTAAATCAACCAAAGCATGACCTAGACCATAGTAAGGGTAGCAACGTATTTTATTATCATTAATTCCTAACTCTTTGCGCCAATAATTTTGACTCGCACTCCAAGAGTTAAATTTTTCAAAAGTAAATGACATTAATTCCGCCCATACAAGAGAAACACCAATTCAATGTCTCTAAATAATATGGTTGTCCTCTAATTTAAAAAGAGCAATTAATGAATTTATCAAATCTCTAAATCCTCTTCTAAAGTAATAATTTTGATTTATTTCAAAATCCACGCGTTAGGGCGACGCTCGGAATTAAAGATGAATTGAATCTACGGATCTCTCATAATCTCAGAAAGAGACATTAGGCTGTCAATTCTTTTTACATTTGGATTACAGTTTTAAGGATTAGTTCACTTTTTAAATGAAATACTCTAGGTAAAGTCTTGGCATGCTTTCTGCTTTGTTAGAAGTCGGAGGTATCTATGGAAACTAGCAAACTAAATCCCTTTATAACAGGTCAGAAGGCCTTAGTCTGTCTGATGACTTCTAGCCTTTTGCTAGCTGCCTGCGATAAAAATACCAACCAAAGAACAAGACCAGCTCAAGTGGCGCAAGGTGCTGCAACTATTGAAAATCACGATCAACAAAAAAATGCCGATGGAACTCCTAATACTAATAATAAAGGGACCACTAACAATAATAATCCTGGTAATGGTAATACCAAACCAGAAGATTCCACCACTGATAAGCCTCAAATGAAAGGTACACTTCAAACCGGAACAGAAGACAATTCCAATGGTCAAACAACAAACGTGGATGGAAATCCACCCAACTCACTAAATCCTCCTGGCCCCCAAGCTGGTGGCACAATACCGCCCCCGTCAGGTCAACCTAATCCCAGTGGAAATACAAATTTACCAAATAATCCTTCGCTTCCTGATTCTCGAACAGGTAGCACTAAATCTGTTGACCTTGTCTTAGAGGACTCTGATAGTAGCACTTCTCGTTCAGACCGCAAATTAAATCAAAAAAGTCGATTTACAAAATCAAGTTCTTCTAGTCGTGATAGCATCGACGAGGGCAGCGACACTGATGATGATCGCTTGCTCGCAGAGGATCAAGACGAAGATGAAAAAGATGATAAGGATAGTAAGAAAAGTAATGATGGTTCAAAGCTTTCGAAACATTCTAAAACTAAAGATTTTCATAGAATTGATTTAATGCTAAAGCAAATGAATAAAATTTATTTGAATGCTTGGATAGCGATCAATCATGATTCTACTTCAAAACCTGAAAATTACTTCAGTCTTGTACACAAGAAAATTCACGACTACAAACTCTATGTTTTTAACGAAAGCGAACCGATCAAAGACTTTGATGATAAAAAGGAATGTGATCGATTTAAACTAATTTTACAAAAATATGATTCTGGTAATACTTATTTTATTTACCAAGTGCCATGCAACAGTAACAATTACGATGACCACCCTCCTATTTTAGTCTTTAGTAAAGAATCAGATGGTGAATGGATATTAAAGCCTAGCAATGTAAAAGCTTATAAAAAACTTTTAACAGATAAAAGAATAGGAAAAGAACCTGATTCAGCTAGTAATCCTAGATGTAAAATTGAAATGAAAAAAGGGAATTCAGAAAAACAATTAGTAACCTTAGCAAGATGTGAAAACTTTTTTCAAATTTACAAACCTAGTAAAGAAAAAAATGGTGAAAAAGAATCCAGAATACATAACTTACAGTTTATTTTTGAAAAAGGTTCAGAAGACCATGAAATCGTAGTGCAAGGTATTAAGTCTGAAGACTCATCTGAACCAAATACTAATCAATGTCTAAAAACTAAAGTTAAAACTTTTAAAGATTCATTATACCCAAATATTGATGAAAATGATCTTAAAACTGAAGATATAAGTGAGTGCGAGAAAAAACTAACTATTAGCTATTTAAAGTCTTACAAATCTACTTCGAGTCGAATGATCGCCTCATCTCCACAATCAGTAAAAGCGATCCAGTACTCTCCAACGTTAAAAAAAAAAGCTCTCCCTCAATTTCAACTTATAAACCAACTTCCTCCAATGTAATCAGTCAAAAGGTTTCACCAGAGAGCTTAGTTAAAATCAGCCAAATCTTAAAAGAAATGGATAATATTTTCCGTAACTCATGGATGACTATAACAAGAGATAAGTCATCCAAACCTGAGAATTATTTTAGTATCATAAACAGTAAAATAAACTCTCTCTCAAAAAAAACATCGTCACCCTCTTCGTGCAACGGAACAGAGATTGTTGTTAGTGAGTCTGCTGATAAAAAGTTACACAGCTTTTATGAGCACTATTGCAATAGCAATGACTTTGGTAAACCCATTATGACCATCAGCAATAAAGCTGGCAACGACTGGGACATAAACTTAGGGCAATTTGAATCCTACAAAAAAGTGTTGGGAGAAAATCGCATCGGCTTAGGCGTTACCATCGATGATTCCACCAAAGACAGTGAACAAAAGTTATTTGATATAAAACCTCATTGCACATTTACAATTAAAAACGAAAATTCCAGCAATCAAGCGCAATCATCCTCAACATCTACAAAAGGATTCAGTCCTGAAGGGCCAGATTTAAGAGTAACCAAAGCCCATTGCCAAGATTTAGTTCAAAATTATATTCCTTCCAGTGACAGAAAAGAAGATCGAGCTACTTTGAGAATTTTAAATTTAAAATATGATCGTGACAACTCAAGTGAAAATGAACTGGAAGTTTCCGCAAGAAAAATTAGCTTTGATGACAACAACATTCATTGCCAAGGCTCAAAAATTACAAGTATAGCTCCTAAAAATTCATCCTCAATTGAAAAACACGATGATTTACGCCCCGACGAAAATCAATGTGAACGTAGTCGCATTGCCTCAGCTAAAATTGCCAAAGCTGCTCAAGCAGAATTTTTAGCCCATCACTCCCAACCGGCAACACCAACAGCTCCAGTGACTCCAGCAGCAAACATAAACAAAACTCCTGAACAACACCCCCCTCAGCAAGCCAATGCACTCACTCAAAATCATGAACTCACGTCTGCACCTTCACCAGAAGGTGTCATCGAAGGAGTTGATCCTAATCAAGCACTGGCTTCAGGAAACACTTTTGAACAAAATAATCCTTACGAACAAAATTCCTCTCCTGGCTTTGAAGAAAATAATCAAAATGGAAATCTCAACAATCAAGATCCTGCTGTTGCTTCAAACTCAAACCAAAGACGAAGACCTGGTAATGGTCGAAGACCTCCCATGCCTGCCACATCAAGTGTGATTGATAATGCTCCATTTGCAAACGATCCGGTTCCCACTGAAAACACACCGATCGATCCACAAAATTTAAATCCAGCGCAAAACACCAGTTTAACTTCTCCAATGGAAATCCCCAATCAATCTGACTTTTCTTCTCACACTCTTCCCATTAACAATAACTCTGGTTTTGGCTCTAATACAGGAGGAAATCTTTTTAACCAACCCGACCGTGTAAACACGAATCGACGACAAGGTTTTTCAAATAACGGAGAGTATCGCACGGGACGGCGTCCACCTCGAAATAAGAATTAAAAAATATTTTCAACGATAATCGTGGAGGTAGTCGATACGCTCTGCGATCCACGGCTCATGAGTACCTGAAATATCGAATCCACGATTTAAGGGTGCTACTACTGAATGAAAAGGGGTCACGGAGGGAGTAAAATCATTGGCAAGAATTCCAACCTCTTGCAATTCTTTTAATACCTTAGTGACAAAAGGTTCCACTAAAACTTTTCTTCGAATCAGTTCATCGAAGCTGCGACCAAGCTCATCATGGGTGAAATCAAAATTTTGAATCATATCGCTCGCCACATTTAATACTCTTTGAAAATCCAAGCGACCGTCCTGATACAAATCAAGAGCTGTTTGAAAACTATTGTAAGTGGGAACCGTGCGCCGTCCAAATTTCAAATAATAATCTGGATCGGTATCCGAGGCGAGATTGATATAAATTTTTTCAACGGGATCATTTTCCGGTACACTACTTTGAAGTTGTAAAATGGTGTCTACTTGCTCTCCGGTCACCCAAAATTGCGAAAGTATTTGTCGTAAATCATGAGGACCAATTCTGCGGGCACAAATATCACTATACAAATTATAAATAACGGCATCAGACTCACTGTCATCACCCCAAAGCACTTGACGAACATCTTCTTTAAGCATGATTCTGAGTTGCATCAGCGCTTGAATTTTATATCCCACTTGTTTTGTCAGACGCCACATTCGCTTGGGAAGTAAGTTTTGCAAATTATCTTTATAAAACGCTCCAAAAGGAAAAATTCCATCAAAAGATAATTTTTCACTAATACGACTTTCCATTTGTGGTGGTGAGGCCGTGATAAAATAAAGTGGAAAATGACGGTGGGATTTTTGAACCTGCCACTGGTCTACCAAGCTACGAATAAGGGTGGTTGTACCCGGAATATTTTTCTTCGCAATGGCTCGCTCTAAGGCCACTTTTAAGAGTTCAAAGAAACCGCCCCACGAGGTGTCCAGATAAGTTTTATCCAAATCCCAAACAAAAATTTCGTTGGCATTTTTCTCAACACCTTCTGCAATGTAGCGAAAAAAAACGACGTCCGACCAAACTGTACAGTAATCTTTCCAATGTGCCATATATTTTTATTGTAACCTCGAGGACCCCAATGAATACAAGTGCCTTTTTAAGAACTTGAGTTTTCACCTAGACCATGCTAACTGACCTCTAAATATCAACAACCCCTTATCATTCCATCGAGGCAGTTCATTGAATAAAACAGAACAACTAAATTCTACCCTGATTCAACGTAACCTTGACTTTGAGCCAGAGTCCCTTTGGCCAGCATCGCTTCCTTGTTATAGTTTTCAGGGTGAATTGCTCTGCGGCTTTCAAACCAATGAGAATGATCTGTGGGATGCGACTCAAACTCCCCCACAACCTAAAACAGTAAAGCTTGAAGGCAACTCACTACCTCAATTTCTTAAAGGAATTTATCCCCAATTAAGCTTTATGGAGCTTTCTCGTCTTTCTGAAAAAATAAAACAACACCCTCAGTTGAACGATCTTCAGCATCTTATGGAACTATGGTTTCTCTACGGCTACAGAAACTATGAAAACTCACAGAGCTTGATTGAAAAAATTGTGACATTACCCAAAGAAGTTCAGAAATGGATTCATCAAAAAAAATTATCGCCACAAGACCTCGCGCCCTTAAATGCTCTCACAACGCCAGACTCGCTATCACTTTTAGAGCCCTTGTGGCTCACTTTTATCGATTGTGGATTTTCTAAATCCGAGGGAGTCAAAGGACTCGAATATTTGGTTGAACTACTCCTCCTAGGAAATTCAGTTGAGGATTTACGTCCACCTCACTCACCCTGCTCAAGCGCTCAATGGCTTGATTTTTTACATTCAAAACGTTTTCCGATGAGCACCCATCAAGATAAAATGGCCGAAGAAAAAATTCGCGTTGTATTTTGGCCCAAAAAAATGGAGTCGCGCTGGGTTCGAAGAGGGGATCGTGCGGGTGTTGAGTTAAAAGTTTTTTTTACTCACCCTGATGAACTTAAACAAAATTTAGTTGGTTTAGAGCGAACTTATCAAGATATCAAAAATAATCCTCAACTCGATGATTTATGGGCTAAAAAGTAATGCATTTACAATCCCCTATTAACACTCTTATTTCAGCACTGGATCACCTCTATATCGATGAGGCCTCCAAAAACTCAGACGTTGTTTCTCGACTCCTCTCACTCTTTCCATCGAATAAAATTCGATGGGTGACTTCTGAAAATCAACTTCCCAGAAATCAAGAGGGGGCACTGACTGCTAAAGACTTCGACAAAAGTAAACGTAATTTATTTATTACCCCCTTTAAAGGCCAATTCTTTAAACCTTGCCCTGGGGCTTCTCAAAAACAAGCTCTCGTTTGTTGTAATTATCATGTGTTAAATTTGGGACTGCAATGTAATATGAATTGCAGTTACTGTTACTTACAAAGCTATCTCAACACGCCCATGATGACTATTTATTCTAATATTGAAAATGCCCTAGAGGAGCTTCACTCTCTTTACAAAACGCAAGGGCACAAAGCTCTCCGTGTCGGCACCGGAGAAGTGATTGATAGCTTGAGTCTTGATCCACTCACCCATTACTCTCGAAGCTTGATTGAATTTTTCTCTCAAACCCCAAACTGGAAACTTGAACTCAAAACTAAATCAGATCATGTCGATCAATTTTTAGATTGTGTCCATGGTGGGAACACCATTGTCAGTTGGTCTATCAATCCTCAAAATATCATCGCCCATGAAGAACATAATACGGCCTCACTAGAGGCTCGCCTTAGCGCTGCTGAACGCTGTGCTCAAAAAGGGTTTCCGATTGCTTTCCACTTTGATCCCATGATTTACCATGAAAACTGGCAATATAATTATGAAAACTTAATCAAAGAAATCACTCAGCGCTTTGACACTTCACAAATTAACGGCATTACCGTTGGAACATTACGCTTTCAACCAGAGCAAAGACATATGATGCGAGAGCGTTTTGGAATGAAAAGCCTCGTGATGAAAGCTGAAATGTTTCCCTCTGAAAGTGGAAAACTCCGATATGATTCTAAACTAAGAACTGAAATGTTTCGATTTGCTGTTGATAGTTTCAAAAAATACGCACCCACTTGGCCTGTCACCATTTGCATGGAAACACCGGAGACTTGGATATCAACTTATGATAAACTTCCCACGCAAATGGATGAGCTTAAACCATTCTTTAAACCCAGCGTTCGTCTCTGAAACCTTAAAAACCAATTTTATAAATTATTATGACTTCCGTCACAAATTCCACCTGCTAACTTAGTGTGCTTACAGAGGCACATCTTAACGCGCTTATCTGTCGTTAACTCCAACTTAGAGGGGGTAAATTCAGTTCCTTTATGGGAACCATCACAGAAGGGTTGAGTTTTAGACTCACCACAGGCACACCAATAATAGGTGCCTGCTTTTAAATCCATCGCTTGAAAACATTTATCAACAATTTTTGGTTTACTCATATCAAAAAGACTATCAAACAAAACTTGATTAACCAAATAAATAATTACAAACTAATTAGATTCTACTAAAAAAGGCCTACATCGAGGCGGAAAAGTTTAAATCGAACGAGGCGTAGTTCCCCTACGTTGAGTGAGATTTAAACTTTTTCAACGAAGAAGTAGGCTTTTTTCAGCAGAATCTAACTAAAATTCTTTATGATTTTGCCACAAAAGGAGGAGCACCATGGATGTTCCGGAGTTTAATTTAATCAAATCCCTCACCATCAGCTTAAGCGTTTTTTCTGTTTGCTTGATCGGATTTTATTTTTTTTGGAAGCTCGCCGATCGAAAACTTACCCTTTGGGCCCAAAAAACCACTTCTGATTTAGATGATATTATTGTCGAAGGACTCAAGAGTCCCTCTAAACTCCTTTTGTTTGGACTGAGCCTTGGAATTAGTCTTCATGTCGCCCCCACTCTCTCCACCCTACAATCTCCTTTATTAATTCTATCAAAGCTTTGCATCATTGTGTCTTTGATTTGGGCTACAGAACGAGTCATTAGTGCCATTATTATTTCTAAATTTCTCTCTGCAGCCCTCAGCGAGTCGTCTCAGTCTCTCTTTAAAACACTTTCTAAAGTCCTCGTTTATTCTATTGGCGTTTTGATTATTTTAGATTCTCTAGGAATTTCGATAACACCCCTTCTTGCCTCCCTCGGCGTTGGTTCAGTTGCTATCGCCCTGGCCGCTCAAGAAACCTTAAGTAATTTATTTAGTGGATTTTACATTCTCCTCGATAAGCCCTTTAAAGTGGGAGATATCATTAAAATTGAGGAAGGACTTGAAGGTTTTGTCACTAAAATCGGATGGAGAAGCACTCATATTCGTCTTTATGCTAATAATATTGCTGTCATTCCCAATGCTAAAATTGCTTCATCAATGATAACTAATTTTGATTTACCTGAAAGCGATGTCGCTATCACCGTGCCTCTGGGCGTTGCCTATGATTCTGATCTCCATCACGTAGAGCAAGTTGTCTTAGAAGTTGCCTTTTTGGTTCAAAATACTCTGCCCTTTGCTTCAAAAACACAATCTCCCGCCATGGTCTTTACTTCCTTTGGGGATTCATCCATTAATTTTAATGTTGTGCTCAAAGTAAAAAGAATTACTGATGGGGCACTCATGAAGCATGAGTTTATCAAAGCCCTTCATGTTCGATTTAACCAAGAGCAAATTTCGATTCCTTTTCCTCAACGAGTTATTCATCATTCACCCTCAGGAGCAAGCCATTCCCCTCATTCAGTTTGAAAAGAAAAACCGTCCAGCCCTGCAAGTCAATAGAGGCTCTAATTTACGACTCGTATTATTAGAGAATGGAGTCCCAGTAGCTTCCTCCTGCGGAGGCGAGGCCGTTTGCGCCAAATGTCTTTTGCAAATCACAAAACAAAAAGAAAATTCGCTCAACAAGAAAACTCCCGTTGAAAAAGCACTTCTTGATAAAACCCCCCACCACCCCAATGATCGAGTGAGTTGCCTTACCAAAGTTTTAGATGATATTACGATTGATGCGCCTTACTGGTGACTTAAGCATAAAGTGAACTCTTTTCAACCATCCACTCAAATCACTGAAATGCCAAAGGCGGGTAAAATCTCTGACAACATTTCATGCTGATGAGCTTTAGCCGCATCATGAAACAATTTCCAGTGAGAGTTCATAAACTGAGGACTAAACTTAAATTGTCTGCACGGTGGAACCTTTTCCCCCATGATCCCTAAGGCCTCAGCCTTCCAAGAACCAATCCCGCTACTTACATAATTTAGTTGAACTTTCTCAAATCCAAACTCACCATTTCTAATAGACTCTAGCCACCTCTGATTTCGAATAAGTCCATCTTCATCTTGATACTCTAAAATTTTCTTCTCAAAGCAATCTTTAATTTCCTGTGGGAGTCCAGCAACAACTGCTGAGGAATCTCCCAAGATATAGCGACGAATGAATTTACATAACTCATCAGCCGCCTCTAAAAAATCACTGGGGTTATGGCGCATCACCAACTCCCCTTGACCATTTTTATAACTCCACACCCGAAACGGATGATCTGGGTAATGAAGGGCTGCCCCGTGACCCATCGGAAAAAAGGCATCAAATAACTCACTTAACTTAGGTTGGATCAAGTGCCAAAGTGCGGCAACTATTCCCGTTTCTTTCAACGTTTTTAAAATTGATTTTTTTCCTTTTGGCTCAATCAATTTTATTGCTCTTACCGAATTAATCGGGTGATTCACTCCGGCAAATCCTTGATGAGCCCATGTATCGATATACACATGGGCCGTAATTCCAAGTTGATGCAGTGAAAATTTTCGACTCTTATTCTCAATACAGTTTTTCAGCATGGCTTGAGCAACAGGACTATTCGGTCGACAAACGATGCGATTGTAAAATTCATTTCGGTGTTTCCCTACTAACTCATTACCAGGTAAAAAGTGAAAAGGAACCCAAGTTCTTCGCTCTTCGATCGGAAGTAAAATATGGTAATCGAGCATATCGTGGGCCGTACTAATCCTATCATAGGACTCACCGCTTTTAAATTGAACGACTCCCTTATTAACTGTATCATCAACATACTGAGAAGACGTGGCAACAATTTGCGACTCTTCATGGGAG
This sequence comes from uncultured Pseudobdellovibrionaceae bacterium, assembly GCA_964612425.1. Classification (GTDB taxonomy): domain Bacteria; phylum Bdellovibrionota; class Bdellovibrionia; order Bdellovibrionales; family Bdellovibrionaceae; genus CAUJGP01. The sequence continues at coordinate 72,350 of CAZTDX010000005.1, forward strand.
AGCCCCGCAACTCGACCGACAACATAAGTAACCGCGAAGTGAAAATCGATTTCCATAATACCTCTTAGATGATCAACATCAGGACGCCCTACTAATTTGAGATGGAGTCTCAGAAAGTTTTTCAACAGCCCAGTACTTCTGAAGCTGCTCCTTCCCTTTTACTCGAACTGGCTCAAGCGAACGGGCTTCAATGTGAGTCTTTACTATTTCATAAACACTTTCTGTGATTAAAATTTCTTGCTTTTGCGCCTGCGCCTCAGCTCTCTGCGCCGTATTAACAGCATCACCAATAACCGTATATTCTAAATGCTCAGTGCATCCCAGACTCCCCGCGATCACTTTTCCTGAATTAATTCCAACCCCAATACCTAAACTCGGAAATCCTTGCTGAACTAACTCCCGACTCCACAATTCAATCTCTTGAATCATTTCCGTCGCAGCCGTCACGGCTTTTAACTCTGCATTCTCCGTCGGATGAGGCACTCCCCACACCGCCATCAAGTTATCACCTATAAATTTATCAACAACGCCGCCATGGTTTTTCACAATGCGCACCATTTTCTCAAAATACGCATTGAGTAAGTGGACAACTTCATGGGCTTCTTTGCTCTCAGAAAGTCTTGTATACCCTCGAATATCTGCAAACAGAACAACCGCTTGTGTCGCCGTTCCTTCAATTCGAAACTCCGACGCTCCTCCTGCCAAAATTCGCTCTGCAATGTTTTTATCAATGTATTTATGAAAGGATTTTTCTATCACCTCTCTTCGCTCCAGCCCTAAACGCATTCTATTTATAGCATGTCCTAATTTACCAATTTCATCCTGTGAATAAATTTGGACCTGAGCCTTCCAATCCCCTTTTTCAATTCTCGCCACCTTTGACATTATCTCTCGTATAGGTTGGAGCAATGCCTCGCCAACGATTCTCCCTAAATGGAGTGACAGTATTAATGAAACACCCCAAAACAATAAATAATTAAAAAAACTATTCACGGAACTTTCTGATGGCCATCGAGCAAACAGTAACGGTTCTCCAAGGGCACTCCAATTAGAAATTAAATAAGAAATTAAAAAAGGCAGAGTTGCTGCGATGGCAATCCAACGCAATGACGAAGTTAAACTTTGTCGGGAGCGAATAAAGCTGACCAACAATGAACCAAGTGTGGCATAAAATAAAAAGGCAAAAAAAGCAGTAACTCCATAGCGAAGGTCAGGAATTTTTATTGTGGGGGCAATCGTTCCTAGAACGCACATGGCAAGTAACGCAATCACCACTCTCAACCCTGAAGAAAGTTGATCCAACTTTTTAGCAAGCAATACTCCATGAACCATAAAATGAAAAAACTGATAAAGAAATTTCTTAATTGGATTGATTAAAACGGTCCAATATTTTTTCCCTAACGTCAAAACTTCTACCAATAAAATAATTACAAGCGCTCCAAAGGGAATCGCCGCACTGGTTTGCCAAAAACGAAAGGCTAAGAGAAGTGGAATCACAAAAAGCATTGTCCCAAGGCCCAACCTCATATCGAGAGTTTCCCTTGCTCCCTGCTGTTGCACGACTAAAATTCTATACGCAAAAAACCAAATAAAGCTCAATAATAAAATTGCTGTTAAAAATGGATTAATTAGTGCCAGCACATAGGCTGTTAAATATATTTGCCCCGGATGTGGAGGAGAGTTTTTCACATAACTGGTAAATAAATCAAACGCCTCTTCTTTTAATCCGAGATTTAATTTTTTAGCCGCTAAAAGTAATAAAGGCCTTGGATCGTTAGGTGAAGCCGTGATCGCCGCCTTTAAAGTTTGAAATTGCTTTTCTGGGTCGCCCAACTTTTCATAAATTTCGTTGAGCATTAAATAATCGTTAATGCTTTTATCTTTTTTAACTTCTACTTCTTTTAAAATAGGAATGAGCTCTTTAATTTGAGCTATTTCTAACAAATGAGGAACCACTGATAATATTTGTGACTTTTCAAAAATTTCTTTTGCATCAGAGGCGTATTGATTAGAACTTTCAGACGTACAATCAGCAATCGTTTGCAGAGCCGCTAAATTATTCCGATCCTTTGCAAAAATAGCACGCGCTTCAGGAAGCGTTGAAACACAAGAGCGTTTCATTTCCCCTTGTGGTTGTTTATTCTTTTCATCAGCAATACCACCAACGCACCAAGATAATATGGTGATCGATATTAAACATAAATAAAAATTATTTCCTTTAAAAAAAGACATACCGAAACTTCTTCGGTAAAATTAACTACTTACTATAGTATTAACTTAATTTAAAGCATTACTTTTTTATTAACCGACAGGCATTTATAGGAATCCCTTGCTTCATAAAAATCTTTTCAAACGTCGTGATAAAATTCTGCTCATGAAAATCCGATTGGTGCAAGTCCAACGTCTGATATACGAGCTGATACGGACTCCTGGAAATCTCATCCATCGCCCATAAAAAGTATTCTCTGGAGTCAGTTTTGAACTCGACAATAGAACCTGGTCTTTGGAGATCATACAAACGTCTTAAAAAGGTTTCGCACACAATTCTATTTTTAAATTTCTTAGGTCTCTCCCATGGGTCAGGAAAATGAATATAAACATTATTTATTTCATTTTGATCAAAGACCAAATCAACATTATGAGCATGGTACCGAAGAATTCGAGCATTTTTCGCTCCTCCGTTCAGGGCCCTTCGAATGCTTTGAATTAAAGGTTTGTACTTGAGTTCAAAACCAACAATTCCCCTTCCCGGCTCCGACATTGCACGATGGGAAAAGTGATGCCCATTCCCAGTGCCAAACTCCACATCCAGTGGGAATTGATCTTCCACTTTTAGAACTTCACTTCTCCATTTTCCCTTGAAGAGTGAGGCTCGTTCTTCATTAAACGCAAACTCAGAAAATTCTCCATCAATCGCGGAAATATAATACGTGGGTTTTGGGATGGTCCGAGTTAAACTTAATTGAGGGCGTTGATTTTTCATAAGATTAATCCACAAAGCATAATGGTTAAAATTCTTCTTCTGTAACTAATGGTTTTTTTGTGAGACTTTCCCATGTCGTTGGTTCTCTTTTCGTAAATTCTTGTGAGCGAACGGGGCAGTTTTTTAAATCACATTGTTCACAATATTGACTTGCACAAGGATCAAGATGAAAGGCAATTTCCCCCTCGAGATGATAATCCGTCACAACTTCATACTCAAATTGATTGGTTTGCGAATGAGCTTCACTCACATCCCAAAACTTTGGCACTACAACATGGGCATCAATATGATGAAATCGACCCGCACGAATGATCCGAGTTTGATGAATATCGATGATTCCAGGAAATCGGTTTCTTTCAATCACGGCGGCTAGCTGTTTTAACGACTCTCGATCGTGCTCATCAAGAAGTCCTCCAAAAGCCGATCGCACCACTTTATAACCCGTCATTAATAAAAAGATCGCCATCAAAATGGCACTCACAGCATCAATCCAAAGAACTCCCGTCAACCACACTAACCCCAGTCCCAACAAAGAGCCTGCCGTTGTCCAAAGATCTGATAGCACATGGGTACCGCTCGAATCCAGAGCCGTTGAATGATAAACTTTACCTATGTGTTTTAAATAAAGCCCCAAAAATAAATTTAATAGACTCGCAATAATCGAATATAAAAATCCACTTTCAAAATTACTAATTGCAGCACCCACAATAAGGGCATGAATGGCTTCCGCAATAATCATAATACCAGCAAAGCAAACGAGTCCTCCCTCGAAGGCCGCCGAAAAATACTCCAGTTTTCCATGACCATAAGGATGCTCATCATCAGCGGGTTCCGCACTCACATGCACCACCCACAGAGCCACAATACTTGCTACAACATTAACAATACTTTCTAGTGCATCCGAAAAAATCGCTTGTGAATGAGTTTTAAAATAAGCAAAACTTTTAAAAGATAAAACAAATAGACTGATCAAAACAGATAACCATGAGGCCCATTTTACTTTTTTTTCTATACTCTCAAGGACCGGCTTCACTACGGGTGGTTCAGAATGTGACATCGAGTCTTTGTTACTTTGAAGTTTTGCCATAACGTATTCTTTCATCATATTTTTTAATTCTGAAAACGTTTAGCAGCTGTCTTGAACAGGGTAAACTCAAATATTGGATTTATATTACTTTCAAAGTGTTAGTAGCACTAATCTTAAATTATTGGGCTTTTTTGACAGGATGTTGCATGAACTCTGGGTGTTCTGAAAGATCGTAGTAACAAACTTTATTCCGGCCGGCCTCTTTAGCTTCATAGAGTGCCCAATCAGCCACTCTCACCAGTTGTTTTGCATCAATATCAGGATTTTTTGGATCCGTAATAGCAAAGCCAATACTGGTTGTTAAGTGAATCTCATCGGGACCATTTTGAAATTGATAGAGTTCAATTCTCTGCCTTAACCTTTCGCAAAAATTGAGAGCCGTATCGCGATCAATTTCAGTCAGAACTATTAAAAACTCATCGCCCCCATAGCGAGCGGCTATATCTAAATTTCGAATCGATGACTTAATGAGCTTCCCCACTTCTGATAAAACAAAACTTCCAAATAAATGATCATGTCCGTCGTTAACACTTTTGAAAAAGTCCATATCCATCATCACCACACAAACAGTACGATGATATCTCTTTCCTCGTGCGATTTCATAATCAAGCCTTGTATAGAGGGAGCGCATATTCAGCAACCCCGTTAAATCATCAATATCCACCATTTCTTTCAAACGAGCATTGGCTCTCACAAGGCGATCATGAAGATCCTTAATCCGCAATTGAGCCCGAACGCGAGCGAGTAACTCTCTCGGATCAAGAGGTTTGATCATATAATCATCGGCACCGGCGTCGAGACCCATGGCAACTTCTTCGGCACTACTATTTCCAGAAATCATTATAACAGAAAAGTGTTCTCGGCTGGCTTTTATTTTTTTCACAGCTTCAATGCCATTAATACCAGGAAGATTAACATCCAGTATGACCAATTGAGGAATCCAAGTTTCTATAATTTCAAAGGACTCTTGTGCTGAATAAGCAAAGCGAACTTGATAGCCATAGCTATCCAACTCGAGTTGTAAAAGCTCTACTAACTCTTGATCGTCATCCACAACAAGGACACGACGTAATTCTTTACCTGATGTCGAACGAAGCATGGTTTAAGTATCTCAGAATTCAGAGTAAAAATAGAGCATAAAAACGTCCAGGCAGACCATTGTCACATCCAAATTTTTAAAAATAAAAATTCACACCCAAATTTTTTCTTGGTCTAAGATTTTATCTTTACAAGAATTTCAAATTGGTGCACTTCCTTATAGGAAACTATTTATTTGTAATTTAAAGAGGAAGGAACTCGATCGATGGCACAAAACTGGACCACGTCCAATAGCGCAGAGCTTTACGGAATCAATCAATGGGGACAAGGCTATTTTCGAATTAATGACAAAGGAAATGTCGCCATCTACCCTTTTCAAAACTCTCCACGAAGTATCGACCTCTTTGAACTCACCGAAGATCTCAGAGATCGAGGTATTCGCGTCCCCATCATGATTCGCTTTACTGACATTATTCGCTCACGCATTGAACTCATCAATCAGTGTTTTACCAATGCCATTCAAGAGCATGGCTACAAGGGCCAGTACCGAGGTGTTTACCCCATTAAAGTCAACCAACAACATCAGTTAGTAGAAGAACTCGTTCGCTACGGAAAGAACTTTGGTCTAGGCTTAGAGTGCGGAAGTAAGCCAGAACTCTTAGTTGTTCTTGCCATGACCACTTCCGAAGATTCATTGATTATTTGCAATGGTTTTAAAGATGCAGAGTATATTGAAACAGCCATTCTTTCTCAGAAGCTTGGACGAAATACAATTATTGTTGTGGATCGTTTTGACGAACTTCAAATGATCATTGCTGCTGCGAAAAAACTTCAATCTCGACCTAAAATTGGTTTTCGCGCGAAACTCAACACCCAAGGTGCTGGAAAATGGGTTGATTCTTCAGGAGCAAGATCAAAATTTGGTCTTACCTCAATTGAAATTGTTGAGGGAATAGAATTACTGCAAAAAGAAGGGATGATCGAATGTCTTGAACTCATGCACTTTCACATTGGCTCCCAAATCCCCTCCATCCAAGCCATTAAGTCTTCCCTTAAGGAAGGCGGACGATTTTTTACAGAACTCTATAAAACAGGTGCAACAGGTATAAAATATATCGATGTAGGTGGCGGCCTAGGCGTTGATTACGATGGAACTGGTAGCAGCGATAGCTCCATGAATTACAACGAGCAAGAGTATGCCAACGACATCGTCTCTGTTCTTCAATCTATGTGCGATGAAAATAAAATTCCACACCCAACCATCGTCACAGAGTCTGGACGTTTTCTTGTCGCTCACCACTCAATCTTAGTTTTTAACGTGACAGGAGTAAATGATCTCCATCGCTATGAACTTCCTCGCCCTATTAAAAAAGAAGATCCTCAATTACTGCAAGATCTTCAGTATATTTATGAAAAAGTAAATCATGCCAATCTCAATGAGTGCTTTAACGATTTGGTGCAAATCAAACAAGAAGCTCTCCAATTGTTTGTCTACGGAGTATTAAGCCTCAAACATCGCGCCGAAGCTGAAGCTATGTCTTGGGCGATCGCTACAAAGATGATTGCGATAGCAAAAACAAACCCTGGTGAGTTTGATGATATTTACCGCGCTTTGGAGCAGGAAATTTGCGACACTTACTTTTGTAATTTTTCTGTTTTTCAATCGGTACCAGACTCTTGGGCCGTTGGTCAGCTCTTCCCTGTTATCCCACTTCATCGACTTCAAGAAAAACCCGAAAGAATGGCCACCTTAGCCGATTTAACGTGTGATTCTGATGGAAAGATTGAAAAATTTATCGATGTCGAAGGTGGCGGTTACCGCAAAACCCTCAACGTTCACACTCTCAACGGAAAGGATAACTATTACATTGGTGTGTTTATGACTGGGGCTTACCAAGAAATCCTTGGCGATCTTCATAATCTTTTTGGTGACACTGATGCCGTTCACGTTTCCCTCACGGAAGCGGGCTATACAGTGGATCAATATGTTCCGGGCGACACCGTAACAGAAGTCTTAAGCTATGTTCAATACTCACGAGGAAGCCTCATTGAGCAAGTTCGACAAACAACAGAAAATAGCATTCTTAAAGGCACTCTCACCAAGCAAGAGGCTAAACTCCTTATAAAACACTATGAGGAAGGCTTGTCTGGATACACTTATCTGGAAGACGCGGAGTAATCTTACGACAAAAATAAATGGGCCTTTCCAGAGGGAAAAGGCCCATCTTTAATGAATATATCTTATTTTTTATTTAGGGTTTCAACCGAGTTTCTAATAATTCAGAAAAAGCATTGAGCGCATCGACCCAAGTAAATAGTCCAACAAGTTTATGATTATCAACGACGAGAACGCATCCATATTTATGACGAGCCATTTCATGGCAAACTTCATCTAAGTGCGCTTCTGGAGAAACAATGTAGGGCTCTGGAGTGCAAGCATCTTCAACAGGAACTTGCTCAGGATTCACATCTTTAAGGCTCTCTACCAGTGCCAAATCACGATCTGTTAACACCCCTACAAGCTTTCCGCCTTTTAACACAGGAAGATGTCTAATTCTGAACTCTCTCATGACCTCATGAGCTTTTTTTAGTGTTTGCTCACTCCCAATGGTGTGAGGGACTGCTGTCATGTACTTTTGAATGGTAGGTATCGCTTTCATAAATTTGAATTCCTCTCTTGTTATTTTGCCTCTAGAAATTGTAATTTTTATCTAGAGAATTGAACAAAAATTATTTTTTGAGCGAGAAAATTGTGTTTCTTTGGGCTTAAAGTCAAAGCAATTCATGTAAATTAAATTCCATTTCCCCTCTTGAGGCTCTTTAGCTCGAAATATTTTAGACTCTGTAAGATTTGTCACAATTCTTATTCAACAAGCATACTGACTCAACTTGTCGATGAATTCATATTTGCTCACACAGAAGTTGAATGTTACCTGTTAGATGAAAGCCAAGAGAATGGGTCTCAAAGGCCAACAACACGGAGGAAATTTTATGAAAACATTATTAAACGTAGCATTAACATTGGTGGGTGCATTAATCATTTCTCAAGCTGTACATGCTGAGGGAAAACTTGAAAAAGACGTTCAAGTTGGATTTAACGATGCTTATATCCCCAGTGGATTTTCTAGCGAAAGCGAGTCTTTTGTAGTGGCTAGCGGCTTGTTCCCCAACAGCTGTTATGCATGGAGGGAAGCGTCAGTAAAACACACTTCTCCAATGAGCCACGAGATCAGTGCTTCTGCGTCAGTAAAACAGGGCATGTGCTTAATGGTCTTAGTACCATTTTCAAAAGAAATTCGTCTAGGAAAGTTGTCAGTAGGTACACATTCTGTTAAGCTTATGAACGGAGATGGTACTTATATTGAAAAGCACATTAATATCGAAGAGTAATTTGTAGGTGTTTACACACCAACTACTTTGATGTCGGTGGCGGAACTCTGGGGAGAGTTCCGCTGTTGCATAAGTAGCTGAGGCTTTGTTCTTAGTAATTTTAAAGACATAAGCTCTATTAATTACTGAGGGGGATCGATGAAAAAGGTTGTTTTTGCTTTAGGTTTTATTTGTATTTCTGCTTGTCAGAAGAAACTCACTCTTACTCAATATCAATGGTCGGCACGAGATTCCAAGAGCCTACCAGAAATTCAATCGAATTTATTTGCAAATCCAGACTCTACCATAAAAATTTACGATGAAATTGTCGAACAATCTCAACAGCGAATTGGTGGCGCCATTGTAGAATCCACCTATCAGCAAAAAGTATCAAGTACTGATGGAAAACTTCAATATCTAAGAGCCCAATTTGAAAATAAATCTTTTGCTTCACTGGCTCCTCAGGCCGAAAAACTTCGTACACTCCGATTTTCAGCACTGGAAGTAATGAAAAGAAAGCACCTCGGACTAAAATATGCTCAACATATTTTTGACCCAGAAGTTATAATCAGTGGCAGCGAAGAAAATCCAAAACTTCAATATCAATTCGAATTTATTCCAAAAAATGGAGGCGGGGCTTATTCCATGAGGGTAAGTCCATCTTACGCGATTGAATCTATCGAGCGCGTCGACCACTGCTTTCAAGAAAGCCGATCGATGGTCTTCCCTTCAGGGCCAAAATTGAGCGAGCTTGTAGAAACACTACTTACCACTTTAATGGGAGATGGAACCCTTTCCAGTCCTCAAATCATTGTGTCTTCTGCTGACGGAAAAAAAGCCCTGGCAGAACACGGTGAGTTTGTCTATTCCACAGATGATGAGCGATTTGATCACGTTCAAGTCTTCTTTTTTACTCAAAAAGTATTAAACTACGCTCGCACCAACTGGGACTTCAATCTCCCCTTCACTCTTCGAATTGGCTTAAAATCAGGATTTCCTATACAAACAATCGATATGTATTACCACAAGGCCTATATAGGATTGGGAGATGGCAATGGTACTTCTTATCGAAATATTCCTCGCGATCCCTCCATCGTTACGCACGAAGTTTCTCATGCTATTATTGATGCCATTAGCGGCATGAGCAATGAAGATGGTAGCGCACCTCTGAATGAAGGATTTGCTGATTACCTCACCGCTTCTATTTGGGAAATTCCAGAACTTGCTCATTCAGCTTATGTGAAAGCGCCGTTTCAAAGAACAGTTGATAATAAATTACTTTATACTGAAAAAAATGGCGGTACTTACCACGATAGTGGCATTTTAAGTGGAACTTTTTGGGAAATAGAAAAGAAACTCGGTCGCAAAAAAGCACAGATGCTTGCACTTAAAACCATCGTACGATTAGGTAAAGCACCCACTTTGGAGACTGTTTTTCCTGCGGTCTTGGATGCAGCTCAAGCAGCACAGCTAACTGAGACAGAATTAGCCATGGTTCGAGAAGTTTTTATCAACCGAGCTTGGCCACATTAAATTCAATATTAATTTGATTGTCCTATTGAGTTGACAATGCTAGCTTCAGAGTTTGTGGGGGTTTTCCATGAACCAATTTTTTATTGTCCTAATCCTAGTTCTCACAAGTTTTTTCACTCAAATTATTCATGCCGAACCTCGCACACTTGAGAACTTATATGTTGGAAGTTCTGACTCCACCCTCTGGGGAAAATGGAAATACACTGGTTTTATTTATAAAGGTCAATTTCAAGCTCCACCGAATCCCAATCTCGTTTTAACTTTTGAATTTCTCCAGGATGGCACCGACATTCTACAGTGGCACTACCTCAACGAAGAGGGTTTCTGCGAAAGAAAGGGTGAGTACTCCTATGATGGAAAAGAACTCACCGATAAAATTGTTTGGGTTAATCCAAAAAACTCTATAGAATGCCAACGAGATACCGATATGATGGCAGGAAGAACACAAGTAACTCCTGTTAAGCGAGTCGATAATCAACTGCACCTCGATATTCCACTCTCCGATGACACTTTAATTTATATTCTAACTCTCAATAATCCACCCACCGTTCAGTGAAATTTAAACTTTTTCAATGAAGAAGTGGGATCAATTTATTAAAAGAACCTAAAATCTTGGTCTTGCCCCTACATTTTGAAAATTTTGCTGCATCGTTGACTGCTGGGGCTGAAGAGGGAATCGGTTATCATAGTACCCATAGGGCTGTGGTGTACCGACGGTTGTTTGGTATCCGTAGTTGCCACCGGGGCCATAGGGGATATTATTAGAACCTGTCGACCCCACTGTTGGCCCAAAGTACCCTGGATTCCCGTTTGCGAACGCAGGGTTCCCATTGTACGGCCCACTGTAAATAGTTCGTTGAGGGTAGGTTGCCATTGGGCCATTGGTTGGCGCTGAAGGAGAAGCTCCCCATGGAGCCCCAGGCTGGGCTTGGGCATAAGGGGGATTATTGGATTGTTGGAATGGATATCCTCCGTTGTACCCTGAATTTTGTTGGATGGGACTTGGAGGGAAGAAATTGCCGCCACTCCGGGGATCACCTCGATTCATAGAAAAACCAGGATTAGGTTCTCCTTGAATTCGAGCTAACCTCTGACCAAAATCTAAATTGGATCCAGAATATCCACCAGCAGGGAAAAGATTACTGTGCCACAACCCTTGATAGGTTTGCATCACAGGGAGTGCGTAATAGTTTCGAAGTTCATTATAGGCATTTGGGTAGCTGAATGTATTGTTGTTATGCAATAGATCCCGGTACATATCATTCATGCCATACATATCATTTTGCATTCGATTGGCTAATAAAAATCGCTCCTTACTAAACTGATTTAATAGAGAAATAGCCGCCACAGGATCAGTGTATGATTTCTCATTTGCCTCACGTAAGATATCTCTCAAATCATTTTTTGATTGGATAAACGCTCGACTCTTGAGAGCTAACATCTCTTCTCTTAATACTTGATGTCCACCATAGTCTCTCAATTTTGAAAGGATATCTCTGTAGTAACGTTCATACTCACGTCGCTTATAGGTCTCTGAAGAACCTAAGTGCTTCTCTAAACCGTCCTTGATATGATCATCAAATAAGTGTTTAAAATCCTCAGGATCATATTCATCTTTTTTACTCTTCAAAAGAGCGATGAACTCATTCATGGCACATCTCAAGAATTTTTCAGAAGTTGTGCTGTAGCCTTTGTTCTTTTTACATTTTTTCCAAATAGGATCTTCTTCTTCATGTTGTCGATCATCAGACTCTCGATCTTCTCTGTCATCACGAAGCTGAGCTATAATCTTTTTTTGTACACTTTTTTTAGAAAGTTCTGCTTCAATATCTGCTATATCTTCGATGTTTTTACTTATTCTCACTGAATTATCACAAACACCGTATTTACATGTGCCACCCTCGGTGGGCGACAACTTTAGAATTGTTTTTTCTGGATCTTTTCTATCCTCTGTCAACTTACAATCATAGGTTTTTCCATCAGCTTTAATACAATTTTCAATTATTTTTCGTGTGCTAGTTTTAGATGAAGACACCTCAAGAGATGATAAGTTGGTTGAGTTCTCTGTACTGAGAGAGGATGGCATAAGGCCCGGCATAGAGCTTACCATGAGAAGTAAGAATAAACTTCCTAGTAGATATTTTTCAAAATTTGACTGCCAGCGATTCATAAATCCTCCAAAGGATTAAAAATAATAACCCTCCGATCTTTGTTATATCGAAAAACGTGCCAATATTAGAAAATTGATAAGTATTTAATATTTTTAATTATTTTGGTGTGTCAAAAAGTTTTACAATTGAAAAAGTTTTTAATTGAAAGTTATTTATAAAATATAATTATTTATATTGTGATTAACCAACACCCAATTTTTTAAGGAGATCGTCAATTTCTGATTGATTCATCTTTTTAGGTACAGCTTCAGCATTATTAGAAGCTACCGTCGCGCGAACATCGCCTTTAAACTGGGAATTAATCCACTTCAGTCGATCTAAAAAAGTTTTGTTGAGAAGATAACTCACGCTCTGTCCACTTTCAACACCAAACATTTGAATCATTTTTTGCAACATTTCGGTAGCGTCTAATAAAAAAGCCACACACACATTGTAAAAGGCTTCGTTATCTTTAATTTGAGAGGCTTTATAACCTACAGCCTTACAAAGAGCTGCATAATCACCCATTTGATGAATCATATGACCTGGAGGAAAGTCTGTGGTGAAATTAGTTGCAAGACTTTTTGCGCCTCCCATAATGCGGTCAACCGTTTGTCCATATTTTTCTAACATAGTGAAGGCTCCAGGATCTCCGTCTGCGGCATCCAGCAAGATCAGTAACTCTTTTATAAGATTCTTTGACTCTGTTTTAAAATCTTCTAAAATTTCATTATCTATGGCCATAGGAGTATTCTAACATGACAACAGCTTCTGATGCAACTAACTATATTTCGTTTAGAGTGAGCACCCTTCGTGGGGATCAAAAAATTGATTTTAATGCCTACGTAAAAATTAATGAAAAATTTGTTCTCTACGTACGTCGTGGTGATTCTTTTGAAGGGTCTCGCCTTTTAAAATTAAAAGAGAAAAAACTAAAACAACTTTTCTTAAAACCAGAAGAGGAAAATCTTTATCGACAGTATCTCGAACGAAATATTGATATGGCCTATGATAAAAATTCAGGAAAAAGTATCACTAATCGCGCTGAAATCATTCAAGGCTCACAACAAACCAGTGCTGAAGAAGTTTTTGAAAATCCGGCCTCTGCCGCCTCCTATAATTCCGCTAAACAAAATATGGAAAAATTTGTGGGCTTTCTCCAAAATGAAAACGAAGCTTTTCAATCCATGATGAATATTGAAAATGTCGATCAAAACATCGCCCACCATGGAGTTACGGTAGCAACGCTCTCAACCTTATTACTTCAAAAACTCAATTTTGATCCCAAGCAAGTAAACCTTATTGCTTTAGGTGCCCTTCTTCATGATTTTGATCATCATCATAATGGACTACAAATAAATCGGCCTTTATCAAAATTTACCCCCCAAGAATTAGCCAAATATAAAAACCACCCCAAAGCAGGAGCTGAGGCCGTAAAAGACAAAAGGCATTTTGATCCCTTGGTATTAAAAATTATTCTTCAGCATGAAGAATGCATTGATGGCTCTGGATTTCCACAAAAATTAAAAGAACGCGATATCGAGCCAGGAGCCATTGCTGTAGGGGTCGCCAATGCCATGGATCGACTCGTAACCTTTGAAGGGGTCCCCAAAGCTCAAGCCCCTAAGGAACTCATGATCAAGAGGGTTGGCAATTACCCTTTAGAGCATCTTAAAATTCTTGGTGAATTGTACTCAAAAGTATAACCAAAAATCGTTAACTTCGATTTTTACAAAATCAAAACGTAAGTGATTAAGATTCAATCACTATTGACGCAACAGCTTTGTCATTTTTGGTTTTGACCATCTCCCCTCTTCCGAGTAGCCATTTTATTTATGCGAAATTTTATTTTAATTTTATTTTGTGCTGCCTATTTTTCCAGTGCGAAACTTATAGCCCTAGCCCCTGAAAGAAAAGTTCAAGGACTTATTTTCGTTAAAACTGGTGATTACTATTTGCACACTGACAACGCAGATTACGAGTTGATAACGACAGATCCGTTAGTTTTAGAACGACTCCGTTGTTTGAACGATGGAGACTCCATTTCTGGCAATGGATTTAAAGTCAATGCGAATCAAATTTCGCTAAATACGATTGAATATGTGGGACTCAAGAAGCTTTTAGCCTATTGGTATAACAAACAAGAAGTTTTTAATTTTGCTGATTTTAGCAACTTAAATTATTGGCATTATTCAATGGGAAGTAAGCTGGTTCGTGGGCCGTTTAAATTTCACTATGCTCTCTCCCCGGTGGGCAAAAAAAATGGCCAATGCAATTGGAAAATTTTTATAGCTGATGATAGAGAAGTTGTTCTGGGAAATTTAAAATGGATTGCAGAAAGAATACTCCAAATTGAAATTTATGATTCAAATACAGGTGAAATTTATAGTACAAAGCAACTTATTCAAACAATGCTCTAAAACATAACCATGGAAATGCATACAAAGATGTCAGAATCTCAACCTAAAAACTGGCAGAGTATTAAAAAAGAAATTTTATTTTCAAGAAACGATGCTCGTGATTTAAGGTGGGGGGATTTCAGTACTATTAGCTCACCCATTGAAACAAGGGAACTAAACCATCCACAGAATCCTCCCATTGGTCTCTGGGGTTATTGTGATGATCAGGGAATAGCAATCAATGGTGGTCGAGTAGGTGCTGCTATAGCACCTGACTTTATAAGAAAATATTTTTACAAAATAACACCACAAACGCAGAATTTTTCTCCTTTTGAATTTTCTTCTCCAGCATTAAAAACATTTATTTCTGACTACGGAAACTGGCTACCAGCAGCCTCATTAACTGACTACGTTCAAACAATCTCTCCCCTCCTTGCCGAAAAACTTTCTCATCAGACAATGATTACACTCGGGGGTGGTCATGATTTTGGTGCTGTGGATGGAGCTGGTTTTTTGCAATGGTGCCAACTTAAACAAAATAGTTCTCCTAAATCCTCTCACTATGTAAAGCCCTTAATAATAAACCTTGATGCTCATCTCGATGTTCGGCCTTGGGAAAATGGTCTTCACAGTGGAACTCCCTTTTCTTGGTTACTCGATCATTACCAAGATCAGTTTGAATTTATTGAAGTGGGAATTCAAAATCAATGTTCAAGTCCACATCATCATCAGTGGTTAAAGGAACGAAACGTCACTGTCATTGACAATGACTTAATCAATAAAGTGGGTTTACTGCCCCTACTCCGAGAACGTTTGGCTGGAACTTCGCAAGCTCAAGACTGTTTTCTTAGTCTCGATATTGATGTTTTTTCTCAAGCTCAAGCACCAGGCTGTAGTCAAAGTTGGGTCGGTGGAATGAGTTATGAAGAAATAAAAATGTCCCTCGAATGGCTATACAATAATAAATGCGTTTCTTTGTTGGGAATCTATGAAGTCTCCCCTCCCGTTGATATAGACCATCGCACATCCAAATTAGCTGCAATGATAATTAATGACTTTTTAAAAACAAAAATAAATAAAACTTATTTAAGGAGGTAGTTTATGAAGCAAACTCAAGCTTTTCAAGCTGAAATTAAACAACTTTTAGATTTAATGATACACTCACTCTACTCTCATAAAGAGATTTTTCTCAGAGAGTTAATCTCAAACGCCTCAGATGCCTGTGATAAACGTAAGTTTATATCCCTAACCGATGAAAAGGTGCTTGCATCAGGCCAAGAACTTGAAATTCAACTTGAAATTGATAAAGAAAAAAAGCTCATTAAAATTATTGATAATGGGATAGGAATGAGCCTTGAGGAAGCCACAAAAAACTTAGGAACTATTGCTCATTCAGGCACAAAAGAATTACTGAAACATGTTAAAGAAGCCAAAGAAAGACCTGAGTTAATTGGTCAATTTGGTGTTGGATTTTATTCTTCCTTTATGGTTGCAGATCGAGTGACTGTACACACTCAAAAAGCAGGAACATCTGATGGTGTCCTTTGGGAATCTACGGGTGATGGAACATTTTCAGTCGATAGTATCCCACGACCGAATGGTGCGGGCACGACCATCACTCTTCACTTAAAAGATCTGAGCGATAAATCAAACACAGAATCTACTTCAACTGAAATGCCCTCTTTCGATGAAAGCAATCAAGACTTTACTTCCGAATGGACAATTAAAAGTTTAGTTAAACGATACAGTGACTTCATTCGCTATCCGATTAAAATGAAAAATGAAAAGGGTGACTGGGAAACTTTGAACTCACAAAAAGCTCTGTGGCTCAAATCACCTTCAGAAATCAAGCCAGAAGAATACAAAGAATTTTATCAACAAATATCCCACGACTGGCAAGAACCCATTAAAACCATTCATTATAAAGCTGAAGGGACTTTTGAGTTTCACTCCCTTTTGTTTATACCGTCGAAGCAACCCTGGAACTATTATTCGAGAGACTGGGAACATGGTTTAAACCTTTATGTTAAACGTGTTTTTATCATGAATAACTGTAAAGATTTACTCCCCTCTTATTTACGATTTGTGAGAGGACTCGTAGATAGCTCTGATCTTTCACTGAACGTTTCAAGAGAAATTCTACAACATGATCGTCAAGTCAGTGCTATACGAAAATCTTTAACTACTAAAGTTCTCAATACTTTAAAAGATATGATGCAAAAAGACCGTACTGAGTACGAGAAATTTTGGGAAGAATTTAGCCCTACTCTTAAAGAAGGAATTCCCAATGAGCCGCAAGCCAAAGAAAAATTACAAGATTTACTTTTATTTAAAAATACCAGCACAGATGGTTGGATGAGCCTTGAAGAATATATAAAACAAAAACCCGAGGATCAAAAAGCTATCTATTATCTAGCTGGCGAGAGTCTTCAACAGCTGCGAAGCAGCCCTTACTTAGAAAAGTTAAAAAAGAAGGGGTTTACTGTTCTTCTTTGCGTTGATCCTGTTGATGAGTGGGTGACAAAATCTCTTCAAAGCTATCAAGATTTAAAAATGCAATCAGTTGCAGAAGAAAATCTTGATTTATCATCAGAGGAAGAAAAACAAGAATTCAAAAACTTAGAATCGCGCTTTCAGCCACTGCTCAATCAAATCAAAACACACCTTGAGAAGGATATACAAGATGTCCGCCTCACTGATCGTTTAACAGATACACCAGCGTGCTTGGTATCGAGTAGCAGCGGAATGAGTGCCCATATGGAACAACTTTTAGCTAAAATGGGAAAGGAGGATGTTCCCCATTCTAAAAGAATTATGGAAATTAATCCTAAGCACCCACTGATCGAAAGAATGCTCCTCTGTAAAGATGAGACTCAAAAACAATGGGCCGATATTCTTTATAATCAAGCGTTACTTTTTGAGGGCTCACCCATTCCAGAGCCCCATCGTTTTGCTCAATCAATTAATCATTTAATGATGAATCAACTTTAATAATAGAAATAACATTTCTAAGAACCATAAAGAGCCAAAGAACAAACATGCTGTGTTAGTTCTTTGGTTTCATAAATAATCCATGATGATTTATTAGACCAGGGCTCTTTATTTGAATTTATAGTGACCTTCGATTCCTGAGTTAGATCATTGATTTCTAAATAAAAATCATTTATATTTTGAAAAACGCCTCCACCAATAGTTTTAATAATTGACTCTTTTAAACTCCATAAACGATAAAATCGGCTTTCTTTCTCATTCTCAGAGGAAGCTTTTTGTATCCATTCATATTCTGTAGAATGAAAAAAACGACGGGCGACATCTTTTTTACTTTTACGACTTTCTAGTTTTTCAACATCTACACCGATGAGTTTATTTTGAGAAATACCAAGCAAACTCACCTCCGCCGTGTGAGAGAGATTAAAATCAATTGATTGGGAGACGACTCCTAAAGAAGAAATAATTTTTGGGTCAAGAATGGGCTTACCAAGAGGACCTTTTTGAAAAAATAAATCCATAGGATGGCATTTTAAAAGAGAACTTAAGCAAGTTTTTAACATCCAACGAGAATGTAAGTACTGATTTTGCCTCAAAGGATTCAATTGATATGACTCCCACTCTAAAATCTCACTCTGAACTAAATAAGATTCTTTTGGTGGAAGTTGAGAGTAGTTATTCAAGAGGTAACAAAGTACAAATTTTTGATCTTGCCACGCTTTAAGAATTTGTGGTTGGAGTACCGGAAACCAAAAACTTTGATCAAAGAGGTTTAGTGACACAATTCTACCACTTTAGAATTAGCGGAAAGGTTTACGGGGTAAATGCAAAGGAGGTGCGAGGAGAAAGTGGGGATTATTTTTTCTATTTAGTAAAAATAATTTTACTTTCATGGCTGCTTTCTCCGGATTTTTTTTATAAATAAGTGGATCAAAACCACATTGCCTGCATATTAAAGCGAGCCGCCACCGAAAATGCAACAACAATTCACTCAGAAATAAACTCAATAATAAGAGTGGTATTGCTTGCAAATGCCATTGCCCCCAGTATCCCCACATAAAGCAAAGTGTAAACAAAGTAGAAAGAATAACATGAGTCACTCCTATGCCCTTATTAGCGTAGACGCGATGGGGCGTACGACAAAAAGCGCAAAAGCAAGTTTGTTTATGGTCGGAATTTTTTAAAGAAAATTTCGACACGCTTCCCCCTCCAATAAATAAAGTCTAAAACATATTATTCAATCTAAAGATCACACTAAGCCCTTGACGATCAATTGTATCACTCACTAATGGAATAAATCCTTGAACATCACATTCAAAATCAAAATGGCTTTCGATTGGAAAAATAAAGCCCATTCCTAATAAATAAATAGGTGTTGTTTGTAATTGCGAAGTATTATTTTTTAAATCCTGGTATTTTAAGTATCTTGCTCCAAGACCATTTGAAAATCGAAATTTATACTTATACATTGGTGCTTGCTGTAAAAAACTCAAGCGCATATCAAATTCTCTTAATGATATTTTAATATCATTTTCCACTGATTTACCAAAATTTTTTAAGAGCCCTTCAGCAACCCACTGCTTTGAAAAGAGATCTATTCCAACTCCTAACTGAATACCATCATCAATGCGACTGAAGTTTTTATCAACGGTCGAAAAACTATCAACACTTTGAACATAACCTAATGAAAAATGAATTTGGAGATCATCATACAAATCGCCAGAAAGGAGGTTAACCTTTTCTTTTGTTTGTTTGTTTACTTTGGTGTTTAAATCTCGAATGAAGACTTCATAAGGAACTTCTTCCGTTGCAGTATATTGATTTTCTGAATTTGCTAAACAAAAAAATGAATATTGTATAAGCAGTACTGAAACAAAGATGCCCTTTTTAAAATTATAATTTAATATAAACATAATTAAATTATAAATTGAACTTTTCCATCGCACAAAGAACATTAGAGGACACTTTAAGTTCCCAGACCTAAGATCAGGTTTTAATTGATGAAATCTAATCCTTTGCACGATTCACTTACTTTAAACACAATAAAAGCATGAAATTATTTGATATTAATTTAGATGAAGTATTTTCAAGCCTCATTCGATTTTTTAAAAACCCCGTCCAGTTTATGAAACACATTCCGGAATGGGATTGGAAAACTTTGATTTTTATTCAACTCATAGCAAGTCTAATCTCAGGTGTTATTTCAAGTCTCATCAATCTCAATGTTTGGAGAATTCTTCAGGGGATTTTAGTAATACCCCCAGTATCACTAATTACGGCAGGAATTAGCAGTCTCTTTTTATATTATTCATTCTTATTTTTAACGCAGAAAAATTTACCGATTAAGGATATTTTTACACTCGTCATACTTTCTAACATTCCATTTTTTATTTTTCATACCTTAAGTCCCTTTTTCTCTCCCATAACCATCATTGGATTTTTATTCTCAGCCTTACTTTTAATAATTGGACTCGTTGAGCGTTTTCAAATGCCACGCCCCCTTGTAATGAAAATTGTTGGATCAATATGGTTTATTTACTTAATTATTTGGGCACTAGGACAAATAGAAAATTATAATTTAGGCCGCCGATTTTAATTTTCGATTACAACTATTGGCTCAATTTTATTTCCACCACCAATAGATGATTTATGAAACTGCTTTAAAAAGGAAAGAGTATCAGACATTACGAGTACTTCAGAAGAATTCAATTGCCCTAAACTTCGACTTAATTGGTAATGATAATGGTTACAAAGTCTTTCTTCTAAATAATCTTCAATTTGGGGTTGAAGATTGATAAACTCAGCGGGATCTCCCTCGATTAATAACTTATAATTTGGCTTCGTTTTTGTGTTTTTTTCAGCAATTAAACACAGACTACGAACACCAAACTTTTTACTTATTTCGACAACTAATTTATGAGCTAGATCAAAATCAATTTTTTCTCCCACTAAATCAATGGAATTAATACGACTGACAAATTCTAAACAAGGTGTATTTTTAATAAAATCCGTGACAATCATCATGTCTGGCAACTCGTAGCGTAGAAAGCCATTTTTTGAACTCAGTATTGGCTGAACTTTCATCCCTTTTTTAATTTCCCAACTGGGGTAGATTTGATTTGATTCAAGACAGCGGAATTCATAAAAATGACTTCTTAAGGATAAAATTTTCTTTCCTTGAAATGGAAAACTTACAACACCTTCCGTGGCCCAAAGCCCCTTTCCTTGGAGTGGCACCTGAGGAAAAATCTTTTTTATTTCAGGCACCCAAGTCGTAGCTGTTGATGAATCCCAGCAACTTATTAGTGATAACTTGGGCCATAGTGCTTTAAAGACCAAAGCTCTATCACCCACCACAGACATTAACTGAGCTAAAACTTGAGCCTGCTTTTGACTTTGTGGACAAGGTATATTTTGTAATTCATCACTATGAGCAGCCCACTCACCGTTCTGTAGTGAGCTGATAATAAACTTTTTATGTTTATAGATATCATCAATCATCTGAAGGAGAAACGTTGGGCTCCAAATGGAAATCAGAGACAAATCTTCGCAATGAATAAGATAAATCAACGTGGCAAACCAACAAGCTTCTTGAGTTTTAGCTCCTTTAATAGTGTCTGGAACGGCCATAATATGACTTAAAAATAATCTCTGCCACTTTGGAAAAAGATCAACATCATTTGAATTATGGGTCTGCCTCAACTCTGGTGGAACCCAGGAAAGTGACCAATAATGTTTACCCTTTAAAACACCAGGATATTGGTGAGTGGTATCAGAGAGCCATGCAGCAGCCGCTAAATTGAGCTCAGACAAAAAACCTTCGGTATAAGGTATCCACTTGCAGGCATTGGTTGAACCACTTGTTGGTTCAAATCGCTTACAAATTTTGCGAAAAGGATGATTGGAATCGGAACGAACCTCTTCAACAAAGAGCTTCCAGTCACTATAATGAGTAATCGGAACTAGCCTCCTAAATTCTTCATAGGAAGCCTTTGCGCTTAGTAACTTTTCTGCATTTTTATTAAATGGAGCTAGGTACTCGAGAATTTGTTCGAGTTTTATTAATTGCTCTGATTTTACGTTTAATATTGAATTTAAAAATTTTTGATGTTCAAAACCATAGTACCAATGAATCAACTTTTGAAACACAATGGTTAAATTCGTTTTTAAGTTCATAACCCTTCCATGGGACCGTCACTTTTATCGAAGGAGGCCTTTTTTTAGCAGAATCTAAGTAATTCGAGTTCTTCGTTTAAGATAACCTTCGTAAATATACTTAATTTTATCTTCATATTTTTTGGGAATAAAGTATTTTAATATGTGAAAAGTGAAATCCTTCCACATTATTTCTGTGACACAAGCCAATTCTTCACCCTCGTTATATCTGGGATTTTTTTCAAGAAAAAATTGGACATCTAAATTTTTCATTGATTCCGCAGAGGGAGCGGCCATATCTCCCTTAACCGCCCCCATGGACTTATCAAAAACAATTAAATTTGTTTCTGGGTTATAACAGTCTCCGAATTTATAACGATAGAAACGATCTTGAATGTTTTTGATGGTTGGAGGGGTATCTTCATCTCTTCTCGGCCAACAAGAAAGAAAATTTCGACGCATCATCATGTAGGTCTTATAGCCTTTACTAATCAGCATCCAGTAGACTGGTTGAAATGGAGATGATAATTTTGTTTGCAATATAAAATAAAAAAATGCTTTTTGTAAGTATTTAGTCCCCCAATAATCTTCTCGGATTACGGTATCTCCAGAAAACATGAAGACACCCTTCCCGACGTCAGGAACCTTTTTACGAAAGATTGTGCTAAAGCCCACCAACACATTTTGTTTATTACGGATAAATAAAACGTGTGTTTTTTCCTGAATATCAATTTTAAATTGCTCAAATGATACGTCAACATAATAACGCTCAAAGAGATGATACATTTCAGCCAAAATCTCAGAATTTAATTCATTGACTGTTTTTGAAAAAAACTGAACTTCCATGTTCCCCTCCAAGTTTTTTTTCAGACAACCATTATGAAGGCTAATTCAATACTGAAGGGGTTTACAAGGCTTTTTATTAAAATAATTTTATGGTTTAAGTATAAGCAATATTAATT
Source organism: uncultured Pseudobdellovibrionaceae bacterium (assembly GCA_964612425.1). Taxonomy (GTDB): domain Bacteria; phylum Bdellovibrionota; class Bdellovibrionia; order Bdellovibrionales; family Bdellovibrionaceae; genus CAUJGP01. Next base: position 95,014 of record CAZTDX010000005.1, read on the forward strand.
TAGTAATTAGTGAGAGACAAATTACCATTATTATTTGACTTTTTAAAATCAGTCTAGTTTTCATCTCAAATGACGCTGTCTCCCGATTTAACGCTTTCGCTCTGAATCCAAATAAAATAAGATTAAAAATAAATAATGTTTATTAAAAAATACTTGTCACACCAATAGAAAAACCTATTGTCGAAGTTCCGATACTTACTAAGTCGGCGCCTCCGGAGTTACTATCAAAAGAATTAAATTCACCAATATTACTGTGGCTGATTATTAGATCAAGCCAGCTGTTTGGTCTCCAACGTAGGTTTTGGCTGTACTCTTTAAATTCTTTTTCTGTTTGATCAAAATGAGAACTGTAGTTATAGGCAAAAACCAAACTGGAAAAAATGGAATCCGTCCACTTGAGATCAAAAACAATGGCTTGACGAGAAGCCCAATCTCTCTGCTTTTCGACCGGTATTTTATAAAGATCCTTTCGAAAATTAATACCGACGGAAATTTTATAAAAATCAGTACCAAGTAATTGTGGAGTCGTTGCTAAAACAAAAGCGCCACCATATCCAAACGACTGTTGGTCCTTGTTAATCTCATCGGGCGTTGCGGGTAATAAAATCCTTGCATTGTACTCTGGTGCAAAATAATCTCCCCATAAATCTCCAGGGAACCGAATTCCCAGCTGTACAAGTCGCAATTCGTTCTTATTTTTATTATTTTGATCAAAATATCCTGTTATTCGAGTTCCATAAATACAATAAATAGTAAAACACGTTGACTCATAGGCTGTAGCCCAAATAAAATCTATTTTTCGCGAAGGATATTCCTCTCCTGAATACCTATAAGCCGAACCTGAATAACCTGCTTCAAAGTAATTGGTAAAACCAAGTGCCCCTCGATCGCGCTGAAACTGATCATGGGCCGTTGACAACTTGGAATTTGAAGTGTTTTTAGCTTCTATTTTAGTTGAGCTAGCTTTTTTCACTGTTTGAGGATTACTTTGAGTGGTACTTTTAGTTGTATTTTGAGAATTTCTAAACAAAGGGGTTAGTCTTGACTTCTCATTTATTTTTCTAATTCTTTTTTTAGCCTTTGAGTTTACAATTTTTTCATTATTTCTATTATAATTTTTGGGGTTTAACTCTCCACCATTATAATTATCTTCGTTCTGAGTATAATTAATAGCCCACAGATTTCCAATAACTAGAAGTTGCACTAATAAAACAAAAAATAAACTTTTACTTGCATTACACAAAATCATAAATATTACCAGATTAAATTTTCCTTTAATTCTTATATCTTCAATATAACTATGCATGAATGATGCCGTTATTAATATTTAATCTCTTTAATGTTGATCTAACGATAAGATCGTTATTACATAATTTTGAAAAATACTGTTTCATCTTGAATCAAATTGGAGGTGGTATTTCAATTGCAAAACTGACAAGTGTTAACAATTTTTGTTTATCGACGATTTGCTTGAGAAAATGGTTTTTCAATTTTAGGAAATACCACTGGGCGAACATCAAGGTGTCTTACAGATGTTGATTTAGTAAAATCAGTTTTTGAATTTTCAGTTTTTATATTTCCACTAACTACATTAAGATTCTCAATTGAACTATTAATATCATTGATTGATGATTTAATCTCAGATCCACTTATCTCTTTTTCAACTCTTGTTTCTTTTGAAACTTGAACTTCTTCAAAAAAGAGAGCCTGACCAACCACCACCGAAGACAATCCTTTTTGCTTTTGATTAAGAATTTGTTCTAAGGGTCTCAAAGCTGACTTCCCAGCTTTATTAAAGGCTTTGGGTGATATGTCTTTATGTAACTCACTTTGAAGCCAGTCAGGAATTTGCCCTAAGTCAAAACTCAATTTCTCTGCATTGACTTTTACGATAAATTCTATTTGTGAATGAGGAAGATCGATTTCTGTTTTTATTTCCTCGATGGACTTTCCTTCATTGGCTAAGATGGCCGCTTTCACAAACTTCAAGGTATTTTGCCTTTCTATAATTTCTTCATGAGGAATTTTATCTTGAAATATTTGGGCCACTTCCATGGACTTTTTCATAGAATTTGAAATTTTATTTAGCACCGTATCAGCTTCGTCGATTTTATTTTGGAGTTCAAATATTTTATTTTCCATCATGGTTGTCAGCTGCTTCACTTGAGTCTCAGTGCGATCGCTCAAATCTTCAAAAACAGCAATTTTACTCTGTATGATTTGAAAATTGCGACTCCACTGAATATCAGTACTGGATTCTTTTTTGAGTCGAATCCATAAAAAAACCAAGCCTGAAAAAAATATGAGCTGTACAATGGAAAATAATAATACCCCGATAAATGTCACAACCCCTCCAAATACCCCAACTTAAAGTAACTTTATTTACTTTTATAGTGTTCCAAGACTTGAGAAAGAGGAAAAGGATTATTATTAAATACTGACGAAAGTATTAACCACCTCGGATGAACCCTATTGAAGCGATTTTACGTTTCAGAGTGAGACAACTTTTGAAATTCTCTTTTTTTTGCTAGATTTTTATCCAGCTGTCTAAATTTTTATACCCGGTCTTCCGATGAGGTAGAAGAGACCTAAGGAGAGTCTGGTTTAAAATTTAGATAAGGCGGATAAATGCTCAAAATGCTTTATATAAGCTTATTGTTTATTGTAACCACGTTGCTGGGGCTCACAGCATGTTCCGACATGAAAGTGGAGTTTTCTAACTTAGCACCTGATGCAAACAAAAAAGATCCAGTTTCAAATACTACTCACTCCATTTTAAATGCTGAAATTCTGGTGGCAGGAGGTTCTCTGGAAACTGTCAATAAAACTTTTCGGGTGACTTCAAACATTCAGTCATTTGGTAATCAACTTTTCTACGAGTCGACAAATAAAAAATTTAAGGTTTATCTATCTCAGCAAGGGACCGAAATTTCAGAAACAGGAGGTTCTAAGTGAGTACCTTTAACAAAAATTATAAATTAAATTTATTCATATTTTTTGTAATTATTTTAATTCAATTCTTTACAGAAACCATAACCTTTGCCACCACTTCTACTCCTGGATTAAACTACCAAGGACGCTTACTCACTTCAACTGGTGACCCCGTTAACTCTACCAATGTATCATTTGATATTAAAATAAAATCTGTTGGAACCGTTGACTGTGTACTCTATGAAGAAACCCATCTCGTTGATATGTCATCAAACCCAGGCCATTTTTCACTTACGATAGGAAAAGGTTCTCGAGTTACACTTCTTAACCCTACACTTACTTTTGAAAAAGTTTTTTCAAATAAAGGTACGATTCCCTGTGGCGATAGTTCATCAATTAATTTTACTCCTAATAAATTCGATGGTCGTTCATTGAGCATCACATTTTCAGATGGAACAACAACAGACTCACTCCCGCCGCTTGCGGTTAACTTTGTTCCATCTGCCATCGAAGCAGAACAAATCGCTGGATACTCGAGTGAGCAAATCATTAAAGTCAAAAGTGATGTTGACCTCTCGGCAAATTTAAACCAAACAGAATTTAATTCAACACAATGGAATGAGCTACTAAGCTTAATTAATGGTACTTCAAATAATTATTTAAAATCATCAGAAGCCATTGGATCCTTTTCTGGTGACGTCACCGGCGCCTATAACGCCACTAAAGTGGTGCAAATTCAAGGTATCCCCATCCTCAATACTGCTCCATCAAGTGGACAATTTTTAGCTTATGATGGAACTCAATACAAGCCCATTTCAATTTCTGGAGATGCAACACTCTCTAGTACAGGAGCCCTCACCATTACAAAATCAGATGCCGTTGGAATCACGTCCATCACGGTGGGATCTGATCTTACTGCGGACGGTACGGTTGCAGGAACAATCACTAGTAATGGTACTATTGACATAAAAGATTCTGGGGTCACAGCAGGTACATATCCAAAAGTCACCGTTAATACAAAAGGACTCGTATTGAGTGGCAGTGCCTTAGTGGAGAGCGATATCCCCTCTCTTAGTTCGGCGGGAAAAGTGTCTGGATCCGCTATTACTTCAGGAACTATTGGCGGAACCACTGATTTTAATAGTTCTGGAAGTATAACTACATCTGGCAACGTAACTTCGACAAACGTATCTACTAATAATTTATCAACAAACAATATTTATTCACCCTCAATCTATGGTGGAACAGCGAGCGGAGGTAACATAACTATCTCCTCAACCTCTAGCGCAACAAGAGGTAACATACTCCTTGGTTTAGATGCCAATGAGAAAATTGGCATTGGAACGAATTCTCCAGTCACCAAACTTGATGTTAATGGACCTATTAAATTTGGAACTACCGCGACTGCGTGTAGCTCTGCTTTAGCCGGAACTCAAAGATACAACTTAGACGCAATGGAATTTTGCAATGGCACAACATGGACACCTTTCGGTTCTGGTAGTGGTAGTGGGACAGTGACCAATGTTGCTACTGGAACTGGATTGACTGGAGGCCCCATAACATCAACTGGAACTATTGCTGTTGACGTAGGAACTAGCGCAAATCAAATTGTTCAACTTGATGCATCCTCTCGACTACCAGCCGTAGATGGCTCACAGCTCACCGGCTTTACTGTCTCTCAAATTCCTAATTTAGATGTTTCTAAAATCAATACAGGCACACTACCTATCACTCGTGGTGGAACAAACTCGTCCACAACATTACTCAATAATCGCATCATGGTATCCAGCGGTGGAGCTATCGTAGAGGGAAGCTCTCTTAACGATGGCCAAATTCTCATTGGAAATACTGGCGCAGCTCCCACACCCGCTTACCTGACAGGAACAGTAAATCAAATTACTGTAACCAATTCAGCTGGAGCCATTTCTCTCTCCACTCCTCAAAATATTAATAGTGGTGCGAGCCCAACGTTCTCCGGTCTAACTCTCTCCGGAATGACCTCAGTGACAAGTAATGCAAAAGTTATCACTGCCAACTCCGGTGGTACTTTAGCCGGAACATCCTGCGGACTTAATCAAGTTTTAAGTTTTGATGGATCAGGAACTGTGTTTTGTGCATATATATTTAATATTTATAGTGGACTCACTAGCTCTGGAAATACTTTTGGCTCCCCAATTACAGTTGGTTCTAACGATTATTATGATTTGAGTTTAAAGACTAACAATACCAATCGATTAATTATTACAAAAGATGGTTTTATTGGAATTGGCACTTATCCAAGCTCATCAGCCGCACTTGAAATTAAGGGTGAAGTGAGGTTCGCCGGATCTACTAGTGGATTTGCTTCTTTAAGAGCACCAGCAAATGCAGGAGATACGATTTGGACTCTTCCTAATGCTGAAGGCACTAATGGGCAAGTTTTAACCACAGATGGAACAGGAAACCTTTTTTGGAGCACACCCTCTGGTGGTAGTGGAATATCTAGTTTGAATGGACTTACGGGATCGGCCCAAACCTTTAGTATTGGCAATGCAGGAAACACACCCAACTGGAGTTCTAGTGGAGTGAATCACTCGCTCAATCTGCCCAATGCTTCATCCGCTGGGGTGACGGCAGGACTCATCAGTAAAACCGATTACGATAGCTTTAGTAGTAAGCTTGGAACAGGATCAAGCTTTTCTGGTGATGTCAGTGGTTACTATAACTCCACAAGCGTTGATAAAATCAAAGGGTACGTCGTCTCTGCGACAGCTCCAACGGCTTCTGGGCAAGTACTTCGTTATGATGGAACCAATACTTATATTCCAGCTTTTTTAAGTTTGGCAGATATCCGTTCAACGGTGACGCCCGCAAACACAATGTTTCCAAACGTACCTTGCACGGCAGCTCAAACACTAATTTGGAGTTCTCTCACTGATACGATGAGTTGTACAAATATCGCGATACCAACGACTTCTGTGACTGGGCTTGGAACTGCAGCAACATATGATGTTGGTAGTGGGGCCAATCAAGTAGTAAAGCTCGACAACAACGGGGCGCTATTCCTTGCAAGCTTAAACCCATCAGGAAATACAGTTAGTCAAAAGGTTGGTATTCAAATAGATCAAGACAATATGGGAACTATTACTGGTAATCGCTTTGCATTTAAAATATCTTCGCCTACTGGTGGAATCCCTGCTTCCAATGACTACGCCATTTATCAAGAAGGCTATAATCAAAAGAACTATTTTGCTGGCGCAGTAGGTATCGGTTCCTTTAACCCACAAGGCGGTTTGGATATTAATACCAACGGTGTACTCAGCTCAATTGTAGTACCAAGAGACACGGAGGCAAACAGGCCACCAGTACCTACAAATGGGATGATTCGTTACAATACCACTAATTCGAGATTTGAAGCTTATGAGAACGGTAAGTGGGTCAATATGATTAATGGATATATTGGGGGATTAACTCTAGCTGCGAATACTAGTTGTAATTGGAGTTTTGGTTCAACAGTAAATGTATGGGAAAATATTACAACAGACAACGCATCTTGCTCCTTTGTGAGTGATTCTTCCCCAACGGTAACTCCAGTAGGTTTAGCTCGGCATCCAGAAATAAAAATATCAAATCTAAGTCCTGGGAGATACAGAGTTACATTTAATATTCCATTTGGAAGCACTAGTGGAAGTACATCATGCGCTATCAGAGTAACTGATAGCATCAATAATAAGGCTGGTTTTGCGAGAGTTGTTGGGAGCGGCACTGGAAATTATATTTCCGCAGAATTTAGCTATAATTCTCCTCAAACAAATATTACTTACTTGCTACAAGGGAAAGCCTCAATGACGGGCAATGGTTGTTGGATTTACGGCGATGATGCAGGTACAGGGATGACTGATTTTACTTACAAAATCTCAATAGAAAAAATACAGTAATCAGCGAAACTTCCTTTTTTCAATAACCTAAAACTTCCATTTTATCCAGATCTTAACTTTGATAAATTTCATCCAGTTTACATTCACAAAGCATTCATAACTATGTCACTTCTTTTTAAAAGCAAATCAATTTGAAATCCTTCTTTCTTATCACTTTATTCAAAATAGGGCCTATAATCTGTGACCAGATCATCATCAAATGCTTTATATTTAGTAACATTCGTTTTAATTTTTGAATTTGTCAGTTCCGCACATTCAATTTTATTAATTCAATGTGCGGAACTCATGAATCATTTATTAGTTTTCCGCACACAAAACCCAATTGTCGCATAGAAAATACGTGGAGGCCTATTTTCTTAATTAATGTTCAATAGATATAATAAATTTGGCATCAACTGTTCCAAAACAGATACAGTCATCCCCCCCCTCCTTTATTATCTAAAACTGACCTCGAAGGGATAATTATAAGGTTAACTTAAGTTCAAATCTGTGCTAGGCTTGCCCCTGAATGTAATTACTGTGCAAGAACTAGGAGTTCCTCAATATGATCCAAATTTCAGAAAAGGCAGCAAAACGCATACAATATTTAAAGGAAGAAGAAGGTAAACCCCATGACGCTTTTCTTCGCGTTGAAGTGAAAAAAGGGGGATGCTCGGGGCTTTCTTATAAAATGAATTTTGACCAAGAGATTAACCCTGCTGATCAAGTTTTTGATCAGCACGGCCAAAAGGTTGTGATTGATAATAACTCTTTTTTATTTATCGCAGGCCTCACTCTCGATTACTCTGGCGGACTCAATGGCAAAGGTTTTATTTTTAGTAATCCCAATGCCACAAAAACTTGCGGGTGCGGGACTTCCTTCAATGTAAAATCAAATACTACCACCACTAACCCTATCGCGCCTGGCACCTGTGAATCCTAAGGATAAAAACAATCAAACAAACTCCACCCCTTCAGTAGGATTGGTTCGCCTGAGCAAACTGATGACCGAGCGAGGGTTCTGTTCTCGTCGTGAGGCTGATCAGTACATTGAGCAAGGCTTAGTCTATGTTGATGGCGTTCGGATTAATCAACTTGGAACTAAAGTCGATCCTGATTGTCATATTGAACTTGCGGCCAAAGCCAAAGAGCAACAGCAATCCCTGGTGACGATTATTATTAATAAGCCCGTGGGATATGTTTCTGCTCAACCTGAAAAAGATTACATTCCTGCGATCAAACTCATACAACCAGAAAATCAATTCTTACTCCCCAAAGAGAAACCGCGCACTTTAGAAGCCAAGCACTTTCGTGAACTCGCTGTGGCCGGTCGCCTTGATATTGATTCGCAAGGGCTTTTGCTTTTTACTCAAGATGGTCGTCTTGCAAAAAAAATCATTGGTGAAAACAGTCGCATCGAAAAAGAATATCTCGTGCGCTTCAGGGGAGAACTCAACAATAATAAATTACAACTTTTACGTTTTGGATTAGAGCTCGATGGGCGACCGCTCAAGCGCGCTCAAGTTGATCGCCTCAATGAAGATCAACTCCGTGTAGTCCTCATTGAGGGAAAAAAACGTCAAATACGACGCATGATGGAGCTGGTTGATTTGCAAGTCACTGGCTTAAAAAGAGTGCGCATTGGTAAGCTTCGTCTCAGTACTTTGCCCGAAGGACAATGGCGCTTCCTCTCCCCTAATGAAGAAATTTGACAATTCCACTTTGTTTCTTTAGCCTAAACTCAAATGGTATCTTTGAAATGTAGGAGTAAAGAAACTCTATGGGAAAAGGCTGGAAAACATCCATAAAAGTAGCAAATGCCGCCAAAAAAGGGGCTGTTTTTACCAAAGTAGTCCGCGAAATTCAAGTCGCTGCCAAACTTGGCAGTCCTGATCCCGCCTCTAACTCTCGTCTACGGATGGCCATCGATGCCGCTCGTGATGTAAGTTGCCCCAACGATACCATTGAGCGCGCTATAAAAAAAGGCGCAGGTCTCCTTGACGATACACAAATTGAAGAGCTCACCTATGAAGGCTACGGCCCCCACGGAGTAGGCGTTATCGTCGAGTGCCAAACGGACAATCGCAATCGAACGGCTCCGGAAATTCGTCTTCTTTTTAAACAATATGATGGCAATATGGGTGAATCAGGAAGCGTTCAATGGATGTTTCAGCGCATAGGTTTAATCGAAGGAAAAAAAGTTGGCACCTTTGATCCTGAAGAAGAAGCTATCGAGGCTGGAGCAGAAGAAGTTTTTAAAAATGAAGATGGTGGCTATATGTTTGTCACACACTTAGAATCCCTGGACTCCACTCGAGAGGCATTAATTAAACGCGGATGGAGCATCACAAAGGGAGAACCTTCTTATAAACCCAATCAAGTGACCGAGCTGACGGATGAGCAAATGAAAGAGGTCGGCGAGTTTTTAAGTGAGCTTGAAGCCCATGATGACACCCACCGAGTCCACGCTACCTTAGCTTTTGGCAATGCTTAATTAATTGAGCAGGGAGTGAAGGGCAATTCCTGCAGCGACCGCCACATTAAGAGACTCCATCGGGTTTTTCATAGGGATTGAAAGACGACGACCTTGAAAATTTTCTGGAATACCCGGCCCTTCTTCGCCAAGCAGTAATTTAACAGTCGATAAACTTTGTTTGTTTGGTAGTGTTTTTAATTTAAGCTCACTCTGAACAAAGGAAACGATAGACTCTCCGTTCATATCCAAAGCCATCAAATACTCCTCTTGCAGATTATGAATAGATGGGCCTAAAAAAAGGGGTATTTTTAAAATAGCCCCCGATGAGGCTTTTATTGTTTTTGGCAAAAATGGATGGGCTGACTCTTGCAAAAGGACCAGGGCCTTGACTCCAAAGGCATAGGCCGTGCGCGCCACAGCGCCTAGATTCTGAGGATCTCCTAAGGGGGAAAAAAGAATTAAGGATCGCTCAAACGACCCTTGATCTTTAGCTGATGTGATTTGATTTTCATTTAAATTGACTGGCCATTTTTCTAATTTGGGCTGCTCGATAGCAAGGATAGGAAAACCCGTGCCTAATTCATCAAGCTCTTCGAAGAGTTCAGACTCTAAAGCTAAAATCTGAGATGAATTCAAATTTTGAATTAATTTTTGAATCAACGTTGGAAGACTGTCAATAGGCTTTGCTCTTGATATCACGACTAAATCTATTTTATTGACCCAATACTCGTCGTTAATAAACTCTAGTACAATTTTTTCGCCGCTTAAAAGAAAGTGATCCGCAGCCTTAAGCCCTTTACTTTTACACAAAGACTTTAAATATTTGAATTGAGCATTCTGAGCGCTGGATATTTCTTTCATATTAAAAACCATCTTTCATAGCAACTTTAACATAGCAACTTTGACAAAACCACTATCAATCGCCGTCATCCTCTGTAGCAACACCCAAACTCTCTATAAACTCATCTGTGACAATGGGGGATTTTATTTTTTCAAATACTACCAAACGTCGCTCTTGCTCCGTCTTGGGTAAAACATAGTGGTGATCCTCCACCAAGCGATAATACTCACCCCAAGCATCCTCAGCCATGGGAATCTCTGGCGCCACACCGGGGCCTTTCATAAAATAAACACGGCCTCCCGTTTGTAGCGAGTGCATCACGTTTCCGAGAGTGTTTCGCATGTCCTCCACCGCTCGCGTGATGACTCCTCGAACAGGGTAAAAACATTCAGGATTGATATTGCGGCCTAAAATGGGAAGATTTGAGAGACTCATTTCTTCGCGCACATGTTTTAGAAATTCGACCCTACGCTGAACTCCTTCAGCCAAAACTATGGTCTCCTCTGGAAATTCTATTTTAAGAGGAATCCCAGGCAACCCAGGTCCTGTCCCTACATCCATCAAAGGAAACAACAATTGCGTTAGGCGCGGAACCATCAAACAATCGATAAAATGCTTCAAACCAATATCTTTTAAATTGGTTAATCGTGTAAAATTTTCTTTTTTTTGAACTTCCATCAACAAAACATAATACTGGGCTAATTGTTTTCGCTTGGAATGTGGAAAATCAGCAAATCCGTGATTTTTAAATAAATCATAGAGGCGATCATTGGCCTCTTCAAGGGGCACAATCTTATCTGGAGGGCGGTGAAAGCCTCGCTGAGATTGAGCTGAGCTATTGGAAAAAGTACTCTTGGATAATGAGTTCTTGAGTGTGGGAGAACTTTTTTTCGCCCCACCCTCCTGCTCTGATCTCGCATTTTGTCTGGCCTTGTAGGCGCTATAATTGGATTTATTTTTATGAGCCATAAAGTGCTGTCATTCCTGACCTAGAATTCGATGAAAGTCACGCTGAAATTCTCTCCAACCCTACTTTCATCTAAATTTACAAGACGAAGTTTAGGGGTGCCAACTTTTACCGATATATCAATGGATAAGTTCATTGGTTATTCTGTTCTACGACAAATCACTTTAAGAAAGGACTCCTAAAGTATGACGAACCTCGAAGATTTAATCTGGCTCTATAAGATGGCTTTAGAATTTAATTTAGAAGATGAAAAACGATGGCTCAAAGTTGTAATTGAGGAGCGCATGAAACAAACAACTCCTCACAAGACAGACATTGAAGAACTCGCTACAGAATTTTCCTTCTTAAAAGATGCGGCTTGATAAAAAAGCGCGCCTTTATTAAGCTCTGAAATAATAAAACAAAACTACCTAATGAAGGGACAGTCATTACTATGAAATCGACTTCAAAAGTAGTTGTTATTACTGGTGCTAGCAAAGGGATCGGATTAGCCACTACCAGAGCACTTTTAGAGAAAAAAATCAATGTTGTAGCTACAGCAAGAAGTTTCACACAAAATTTACTTCAATTAAAAGAAAAATTTCCAAATAATTTAACTTTAGTTGAAGTGGATGTCGGCCAATCTCAACAAATTGAATCTCTTCGTCAAAAACTGGAATCCCTAATCACATTCGACAACGAATTGATTTTGATAAATAATGCGGGAATCTCTGGAGGCGGACCTTTGGAGTTAATCTCAGAGCAATTTTGGAAAGATATTTTTCAAATAAATGTTTTAGGTTTAGTCAGTACAACTCGAATTTTATTGCCCCTCCTTCGAAAAACTAAAGGTCGCATCATCAATATTGGTTCAATCAGTGGTCGCATTGCCAGTCCATTTCTTTCTCCTTACTCTGGTACAAAATTTGCGGTTCGTGGAATTACGGACTCCCTTCGAAGAGAGCTTTTGAATTTTGGAGTTAAAGTTATTCTTGTTGAGCCCGGCCCATTTAAAACCGACATTTGGGATTCATCTATCGAACGAACCCGAAACGATCTCGATAGCCGAAAAAATACCACCGACTCTAACCAAGGCTCTTATGGTGTTTACACTGAAGCCATTACTCAGTTTGAAGTGGCCGTAAAAAAAGTAGTTGAAACTGCTGAAAATCTAGACTCACTTATTGAAAAAATACTACACGCTTGCTTAGCGGGCGAGCCACATAATTATTATTTAGCAGGACGTAATTTAAAACTGCAAATTTTATTAACTCAAATTTTGCCTTCGAAAGTAGTTGATAAACTGCTTAGTGGTGGACTTCGTTTTACTAAATAGATTCCGCTCGAAAAAGGCCTACTTCTTCGTTGAAAAAGTTTTACTCTCACTCAACGTAAGGGAACTACGCCTCGTTCGATTTAAACTTTTTCGCCTCGAATTAGGCTCTTTTTC
>CAZTDX010000006.1:0-3385 GCA_964612425.1 uncultured Pseudobdellovibrionaceae bacterium
CTTAATTGGTGGGCCTCAGCGACAGCACCTTGGCTGTAAGTGGCACTGGCTTCTAATTTAAACTTATCTTTTGGTAAGGGTAGTAAAATGGATGGATCGATTCTGATTGCTCCTTTCGCGAGAATACCGGGAGTATTTATTGTTTTTTCATTTGAAGTCGCATGTATAAAACTCGGCCCTGCTGCAACGGATATGGCGACTTTGTTATTAAACATTTCCCAAGCTTTACTAATCAACACGGAAATATTTATTGTGTTTACGTGATTAACATTCTCATTTCTTATGTTAAGATTTCCATCCCATTGTTCACCGAATATCTTTTTAGCTAAAGTACCTTCAAGGACATAGCGAGTGGTGTTTGACGTACCTTCAGAGTTTTTAACTCTTGTATAGAAGAGCTGTGCGGAGCCAGTTGCTGTAATAGTTTTAGTTAATTGGTATTTTCCTTTTAGTGCTGTAGTTAAATTAGTCTGTGCTTCTTCAGAGAGTTTGCTCATGAGAAATCCAACTTTAATTTCTATTTCTGTTAATTTTGTTTTGGCTTTTTTAGCTTGATCTGTGGCTTCATTTCCCTGCTGAGTAGATTCATTAATAATCGAAGTATTTGTGTTAGTAGCAGTTTCATCTTTTACAATAACTTCGGCCTTGGGATGTGCCTCCAGTGGTTCATCAAGTTCTCTTGCAGCAAAATGATTTATAAACAGACTAAGTAAAGTTTGATCTCCATCTTTTACCGCTAAATCGAAGGCTGTAAGCCCATTTTCATTGAAGATATTTGTATCGACGTTATTTTCAAGTAAATATCGCACCGATGAATAACATCGCTTTTTGACTGCAAGATGCAAGACAGTTTCTATACGTTGGTTATAAGCAAATGATTGATTAATGCTCCTTAGATTGCCAATAAAAAACAAAAGCTTGTCAGATGCTTGATCATTACATTGACCTTTGATTGAATTATAAATTTTGACCAGATTTAAGATTTCATCTGGTTGTTGGAGGATTGTGGTAGTTGCTTCTGTGCTTGCGGAGGGCAATACAGCTAAGCAGTAACTTAAACCAAGTTTTAAAATAAAATGTATTGATAACTTAAAAGGTCTCATTCTATTGATTTTGCATGCGAATTCCATGCCTAAACAGATTTTATATAACTGAGTGGCGCAATTCGATTGAATTTAAAACCCTGAATGTCTATGGAGTTTACATCTGTTTAACAAAAGGCTATTTCTAAGCGCAGATTGACTATCTCTAAACCAGGGTTATCAATGATGCTATTTAAATAATTGGCGACATTGATTTGAAGTATGAAGCTGTCGTTCAAATATATTTGGAATTGATTTAGCTACATCTTTGTTAGCGGTTACCCCGGGCAGAGGGTCTATCACTACTGCCAATGGGATCTGCGTAGTCTTATCGATCGCCCAGACCCTATCGCTCCAAATTTTAAATTCAATTGGAGAATTTGTGTAGGATTTGTTGAAGAAAGAAAGTCCTGTGTAAGCAGAAATTGTTTTTTTATACCAATCAACTCTAGATTCACTTTTGTTAAATAGCGTTTGAGCATTTTCACTAAGAAAAATAACTCTTTGTGTGTCTAAACTTTTAAAAAATCTCTTAGCAAGTTGAACTTGTTCTATATTTAACGGGAGATTATTTAAGTTACTTGTTATTCTATTTAAAGACACTTCATTTAATTGCTCAAACACTGACTTAAGTACGGAGGCAAGTGCATTTCGTAATGGCGATCGCCCTTGTAATTCGCCACTATATAAATCTTCCTTTTTCACTTTATTTTCAAGTTGCTCCATAATTTTTTGAATATCACTAGAGAGATTAATTTTTTGTCCAGTTATATTTTCGGTTGCTTTAATATACTCCTTTAAAAAAGTATGCAAATGACGCTCTTGCCTTTGAAATCCATTGAGGTGACTTGTTACAGACTGTCCAGCATATAAGCTGGAGTGAAACCAAATATCTTTGGCAATAGCGGCACCTAAATCAGAAAAATATTGGCGGTGTATTGAAAAAAGTTTCACGCGGTCCCAGAAAATATTCTTTGGCAATCGATTTTGGCTCAAAAGTGTCGATGGATTTAAAAGCACATCAGCAAAATCTCTAAAGTAAAATTCAACTATTTCTCCACTCTCCATATTAACTTTGACAGTCCAGTTTTGAGTATGAGCTTCAAAAGATAAACCAAGAATATGATTAGAGACTGCGATGTATTTTGCAAATTTAGGTAAATATTCTAGTGTTTTCCAGCGATCAATCGCTTTTTCAACTGAGAGGTTTGGGAATCTCTTTTCAGCAAGCTGCCTAACGCATTCGTCACAACCTAACAGACCATGACCAGGGAATACCTTTTCATTTACATTAGTTTGATTTAAAATTCGGTTGGCAGAGCGATAGGCAATAGAAATAGGGATGCCTAGCAAGGATAAGTTTACGCCCATAAAGGAATCCATGGTTAAATTCCGCATCTCTTGTGGTAAATGCTCAAGCTGCGCCTTTATGTAATCATTGACTAAAATTTCACGCTCAATTTTTTGTTCAACCCCTGGAACATGAGGAACAAATTTAGCAAAAAAGCCGCCAATATCTCCGATTGGTTCGATATAATATGTTGAACGACTTAGTACTTTTCTTCCTGTTGTAGTATATATGGGTTCTCCGAATTTAAGCTTCAGTGTGTTGTAACTCATAAAATCTGACTCTAGACAGGGTATAAGTACTTTCGATCCGTTATGCCTGACGCTGTTCCAATCAGATTCTTCAATATAGTTTGAAATAACCAGATCTGATTTTAAATTGTTAATAGGTGCCTCAAATAAAAAAACTTTAACTGGTTTTTTGTCTTCTTCAGATATGAGGTTAGCTTTTGCTTTTTTCTCATCGCGTAGTCGTCGAGCTACATTAAAATTGTTATCAAAAAATAAATACTCTTCCATGATAGTAGAAAAATGATTGGGGATCTCTGGCTGCTTATACACAAAAATTTCGTCCGAATTCTTTGAGGAGTCTTGCGAAAAAGAAATCGATGAAAATACAACGATAAATAAATGAGCTATTAAAAACTTAAGATTATTAATTGTCATTTTCATTTCCACCATTTCATCAGCTGGACATCGCATAATTTATTTTCACTAGTAATTTCACTCTTTCTTAGAATGCTTTGATAAGAGCTCCACGCTATCTACATAGCCATACCTTACTGCCCACTTGTATGCTGTGAGTCCATCTTTGTTTTTAGCATTAACATCAATGCCAGGCTGCTTTAATAAGAGCTCCATGGTTTCTTTAGAATTATACATTGCTATCCGCATGAGTGCTGTATTTCCATAAGTGTTTTTAGCATTTACATCAATACTAGGCTGCTTTAATAAGA